>CAJTNI010000013.1 GCA_910577945.1 uncultured Christensenella sp. | reverse complement strand
TTTGTCTATCCCCATAGCTAAAGCTCTATGGTGCCCACTGGCATAGCCAGTGGTTTAATTAATTAATTAAAATAACGCAACGAGGCTCGTTGCGTTACTATATCAGGTCTGCACCGAAAAATAATCAAGCTGTGGCTGAAACTCAAACAGCTATTCGTTAGCTCGCAGCATACTTGTTTTGTTTGAGTTGCTCACATAAACAGAATAAGGCTCTTATAACGGCGCGCCGTGATAATGTAAATATTATATCACGTTTTCTACCGTTGGTCAACCAACTGTTGGCGCACCAACGACATTATTTTTGCCGATTTCATATACTAAGCATGTTGGCGCACCAACGACATTATTTTTGCCGATTTCATATACTAAGCATGTTGGCGCACCAAATGCCGACACGGTGAATTATATGAGATTAGTAGACGCGGTTTATGCAAGAATTATCGAGTTGGTCAAAGAACGACAAATCACCGTAAATGCTTTGGCAAATTTGAGCGGTGTGCCTCGTCCTACCATTGTTACAATGACGAGAAGCTCAACCGTTAAGCTTTCGACTATTTACGGGGTTTGCGACGGACTGAAAATCACTTTGGCGGATTTTTTCGATTCACCGTTATTCGCGTCCGAAAATATAACCGATTGACAGACAGCCGCCGTTTCGCCATGCGGCGCGCGCACTCGCCCGCCCATATAAATTACAAAACATATTGCAATTTCCGTTGGTATTTGTTACAATACCAATATGGAAACCGTAATTACGACAGTAGCAATAGATACGGTCATACCGGCCGTATTTTTATTGATATATATGTTGCGCCTGCGCGCCGAAAAAAAGCGCGCGCCCGACGCCGAGAACCGCATAATTGCGCCGAAATCGGCCCTGTGGTTTTTTGCAGTCGTGTCGATATTTTTCTACGTAATATCTATAATAGCCGCCGTAAGTATGACAATAAGCGGCGAGCCGTTTTCGACGGTGGCGATAGCGCTATCGATTTTCGCTCTGTTTACGATAATGGGCTTGTTCGGTCTTTTGTACGCGCGCTTTCGCTATACGGTTTACGACGACGAGAAAGTGACGAATTATCTTTTATTTTCAAAGCCGCGAACATTTTATTACAAAGATATCGCATACTACAATTTCAGCGGCGATTTTAAGGCGTACGACGAAAACGGCGTAAAGCTGTTTTCTCAGGAATCGATTTACGTCGGCTTCGGCGGCTTGATTTCTCGAATGAACGAAAACGGCGTAAAAAACGTAGCGCACGATTATTTTGTAAAGAATATGAAGGACAACAAGATTTTTGCGAATTACAAAAGGCGTACGCTCGCAAAGGTCGCGGCGTGGACGACGTTTGCAATCGGGCTGATGATGCTCGCACTATTCGGACTGACGTTCGGTTCTGCCGATTATGAAAAGTTCGACAATTACATAGTTCATAACACCGTCGTCGGCTTCGAGACGCAAAACGAGGGCTTTTCCGTCAAGCTCGACAACGACGACAACGAATACCATATAAACAACATTATATACGATGCCTTGGACAAATCTATTATTACCGATATTAACGAGGGCGACGAGATTACGCTGTACGTCGGCTACGTCGATTCACGCGGCAGGCGCGTAATTTCGCAGTTGGAGCTCGACGGCAAAGTATACCTCCATGCCGCCGACGCCGAAAAAGCGGAAAAAAACAACTACGACAAGCTGATAATAACGGCGTATGTATTTTTGGGACAGTCCGCCGCGTTTATCGCAATGTGGATTGCATTCTCGATACTCGCATATCGCAAAACCCATTAAAATAATCCGACGTTAAAAAGAACCGCAAATATAATGCGGTTCTTATTTTCTCTTATTATTGCGCCTGAACGGGTTTTTAGTCTTTTTGCCGTCGTCGCCTTGCGAATGCGATGCGGCGTTCGCCTTGCGCGCGTTTTCGACGGGGTTGTCGTTCTCGTCGAGCACCTCCACTTCGTCGGCGGAAACGTCCACGACGGGACCTTGCTTGCGCTTTTTCTTGGGCTGCTCCTCATGCGGCGCGCGGCGCGAGCTTTGCCGCGGTCCGCCCATATCCACGCCGAAAATTCCGCCGAGCAAATCGCTTATCGGGTCGCCGAACAGCATATCGAAAATCGAGCCGAATCCGCCGCCGCCGAAGCTAACGTCGAACTCCTCGTCCACTCCGTACGGGTGCGTGAGATACACGTTGCACGGGTCGATAATCTTTGTTTCTATTTTTTCCTCGTCCGATTTACCGTTCGATTTTTTTTCGTCGGCAACGTCCACGGTGGCGAGAGTTTTCACCTCGTAACCGCAACGCAAGCATTTACTTTTATTTTGCATGTCATAACCGCAGCGCGGGCATTCCATAAGTCAATCCTCTTGCCTAACTCGATACACTACGATTATACTCTCATTCCACGCGCTTTGTCAACTTATTTAGCCGCTAAATTCACTCAATCGCCCGCGCCGCGCTTAATAGTTATCTATATTCGCGTTCATCGTTTCGAGCTTTGTGCGCATATAATCCGCATAGGTCACGTTGCCGCCGCCAGCGTCGAATTTCATGTTATTGTCCGGCCTTGCGCTCTGCGCGATACCCGAGTATTTCGACTTGAACGCGGTTTTGTACGCCTGAAAAGCGGCGTCGCCGAGCATATCGTCCGCAGCGAGCGCAATTAGCTCCGTTCTGTACTTTATGAGCACGGAGTCCTCGCCGCTCGGCGCGCCCGCGCAAATAAGTCGGTTATACACGGGATTGCTCTGCGTCTCGCCGACCGCCGTAGTTCCGTCGTACGGCGTCAAATACATGCACGCGCTGCCCGTCGGGTTCCACGAGGTAATGCCGAGACAGCGGTCGTAATCGTACGGAATGAATATCGCCTTGCCGTCGCTCGGGCGGAAATACGTGTAAAAATTATTACGGTTGTTCCTGATGCAGTCGGGGTTGCCGAGCAGGTAGTTAACCGCCTCGAACTTGGCGAAATTGTCCAAATCCAACAACGCCGCGAAATTATCCTCGGGCGCGTTGACGCCGTCGATAAAGTTAATCATGCTCTTGAAATCGCGCTTGCCGTCCTCGCCCTTCTTTTTATTGGTCTTTTTGTCGTAGGTGTAAAACTCGTTTTTAAGCTCGTTTTCCACGCCGACCGTGCCTATCGCGCTCGTAAAATCCGAACCGACGCCCGAGCCCCACGTGCACTTATACAAATCCCCGCCGTCGTCCTCGGGGAAGCGGCGCGACAAAAACAACTCGTCAATCGGCTCATACAGCTTATATATGCCCAAATTCAAAAATTCCCTGTCTTTGTTTTTGGCGCTCAGCGCGCACAGCGTCGCGTTTTGCGCGACGACGCCGTTTTCGCGGAACAGCTTTAACGCGTACAGCTCCTTCACGTATGTATCGTCCGCGGTGGAATTCCACTTGACGTCGATTTTCTCCATGTCGGCGAATTTTCTGTCCTTGCGCGCGGCACGCGCCGCGTCGTCGGTCCAAACCTTGCGCTCCTCGGGCGCGTACTCGTCCTCGTCGTCGAAGGTCTGCTTGAACGACAGCTTGAAATGCGCCGACGCGTAAAACCCGTCGTCGCCGTAAAACTTGCGGCGCGAAGTGTTGCCCTTCAACCTCACGCCCACCTCGTCGTAGTAGTATTCGCGCTTGTCGCCGTCCGCGCTCACGGTGATTGTCACCGAATCGGCAAACCGATAAATCGGCGACTTTCTGAATTTGTCTACGTCGTCGCTCAGCTTTTTCCACTCGCCGTCCGACATATCTATCTTGACCGATACGAGCGAGCTTTCGGCAAACAGCGCGTCGTACACGTCGTCCGTATCGCCCGATACGTAGCGCGCGGTAAACGTCTTTTCGGTTGAATACGACAAGGTCGCGTCGAACCGCTCGCCGTCGCTGTACCAGCCGTCAAACGCGTACCCGCTCTTAACGGGCTGCGCCGTTATCTTGACCGCACCATTTTCGTCGGCGCGCACGGCGACTACGCTCTGACCCGTCGCGAACCTGCCGCCGTCCGCGTCGAACGTAATCAGCACGCCGTCGCCCTCGGCTGTCGCGAAGTAACCGCACACCGTACAACGCCCGTCGCCGCCGACCGTATGCTTTTCCAAATAGCGAACAATATCGGTATGCTCGCACACGGCTCTATGCCAATGATATCCGTCGTCGCGCGACCATTCCGTAGCAAAAACGTGCGTGTGAGCCTCGACGCCGTCGCCGTTGCACGCGAAAACCAAGCCCGTCATCCCCGCGCAAAGTATTGCGCATATTATATAAATAAATTTTTTCATACGCATATAATAGCAAACGGCACGCGAAAAATCAATACTATATACGCATTTAATATTTATTCGTGTCGAATTTATCGGCAAATCCGCGCGGCGCGCCGAACGCTTGCGTTTATTCGGCTGTTTTGCTAAACTGTACGCGTGAGTAAAATTATTCCCGTGCTTTCGATAGTGTTTTCCGCGCTGTGCGCGACGGTCGCCGTAATCGGCTTAATTATGTGCTGCGCGGCGCTAGGCGTGCCGCAGTTCACGCTCGTCGCCGTGCCGACGGCTATCGTCGGCGCTGTCGCGGCGTCGCTCGGCGCGGGGCTTAATATCTTGTTCCGCAAGAGCAGGCTTTGCCGCATTGCGCTTTTCATTTGTATATGCGCGCTCGCCGTATCCGCCGCCGCCGTAGTTATTTGGCTTGTCGCGCTTTGACGCGCCGCAACGCTCAAAACAAAACCGCCCTCGCAAGATATGCGGGAGCGGTTTATTATTGTCTCGGTAATGCCGAATTACAGCTCGGCGAAGTATTTAATCGTTCTGACCATCTGGCTGGTGTACGAATTTTCATTGTCGTACCACGCGACGACCTGAACCTCGTAGAGGTCGTCGGCAATCTTGCTGACCATGGTTTGCGTCGCGTCGAACAGCGAGCCGTAGCGCATGCCGATAACGTCGGACGAAACGATGGGGTCCTCGTTGTAGCCGTACGATTCGGACGCCGCCTTCTTCATGGCGGCGTTAATGCCGTCCTTGGTCACGTCCTTGCCCTTAACGACAGCCGTGAGAATGGTGGTCGAGCCGGTGGGAACGGGAACGCGCTGCGCCGAGCCGATGAGCTTGCCGTTGAGCTCGGGAATGACGAGCCCGATAGCCTTTGCCGCGCCCGTCGAGTTGGGAACGATATTGGCAGCGCCCGCGCGCGCACGGCGCATGTCGCCCTTGCGGTGCGGTCCGTCGAGAATCATTTGGTCGCCCGTGTACGCGTGAATGGTGCTCATGATACCCGACTGAATAGGCGCGTAATCGTTGAGCGCTTTCGCCATGGGCGCGAGGCAGTTGGTCGTGCACGACGCCGCCGAAATAACCTGGTCGTTCTTGTCGAGCGTCTTTTCGTTAACGCCGAAAACAACCGTTTTGAGGTCGTTGCCCGCGGGAGCGGAGATAACGACCTTTTTCGCGCCGGCGGTCACGTGCGCCATCGATTTTTCCTTCGAGCAGTAGAAGCCCGTGCATTCGAGCACTACGTCTACGCCGATTTTGCCCCAAGGCAAATCCTGCGCCTTGGGCATCGCATATATCGTAATTTCCTTGCCGTCTACGGTAATCGAACCGGGCGTTTTAACGGTCTTGCCGTCCGCCTCGAAAACGGGCTCTTTGGAAGAAACCGTATGTGCGCCCTCGCCGATTTTGCCGCAATACCCGCCCTGAGCGGTGTCGTATTTAAGCAGGTTCGCAAGCATTGCAGGGCTGGTCAAATCGTTGATAGCGACGATTTCATAACCCTTTGCTCCGAACATCTGTCTGAAAGCGAGACGACCAATACGTCCGAATCCGTTGATTGCAACTTTTACGTTTGCCATTTTTAAGCCTCCAAATTTAATTTGTTTATTTTATTTTACCACCTTTGCGGCGGTTAGTCAACTTTTTTAACGTGCCTTTTACTCCGCACGCTTACTCGCCGTCCGCCTTTTCGGCTTGGGCGGTATCCTCGTCTTTTTCGCTCGCGGTTTCGGCGCTCGTCTCTCGGGCTTGCGCCGCGTCGGCGGCGGGCTGCGCCGTTTCGCGCTTGCGCTTTGCCGAGACTTTGTCGCACAGAAACGCGAACAACTCGGCGAGCGTGCCGCCGCTCGTTATCGCGTCCTTGATTATAAGAATTCGGTCCCTGCCGATATGCGCGACGATTGCGCCGCCGCTCATGCGCGCCTTGGTTATCTCGCTATACTCGAACACGATATCGCTGTTTTGCGCGTCCGAGGTAACGGTTATGCCGTCGGCGTCGATGCGCACGCACCGCTCCTTATCATCGCCCGTGACGAGCGCGCTCGCCGCAAAGTTTTTGGGCGACAGCATGAGCAGCACCGAGCACACGAGCAAAAACGCGCCCATGACGGTAAGCAGTATGCCCATTACGAACAGCGCCGTGCTATGCCGCAGCACTATCGCCGTGACGCCTATCGCCACGCCCGCAAGCGCGACGACCAGGTACGAAACGAAATAGCGCAACGCCGATTTCGCGTTTACCGCTTTTACGTCCGCGTCGGTTATTTTGTATTTAAGCTCGAACATACGCGCGGTCTATTTGAGGTTTTCGGGATTGAGGCACAACAGCTCTTTTAGCACAAATTTGCCGTTGTCGCGAACGAGCACGTCGTCGAACCAAATCTTGCCGCCGCCCGCTTCGGGAGTCTGGCGCAACACCAAATCCCAATGTATGGCGGAGATATTGCCGTTGTACGCGTCGTCGTAGCAGCAGCCCGGCGTGAAATGTATCGACCCCGCAATCTTCTCGTCGAACAGTATGTCGCCGATTGCGTCGTTGATATACGGGTTAACGCCGATTGCAAACTCGCCGACCGATTTAGCGCCCTCGTCCGTATTGAAAATATCGGTGGATTTCTCGCTGTTGGAGCTGTCGGACTTGACGATGCGTCCGTTCTCGAACGTGAGCTTTACCCAATCGAATTTAGTACCGTTGTACACAGACGGCGTATTGTACGTGATAACGCCGTTGATAGAGTCTTTTACGGGCGCGGTGTACACCTCTCCGTCGGGTATGTTCATATGCCCCGCGCACTTGACGGCGGGTATACCCTTAATGGAGAACGATATGTCTGTGTCTTTGGCTACGATACGCACTTTATCGGTCTTTTCCATAAGCGCTTTGAGCGCGTTCATGGCTTTGTCCATTTTGGAATAGTCGAGGTTGCACACATTGAAATAATGGTCCTCGAACTGTTCTGTGGACATGCCCGCGAGCTGAGCCATGGACGGCGACGGATAGCGCAACACTACCCAACGCGTCTTTTTGACGCGAATTTCGTGATGAACGGGATGCGAGTATATGCTCATATATTTGTCCATACGCTCGCTCGGCACAATCGAGTTTTCGTACGCGTTGAGCCCGCCGCGTACGCCGATATAGCAATCCATTTCATTCATGACCGCCGCGTCGAGCTTGCTCCACAGCGTGAGCTGCGCGTCGCTCGCGCCCTTTAAAAGCTCGGAACGCACGCGCGTGTCGATATTGGTGACAAACGCTTGCGCGCCCGCCGCGTAAATCGCTTTTACGATTTCAGTAACGAGCGGGTATGGCACGTCGAACGCTTCGACGAGCACTTTGTCGCCCTTTTTCGCGCCGACCGAGTAGTTGACGAGGTTTTGAGCGAGCTTTACGATTCTTTCGTCTTTCATTATTGCCTCCATATGCAAGGCACGCGGAACGGACGCGCGCAAACCGTGGCGCGAAGCTTCCGTCAAAGGCGTTAGCGCTTGCTTACCGCAATTATAATTCTTTTATTAAAAAAAGTCAAACACTTTACGCCACTCGCGGCACATTCGCGAGCGCGGCGACGCCGCTCGCCCGCGCGCCGAAATTATACGTATATTTTTAAGTAAAAAATTACACGCAAAATACTAGTCAAACGTACGCTAATGTGATATAATACAAGTTGTAATCACGGCGGAGAAAATCCGCAATATGTGGTATAATCAAATGTTTTTGGAGGTAAAACATTATGCCGTTAGTAACAACCAAGGATATGTTCGCCAAAGCGTACGACGGCGGCTACGCCATCGGTGCGTTCAACATCAACAACATGGAAACTATCCAAGGCATAGTCGAAGCGGGCAAAATCGAAAAAGCGCCTTTGATTTTGCAGGTTTCGTCCAGCGCGCGCAAGTACGCCAATCCCAAGTACCTTATCGGTATGGTCAAAGCCGCGGTAGAGGATTCGGGGCTGCCTATCTGCCTTCACCTCGACCACGGCGATTCGTACGACCTGTGCGTAGACGCCATTAAGGACGGGTTCACGTCCGTCATGATTGACGCGTCCGCACACCCGCTCGCGGAAAACATTAAAATCACGTCGCAGGTCGTCAAGTACGCGCACGACCACGGCGCGGTCGTCGAGGCGGAGCTCGGCAGGCTCGCGGGCGTCGAGGACAACGTTAAAGTATCCGAGTCCGACGCGCTCTACACCGACCCCGAAGAGGCGGCGGAGTTCGTGGAAAAAACGGGAGTTGACTCGCTCGCCATCGCCATCGGCACGAGCCACGGCGCGTTTAAGTTCAAGGGCGAGGCAAAGCTGCGGTTCGATATCCTCGAACAGGTTTCCAAGCTTTTGCCCAAGTTCCCCATCGTGCTCCACGGCGCAAGCTCCGTGCTCCCCGACTACGTAAAAATGGTCAACGATTTCGGCGGCGCTATGCCCGGCGCGAAGGGCATTCCCGAGGACATGCTGCGCAAAGCGTCGTCCATGGCGGTCTGCAAAATCAACGTGGACTCCGACCTGCGCCTCGCCTTTACCGCGGCTATCAGAAAGCACCTTGCGGAAAACCCCGCGCATTTCGACCCGCGCCAATACCTCGGCGACGGCAGGACGCTCGTAACCGAATGCGTAAGGCATAAGCTGGTGCATGTGCTCGGCTGCGCAGGCCACGCCTAATTTTCGGTGCGGATACGCGTCGCGATACGAACTGCGTGCTCCTCGGCGCTCGGTCATTTACGGGGTTGTAAACTCCCGTCGCGCCGCATCGCCTGCTGTCCGTCTTGCTTGCGTCTCCACACCGAAATCACTTTTTAAGACAATACCAAGGAGCTGTCACATTAGCGCGACAGCTCCTTTTGCTTGTACTCGCCTGTTGCCCGTCGCGCGCGTAGCGTATCGAGCAGTAACGACAATGTGCATAATTATCGCCTTTGGCGATGCGCGCCGCGACTATGCTTTAAATCACTCCTCGCGTATACACGCAAAATAACACTTTGAATAAACTTAACAAAGAGCATTCGACCGAATGCTCTTTTTGTTTAACTGCATTGCTGTCCGTCTTGCTTGCGTCTCCGCACCTAATACTTTCTATATAAACCTATTACAAAAGGACGTTCTCATGAGCGTTCTTATATTCATTACGATTAACTCACTACGAGCGTCATTTCGAGCGCAGTCGAGAAATCTTCCATGCCTTTTAAAATACCGACCTCGTGCGTGCGAGGTCGGTACTCTTGTGATTATTCTTGATTTTTACTTGCCCACAATCATCGCCGTTTCGTAGAGCTCGTTGTCGAAATCCTTTTTCATTGCGCAGCCCTCTATAATGTCCATGTCGTAGAACTTATGATTTTTTATGCCGACGATACGGTTGCCTATGCCCTGCTTTAAGAGCTTGACGGCATGCACGCCGAAGCACGTGCCCAAGTATCTGTCGCGGCATGACGGGCTGCCGCCGCGCTGAATGTGACCGAGCCGCGTCGTTTTGACAGACAAATCGGTATACCTGCTCAATTCGTCTTTTAAGTCGTCCGCGTGACCCGCGCCCTCGGCAAGCACTATAATTCCGCTCGTTTTGCCGTGCTCCATTCCGCCGCCCAGCGTTTTGACAATCTCGTCAATCGTCATTTTGCGCTCGGGCACGATTATAACTTCCGCGCCGCCGCACAGTCCGCAATAAAGCGCGAGGTCGCCGCAGTTCCTGCCCATAACCTCGATTATCGACACGCGCTCGTGCGAGCTCATGGTGTCTCGAATTTTGTTTATAGCGTCGAGTATGGTGTTGCACGCCGTATCGAAGCCGAGCGTATAATCGGTGTACGCGAGGTCGTTGTCTATCGTGCCGGGAATGCCTATCGACGGGAAGCCGTTGTCGGTCATCGCCTTCGCGCCCATAAACGAGCCGTCGCCGCCGATTACGATTAAGCCCTCCACGCCACGCGCGCGCAGGTTCTTAATCGCCTTTTGCTGACCCTCGCGCGTCTTGAACTCGGGACAGCGCGCCGTTTTGAGAATCGTGCCGCCGCGGTGGATTATGTCCGACACGCTGCGCATGTTCATTTCCGTAAAGCTGTCGTCGATAAGACCTTGCAATCCGCGCTCGACGCCCATGACCTCCATGCCCACGCCTATACCGTAGCGCACCACCGCGCGTATAGCCGCATTCATGCCGGGTGCGTCGCCGCCGCTCGTCAAAACCGCTATTTTTTTCATGATAACTCCTTACGCCTATTGCAAGCCGTCGCGTCGTTGCGCGAATATAATCGGCAAGCAAAATTTCTACATGTACTATTATATCATACGCCGCGCCGAAAATAAAGCGGTTACGCAAAATTTATCGCACATTTTACGCACGATATTTTCGCATTCCGCCGCCGACACGCGACTAATTTATCTTGACGTTCTCCTCACCCAGCAGCGCGCACAGCTCGCTCACCGACAGCGTCTCCACCGAGAACTTGTCGCTGAGCCTGTACAGCTTGCCGTCGTCGGTGTTTTTGACGTACACGAAATCTTTACCCGAATACGCCGACACTATCTCGCGCACTTCGTCGAGCGTGCTTGTGCCCGCGAGCGAAAAGTAGCAGCACAGCTTTTTCACTTCCGCGTCCGCGTCGGTAAACGGCGTAATATCGTCCACGAATATGGACACGCCGTTGTCGCCGTACTTGACCGTGCCCTCGACCGCCACGACGGTATCCTTTACCCACAGCGGGCGCAATTTTTCGTACGTCTTGTTAAACGCGACGAGCTCCACCGAGCCGTACAAATCCTCCAATATCGCCGTGCCCATCGGCTTGCCCGCCTTGGTTATCTTGTTGACCGTCGTCGTCAGCATACCGCCGAGCGCGATTTTGGAATCGGGGTCGGGGCAATCCTCTTTTTCGGGCACGAGCATGGACGTATTGTATTTATACTGTTTCAGCTTGTCGATAAACGCCGACAGCGGGTGTCCCGACAGATACACGCCCGCCACCTCTTTTTCCTTTTGGTACTTGTAGTTGGGCGGATACTCGTCCATTTCGGGATACACGAACTCGGTCTTGATTTCGGGCGCGATATCGAACAGCGACATTTGCCCGCGCATTCTCGCCGCGCGGTCTTTCGCCACTCTGTCGAGCACCGACGGGAACGCCGCGATTAGCTCCGCGCGCTTTCTGCCGAAGCAGTCGAACGCGCCCGCGAATATCAGCGATTCCACCATGCGGCGGTTAATCAGGCTTTTGCCCGTTTCCGCGTCCTCCATTCTAGACACGAACTCGACGAAGTCCTTGTACTCGCCGTTGCGATTGCGCTCGTCCACTATCTTGTTGATAATGGGCACGCCCACGCCCTTAATCGCGCCCATGCCTATACGCACGCAACCGTCCTCGACCGAATACTCCGCGCCCGAACGGTTGATATTGGGCGGCAACACCTTTATCTTTGCCTCTTTCAGGTACGACAAATAGTGCGTAAGCTCGTCGAGCTTGTTTATACGGTTATTCAAAACCGCCGTGAAATATTCGACGGGATAATATCGCTTTAAATATGCGGTCTGGTAAGTGACGTGCGCGTACGCCGCCGCGTGCGACTTGTTAAAGCCGTAGCTGGCGAACTTTATGAGCATATCGTAAATTTCGTTGGCTACGTCCGCGGGCACGCCGTTGGCGACCGCGCCGGGAATTTTGTTGCCCGTCTTTTTGTCCGTACCGCCGCCGATAAAGACCTTGCGCTCCGCCTCCATCGCTTCGAGCTTTTTCTTGCTCATCATTCGTCGAATGTTGTCCGCGCCGCCCATCGAGTATCCCGCGAGCGTGCGCACCACGTCCATAACCTGCTCTTGATACACGATGATACCGTAGGTAACTTTGAGTATGGATTCCATGAGCGGGTGCAAATAATGAATCTTGTCGGGCGCTTTTTTGTTCTTGATAAAATCGGGGATAGCGTCCATAGGTCCGGGACGGTACAGCGATATACCGGCTATTACGTCTTCAAGGCACGACGGTTGCAGCTCGCGCATAAACCCTTTCATACCGCCCGATTCGAGCTGGAACACCGCCTCGGTATTGCCGCTGCCGATTAGCTCGTACACCTGCGGGTCGTCGTACCCGAGCTTTACGAAATCTATTTCCACGCCGTGCTGCTGCTTGATATAGTCGGTCGCTTTTTTTATGTCGGTGAGCGTAGTCAAGCCCAAAAAGTCCATTTTGAGCAAGCCCAGCTCCTCGTCAACAATCATGTCGTACTGCGTGACGACGACGTCTTCGTTGGTCTTTGCGAGCGGCACGTGGTCGGCTATGGGGTCGCGGCAAATGATAACGCCCGCCGCATGCATGCCTATCTGCCGCGGCATGCCCTCTATCTTTTCCGCCATATCCAAAATGCGCCGCGCCGACGGGTCGTGCTCGTAAAGCTCCATAAGCTCGGGCACGCCGGGTATTTTGGGGTCTCTGCCCAAAAGCTGCGCGATATGCAGCTTTTCCGAGCCGCGCGGAATCATTTTGGTAATGTTGTTAGCCTCGGCAAACGGCAGGTCGAACACGCGCCCGACGTCCTTGATAGCCGCCTTGGTCGCCATCGTGCCGAACGTGGCTATCTGCGAAACGTTTTTCTCGCCGTACTTGCGCGTAACGTAATCTATGACCTCGCCGCGGCGGTCTACGCAAAAGTCGATATCGAAATCGGGATTGCTGACGCGCTCGGGATTGAGAAACCGCTCGAATATAAGCGCGTATTTGAGCGGGTCGATTTTGGTTATGCCGATTGCGTACGCAACGATACTGCCCGCGCCGCTGCCTCGACCCAAGCCGACGGGTATGCCCTGACTTTCCGCATAGTTGATAAAATCCCAAACTATGAGGAAGTAATCGACAAACCGCAGTCTTATTATAATGCCGAGCTCGTACTCGGCGCGCTCGCGCACCTCGTCGGTTATCTCGCCGTAGCGCACTTTGAGCCCGTCGTAAGTGAGCTTGCGCAAATACTCCTCGGTCGTCAAGCCGTCCGGCGGCGTGTACGACGGCAACAACGGCTCTTTCTTGATAAAGTACGGGTCGCACTTGTCGGCGATTTCGAGCGTCACGTCGAGCGATTCCTGCTGATTGGGCAGCGCCTCCGCCATTTCGTCGTACGACTTCAAATAGAACTCGTCCGTCGGGAAATACTTGTCGTCCGACATTTGCCCGTCCGACATATTTCCGTCGTCCTCGCCCGACAGCGTGGAATGGAAGGAAATCGCCATAAGCACCTTTTGCATTTTGGCGTCACCCTTTGTGAGGTAATGCGCGTCGTTGGTGGCGACCGTCTTTACCCCGTTTTCGCGCGCAATCCGCAAGAGGTGCGGGAGCACTATCTTTTGCTCCTCGATATTGTGGTTCTGTATTTCCACGTAAAAATCGTCGCCGAACAACCCCTTGAACTTTTTGACCCACGCGTCGGCGGCGGCGAAATCCTTGCACAATATCGCCTGAGGAATGACGCCCGCAACGCATGCGGAAAGGCAAACCAGCCCTTCGCTGTGTTCCGCAATCAAGTCGAAATCCACGCGCGGCTTGTAATACATGCCCTCGGTGTATCCCGAAGAAACTATCTTAACCAGATTATGATACCCGACCTCGTTTTTTGCGAGCAGCACAAGGTGATTAAGCTTGGGCGGCGCGCCGCTCGCGCCCTTTTCCTTGACGTGCATGTTCTCGGTCATGTACACTTCGCACCCGACGATGGGCTTAACCTTGAACGGACGGCGTTCCGCCATAAATTTGAGAAAGTCGGCGTCCTTGTCGGTATATTTGACAGCCGCCTTTAAGAACTCGATTGTGCCGTACATATTGCCGTGGTCGGTCATGGCGACTGCGGGGATATTCAAACTGTCGCACAGCGCGAAAACCTTGTCCGTGCGCACTGCGCCGTCAAGCATGGAAAATTCGGTATGTACGTGTAAATGCGCAAAAGGTTTCATAATAACTCCCGCCCCGTCCGTAAAAAATACGCGTCCGTCTATAATACACTGCGCCGTCGACGTTGTCAAGCGCGTGCGCGAAAAGACTCAGCGCTCGCCGTCTCTTTCCGTCCAACCGAGCTCGCGCGCCTTGGCGATTATAGCGTCGAATCTGTGCTTTAAGCCCGATTTGGAAATACCCAGCCTGTCCGCGATTACGGACAGCGGCGCGGCGGGGTCGGAGCGGCGCGCCTCGGCTGCCTCGGCGAGCTTGCCGCTCAGCTCCGCATCCAAGCCCGATTTGGCGTCGATATACTCGATAGCGTCCACCAAATCGACAGCCGCCGTCGCCGTGCGCGCAATATTGGCTATTTCGCAGTTGAGGCGGCGCGCCACGTCGCTTTTAACCGACAGCGCGACGGCCGCCGCGTGCAGTTTGAGCACCGTTTTTTCCGCGCCGATTAAAGCGAGACAATCGCCGACCGCGTTTCTGTCCTTTACGTAAACCACGTATTTTTCGGCGCGCATCGACTTGTGCGCGGCGACGCTTACGCCGTCGAGCATTCTTACGACCGCGTCCGCAAGCTCCTCGCCCGTGAACGAGAAATCCAAGTGATACCCGCCGCTCTTGTGCAGCTGCGCGTCCTCCGCCGTCGGCGCGGAAAAGCTGCCGCAGCCCAGAAACACGCCACGCATATAGCTTGGCGCTTGCGAATAAAACGACTCGTCTATCGCGCCGAGCACAAAGCCTTCGCCCTGCTCCAAAATGCGCAACGCGCGCAACAGCTTTTCGCAATCGGCAAAGATAAGCGAGTTTTTGACGACGTTCGGCTTTACTTTGAACTGCGCCATCATGCACGACGAAATATAATCGCGCACGCTGTCCGACTGACAATCCAAACACAGCTCCAAAGCGCCGCCGCCGCGCATCACTAGCGACAGACAGCTCCGCACAAAGCCCGACAACAGCGCGATGCGCTCGGACTCGGTCTTCGGGCGTTTGGCGATAATTTCGCGCTTTACGTCGGGCGCGTTAAGATTTGACACCGCCTTGCTCCTCGGCATTCGCCGCCGCCGTCGCACGCTTGTAGTTTTGCGAACGGAAGTTCGGGTATTTCTCCCAATTCCCTATCTGCTCGAACGGTATGTGCAGCCGCTCGATTACCGACGCGGCGAGCGACATATCGCCCACGCGGTCGGGGCTGTGCGCGTCCGAATTGCACACGAACAGCACGCCCTCCTCCGTCATCTTTTCAAGCTCCGCGTCGGTAAGCGTGAGCCGCTTGCTGTTTATCTCTATATACGTGCCCTTGGATTTCGCGTACCTCGCCACGGTCAGCGCGTCGGCGCGAATGTCGCGGTTCAAGTGTCCCACAAAATCGAGCTCGTAATTGTCAATCAATTTAAGGTACGCGTCTGTATTTTTGACTATCAGCTTGCTCGGCGACTTGGAGCAAAAGCTGCGCAGCATGTTTCGTATCTGGAATGAAAATTCCTGCTTGGCGGTGGGCGCGCGTCCCGCCTTATGATACCCGCCCTGCACTATGTCGAGCTTGTCCAAATCGTCCGTAGTAACGTCCAGCGTGCCGTCGAACGAGTTGAAATTGTTTTCCATGCCGACCAAGACGCGCACGCCCGTTTCCGCGGTAGCCGCCTCGCAATCCGCCCGCAGCCGCGGCAGCTCCTTGCGCTTTACTCCGAATATGACGTGGCTTAATCCGTGGTCGGTAATGGCAATCTGCCCGAGCCCCTTTTGCGCCGCAACGCGCGCGTTGTCCAAAACGCTGCCCTTGCCGTGACTGTAAGTCGTATGCGTGTGGTAGTCGCCCCAAAATGCCATTACCCGAATTCTCCGATATAAATGATTTCCTCTTGCGCGGTCACGCCGTATCGCGCCGCCAGCTCCGCCTTGACCGTATCGATGAGCGCGCGCACGTCGCGCGCCGTCGCGCCGCCGTCGTTGACTATGAAATTGGCGTGCACGGGCGATATAACCGCGCCGCCGCGGCGCAAGCCCTTTAAGCCCGCTTCGTCGATTAAACGCGCAATCGCCGCGCCCTGCGGGTTTTTGAATACCGAGCCCGCGCTCCTGCCCGACGGCTGCTTTTGCCTGCGCAGCCTTGCGTATTCCGCGCCGCGCGCCTTTACGTCTGCGGGCGCGTTCGAGTCGAGCGCGAACGTGGCGGTCAGTACGACGTCGCCGTCCTTTAACGCGCTGTGCCGATAGGAAAGCCCGAGCTCCGCGGCTGACAGGCATTTGACTACGCCGCCCGTAAGCACCTCGGCGCATACCAAGCGGTCGGCTATGCACCCGCCGAACGCGCCCGCGTTCATTCTAACGGCGCCGCCCACCGACGCGGGTATGCCAACGGCAAACTCCAAGCCGGAAAGCCCGTTTTCCGCCAAGTACCCGCACAGCCGCGGCAACCGCATGCCCGAGCCGACCGTCACAGAGTGTCCGCGCCGATTTACTTCGGCGTAGCGATTGATAACGACGTCGCCGTCGTAGCCGTCGTCCGACACGAGCACGTTCGAGCCGCCGCCCAAAACGAGCGCGTCGGGTGCAAGCTCGATTAGCCGCGCGCGCTCGTCAACCACAGTCAACCGCCGCGCCGCGCCGCCGATGCCGTACGTCGTCCAAGCGCTCAAAGTGTCCTTCATATATTTTACTCCGTTTTGAGATTTTTTTCAATAGTTTGACGACTAATTATAAAAATTTTTAAGCCGCGCGGAAATCGGCGGAAAATATTGCAATTTTTGTCCGATTGTGCTATAATGAGCGGTATGGAGTTGTACGAGGCAAACAAAATCTTGCGTACCGTCAAGTCTGCGCTGTCGGCAGACGGTTACAAGTTGCCGCCGTCCGCCGATGCGGACGGGCTTATGATGCTGCTCGACAGACTCGACCCCGATAAATTTTTAGCGCAAAAAATCAAGCATGCGCGCACTGCCGATAAAAACTCCGCGGCGTACAATCGCAGCTTTCACTATCTCGCGTTTTTCCGCGCGCTTATCGCCGTCAAAAACGGCATGCCCGCACCCGTCACATATACGTCGGCAATGCTACTGCACAAAACCGTTTGCGGCGACCTGAACGCCGACGCGGGCAAGCCGCGCGCCGCCGAGCTTTTGACCGACGGCAACGCGCACACCGACCCCAAATATATCGCCGGCTCGCTCAAATCCATAATAACCAAAATGAACGACACGGAAATAGCCCCCACAATAAGCAAAGAGGATTTCGCGGGGTATTTGTCTCATTATATGCGCGAGCTGCTGATTATGCACCCGTTCGACCGCGGGTCCGATTTCACGCTTCGGCTGTTTTTGGTTATGTTCAGCAAGCTCAAAGGTTTCTCGCTGCTGCTCTACCGCTCCACGCCGAGCGCGATTAAGGACGCGGAGGACAAGGCGTTCAAGACCGACGACGTAACGCCGCTGTACAAGCTGTTTTTAAACTGCTTATCGTACGAGCGCACGACTGCGCCTTCGCCCGCGCGCGACGGCGCGCCGAGAACGCGCCGCGAGCTGGCGCGAGATTTGCGCCGCCCCGCACGCAAAAACAACGAGGTGGCGGCGGTGCAGCAGCCCGAACCGCGCGGCGGCAAAAAGCCCGCGGCCGCCGCAAAATCGAAAGAGGACGTATTAAAGCGCGCCATTCGCTTGCAGCAAAAAATTTCCAAGCTCAACGAGCAGCTCACCGAGCTTATCCAGCCTCTCGAAAAAACCGAGGGCGACGAATAGCGGTACGGCACGCACATTTCATAAAACGACGGCAGAACCGACAGAGGGCAAAATGATAGAGCTTATAGCCAACAAAAAAAGCGGCAAAGGCAACGGCGCAAAGGCTTTAACCGCCGTAACCGCTTATCTCGACGAGCGCGCCGTCGACTATGCGGCGCACGTAACAAACGCCAAGGGTCACGCCGAGGCGCTGGCGCGCGAATTAAGCGCGACAGGCTCGACGGTCGTCGCATTGGGCGGCGACGGCACGTTCCACGAGGTTCTCAACGGAATAGACTTCGACAAATCGCGACTCGGGCTCATTCCCGCGGGGCGCGGCAACGATTTCGCTATCGGCACGGGCGCGGCGAGCTTAGACCCGATAAAGGCGATTGCGAGCATTATAGACGGAGTGCCGCGCGACCTCGATTATATACGCATTGCCGACCGACGCTGTATAAACGTCGCGGGCACGGGCTTGGACGTCGAGGTGCTTTTGAAAACCGCCGAGAGCAAAAACAAACTCACCTATACCGCGTCGCTGTTCCGCTGTCTGTTGCGTTACAAGCCGTACCGCGTCACCGTCGAACTGAACGGCGAACGCTCCGATTACGACTGCATTATGGTTGGAGTGTGCAACGGCACGCAAATCGGCGGCGGCATAAAGCTGTCGCCGCAATCTGTCGCCGACGACGGCATGCTCGAACTTATGATTATAGAAAAACCCAAGGGCAAGCCCACGCTGCTCGTCATGCCCGAATTCGTAAAGGGCAAGCACGTCGGCAAGCCGTATTCGCGTAAGACCGTTTGCGAACGCGTAAAAATAAAAACGCCCGCGCCCGTACAGCTCGACGGAGAAATTTACTACGGGCTCGATTTCGACGCACGCGTCGAAAAAGGCGGATTGAAAACCTTTGCAATAACCGACAAATAACGCGTTATACTAAATTATATAATACACAGCAAATAAACAACGCGCGCCCGTATTTTATAGGACGCGCGTTGTTTTATTGCGCATTATTCGATTGCCGACTGCGAATATTTTACCACCCGCTCTTTTTGCCGCGCAGCCTGCTGTTTAACTCCTCTACCGCGCTGAACCCGAGGTCGTTCAAGCGGTGCGTTCTCGCCGCGGCCTCCAAGATTACGGCGAGGTTTCGCCCGGGCTTTACGGGTATTACGTGCAACGGCTTTTTTACGCCGAGTATGGCGTGCGTTTCTTCCGCGTCGCCCAAGCGGTTGTAAGTCGCTTTGTCGTTCCACACCTCCAAGCGCACGACCATGTCTATCGTCTTTTCGAGCTGCACCGCGCCCGCGCCGTACATTGCCTTTACGTCGATAATGCCGATTCCGCGCACCTCCATAAAATAGCGAATTACCTCGGGGCTCGTACCCTCCAATCTGTCGCCTATGCGCGTTATCGTGACCGCGTCGTCGGCGACGAGGCGGTGTCCGCGCTCGATTAGCGACAGCGCCGTCTCGCTCTTACCTATGCCCGACTCGCCGAGCATGAGCACGCCTACGCCGTACAAATCCATAAGCACCCCGTGAATGGTACACGACGGCGCGAGCAATTCGTTGAGATACAGCGACAGCTTGTTTACGAACAGCGTAGTGCGCAGCTTGGAGCTCAACAGCACGCGGTTGAACTTTTGCGCGGCAATAAGCAGCTCGTCGCACGGCTTTAAAACGGAAGTCATAATAAGGCACGGTATGGGCTGACGCATGAGCGTTTCGCATGCGGTTTTGCGCGCCTGGTGCGTCATTTGCAAAAGGTACGTCATTTCCATTTCGCCCATAACCTGCACGCGCTCGGCGGAAAAATGCTTGTAATATCCCGCGAGCTGCAAGCCCGGACGGCTTACGTTGAACGTGGCGAAGTGTATGTTCCGATTGTCGCCGCGATACACGATTTCCAAATCCATGCGCTCGGCAAACTCGAACAAATCCACGTCCTTTTCGGTCGCGGCGAGCTCGTCGTCGGCATGCGCGGCGGACTCGTCGGCAACGGACGACGCGGGCTCGACGGGCTCGCGCTCGACGCTTGCCTCGGGCTCGACCGTATTTGTCGTATCGGCATCCGATTTCTTTTTGGGCATAGCTAAGTCTCCTTTTGTATAACGTGTGAGTAAAGCTGTTGTTTTATAGCCTGCATTTCGAGCGGCTTTACGGTATTTTATGCAAGAACGCCGTCACGTCTCGCCGAAGCACAGCTTTTCAATCGCCTTGGCGACGCCGTCGGCGTTGTTCGTATCGGTCACGTAATCGGCGAGGTTTTTTATCGGCTCGGGCGCGTTGGCAGTCGCAACGCCCATGCCCGCCGCCTTTATCATGGCGACGTCGTTGTAGCTGTCGCCGATTGCGATTACCTCGGACGCGTCCAAGCCGTAATAGTCGGCGACCGCTTTCAGCCCCGTGCCCTTGTCCGCGCCGCGCGCCACGCATTCTATCAATGCGGGATTGAGCTCGGGACGAACGGCGCGCAGGCGTTGCAGCAGCGGCGCGGTAGACTGAATAAACTGCATATCGTCAAACGCCGCCGCGAGGCTTTCCGTCAAGCCGCGAACCTCGCGCTCGTCGGTTATCAGCACGATTTTTACAATCGGCTCGTCGAACGCCTCGGCGCGCTTCGGCAAATCGTCTACCGACTGCGGCGTCAACCCGATAGCGGAAAAGTAAATTTCGACCGCCTCGCTCATCTCGCTCGCAATCGCGCCGCTCGCGTAATACATGAGCCCGAACTCGACGCGCGGCAATGCGTAGCGCAAGAGCGCGGACGCCGATTGCGGAGAAACGCTCGCCAACCGCTCCGTCTCCATCGTCGCCGAATCGACTATTATGCCGCCGATATTGCAAATCATTTTTACGGGGTGCGCGTCAAGCCCGAGCATTTCCGCATACCGCTTCACGCTGCTCGGCATTCTGCCCGTTGCGATTGTAAATATGCCGCCCGCCGCCCGAAACTTTTCTATCGCCAAGAGGTTGCGCTCGGACACGGTCAGCTCGTCGTTTAGCAGCGTGCCGTCGAGGTCGGTAGCTATCAGCTTGTACTTTAATCTCGGCGCAACGTCCTCGCCCGGGTGATAGTACAAATAAATATTGCGCGCGGCGGCTTTGGTTATACCCGCCTTTTCCGCAATCTCGTCGGCAGTCGCCGTCGCTACGGCGCGCGTATTAAACGCTTTGAGCACCTTTTTGACCGTCGCCGAGCCCACGCCGTCAACCGATTTGAGCTCGCTCTCGTACCGCTTGGAACGCAGCGAGCGGTGATACAGCACCGCAAATCGGTGCGCTTCGTCGCGCACGCGCTGCAACAGCCTCAACGCGTAATCGTCGCGTTTCAGCTTGACGGGCTCGGGATTGCCGCGCAGGTACAGCTCCTCGTCCTTTTTGGCAAGCCCCACCATGGGCACACGCACGCCCACGTCGTCGGCGGCACGCGACGCAAACTCCACCTGTTCGAGTCCGCCGTCTATCACTATGAGGTCGGGCAGTTCCTCGAACCCCGCGTCGCCGTTTTTATAGCGAATGAGCCTGCGCGTAAGCGTTTCGTACATGGACCGAAAATCGTCCGCGCCCTCGACGGTGCGAATGCGATAACGCCGATACTGCGCCTTGTCCGCCTTGCCGTCGATAAACACCACGCCCGACGCCACCTTGTCCACGCCAGAAATATTGGAAATATCGTAGCACTCGATGCGCCGCGCGCTCGCAAGCCCGAACACCGATTTAAGCCGCTCGCACGCGCCGACGGTCATGTCGGACTCGCGCTTTACTCTGTCCGCGCTCTTCAACAAATAATCGCGGCAGTTGCGCGCCGCCGTATCCAAAAGCTTTTTGCGCACGCCCTTTTGCGGGAAAGATATGTCGACGCGCTTGGAAAACGTCGACTGAAAATACTCGGCAAGCCCGCGCGTGTCCTGCTCCGTCTGCAAGCAAATTTCGTCGGGCAGCTCGTTCGTCATAGAATAATACTGCGGCAAGAACGTGGTCATGTCCCCGCCGAAAACCTGAGGCTCGTTGATGATATAATTCTTTACGCCCATCATTTTCCCGCCGCGCACGATACACACGCTCGCCGCGCCGTAAATGCCGTTGTCGGTGTAATAGAACGCGTCGATGTTGACGATATTGCCCAGCTCGCCCACGATTTTGCTCTTTAAATTTTCGAGCACGCGCAGCTGATTTCGATAGGAAATCGCGCGCTCGAAATTCTCCTGCTCGGCAGCCTCGGTCATCTTTTGCATTATAACGCCCGAAACGTCGTCTCCGCCGCCCGAAAGAAAGGACGCGGCGGCATTGGCGGCCTTTATATACTCCGCCCTGTCGCACCGCTCGCAGCACGGCGCAAGGCACAAATCGAGGTCGTAATCCAAGCACGGACGCGCGCGCTTTTTGAGCTTGCCCGAGCACGTGCGCAGGCGGTAAACCGACTGCAAAACGGAAATCACGTCGCGCACGGACACGCCGATAAACGGACCGAAATAACGCGCGCCGTCGCGCTTGACCTTGCGCGTAACCTCGATTGTCGGGTACTCGGCGCGCATGTCGATGCGAATGTACGGGCTGGTTTTGTCGTCCTTTAAAAGTATGTTGTAATGCGGCTTGTATTTCTTGATTAGGTTGTTTTCGAGCGCGAGCGCGTCCTTCTCGGTGCGCGTGATTATATAATCGAAATCGGCGATATTATCGACCATCGCCTGCACCTTGACAGGCTTTTCGGTGTGCTGAAAATATTGACGAACGCGGTTTTTGAGCACAACCGCCTTGCCGACGTAAATCACCTTGCCGCCCGCGTCGCGCATAATGTACACGCCGGGCGTGTCGGGCAAGTCTTTGAGCTTTTCGGTGAGATTACTCATACGCCGTCACCGCCCGCATAGCTCGCTCCGCTGCCGATTGCGGAAAACTCGCAGCCGCAAAAGCTTTGTCTGTAAATGCCGAGCTCGCGAGTCAAACGCGTAGAACGCAAAAACCCGTCGCGCTTTTTGAAATCGCGCGCGAGAAACGGCGCGCCGTAGGCATTGCGCTCGGCGAGCGAAAATATAAGCTTGCTGTTTTTGTGCGGACTGACCGTGAGCGTCGTGGAATACATATCGAACCCATGCTCGTCGGCGTAGCGCGCGCTTACGAGCAAACGGTCGTCGATGCACAGCGCGCAGCGTTCGCCGCCCTCGCGCGCCGCGGCATGCTCGGCGGCGTACGATAAATATTGCGAATAGTCGTGCGCCGGAACAATAAGCGGCAAGCCGTAATGCTCCGCGACAAAACGCATCGCGTCCAGACGGCGCTCGAACTCGCCGTCGACTATGCATGGATTATAAAAAAACAGCGAAACCGCCGCGCCGTCGGAGAGCAGCGGCTCGATTGCGCCGAGACTGCACGGTCCGCAGCACGCGTGCAAAAGCAGCTTTTTGGATTTGATATCGCCGTTGTAAAGCATGTCAGTAAATTATAGTCACAGGTCCGGCATTGGATTGCTCGACCGTCATGTCCGCGCCGAAAACGCCCGTGACCGTGGGCACGAGCGAATTGAGCGCGCGAGCGCACTCGTCAAACAGCCGTTGCGCGGGCTCGGGCTTCATAGCCAAACGAAAATCGGGACGGTTGCCGCGCGAAATATCGCCGCAAAGCGTAAAGTTGGACACGAGCAAAACGCTGCCGCCGATATCGCGCACGGAAAGATTAAGCTTGCCGTTTTCGTCCTCGAATATACGCATGGCGACGAGCTTTTTGCAAAACTTGTCCACGTCCGACATGGTATCGGCATCGAATATTCCGAGATAAACCGCCAGCCCGCGCCCGATTGCCGAAACCACCTTCCCGTCGACGGACAGCGTCGCGCCGTTAACTCGCTGAATGACCGCTTTCATACCGACATTTTAACACATAAATCAAACAAATACAAGCAAACCGCTTGACAAAAAAAACAAAATATATTAAACTTAAAAAGCTAACTCAATACGGGCAATTAACTCAGCTGGGAGAGTGTCTTCTTGACGTGGAGAAAGTCGGGGGTTCGAGTCCCTCATTGCCCACCATTGGGGGCGCAGTCGAACACTGGGGGCTGTTTGTGTACAGTACCGGGTTCGTTGCATCCATACCATTACCGACGCCGTAAGGCGCCAAAAAGAAAAGCCCCACCGCGGAAGCGGCAGGGCTTTTTCTTTTGTGTTGATTTAGTAAGCGGTGGCGCCGTCTGCATAGAACACACGCCAGTCGAAGCCGAGCAAGAGCCCGATGCGCTTCGCCATATCAGGTGAAGGGGTTTTCTTCCCGCTGATGATATAAGTGAAGTATGAGCGGTCAACGCCTAAGATGAGCGCCGCCTGATTTTTGTTAAGGTTGCGCTGCGCGAGCCCGTTCTCGACTTCCACGGCCGCGCGGAACTTTACCGCGTCCTCGCTTTCGTAGGGTTCAGCTTTTACGAGAGTCACAAAATCGTCGCCTTCGACTTTAATATCGGAGACTGCGCTCGGGGCGGGTTGCTCTTGCTGTTCATCGTCAAACCATACAAACAGCGCATCGCCCGCCATAACAACAGCTTCCTCGAGTGTATCGGCTTCGGTTACACAGCCGGGCAGATCAGGAAATTCCACCCAGTAACCACCTTCTTCGGCTTTGTGAAAGACTGCAGGGTAAATTATATTTTTCATGTTTTTATCTCCTTATTTTTATTTTGTGCAGGTAGGGCTTATTTCAGCCCTGCCTGCTTGAGTATCGCTTGTTCGGTTCCTTTTTTCAGCTCCTTGCTGTGCATTGGCACCGTTGTCTGTTTTCCCGTTTGTGGGTTTCGCAGTCTCAGGTGCGAGGTTCCCGGTTGTCGAACTTCTTCGAAGCCGTTCGCCTTTAAGTATTTGACCATTTCTTTCGGTGTCATTGGCATCTGTTACCACCTCCTGTTTACATTCTTATTATACTACTTTGTTGACCGAAAGTCAACACTTTTTCGCAAGAAAATTGCGATTTTTTTAATTTTTTTGCAAAAAGAAAAAGCCCGCAGGACGGCGTGTATTTCCGTCTGCGGGCTTTGTTTATTTATTGGGTGTTTGTGCGTTGCCGCCGTCCGTGGGCGGTGTGGCGCCGTTCTGGGCGGTCGTTTCGGCATTTTCGTCATTTTGTTCGACGACAGGCAGTTCCGCCGCCGTTGCGCTGGTCTTTTTCTTGATCGCCGCCTTGAGTTTATCAAATAAGCCGCTTACAAGGTCGCCCGCGGGCGTTGCCTTAATAATTGCGTAAATGGCTTGATCAAGCGTAAAAATAGCAAGTCCGACCGCGAAGAAGTATTCCGCGGAGAACTGCCCCGATGCCGCCAGATAGATCGCCGACGCGATCAGCGAGAAGCCGATCGTGATCGTGAGATATAAGAAGTGGCGCCATTTTTCGGCGAGCTTCCTGAACACATTCCCGTATTTGAGGATGCAGAGTAAAACGACGCCGCCCAGAGCGATGAGCCCGAGCGGCAAGCCGTAGGTTTTGATGAAGTTGATGATCAATTCGTCCATGTGATTGTCTCCTTATTTTTTGCTTTTCTTCCGAGCAACAGGCGGATCGGCATAGATAGCCTGAACGCCCTGCTCCGTCAGGAAGTCCTTCAACTCGTGCTTTACGCGCTGGGCATAATCGAGCGCGGCGTGCATATCGCCGTTACAATGCGCGTCTGGAATGCGCTGAACGGCGCGGGCTGTCGCTTCCCCGAGCGCGATAGATGCGCCGATGGCGCGGATCGTGTTGAGTTCGTTTTTTTCGCGGGCTTCTTCGCGCTGGGCTTCGCGTTCTTCGCGGCGTGCTGCTTCTGCAGCCGCCTCCGCGTCGCGCTTTTCGATCTTGCGTTGTAGTCTCCAAAAGAACAGGCCGACAAGCCCGCCCGTGAATGCTGACGGCAGTCCGATTGCGAGAGCGAACTGCCAGACTGTTAGCGTCATGTGTTTACTTCTCCTTTTTTGAGTATTTGAACTGCGGGCGGCAATTCGGTTCCGAGCGTTGCGTTATAGGTCGTTTGAGCGGCAGCGATCCGCTCGTAAAGATCCACGTCGTCGCGCTCGTTAAGCCTGATTGCCATGTCCCTGATAATTGCGTTCTGGAGATCCACCAGAGCGCAGAGCTTTGCGATGAGTTCCGTATTCATTGAGCCTCCGATTTATTCAACCGTAAACGGCTCGCCGATGAACGTCTCGTATTGCTCGGCGGTAAGTATGCCAGCGGCAACGTCGTCGCGGGCGATCGTCTTAACGTCGGGCTTCAGTTCGGCGGGTATGCTCGCAAAAGTGCGGGCGCCGCGCTGAATGCTGCGCCAGTAACTGTAGGCGATAGTTTTGACTGCCATCTTTTAACCTCCTATAATTTGTTCGTAGATCTCGATCAGGGCTTCGTCCTGCTGCGCTAAACGCTCATAAAGGGCGATCGCCGTCTCATCCGATTGCGCGAGTTCTTCGGCTTGCTGTGCGGTTTTCACGCGCAGCTCCGCGACTTCCCCGCCGCCGTCCGTTTCGATAATGAGAACCGTCTCGGCGCCGTCGATAGCGTTCTGCCCTGCCAGATTGTAGGGGGAGCCTTTGAAAGCTATGCCGACGGCTTCGTCTTTCGTCGATTCGATAAAAGAGCCTTCGGAACTCACTTTAATAAAACGGACGGAGTCGGTCATTCCGAGCTCCGTCCCGCCGGTCGTAATGATTTTGAACATCATGCACCTCCTTCGATGACTTTGAGAATATATTGCAACGTCGCAATGTCCGCATTAAAAAATGCGTGATTCCATAACCAGTGGTCGGGATGCTCACGCATTTTGTAAGGCTTCAATTTTTCGTCGTCCCAGATTCGGTTCCACGCTTCGAGGCGTTTCGCTTCGTCTTTCGGATTGGGTTTCGGTCGGAGTCGGCTCTGGATCTCCTGTGTAAGTCGCCCGCGCTCGATTCCGTGCCCGTCGTCGTTTCGCGCCAAGTATTGGTGGGCGTTTTCGCTCATTACGAAAAAGAGCGGTTTGCCGTCTTTTTCGAGGATCTCGCCGTTCAGGGTGCAGAGCGTTCCGAACGGAAGATTGACGTCGCCGCTTAAGCTCTTACAACGTAGTCGTCTGTGAACCACATATTGCATGGCTGGATGTCCTCCTTAAAATTTTCGATTTTCTCGGCTGAAAAGCCGAACAGCTTGTAGAATAACCGCCGCAACGACAAGACGCGGTTGTGGTCATCGTAGTTCTCGAAGTATGCCAGAGAGCTCTGTGTGAGCGTGTATAGATCTTCGAGTGTTTTCTCTTTATTCTCGATTTTTCTTTTGAACGCCTTCAGCTTTCTGCGGAACCTGTAAACGCTTTGACGATTGCCGTGAATGACAACGCGACCGGTTTCGGTAAGCTGGAACTTTGCCTTGCAGAACTTGAAGGGCTTCGTGAGTGGCTGGATACGCGTTTTCGCGAGACTGACCTTCAGCCCGATGCTCTCCGCCTTTTTAACGAATTGCGCGAGCACGTCTTTCGGATCAACGTCTGGCGGAACGAGTATCGCATAGTCGTCCATGTGATGCCCGGCGCCTTTCAAATGAAGTTGACATTTCAGAAAATTATCAACCGGGGACGGAAGCGCAACCATCTCCATTTGACTGATCTCAACGCCGAGCGGCAGTCCCTTGCCGCCGGGTTCAAGAAAACGGTCGGCAAGATCCCGAATGTTGGGATGCAGTAGGATTCGTTCGTGTCGTTGATAGATCGCCGAATGCGGTGCAGAGGGGAAGAATTTTTCAAAGTCGGTCAAAATGATCCAGCCTTCTCTTCCATAGTGGCGGAAGTGCCACCTAAGTTCGTCTGCGAGCGCGTGAAGTGAAAAGTGGAAGCCTTTGCCGGGAAGATTGGCGCCGTTGTGGCTAATCATGTCGGGCGTATATAACGGCATCAAAGCGCGCTGATTCAGGGTTTTATGTACTTGACGATCCTGTATTCTCGGCGCGCTTATAATGCGCTTTTTGCCTCGCTCATTCAACGGGAAAACAACGTACTTCCCGGGCTTCCATTTTTTCTCGAACAGCAGTCTGCGGCATTTTGCAGTTTGCGAAAATAGGTGCATCTCGAAGCGTTGGACGCTATTCTTCCAGCGCACACCGTTGCAACATTTTCGCCCTGCCTTAAACATCGCGTTGTAGGTAAAAACGCGAGCTAAACCGCCGACCGCTCGGGCGCGGTCTTTTCGGCGTTGCTCACGTTTTGCTTTGCGTCGTTGGTACCTTGCTTCGTGCCGTTCGTCGCTTGTCATAATTTTCGTTACCTCGCGCGGCTGTGGTGTAGGGTGCGTTCTAAGCCGCTTTGATCGTGCACATGAAACGGGTTACGCACATAGCCCGCCATGCAAGAAGCGTCCGTGCACGATCGTCAAAGAACAGTTTTGGAATTTCTTCCGGGAAATCATCTCTCCTTTCGCATCAGTCGGTTCACATAAAGTTACTTTTTTCGACTTTCTACCTTCTCAGGGAGAATGCGAAATCCGGCGCCACCGCCCGCGAATTGTTTGTATTGTTATTGTTCGCGCCACCGCTCGACCACACACAGCAGAAATTGTTGTTATTATTGTAATAGGGGGAGCGCGACCACCACACAGCCGAGCAGCGAATATACAGAGATGCACCCACAGAAAAGAGCTTACTCTTTTTTGTCCGATTTTAACACGCCTGTCAGGAGCGTGTTCTCTTTGTCGATAAGATCCCCGAGTGCCTGCGCCATCTTATCGAGGCGTTTAAGCGCATCGGACTTTTCGACTGCCTTCCCCGACGAAGTTTCAAAACACCCTGCGGGGTTCAGGATCATAATCTGATAGCACAGCGACAGCTTAACGTCGAGAGCCATAAGCGAAGCACGGGCTTCGAGCAGATGCCGCTCGCGCAGTTCCCGCCGAACGGAATCCGATGGGAATATACTATTTGCCTTTTCGGCGTTGTCAACCACTTCGGAAGCGAGCCTTGCAACGTCCGCCGCCAGCAGACGCGAATATCTTGCCGATAATCGCGTCAAAAACGTGATCGTCCGTGTGTAGATCTCGTTCGCAGTGTTGATAAATTCCGCTTTGCTTTCCGATCGGTTCGATTTTAATACTGACATAATTTTTCCTGAAAATTTTCGCCCGCTTCGCGGGCGGAAGGCGCGGGGGCTTTTCATCCCTTTGCGCCCGCTTCCGCGGGCGTGATTGCTTGGATCCTGAGATTAGACGGCGAAAGCCGGCGCCACCGCCCGCGAATTGTATGTCCCGTCACCGTCCGCGCCACCGCTCGACCACACACAGCAGAAACCGTTGCCACTAGTGCAACAGGGGGAGCGCGACCACCACACAGCCGTCTGAGAGACGGCTGAATGCCGATATTTTACTTTCGTGTTGCCGTTCGCAAAATAGGCATATTGGGCTTGATAATTCTGCTCTGAACTGTTCGCGTAAGTTCTTGATCCGAAAATTTCTTTTTCCGCTAACAGCGGTAGATAATCAACCGATGCCGTTACGTTGCCTGCGTCATTTGTTCCGCCTCCTATGTTGTCGGTGTATTTTGTGATCGGCTTCATAACCGCACGGAGATCCGCGGGAAGCGCCGCCATAAGCGTATTGGAGACGGGTTTCAAAGCGCAGGTCGCGCTCGCATCGTACCCGACGTCACCCGATACTCGTGCCGAACCGTAGTTCTGGGGCGACTTATCGGTCGAGCCCAGTATATCATAACGGGCATCACAGGCTTTCCAGCCGCCGTAATTGTAATAGCCCCAATGGTTGAGATTGAAGCACTTCCTTCCATCAGTATAGTATTTTCCGTACTCATTGTCAATTAAACCGACGTCCGTCCCGCCCGATTGTGCGGTTTTGAAGGTTCCGAAGTGTATTTTGTTGTTGCCTTCGCGGGCCGCGTTATGATTGAAGCCCAGAATATACACCCATAGCTCTGCATCGATTGCCTGCGCGCCGACATTGCCCTGCACCTTGACTTTTTTCGTTGCACCGACAGACCAGATCGAAGCCGCGAGTCCGTTGTCGGATGCATACCGAATCTGCTCCCACGAGTTGTCGTTTAGAACGCTCGGGAATATCGTCGCCGAGACAGAGATCCTGCAGGTTGCCGCTTGGTGGTTCGTTCCAGCCGCGACCGTAACCGTTATGACCGCCGAGCCGGAGCTCATTCCCTTAATAGTCAACGTGGTGCCGCTGAGCGTAACGTCTGCGACTTCTGGCGCGCTGCTTGCGGCTATAATCGTTCCGTTACCCGAACGACTGACGGTTACCGTCGTCGTCCTTCCAGCGGCTCCGATAACGCTGACTGCCGACGAGCTCACGCTCACGGATCCCGCCGCCTTCGCGATCGTCCACGATTTGGCGATAGAGCCCACATACGCACCGACTCCCGTGATAACAAGGGTGTAGTTCCCTGCGTTCGTTCCGGTGTTTCCCGAAACGATATAGTCGGTACCTTCCGTCAGAGTTTTCCCGCCGACAACGACGGAGCTGACGGCTTGTGTTTTTACGGATCCGGAATACGTTTGAGAAGCCCCGAGCGTTACCGTCGCGCCTGTGATGGACGTCGTATTTAGCCCCAGAGCTTTGTGCAGGTTTTCCTTCGAGATCTTTTTCGCGGTGCCGTCCGCAACAACTTCGATGGGAATGAAGTCCGTCGCCGCGAGCGCAGTCGTTTCGGTCAGATCGTCGAAAAGCTGTTTTTGCGTTACTTCGTGCGGGTTCTCCTTGTTGTTGGTGTGCTCCTCAAAGTCCGCCCGCGTAACGATCGCGCTTTTGTCGACGTTGACGACGAGCTCGCCGCTGTTCGACATTTGGATCGTCGCGTAAAACGTGAATACATAATCGGGCATTTGCTCAAACGTCGGAACGCTGATTCCCGTGTTGTCTTGGAAGATAGCGATCATTTTTGCATCGCCGTCGCCGAGCTTCGCCCAGATGCCGATCTGGTTGATCGTATAGGCGTTTGTTACACCTTCGCTTGTCAGTTGAAGCTGAAGGCGCCGTCCGCCGCCGATGTTCTCCGCCTTGACAATGCTCATATTTTGCTTTTTGCTTACGAGCTCGGTCTGCCCCATGAGCAAACTCGCCGCAACGGTGCCCTGACCGGTCGCGGCGCTGTCAATGACAAGTTCGCCGCCGCCGAGCCATTGCGCGAGCAGTTCTTTGCCCGCGTTCGTTACTACTGCGTCATTCCACATAATTGTCTCCTTAAATGTTTATAGCGACGCCCGCCGCCTTAATATCGACGCCGATGCTCGCCGCTGCCGTGAAGGCGCTCGTCGCACCCGAGTGAGCGAACTCAATGGAATCGAGAGCCGCCCGACAGGGTTTTGCGACAGCGACCGCCTTCCTGAATTGTTCGATGATGTCCTGCGTTTCGAGCGGGTAATCGGTGCTTACCCGAAAATGAAAGGGCTGACCGTTATAGTCGTACCATTCCTTTACGGTGCCGCTTCCAAAGGTGTCGATAAGAACCTGCTCGACCGCCCATTTTGTGCCGCGTCGGCTATGAACGAGATCGGCAGACTTTACAAGCGCCCGCTTATTTTCGAGCGGCAGATCTTTGTCGTACCAGTCGATGTCAAGCTCATACGCGAGCTCGTCGAGCTGGGCGCCCGTCAGTCGGTCGATTTGATCCCAGACGCGGGCGGTTTTAATTCTGGCGCCCGGCACTTTGATGAGCGAATTGACGGCAGCAGCGAGCCCTTGAACCGCCGCGTCGTTCCGCATAAATTCGGGAACGAGTTTGAGAACGTCCACATCGTCGAGCTTAATCATTTGACCACCTCGTGTTTGATCGTTTTTGTTCCGCTGAATTTGGCGATCGTCGTGTCGTTCAGTTCCTTAAAGGTGGGGCTCGTAATAACAACGCGGGAAGCGCCGACGGCGCCGTCGCCGGACGGTGCGAGAATCAACGCACGGAGCTTGTCGGGGTTTATATCGCGCCCGAGCTCCGCGCTTTGCCATTTGTTGAACTGATCAATCGCGCCGCCCGCGCCTTCTACCGTAAGGATGCAGTCGCTTTCTTCTGCTGCGGTCGTGTAGTAAGTCAGGACGACGTCATATTCTTCAACCGTCGGAGCTTCGACTTTTACCCTGTCCGTCAGCGGACGAACTTCCGAAGCGTTGACGGCAGCAAAGACTTTCTCGAGAACGGTGTCGTCGGGGATCTCTCCGTCCGCACACATAGGCACGATTCTGACGACGCCCGCGTTTGTTGTGTCGATCGATATTTTAACGCTGGACGCGCCGGAAAGCGCGCCACCGCTCGTTAGCGTAATAGTGAGAAGCCCGTCGGTATATTCCGCCGTATAATCGCCGTTTTTAGCCGCTGTGGCGCCGTTTGCCTTGTAGACGGTCAATGTATCGAAGAGAAGCGTGTCGCCGCCCTTGAACGCTTTCCCGCCGCACACGGGCAAGTCGCGCGTGATTGTCTCCTGCTCCGATTTGACCGTAACGTCGACGATCTTCGAGTCCGCGCTCATTGCCCAGTATTTATAGCCGTTTATCGGGCCCGCGGTCGAGAGTTTGGAAGGTGCGGCTTTGATTCGTTCCCGATAGCTGTCGTCGGTTTCTTCGTCGCCACCGCCCGACGTTTCCGTCGTATTGCTCACGCGGTCGACGTACACAACGGGATCAACGAGAGAATTGATCCCTCCGATCGGGATCCCGTTATATGCCGCACCGCCGTCGACGCTTTTCGCGTCCACGTCGATAAACGTCTCGCCGACTTCGATAACCGCCGCGGCTGTCGTTTCAAAATAGTGGGTGCTGTCGCTTGTGGCTCTGGTTCCCTGCGGGATCAATACGTTTTCCCCGACGGGTTCCGATAAAGAGAATCGCAGCGTTGTCGTTGCCGACGTCGGTGCGATCCTTGCAACACCGACGCGCTCGCCGAGTGCATCGAGTACGGATCCCCGCGCATATCGGAGCATTTTCTGCCGCGCCGCGTCGTTCAGGGAATTGTACATAGAGACGAACACCGCGACAAGAGCTTCGGCGAACATCCTGCGCTCGTCGCCCGGGTAAAGCGGCCCGCCGACGGATGATTCGAGTTCCGTGATTATTTCGTCGCGGATCAGTTCCGCGTCCGTTGTGATAAATTCGTTCATAGGTCTGTTGCCCCCTGCGTTGATATATTTGCCTTTATCGTGAAGCGACCGTTCTGCGCGTCGTCAGGAATGAGCTGAACGCCGTCAACCTTTGCGCGGGGTTCGTAAATCGAGAGCATCCATTCTATGTCCTCGATCATTTCCTGCCCTGCAGTCGACGCGGGCCCGTCGAGTAATGAAAAGTTGACGCCTTTCAGTCGCTCGTAGGGAACCTCGCCGCGCGAAGTTTTGAGCAGATTATTCACGCAGACGGCTATATCTGAATTGCCTTTGCTTAACATAATAGCCTCCTTATACCGTAACCTGCGATGCGCTTACCCAGCCCGCGACATCCGTCGAGCCGTCGACGCTGACGAGAAAATAAGGGTGCGGGGCGCTTTTTGCAAATTTGGTTACTTTTGCAAGCCCCGCCGCCGAGTTCTTGATAACCGTCGAGCCGGTGCTCGTTGTGTATTGCGCGCCGCCTGTGAAGCGAACGACGTCGCCCAGCGCGATGATGAGCTCGCTGCCCGTCGTCTTTTTCAATAACTTAGCAAGGAACGGGTTCGGCGCTTTCTTGGCGGTTACAAACGCCGCGGGCGGTTGAACGCCGACCGCCGACTTTGCCGCTTCGATTGCCGCTTCCGCTTCTTCGATGTCGTCGACGGTGGTGTCGTCGCTTTCTTCAAAAGTGAACGCCATCTTGAAACTGCGCCAGCGCCCGCTCGGATCGGTCTGAATATTTGTAGCTTTCGCGCCGGTAAGGAGCCAGCTATTCGCGCCGAAGCGTTCGCCGCCGAAGCGGAGAATGCCGGCAAGTCCCACCCATGTTTCCCAGCTGTCAAATTCCGCCCGAACGTCAAAGCCGAGAGCGGCGTGGAAGTTGGACGAAAAGCTGATTTGCTTCTTTTTGAGCCCGCGCTCGTTTGTGAGCGGGGATCCTTCGACGGCGCTGTTGTTGTCGGCTTCGAGCTCGAAGCCCGTGCTCAGCCCGTCAATATCGAGAACCTTGCGCGGGGAGACTTCCCACGTCTTGGTTCCCGCGGTTGTTCTGAATGTTGCAGTTACTGCCATGAGTTGCCTCCTTTTAAGAATCGGGCGCGAAGATCTCGCCGTCCGCACGGCTCAGTATAAGTCCCGACCGATCGGAAAACACAACGAACACGACAGCCGTTCCTTTTTTAAGATTGCCGGCGTCGCCGCGAAGCGATGCGTGAATCGTCAGCGGCTTCGTTACGGAACCGTCAACTTGATCGGGCACAACGCGCGCCGTGTTGCCTTCGATTGTGCTGATATAGCCTTTTTGCAATTCCGCCATCAATACACCTCCAGCGTTCGCCTGAAAAATATCTTGCTTTCGCCCGTGATAAAATTGTTGCGCGTCCGAGTAATGAAGATCTTGCCGTTCCAGCTCGGTGCTTTTTCCGTTTGCAGGTTGAGAACGCTACCCGCCGCATATTCCGCTGTGAATTTACGCCGGAAGTGTCCCGTGTAAGCGTTCTTGTTCGCTTGCCGCAGGATCCCGCGCGCAAAACGCTGGGCTTCCGCGTCGCTCATACATTCAACGGGCGTTGCGGGCTTCAGAACACGCGCGGCGGGAGCTGCCGAATCGGTAAACGTACCGCGGAAACTGCCGCTCACAAGTTCGATAGAGCCGTAAGACTGCGAGGAATTGTCGGTGTAACCGAATCGCCCGTCGACGCCGATTTTAACCGTTGCCGACGCCAGACTTCGATCGCGTTGCAGTTCGTCGTATATCACAAGCGCGCCGTCGTAAAATAACATAGCGCAGCCTTCCATTTGGAGCAGACGGTTCAGGAATACGAAGTCCGTCATCCGCGTTTGCTGTATGTACGGATAGAGTTGATCGGTTACGCCGTATATCTTAACCGCGAGCCCGTGCTTTTTTGCTATATCGTTGACGAGCTGAAAGAGCCGCACGTTTTCCCACGATTGGCTGTTGATATTCTCGCCCGTCGGCGGCATAGCGGTCGCACGAAGGGAGAACAGCCCGTTCTCCGGCGTTATGCTCGTTATGAACATTTTGCCGGTGCGGGCCGCTCCGTCGTTTAGTTGAATTGTGTCCCCGCAAACGGGGTGCCATTTGTCCCAGTTTGTCGCCGCGTCGCTGAAACGCAGAAGAAGCTGGTCGGCTTTGTTTTCCGCATAAGTTTCGGCTTCGCAACGGTTGATTGCGACTTTCGTCGTAATATCGACGCCTTCGTATATCAAATTCATGAGCCGCGCCTCCACGGTGCAAGCGTTTCGGGCAGAACGATGTCATCATTCACGGGGATCGTCAATACGGTGCCCGCGTCAAACGTCAGTACGTCGGCATAATCGGGGTTTGCTTCGATTAAAAGGTGCGCCTTTTTTTCGCTGTCGTACACCTGCAGGGCGAGCTCGTCGAACGTGTCGCCCTGCCTTGTGGTGTATTTAATAGACTGTAACGCGGTCATATCTGCCGACCTCCTTCGTCCTGATCCAGTTCTCGAGCCAGTCGAAGAACTCGCTCTCGTTTTCTTTCAATGCTTCGAGGACGTCCTCTTTCTTTTCCGATTTTACGCCGTTGACGGTGGGCGACCATGTAAAGCCGCTGAAGTCGTAATAGATGATCGTCGTCTCGGTAAGTTCGCCGAGGCTGAAGCCGTCCATTTCAATGAGCTGTCCGGCTTGCGCCAGTTGCGGCGATTCCGCTTTGGCGTTTTCTGCGGCGAGAAGTTCGACGGAAGCGGCGGTCGCCGCCTTCGCGCTTTCGCTCACGTCTAAGGTGCCGACCACGCCGAGTAGTTTGCCCGCAGCTTCCCACGTTTCAATGTTCCGCTTCCTGTATGCAGGATCGAACGAGATGACGGCTTCGGTGCCTTCCTCGCCCGCTATACTTACGCCGTCGGTAAAGCCGCCGGTTGCAAGTCGTGGAAGCGAAAGGAGCGGGATCTCCGGGATCGCCGGAATGCCGAGCCACGTCCACGCTTTACTGAGCCCTTGCGTTAGCCCGTTGATCATTTTGATGAGGAAGTTGATGCCCGTCTCAACGACGGTTATAAGTCCGTTTATCGCGCCCTTGCCGAGTTCTTTGATGCCTTCCCAGACGTTCGCGAACACGTCCTTGATATTTCCCCACGCCGCCGACCAGTTCCCCGCAAATACGTTCTGCACGAACTCCATGAGCCCGCCGAGAATATTCGTGAACATTTCAATAAGCGGACGCAGATATTCCAGCGCGCCGCCGAGAACGCCCGAAAACAGCCCCGCGACCGCTTCGATGATAGGCTTCAGCGGTTCGAGAGCTTTGGTTATAAGCGTTTGGATCAACGAGATGATCGGCTTCAGTATGGTGTTTATGAGCTGAAGCAACGGCGTCAGAATTGCAAGCACGACGTCGAGGATCGGATCCAAAAGCGAGAATACGATGTCGAGGATCGGCATTAGCGTGTCGAGCAAACTGATGAGCAACGGGAGCACCGCCTCGACAATCGACGTTATAATCGGCATAACCGCCGCCAGAACCTTCTCGACGAACGGAAGGATCTTGCTGAGCAGTTTGCTCACTACCTTCATAACCGCCGACAAAAGTTCCGCGATAAGCGGAAGCACCGCGCCGAGCATTTCAAACACGGGCTCGACGATAATCGCGACCGCATCCACCAGCTGAATGACAACGGGAAGAATGTCCGTTATAATTCGCACCAGCGGCGGGATGATTTTCGTCAGAAGCGAGTCCGCGATTTTTACGACCGGCGTCAGCAGCTCGGTCAATAGCGGCGCAATTTCCGTCACAATGTTGTCGATGAGCGGAACGAGCACCTTAACCAGATCGTCGATTATCGGGATCAGGCTCTCCATGAGTTTCCCGACGACGGGCATCAGTTCGTTCAGCGCGTTGAATAGCGTCGCCGCGATAGGTTTCAGCGCGACTTCCGCCTGCTGTTTGAAAATTTGAAGCTGTTCCGCGAAGTCGTAAGTGTCCGCCGCGCAGGCGTTAATCGTTTCTTGATTTTCCTGTAATGCGGCAGTCAGAGCGGCAATGTCAAAAGTCCCGTCGCGTATTGCCGCCGCCATAGTTGACGCGGCTCGGGTTCCGAACGCTTCCGCGGCGAGCGCGGTCGCGGTCGTCATATCTTTCGCGTTCGTTATGGCTTCGACGTATAGATCGAGTCCTTCCGCCGCGCCGATGCCGTGCTGTGCGAGCGTAGCGACCGACTTTTTCATCGCGGCAAGAACTTCGTTTGTATTGACGCCCGCCTTTTCGAGTTGCCCGATCATAGCCGTTGCTTCCTCGAAAGAATAACCCATTGTCTGGAACTGGGCGCCGTACATTTGCAAGTCGCTCATTAGTTCCGAGAAGCCGACGCCCGTCGACTGGCTGGCTTTGAACACGAAGTCCATCGCGCCGCCCATGTCTTTGGCGTCAATGCTCCATTGTTGGAACGCCTTCGACGATTCCGCGACGACGTCGCCGACGTCCTCGTCGAGCATACTCGCGACCTGTATCGCTTGAATAGATAGATCCTGAAGCTCCTCGCCCGTTAAGCCGAGAAGCGTGTTGTAGTCCGCTATAACCGCCGCCGCATCTTCCATCGCGGTAGGGATCGCGGAATATACCGCAGAAAAATCGTTCATAAGGGCATCGAGCGCGTCGCCCGTTGCCCCTGTGCCGATCCTGATAGTGTCCTCGACGTCGTCGAAACGAGTGCCGAGGTTTACGAGATATTTGCCGGCGGAAAATATCGCTTTACAAGCGACCGCGACGCCGCCGGCGACTCCCGCCCCGACAGCGAGCGCCTTCACGTTGAGCTTGTCGAGTTTGCCGATAGTGTCCTTAATGGAAGATGCAAGCGTCGGGCTGACGTTGCCCGCGATTTCAACGACGGCTTGCAGTATTTTGTTTTTAGCCGCCATGTGGTGTTACCTCCTGCGCTTGGCTTTGCTGATTTTTTTCGGCGCGTTCTTTTGACGCCGTTCTGCTTCCCGCGCGAGATCTTCCGCCGCTTCAGCGTAGTCGACCATGAACTCGGTCAGGCGTTTTTTCTCAAGGTCTACTATGCTTGTGTGGTAGACGCGGGCGAAGTCTCGGATGCATTTTCGGATTCCGCGGCTTCCGAGTCGCCCGCCGCCGAGGCGATTATAAAATTTCTTCCGATCTTCATAACGCTCATCACGTCGGGCCCGCTGATCCTTTGCAGATCATTGTAGTCGTACTGCGGGTTCACGGCGATGATCGCCGCAAAGCCGAGATAGAGATGCATCGAGTAGTCGAGTTCGACGGCGCCCGCATTGGGGGCACCTTTGGATCCCGACGCCTGCGACTTTTTGAACTCGGCTTCCGCGAAGCCTGCGGGCGTGATTTCGTTGATGTCGTAGGTCAGTTCTTCGACCTTTGCCCCGTTGATAGTAAGGGGCTTTTTAAGCTTTATGCTTTCCATGTGATTTGTCTCCTTATAAAAAAATTACCCCGGAGGAGAGTGTCCGCCGGGGTTGTTCGCTCTTAGAGCATCGACGCGATTTTCTTGTAATAGTCGACGCCGCGAATGCGGCAGATCTGGCTGAGCCTGTCAATGCAGAGAAGCTCCTCGCCGTTGACGTAAAGCTGGTAGCGCGAAACCGCAAGCGAGATCTCGCTTTCGATATTGCTGCCGACTTCGATCGCAGTCTGGGGGATGCCTTTCGGAACCGCCGTCAGAAACGCCTTGCAGCCTTCGGGCTTGGCGGTGCCGTCGCCTTTGGTTACGTTCTGGACGTAGCGGAACTCATAGTTGTGTTTTTCGGGCGTGAGCGCGCGGCTCAGTCCTTCGTCCTGTCCGACCTTCGTGATCGACGCTTCCATTGCTTCGAGAAGCCCGACGAGCACGACGTCCATCGAGCCCATCGCTTTCACTTCCGACGTCAAAAAATTGACCGCCGGCAGATTGATGGAGACGTCTTTCGCGACGAGAACATTGTCGCAGTAACAGGTATCTGCGAGTATAGCGTTTGCTTGATCCATTATGCTTCACCTCCGAAGTAGGTCGAGAAGCCTGCGTCGGTATAGCAGACGACTCCCGTCGCCGATTTAAGCGGCGGCGTGTTGGTTGCGGCGATGTCCCAGCGGAAGTTCCCGTTGAGAATTTCACTCTCTTCGTTATTGCTGTCGAGGAACTCGACCTTCGGGCTTCCGATAAGCGCGCCCTGCGCGACAAGCCCGTCGAGCTTTTCCTGCTCGCGGTTCAAAATCGTATCGCGGAGCGCGGTCGTCATGGGCTGGTCGATAGTCGTTCCCCATTCTTTTTGGAAGCTGTTCGCGATGTAGAACAGCATAATCATGTTGACGTCGAAGATCTCGCGGGCTTTGTGGCTTCCGCCGAAGGTATAGGCTGCCGTGTGATCTCCCCACGTTCTCCAGTTGCCTTCCCAGTAGATCGCCGTCGAGATGCCGTGAGCGGTCAGTTCGTTGGCGTCCTGCTTGTCGAAGCCGGGGAGATTTACGCCGTCGCCGAAGTAAAGCCCCGTAACCGCGAGCGTCTTGTTGCCGTCGGTCTCAAAGGGGACGTTCCCGTTTTTCAGATCGCAGCGCAGTTTTTCGACGAGCGCCAGCGTGGCGAGATGATAAACGTCGCCGCCGTTCTTCGCCTGCGGCCAGAATACTTTGGAATAGCCCGAGTTGTAGCTGTTGTCGTCTTTCCATTTCTTTGCCGCCGCGATGGTTTTCGTCGCCGCGATAGGAAGATCGGCATAAACGAACGCCGACCAGTGTCCGTTGATATTCTGCGATGCGGCGACCAGCGCGGCGTAAACGGCTTTCTTGTCGCTCCAGCCGGGCGCCGCGAGATAGGTCGGGATGACGTTGCAGGTCTGGTAAAGCAGTTTAAGCGCCGCAATACCCGTGATCTCGCCGTCGGTCGTTTCCCCGCCGATTACGGTCGTTTCCGTGATTTCGTCGTGATCGACCGTGTAATACGAAAGTGCCGCCGTTTCAATAGCCTGCTCGCTGATGTCGGTAATGGTAAGAATACCGGTGCCGAAGTCGAAGCTCAGCGTGTAGTCGGTGCCGAGAACTTTGTCCTCGATCGCGACCGTCGCGAGAATGATGTCGAGCGCGGGAAGCGTTGCTTTGCGGTTCGTGAAAGTGAGCGTTTTCGTCGTTGCCGCGGCGCTTTTGTGCTTGTCGGGATCGAGGACGTTGATAACGTAGATCGGGCCGACATTTCCGTTTGCGTTCGCAAAGTGAGCCGCCACCGCTTCGCAGAGCGTGTATTTCGCCCACTTCGTAGAATCGGAGAAGTGTCCGATCTTTTTCACGGCGTCGCTCAAGTTGCTGATTTTGACCGGCACGTTTACCTTCCCGGAATAATCGGAGAGAAAATTCACGGGCGCGGTGCCGATATACACCGGCGCGGTGCCCGCCTCCGAAGCGTTCTTCGCAATATCGTCGCCGATCTTGCCGTAAACGCCATACTTGTAGTTGTCCATGTTATTAGCTCCTTATAAAAATTTTTTATAGGACTCCGCCGTTCGGGCGAGCCCTTTTTCGACGGTTAGAATCGCCCACGCTCCCCAGTAGGGGTAAAGGTCGACCAGCGCGTCATCTTGTTGGAATTGCCCGAAAGTGATGCCGAGCTCTTTGACGACGCGAAGCGCATCGTCAAAATATTCGGCGTTTTCGATTGTCTGAAGCGCATGATCGACGAAGTTCCAGACATCTTTCCAGCCGTCGGCGTTTCGCGTAAATTCTTTTGCGCCTTCCTGCGGGTGCTTTCCGGGGTTCCATACCATAAAGCTGAGCTGGATCTTCATCCGCGTGTTCGATTTAACCATATCGTCGGCGCCGTCGATAAGCTGTACGACGACCGACGGGATCTGGTATTTTGTTTGGGGCGGGGCTTTGCTTTTGCCGGGTTGAAAGAGCGTGTGAGCCACGGGGTTGACTTCTTCGTATATTTTGACGTCCTCGTCGTGCGGGGCTTTGAGCTTGATTTTGTCGCACACGTTGGTTTGGAGCCAGTCGGTTATCTTCTCCAGACTTTGAACGATGGTCATAGCTTGCCTCCTTAACCGAGATTTTGGAATATGAAAATTTTCGCTATTCCGTAGTCGTCGCGCCACGAAGCGATGAGATAGTCCCGCCCGTCCACGTTCAGGCTTTCGCCTGCCGTGCGTTGAGCGGGAAGATCTTCGCATTTCGCAAATAGAACGAGGTCGCCGCGCGTAAGCCCGAGATCTTCCGCCGTTTTGGAATCTGCCAGAACGGCTTCATCCAAAACAGCGGCGATTTCTTTGCCTTCAACGGTGTGCTGTTCTCCGAACTCGCCGAGATTCAGGAACACATCGCGGTCGGCTTTGAGCAATTCCTTAAAGTCAGTCGACGACATCGCCCGCACCGCCGACGGTGGGAAGTTCTTCCCTTGCGGCATCAATCGCGGCAATAATTTCCTTTTTGGTCGTCATTGCGGAAGCATCGACGCCGTATTTTTCGGCGATTTCTTTAAGCTCGGGGAGCTTCATTTTGTCGTTGTATTCGGGAAGCTCGGGAGCTTCCTGTTCGTCGGTTTCGTCGCTCGACGAAGGCGCGGGCGCACCGTCGGAATCGTTTACATATTCCGCGACGCCCAGCTTAACGAGACGGGCTTCCTGTTCGTCGGTAAGTTCCACGGTTTCGCCTGCGCGAACGGGGACGATGACGGAGCCCTTACGGCGTCCGTAAGTACCTTTGATAATCTTGACCATACCGCCCTCCTTAATCTTTGCTCGGGTTGATCGCATTGATTACGATCCACGCGTCCTTGTTGTTGGGAATGCAGAGAGGGCACGACGTGAGATAAAGTTCGCGCGTGTTGCTTCCCGCGCTGCCGACGAATTTCGGGATTCTTTTCCCCGTGTAGGTATGGAACAGGTTATCTTCCTGCTCAACCTGCGAAACGGCGCCGTAAAGAGTACGACCGCATCCGGGCGCGGTAAGGATCGCCTTGCCTGCGGGAATGAAGCTGACGTTTTCATCGTCGTCGTTCGTGTAGGTGTCGCTATACTGAAGAACATCCACGACGTGTCCGTTGCAATTCAGGCGCGCGATTTTCGTCGCGCCGTTGGGAAGTTTCTCGGGATCCACGCCGCCGATATTTATGTTCCGATTGTCGAGAAGTTTTTGGATCTCGGCATCGTGCAAAATAGTCGAGCCGACGTCGGGCGCAACGATGAGATCCGTCGCAGGCAGTCCTTTCGCCGCCAGATCGCCGCAGACAACGGCGATATCTTCGAGAATTGTGGCTCCCGCCGCGTTCCAGTCCGTTGCGGGCGTGTACTGTGCGGGGTTGGTTTCTCCGTCGTAAAAACGGATCTCTTTTTCTTCGGTCTTGCCGGGATCGTCGGTGATGTGCTTCATGACACAGCCGTTCGTCAGCAGCGTTTCCGCCGCCATAGCTTCTTCGCGGCGACTGATCATTTCGTCGAGATCCTCGAAGTCCTGCATCATAAGCGTTGCCTGACGCTGAGCGGGCGTCAGCTTCGTATAGAGCGCCTCGCCGAAGCCGCGCTTGTTAAGGTCGTCGATCGTCATGGTGCGCTTGGGCGCGATATAGGGCGGCGTGTAGCGTTCCATGTGATGACCTTTACGCAATACGGCGACGCCGCCTTTGCGGGGAGCAACGAAAGGCGCGAGTTTTTTGCTTCCGCTGCGATATTGCACGAGCACGTCGTCCGTTGCGAACAGATCCGTCGATTCGTTCGTCGGGAAGTAACGATCGCGAAGGAAGGTGTGCAGAGGGTTGAGCTCCTTAACGAGCAGGAGCATGGTATGCGTTTTGAAAATGTCTAACATGATTTTGTCTCCTTTTTATGCGTTGAGCGCCGTATCGAGAAGAATGCCGACTTTGCGAAGTTCTTCTTCGTCCGAGTGCGCGAGGGTGTAACCTTCCGCAACGATGAGTTTGTTGCGATTAAAGTGTCCGGTGCGATAAGCGACCACGATGCAGTCTTTCGTGCCGACGGTTACATCGTCGGAAAGGATGCAGTTCGCGGTCAGGTTTTCCGTCTTGGTGCTGGCGCCTTCTCCGAAGGTTTTCGCGGACGTGCCGAGCACGACAACCTTGTTGTCGGCGTCCGAAAGAGCGAGCACGGTGCCGCGCTTCAATATCGTTTCCGCCGCCTGAGCTCTGAGCGTTACGTTGAACACGTCCGCTTTGGGTTCCGCGCTGTTGATCAGCTCGTCGTATTCAACCGAGCCGACGTTTTCATTGAGTTTCGTCATCTTCTGGATCCTCCCGTTTGAGATTTGTAAGCGTCAACGATTCCCTTAAGCTCCGCAGCGTCGTCGCTTCCGGTGTCGCCGTTGCCGCCGTTAGGGTTTCCCGAGACGTCTTTCACGCCCGATTTCTCCCCGTCGGATGCGAGCGCGGTAAGGTGCGCCGCGCCCAGTTTTGCCTGTGCCTGCATAGCTTTGAGTGCGAGCTGTTCCGCGGTGCAAGCATTCGCGCCGTATTTGGCGTCTGCGATAAGCGCAGGATCGCCGATTTGCGACTCGATCTCTTCGATCGCTTTCAATCTGGCGCGCTCTCCGTTTACCGCGTCCGTGCGGGCTTTCTCGGTCGCCGCCGTCTCAATAGCGGCAATGATGTCCGGGAACTGTGCCCTGAGTTCTTTTTCCGTCATGGTTGTTTCTCCTTTGCCGCTGACGGGCGGCTCTTTTTTATTTACTGCTGCCGATTCGGCAGAAGCATCGGGTTTGACCGGGATCGTCCCCGGTATGTTGTGGAAGGCTTTCACGTCGTGGCGAACGCCCGCAACGAGAAGCACCTTCTTGTCTGCGCTCAGGCTCATACTCGGGCCCGCGTCCGAAAGCAAAGTATCCGCGAATTTCTTGTCGACGGCATCCTTGCCGACCATCCACGTTTCCGCTTTCATCATAGAGCGGAGGGATTCGATTTCGAGCCCCGTCTTTTCGTGGTAGATCTGCGCGATTGCGCTGTTTGCCGCCTCGAGATTTTTTGCGATTTTCTTGACGTCCTCGGCGGTCATAAAGTCGACCACGCAAACGGCGGCGCCGTGGATCATGATCATACTTCCGGCGTGAACCTGAACTTCGTCGCCGGCGCAAGCGATCACGCTGGCGGCGCTTGCCGCAAGCCCTTCGATGATGACCGTCTTGTGTCCTTTTAGCGATTTGAGCGCGTTGTGGATGGCGATGCCGGTGTATAGATCGCCGCCGCCGCTGTTAATTTTCACGACGATTTCCGACTTGTCTTTGATTTGCGCGAGATCGTCGAGGAAGCCCTCGGGCGTTATGTATAAGCCGGGAGCGGGTTCGCCCGTCCACCAGTCCGTCGGTTGCTGACTGCACACGTCGCCGTAAAGCGTGATCTCTGCCGAGTCGCTTCCCGCGCCCGTGATTACGTTCCAGCATTTCCGCGCGGAGGCGGGGTTCGGGCCGTTTGTCAATTTGATCCTGTTCTTCATGTAGGATCTCCTCCTTGTTTGATTTGGTTTAAGATTTTAGGAATAAGCGCCGCGGCAAGCGCATCGAGTGAATCGCCCTGCTCGCTTTTTCCTTTTGTCTTTGAAAGTTGAGCGTTTTCGTCGGCAAGCTGCTCGACGTTGCCCTCGTAACTGCCGCCGTTAAGTTTGACGGTCGACTGTTCGCGTGTGCTGAATCCATTCTCGCAGGCAAGGGCTTCGGCTTGGATCTCTTTGACGGGATCGAGCTGTCCCTGCGACGGGCCGATCCATTCGGAACCGAGCCACGCGGCTCTGATAGCGGGATCGAAGAAGAAGCCGGGCGCGAGAATACGCCCGCGGGCGACCGCTTCGGAAAGCCACACCTCGTAAAGCGGGCGGCAGAAGTCGTCAACGAACCATTCGCGCCACATTTTGAACGCTTTCCACGCTTCCAAAAGTGCCGCGCGGCTGGCGCTGTACGACGCATTGAACGCCTTAAGAAGAAGATCGGCAGGTATTTCCAAAGCCGCACCGACCTGCTTGCAGATAGCCTGAACGAATGCATCAAAGCCGCCCGCGGGGCGTTTGGGATCGCCGAATACGACATCCTCGCCGGGCTTCATTACGTTGATCTGACCGGGGCCCATTTCGTATTCGTTTTCGTCCGTGCTGATTCCCTGCTCGCTCTCACCTGTCGTACCGTCCTGAACCTCTCCATCGCCGACCTCATTAAACGGGAACGCGCTCGGATCGGACTCAGTTTTTATAAACGCCGTGAAAAAGCTCTCGACGACCGCCGCCGTAAGTTCGCTGTCGGTATAGCGCCGCAGTTGCAGAAGCGGCTCGATAACCTGTGCCAGATAGGTTACGCCGCGATATTGCTCGGGGCGTTCCGCCTGCATAATGTGGAGCACGTTCGGAAGTCCTGTCTCTTCGCCGTATGCCACGACGCGCACCCACTTCGTCTCTTTCGTCGTTTGCTCGAAGGGGTAAGTGTTGCGTATATGGTAAGCGACGATTTTTCCGTTCTTGTCGGTTTCGACGCCGTCGTAAATCATGTTGCCGTCTTTCGTCGTGCCCTGCGTCAGATAATTGAAAGCCGAAGATCCCGCGACCGTATCAATGGGCGTAGAAAGCCGATCCGCTTCGATTATATGGAAACGCAAGCCGTAGGGGTTGAGCGACGTCGGTTCTTCATGCTGTAACAATACAATGACATCGCCGGAGAGAAGCTGGGAAGAGAACGCGAGCTGTTGCGCTGTGTAAAAATTATTGATCCCGATCGCGTCGCAGTTGACCTTACTCGCCGCCCAGAGCTCGAACTCTTCCTCGGTTCGTTTTTGCCAGTTTTTCGCTTGATCTGCAGAAAGCCCGAGCCGCTCCCTGTTGATCCTGCTTTTGAGTTGCAAGCCGCAGCCGATGACATTCGTGCGATTCGTCTTGATCGCCGACGTCGCGAGCGGCGCCGCCATATAGAGCATACGAGCCCGCTGTCGAAGCGTTCGATTGTTCGCGTCAATATCTTCGTGCGCCGATCCGCTCGACGCGAGGAAGCCCTTCAGGGCTTTTTTGGAATAACTGGCGCCCGCGTCGCCGTAACCTTTGTTAGTAGGTCGACGCGGTCTCGCGCCGAAAGGGGCGAGCCTTTTGTCGTCTGATTTGTTCATATCGTCTCCTTACCAGTCCCGCGGAACCACGCCGACCGCTCGGCGGGGCTTTTGTTTTGTGATCATCGCTTCGAGCTCTTTGATTTCGTCCTCGAGCTCTTTGATTGCTTTCCTGACCGTGCTCAGGTCGGTGTTGTACCGCGCAAGGTTACGCGTTCCGACGCCGTAGCTTTGGACTCCGCCGCAAAGCATTTCCTTTTCGCGGGCAAGATAGCAAGCCAGTCGCTCACGCTTTTCCGTGATCTTTTTTTCAATTTCGGCTTTATTCATACTGCCTCCTTTTACCAGTCGTCGCCGCTTCCGAGATGTTTATTTTTCGGATGTGCGGGTTTCTTTTTTGCCGCAGGCGCGGCGGGTTTTTCTTGGATGCCTTTCAGACGGTTCTCGATCGCGGTCAAATCCGGATTGGCGAGCCTGAACGCCGCGTTCGCATAGTTGCGACAGTCGAGCGGTTCGTTGCGTTCGTGTCCGGGGATCTTTTCCCATACCCATTGATTGCCGCGGCGTGTGCGCGTCAGAACGAGCCGCTCCGATAGAAGCCCTGAGAAGTAAGTCGAATCGTATCCGCGATCGCCGAGCGGAAAGTGCGAATAGTTCCGTCCCGGCGTTTGCGTCGTCAGCTTCTTCATAATCTTTGCTTTGCCCGCGTCGACGCCGAGCGTATAGAGCCAGCAAAAGATCTTTTTGTTGTCTTTCAACGGAACGCGCGACGGGATCCCGACATACGGAATATCGGGCCCGCCTTTGCCTTTTATAGCAAAGACGTGCTTCGCGAGACGTTTGCGGCAAGCCGCATAGACTTCCTGTGTATAGTGCCCGCCTGAATCGACGAAGGTGCAGCTGATTCGGAGTCCTTTACCGTTTGCAAAACGATAGACGTGATCGACAACATCGTCCAGCCGTTCCCAGACTTCCTCATTGTCGGGGCGCCCCATAATAACGCCCTTCGTAATGCCCCAGTCCTCGCCATAGTGCCCGTAACCGACAACTTCGTATTCGAGACGATTGTCCTGCGTATCGACGCCGCAAGTGAGCGCGAGCACACCGTCGGGCAGTTCGGCTTTGTATTCTTCGCGCCGCGCCATCACTTCGTCCTCGTTCTCGATTTCGCCGCGTTCTTCCCAGAGCTTACCGAGTAGTGTATTATAAACAACTTTCAGCTTTTCGGGATCGTTGCGAGCCTCGAGAAAGCGAAGCACGATAGTCTCCCACGTTACCCACGGCGACGAAAAAGCATTCAACCAGAACGAGCGGATGCCTTTCTTGTATGCATCGGGGTTTTGCGCGATCCATTTCGCGGGCTGATTGCGGACTTCGTCCTCGGTGCTTATAGCCCCGCACGAAGGGCACACCCAGAATATCGAGCTAACCGTGTATGTGATTTTATTGCCGATTTTTTTCTCTTCGGGTAAAAATCTGATATTATCGAAAATTATGTCGTGCCACTCTCCGCAATGGGGACATTTTATGCACCAGCGCTCTTGGGTGCCGCGTTCATACGCCGCTTCGATATTGCTGCTTCCTTTGATCGTTGGCGTCGAAACTTCGACGGCTTTCTTGTTGTAGAATGTGGTCTGGCGGGCTTTGGCAAGTTCCCACGGATCGCCTTCCGTGCCCGCGCTTAAAGCCCAGCGGTCTCGTTCATCGCCGAATATGTAACGAACAGGCGTCGACGCAAGTGCGGACGCGGTGTTCGAGCCGGTAAGCGTAAGCATACCACCGGGGAACGCTTTCTGCAGGAGCGTGTTGCCGCTGTCTCTCGTTTTAACGTCCGAAACTTTCGACCGTAACGGTTTGCTGTCTCGAATCATCGGCGCGATTCTATGACGTGAGAATTTTCGGGCATCGTCCAGCGTCGGCTGTATATACATGGCGGACGCTGGATCTTGATCGATGACGTAACCGATGCAGTTTAGCAAAAATTCAGATTTGCCGACCTGCGAAGCCGCGACCATGACTATGTTCGTAACTTTCGGATCGTTGAACGCATCCATCGGCTCTTTGAGGTATGGCGTCCGTGCGGTTCTCCACGGGCCAGCCTCGGCTGAAGTTTCGGGCGATAGCCGACGGTGTCGGTCTGCCCATTGTGAAACGGTTAGGTCGTCAGGCGGTGCAAAATTACGGACGGCGGGCGCGATCGCTTTATTGAGACGCGCCTCAGCCTGTGTCGTCGTCATCTTTCAGGAGTTCGCTCCAGCCCTGACGGTCGCGGACGCGCTTCTTATACGCGGCGGCGTCATACTTGTAGTTCGAGAGCTCCAGCAGGATCGCATAAACTTCCTGCTTGATCCTTTCAGATATTTCCGCGGGCTTTGTGATTTTTGCGAGGTCGATCGCGAGCCGACCGGGAAGCGCGAGCATCATGCTGCGGATGGTAAACACGAGATCCGTCGTCATAGCTTCGACGTCCTCGCTGCGATGCATCTCGCCGCGGAGTTCTTTGAGTTCCATATCGGCGAGCTCTGCCTTCGTAGCGCGATAGTCGGCGTCGGCTTTGATTTTGCGGCTCTCGTTTTCGGCGTCTGCCTTGCTTTCGCCTTTTTTGGCGACCTTTTCCTGCAGATAAGCAATGTATTTTTGAACCGTCAGAAGTAGATCGTAGCGGCGTTTTTTATCGACGAGCTCGGTCGTCAGAATCCCGTCCTGCGTGAGTTGCTGAATGCGCCGAACCGTCAAATTGAACAGCTTCGCGACCATTGCCGCTTCGACCATTGTTCGCTTCGGTTGCGAGGGCTGTGTTGCCATGATTACCTCCTTTTTTGCGTAACGAAACGATTGTAAAAAATTCTCCGGGACTATGCGAGTTCTGGGCTCGCGAGCACCGCAGGAGAAAAATATTACCGACAGTACCTGCTGGAAACTTTGTGGGCGCTCGCTGACGCGCTTCGAGCCTAAGCGGCTTTGCTTTTTTCTCTGAGGTACTGCCGATAATAACGAGATAAGGGGGCGCCGCCGTTGGGTAGCGGCGGCGCATAGGGGTGGGCTATTTTTTTGCGTATCGGTCAATGTTATGCTGTAGCCTTTTCATCAGCAGATCATTGAGCCTGACCTTTATATCGGCGGCGACTTTCTCGTTGCCGATTGTTTGCGGTATGCTGACCGTGCGAATTGCGTCGATAGGAAGGCGCGCGTCCGTCGTTCTCTTGAACGGGATCTCCGTCGTGCCGAGAGCCCCCGAGGGGGCAAGGAAAACGGAACTGCCGAGAGCTTTCTTTTTGCCCTTGTATATGGCGGCTTTGACCGTGTATTTCTTACCGCCCGCCGGTCGCGTTCGCGGCGTCATCGAGAAGTGTGTGGGCGTAAGAAGGCGACCGCGATATACGAGCTGTATGTTTTCCATACTCACGCCCTTGATCTTGATCTCCCCGACTGTTTTCGCGCCGCCTTTGGCTGCCTTACCCGCCGCCGTCACTTCGCTTGATTTAATCGCATAGACGGCTGTAACTGCTTTGGTTACCTGCGCGGGAGCGCGGGCTTTGCAGTCTTTGACGGTTTGACTGACGGCTTTCTGGATGTCGCTCTGCGTTTTTTTTGCTTTGGAAAGAACGCCGTCCAGTCCGGGGATGCTGATGTTTAATTCCATAGCCGCCTCCGAAGCCCTGTTGATAATTGGAAGCGGCGACCATAAATAGCCGCCGCCCGCCGTCCCGCTCCGATAGCGGGATCTTTCCGTAAAAAGAAAGCCGCGACGAGTTTCCCCGTTGCGGTTCTTTGACAGCATACACTATAACACACCCGTTTACTGCGTTTCAATGTGATTTACTTCTTTTTACTGCGTTTTACTGACCTTTTTTCAGATTTCCGCAGATTTCCGACGGAAGTCGGGCGGAATTTCGGCATTTACGCGGTTTTGTGGGTGTATAATTCGGCAAGGTTGAGCAGGGCGCGCCCGTGGGTTCTGAACATTTTGTCCATGTATTGGTCGGCTTCGAGCTCATAGTCGTCGTGTTTGCCGTAAATTCTTTGGCAGATTTCGCGCCATTCGGCGCCGTAGTAATAGCGGAGATTGATCACGAGCGTTTCGGAGGGGGCAAGGCGTTCGACGAAGGGCTCCAGCTCAGCCCAGTCGGCGGCGATTTCGTTTTCCTTTTGTTTTACTCGTTCTTCGAGAGCGACCTTTCTCAGCACGACGCGCTCCGTTTCGCTCGTTCCGTCGCCGCTTCCGTGTGGCATTCCCGAATAATCAATAGCGCGCGGGCTTCCGTATGCATCCGCCGCATATTCGAGCTCCTGCTTCAAAGTGGCAAGTTTTTCGAGCATTTCCCTGTGCGCGTTTAATCTTTCTTTGATCGCTTGTGTTTTCTTCATAGCCGCCTCCTTAATCGTTACTGTCTATTTTCTCGAAAATTCTCTCGTATTTCTCGGGTGCGACTTCCCTGCCGTCGCGGATGAGTTTGACGTCGCGGCTTCCCGTTATGCGGTGCCAGCGTTTTACTTCGACGTCGGTATATTGCGGCGTCAATTCCATCACGAACGCCTGCTGACCTTTCGCTTCGGCGGCGACAAGCGCCGTCCCGCTTCCTCCGAAGGGATCATACACGCCCGCCGCCCATTCCATATTGTCGAGAATGATCTCGAAAACTTCCTCGGGCTTTTGCGTGGGGTGCAGTTCGTTTCCCGATCGCGAGCATTTTATCACGTTTCCGTAACCTTTGTGATTGTCGAACTTCGTCTTGCTTCGATTGCCGAAAATAATGAGCTCGTGCTGGGATCGCCAGCCGACGCCCATTCCCGGCGTTCCTTTGTCCCAGACGATCATCGACTTTACGCCGAAGCCTGCGCCTTCGATAAGGTCAAACAAATACACCCACATTCGCCAGTCAGTAAAAACATAAGCGTATTGGCACGGAATATCGGCGAGAGCTTTGGCGATAAGGTTCTGATAGCCGCGCGTGGAAAGGATGTCGTTCGCGATTTTCGGAAGCGGGCCGCCGTCGGCGCGCATTGTTCCGATGCTTCCCGTGCTTTTGCCCGTTTCCTGAAAGCCGCCCGAGCAGTACGGCGGATCCGTCAAAAGAGTTTGCGGAGCGGCGCCGTCGAGCAGTTTTTCGCGATCTTCGGGGACGGTTGAATTTCCGCACATAACACGATGACGCCCGCCGAGGATCCAGATGTCGCCGTATTGCGTAACGGGTGCATCGGGAGTTTCGGGAACGTCGTCGAGATCTTCCTCGGTTTCGGTTGCGGCAAGCGTTTCGTTTAAGGACGCGGCTATTTCCGCATATTCGTCTTTTGAGTAGCCCGACAGCCCGAAGTCTAAGTCGGAGGCGTCAATCGTTCCGAAAACTTCGATGAGCATTTTGTTGTCGGTTTCGGCAAGCTCGGCGATGCGGTTGTCTGCCGTCAGATCCGCAAGTTCCGCCGCCTCCGACTCGTAGTCTTGATAATCGACGGGAACTTCGTCGAGTTCTTCGAGCTGAGCCGCCAGAAGCCGCCCGTGTCCTTTCACAACGAGCCCCGAGCGAGTGCTGACCGTGATAGGGTTGCGCCAGCCGCTGCCGCGTATAATGGCGCCCAGAGCTTCGATTTGTGCCTGCGGGTGCTTGTTCGGGTTTTTCGGGTTCGGAATGAGATCCGCCGCCCTGACGATTGCATCGTGAGCGCAGTAGACGGGAATGCCCGCCGCCTGCGCTTTCGGTTTGACTGTTTTCTTCCCGCTCATACGCCGCCTCCGAGCCTGTAATGGCACCCTTCTGCGATTTTCTCATATTTGACGTTCAAAAGGTCGAGGTTTGCGATGATCCCCGCGGGCGTGAGATTGTAGTCGCCGAGCACGATCTTCGTCAGTTTGGCATTGATCTCGGGCGACAAGTCGCTATTGACGGAAACGCTCACGGGTTCGGCTCTGCCGATTGCATAACCGAGCTGAACCTCGCACCATTTGAGCCCGTGCGTGAGTTGCAGGCTTCTGGCGATTTTACGCGCCATATACGCGCCCGAACGGTCGACCTTTGACGGATCCTTGCCGGAGAACGCTCCGCCGCCCACGGGGCAGAAGCCGCCGTACTGGTCGCATACGATTTTTCTGCCCGTCAGTCCCGCATCCGCAAACGGGCCGCCGATAGTCCACGCGCCCGCGGGGTTGATAATTCTCTCCACGGAAGCGGGAACGCCCAGAGCATCGAGCTTTGCGTTTATGTATGCGCGGATCCGTTTCTGCCCGCGTTCGGGCTTATGGCAGGCGCTGACGAGAATCTTCTTCACGCTCTGCATGGTGGCGGGTTCGTCGAGATCGACCGTAACCTGACACTTGGCGTCGCCCAGCAAAAGCGCGGAAGGCGTTCCGACGTCTTTTTCGATTGCTTCAATGATTTGATTTGCGAGATCGAAGCCGAACGGGAGCCCGCTCGCGGTTTGGTTGCAAGCGTAACCGTACATTATGCCCTGATCCCCGGCGCCCTGATCTTTGCCGCGTCCGACGCCTGCGGCGATTTCGGGCGACTGCGTTCTGATGAACGTCTCGATCCTGTTGACGGGGTACCCGAGCTTTTTGGCGACGTTGCGGGCGATCTCTCTATAATCGACGCCTGCGCCGCTTGTGATTTCTCCCGCGAGAACGATGACGTCGTCCTTCACGAGCGTTTCGCAGGCGACGCGGCTGTTTTCGTCGTTTTCCAGACAGGCGTCCAGAATGGCGTCGCTTATTTGGTCGGCGTATTTGTCGGGGTGGTATTTGCTTACTTGTTCGGTGCTGAAAAGTCTCATTTTTCTTCGATCTCCTTGTTTTTGATTGTTACGCGGTATTTTTCGGGGATGTACGGAACCGCCGCCGCGAATATTTCGGCAAGTTCCGCGTCCGTGAACTTTTGTAACTTAACGCCGCCGCTCGAGAAGTCGTCGACTTTCTTCACGGAGATGACGATCGTCGGGTTTTGCGGGCTGTTGTTGGTATAGAACTGACAGCTTGCAACGTCGGGGAAGCGGTTCATTATCGTTTCCTTGAGCTCTTTGCGGGAATAGTCGCCGCTTATCATGTTGCGGGTTATAATTCGCTTTTTAAGCTCGCCCGTTGATTCGCCGGGCTGGCGCTCCATTCCGTATTTAGCCGCTTCCGCATCGACGTGCTTCCTTCTTTGATAATTCCGCACGATTTCCGACGGAAGCCGCAGGAAAACATAAAGAATTATGAGCAGAAGCGGAAGCCCGACGAGTATCATGAGCGGAAGGAGCACAAGCGCCCAGTGCCACGCGACCGCGCCGCAGAGTTTCAACGTCAGGAATACGATCTGGCAGATGAAGCAAAGAGCGGCGACTGTAAGGATGAGGCACCCGCCGCGGTAATCTTTCTTGTCACTCATTGCCGCCACCTCCGACGGGTTCCGCCGCCTCCGCGCTTTCAGGGAAGCGCTCGTTCCCGATTTCGTTGTATCTTGCCTTCAGGGCGTTAAGCGCCGCATCGTATTCTTCCCCGCCTTTCAGGCTTTCAAAGCCGAGAGCGGCGTGGATGAGTTGCATCGCGAGCTCTGCGGCGGCGACTTCAACGCCGAGCTGGGAGTTGACGACGATAATCGGAACCGCGTCCGCATCGTCGCCTTCGTTCGGGAACGTAATGCAGGAACATATAGGGGTGCCTTTGTCGTCGTATAGTTCGGGCGCGAGTGCCGCCTCGTATTTAGCATCGGGGTAAAGTTCCGCGAATGCTTCCGCGACCATATTCGCGGGATCGTTGGTGTAAACTGATTTGAATTGATTGCTCATTTTTTTGCCTCCAGTCTTTTGATTTCGCGGTCGATATACCACGCCGCCTTTTGTAAGTCCTCGATTTCCCTGCTCTTGTCTTTCTTTCCGGCGCGAGCGATATATTTGACCGCGTTGCCCCTGTGAAAATTCAGATTTTTGTCCTCGATAAATTCAATGACCTCGATCTTGCCGTCCGTATAATGCGACGGGTGGTTGACAGGATCATCCTGCCGTTCGTTTTTCTCGTTCATGTCAGTCTCCTTATTTGTCGTATTTGATAGGGCACCAGCGGGGCGCCGTCTTGACGGGAAGCTCCGTTTTGTGCCGATCGGTTCTCGCGATCAAACGGGCGCCTGCGTTTACACTTGCCGCCGCCGCGGGATGTGTGCAATAGAAGCGGTTCACGCCGCCGTTGCATTGCTCGAATTTGCAGTTTTCGCAGTCTGCACATTTCATTGTTTTCGATTTCCTCCTTGATTTAAGGCGGCGGCTATTCTTGCCGGCACGACGACGCCATAATTGCAGACGTCGCAGCACGTTCCCGCAGCGATCGGTTGTGCATTGTGTCCGTGCTCGGTCTTGATAGCCGCCCCGCATATAACGCACCGCCGCGGTCGGCGGGAGGCGTTAGATTTCAATATGCACCTCCGAACCGTCCCACGTTGCGGATCCTTCGTCGGTGTCGACGTGCTCATCGTTGCAGGAAAGCGTCAAAACTATTCCGAAGCTCTGCCCTGCGGGAACGTCGCGCGATAAGCAAACGTTGGCGATTTGATTGACAGCTTCGTCTCTTACGGCTTCGAGATCCTCGCCTTCCGTGAAGTATTCGACGTCGGCGCCGACGCGGTCGTCGGGCAATTCGTCCGCTTTGGGCGTGAACAGATTATAGAGCGATATGTCCGCGCGATATTTGCGCGGAGGCGGCTCGGGAAGATCTTCGGGAATCTTTACCTCATCGCCGGAGAGAACGCTCTTGAGCACGGTATTCAGCGCCTGTTTGTATTTGCGGGTGTTGAATACCACGACCGAAGTGTCGGGGATGCAGGTTTTCCAAAGCTCGTCGACGAATAAATCCGTCGCTTTCTCGATTGCTGCGGGCGCGAACTGAGCGCCTTCGCGGAAAGCGTGAAGATATGCGTTACCGACCTTTTCGGAGAGTTTGATCATTTTCTTCATGAGCTTCGCATCCATTTTGAATCGAAGCGAAGAGAGGACGCGGGTAGACTGCCCGACGCTGATGAGTATGTTGCCGATCTCGCCGTTTTCGTCGACGGTGTAATTTTCAGAATCGAACAGGCTCATCTGCGCGTTGGGTGTGAACTTTACGCTCAGGGGGTAGTTTTCCGTCAGAATCTCGACGGCGAAGTTTGTCTCTTCGTTGCAGAACTTTTCGAGTGCGGCAGCCGCCGCCTTGTAGTCGCTTTGTGCGCTCATTGGGTATATTCTCCTTTTTCGTTGATTTTGTCGGTCTGGAAGTTCCAGATCCCTTGTTGTCCTTTGGCGGGAATGAAGAACGGGAGCGGGTTCACGCTTTCGAGCTTCCACGCATACCGTCCGAGCGTCCAGTCGCCGAAGGCTCTTTCTTCCGCACTTACGGACGCGGCGAATGCGGGCGTTATTTCGATGCAGTCGGTCAAATTTGCGATCGCGATCACTTTCCCGAGCGGCAGGCATTTCGCCCGCAGTTGCCCGATATTCTCGCTCGTAGAGCCGAGTGGAGCGAGCGCCTTCTCGATCTCCCCGGCGACGTCGTTATCGAGTATCTTGTAAACGGCGGCGGGCGACTTGGCGGCGGCGTGGATCAAGAGCGGGCCGCGATATTTCGTCGCCCAGCCCCGCGTTTCATATTGCTTGGCTTTAATCGCTATAAGGCTTGCGTATGGTTGCCATATTGACAGGGTTTTCACGCTTCGGTTCCTCCCAGTAGTGATTATTTTCGCACCAGTCCTTGATCTCGCGGATCTTCTTCGTCCAGCGCAAATAGAACCGTTTGCCGTAGGGGTTTGTCGGGATGTATTCCCCGCGCCAGCCGCCGCAGTTGGCTTTCAGATAGAAAGTGCCGTTTTGTCCGCGGGCTTCCCAGCTTGTGCTCGACGTCTTTTCCCATTTCATCCCGTTGAAAGGTTGTTCTTTTTTCGTTTCCATGCATTACTCCTCGAATTTAATGTCGTCGTCCGACGTAGGCGGCGGATCGGGCTGTTCCGGCTTATGATAGAACTCGCCGAAGTCGAGCGGGTTGCCGCATTTACTGCAATAGTGCCATTCTTCGTGTATTCCGCCGCCGCGGGCGGGATCCGTTTCATAGCAAGCGCAGAGATTTGTGCCGCATTTGGCGCAGTCGAAAACGATCAGCTTGCCGTAGTTGTGAGTCGTAGGCGTTTCGCGCGTCGTCATAACCTTCATTCCTTTCGTGTTGGTCTGGCGTGTAATATTGAGAGAACACTCGACTCCGCCGCGGTAGGGGTTTGTTTGTTTTTTCATACCGTTGCTCCTTGAAAATGTTTTTTTGTTACGGCGATCGGGAACTCTTCGATCTCGCTCGCCCAGATGCAGGTGCCCGCGCCGTTCAGGCGTTCCCAGATGAGCGGGAAGCCGCCGATCCCGTCGAATAAGCTCGCCATAGTGGCATCGCGTTCGTAATTGGCACATAAACGCTTGAGCACCCATTTCCACGGCGGGATCGCGATTGAATTACCCAGCGCCTTATACCTTGCCGCGTCCGTGGTTTGCCGCGTTTTGCCTTTCGCATCCACCCATTCGCCGATGTCCGTCCATCCGTCCGGGAAGCCCTGCAGTCGTTCGCATTCGAGCGGCGTCAGGCGGCGGACTATGTAACCTTCGGCGCCGTCGCTTACCGCCGGGCGGTCGGTGGTGTTCAGGGTGTAACACACGCCTTCCTTGACGCCTTTTCCGTTGCATCCCGATTTTTCCGTGCGGTCGATTCCGTTGCCCTGCAGGCAGTAGGTAGGCTTTTGCGTGATAACCGCCGTGTAGTCCGTTATGCGGTCATTGTGGTCGCCTGTAATAGTCGGAACTATTTCCCCGTTGACGTTTCCGCGAGCGTCATATACTTCGGCGCTGTCTTTCACGCACACGGCGCCCGGACCTTTTGAAACAATCGTCTGAATAATTCCGTCATCGGTAATACTCGGATTGTATTGCGCGTTAATTCCCTGATTGAACGATGCGCGGTCTAAGGCGTAACACACGGCGGCGCCGCCGCCACCCGAAGCACGAAGAGCTTCGGCTTTGTCGATTGTCGGGTTTGTTTTCGCCGTGATGCTGTTGGTGTAGTTGAAGCCGATCGGCTTTTGACATACTGCGATATGCGGCTGTATTCGGATTGTTCCGCAGCGTTCGGTTTCGGCAC
>CAJTNI010000012.1 GCA_910577945.1 uncultured Christensenella sp. | reverse complement strand
TGTAAAAAGAAACAGGACTTCGATTTGAAATCCTGTTCTTTTTCATCGCTTGAAAGTGCAACTCTTATAAAATTTTTGTTTTTTAATCCCTATGGGAATTGCGCTTTTCGAGAGGAGCGCGCTTTTTAGCAGCGGCGATATTTACTTCGGTTTCGGCGCGTTACAGTAAGCGCATTGCTTTGTCAAAGCCGCTCGCCCGTGCCGAAAACTCGCGCTTGGCGGCTTTTCCTTTCTATGCTTGTTCCTGCCAAAACTGCTTGCGCTTTAAGCTTTACCTATCAATCGCGGCGCTTTACCCACGCCGTCTACGATATAGTCCGCGCCGTCGTGCGCGCCGAACAATCCGTCGGGACGAGAAATCGCCACGGTCGTCATGCCCGCCGCTTTTGCGGCTCTGAGTGCGTCGTGCACGTCGTCAAACGCGACGCACTCGGCTGCGGCGCACCCCGCGCGCTTTGCCGCGTACTCGTAGATATCGGGCGACGATTTTTTCATGCCCGTTTCGTCCGCAGTGATAATTTCCTTAAAGTATCCGCGCACGCCGTTGCTTGTCAAACAGCTTTCGGCAAGCTCGCGCTTTAAACTGGTCACCGCCAAAATCGTCAATCCCGCCGCCGCGCACGCCGCCAAATACTCGCGCGCGCCGTCGAACAGCTTAATCGTATGCTTGTACGCATGCTCGGCGAGCACGTTCCACTCGTCCATCAGCGTTTCGGGCGTTTCGTTTAAGCCGAAATACTCGACGGTAAAGTACGCCGTCGCTTTAAAACCGAGCGCGGCGATACTGCGCTTGTAATCGTCGGTCGGCTCGCACCCGCGCTTGCGCAAAAATATCTCGTCAATCTCGTGCCATAGCCCGACCGAATCGAACAGCGTTCCGTCGAGGTCGAACACAGCCGCGCGCACTCCGTTTATCGCGCTCATGCCCGCCGCTCCGCCTTGATATCGGCAATCACGCTCATGCCCGCAATCACGCCGTCGGACACCGCCTTGCCCACCTGCTTGATACCCGCCGTGCAATCGCCCACCGCGTACAAGCCCTTGATATTGGTCATGCCCCGAGCGTCGGTGACGACCGCGCCGCGCTTATCGGTGAGCACGCCCACGCTCTTTGCGAGCGCGCTGCTGCCCATAACGCCGAGCGCGACGAACAGCCCGTCCAGCTCGATACGCTCGCCGTCGACAAGCTCCACGCCGCCGAGCCTGCCGTCCTCGCGCGCATACGCCCGCGCGATTTTTTTGTCCACGATGAGCGGCGCGGAAAAACTCGCCTGCGCGCCGTCGGTAAACAAATACGTTTCGCTCGCCACCGCCGAAATCGCGCCGTACTCGTGCGCGGCGAACTCGCCCGCGCCCACGACGCCCACGCGCTTCTTTCTGTAAAAAAACGCGTCGCACACCGCGCAATAGCTTACGCCCTTGCCGTCGAACGCGTCAATTCCCTCGATATCAGCCCGCGCGCGCGCCGCGCCCGTCGCCACAATCAGCCGCCGTGCGGAAATCACGCCGTTTGCCGCCGTGGACACGGCAAAGCCGTTGCCGTCGTACTCGACGAAAGTCGCCTGGTCGGACAGCACCGTCGCGCCCACGCCGCGCGCCTGCTCTATGCCGCGCGCGTACAGCTCCGCGCCCGTCGCTACCGCGCCGTAATAGTTCTCTATCAAATGCGCCTTGTGCAAAGCGGACTCGCCGCTGTGTATAACGCAAGTGGAAAGCCCGCCGCGCGCCGTATACAACGCCGCCGACACGCCGCCGGGACCGCCGCCTATTATTACTACGTCGAATTTGTTTTCCATACGATACTCCGATTGAACGCGCAACCCGCAACCTCGCCGATAATCACGCTTACTCGCACGCCGAACAAACAGCTCTATGCTAGCTCAAAACGAAATCGACGCGGTCGCCCTCGACCTTGTCGACCTTGATATTCACTTTGTCGCCCAAGCCGAACCGCGCCCTGCCGCACACAATGCTCATACTCCTGCCGTCGAACCGCGCCGCGGGCGGGAGCGTCGCCATGCGCACAAGCCCCTCGGCGGAGTTTTCCAGCTCCACGAAAAACCCGAAATCGGTGACGGAGCTGACAGTGCCAGCATACCGCTCGCCGATATGATGCGACATGTACTCCGCTTTTTTAAAGTCGTCCACCTTGCGCTCGCAATCCTGCGCGACGCGTTCCGCCTTGGAGCTTTTTTCCGCCGCCGTCTCCGCAAAACCGCGAAACCGCTTGACCGCGTCCGCGCCGCCGTGCAAATACGCCTTTATAATGCGGTGAATGGCGAGGTCGGGATACCGCCGTATCGGCGAAGTAAAGTGACAGTAAAAATCCTCGGCAAGCCCGAAATGCCCGTAGTTTTTGGGCTCGTACGTCGCCTTTGCCATAGAGCGCAGCGCGACGCGCGCGACCGCCGACGAAATTTCGGGGCGCACCTTGGACAACAGCCCCGCAACCTGCTTGGGCATGGGGTCGACAGGGCACGTAAGCCCCGCCCCGACAGCCTCCAAATACTCGTTCAACGCCGAAATCTTTTCGGGCGCGGGACGCTCGTGCGCGCGATAAACGAACGGCGTTTTCGCCCTGCAAAACTTTTCCGCCACCGCGCAGTTGGCGAGTATCATGAACTCCTCAATCATGCTCATACTGAGCAGCCGCGGCTTTTTGGCTATATCGGCGACGTGCCCGTTCGCGTCGAACTTGATTTCGGTCTCCGTCAAATCGAACTCGACCGCGCCGTTCTTGCGCCTGAGCGCGGCGCGCTTTAACGCCAGCTCCTTCATAAGCTCCAAAGTCGGCACAAGCGCGGCGTACTTTTTGCGCAAAAACCCGTTGCCGTCCAAAATAGCCTGCACGCCCGTGTACGTCAGCCGCGCCGCCGAGCGAATAACGCCCTCGCACAGCTTTAAGCCCGTGCGCCGCCCGTCGCCGTCCAGGTCGATAACGGCGCACAGCGCCAGCCTATCCACGCCCTCGTTGAGCGAGCACAAGCCGTTGGACAAGACCTCGGGCAGCATGGGAATTACTCTGTCGGCAAGATACACGCTCGTGCCGCGCGCGAGCGCCTCGCGGTCGAGCGGCGAGCCGTCCGTCACGTACTGCGCGACGTCGGCGATATACACGCCCAGCCGATACCCGCCGTCGGTGCGCACGAGCGACACCGCGTCGTCGAAGTCCTTGGAATCGCTCCCGTCGATAGTAAACACCGTTTCGCCGCGAAAATCGGTACGGTACGGCGCGTTGATATCCGCGGGCGAAACCGTCTCGGGGAACGCCGCGGCTTGCTCCGCTACGTCGCGCGGAAACTCAGTGCGCAGGTTGTGCGAGGCAATCACGCTCTTTACGTCCATGCCTATTTCGTCGAACCGCCCGAGCACCGCGAGCACGCGCGCGCCGTCGCCGCCGTACTCGTTGGCTACGACGTCGATAATGACCTTGTCGTGCTCGCTCGCGCCGTTAAGCTCGGTAATCTCCAAAAGCTCGCCGTAATGCCTATCGTCGGGAACGGCGCAAAAAATATTGTCGCGGAACACCACCGTCGCCACGACGGACAGCGGATTGCGCTCCACCACCTCGATAACGCGTCCCTCGCGGCGCGACCCGCCGCGCGACGGACGATTGCCTATTACGATAGCGCGCACGGTGTCGCCGTGGCGCGCGCCGCCGAGGTTTTCGTGCGAAACGAACAAATCGTCGCTCTTGCCCTCGCCCGTCACAAACCCGAAGCGGTCGCCCTTGCAGTCGAGCCTGCCCACCACAGCGCCGACCGCTTTGGCGTTTTTCCTGCCGTCGAAATCGCCCGAGCGCTTGGCGCCGCGCGCGTCGCCGCGCGGGCGCGACGGGGTTTTGCCGCATCTCGCGGCGTTTGATTTTCCTTTTTGATTTTTCATATTAAACGTAATTACCTATCTTGTATTAAATATACGGTTATTCGGTCGAACGCGCATGCGTCTGCTTTTCAATCGGTAATAACGGCAAAAAAAAGAGGCTTTCGCCTCTCGATTAACCGCGGAATATGAGCAACGTTACGAAAAACAGTATTGCAAGCACACCCTCTATTATTCCGAGCACAACGGTTATACGCTTCATAACCGATTCGAGCGATTTGGATTTATCCTTGGCGTAAAACGTGTCGCGCTGACCGGTGAGCGCGCCCATACCCGACGAGGACGAGGGCTGAAACATAATGACGATAATAAGCGCAATGCCGATTGCCGCCATCAAGCACACGAGAACTATTCTTAAAATCGGAAACGAGTCCGCAACCCAACCGGGTACATTCAAAAGCGTCATATCACACCTTCTTTCGGTATAGCGATTTTATAAAGCCTAGTAATTATACCACATGCCGACGCTTTGCGCAAGCGTTTTGTCGGTCATTTTAAAATGTTTTGGGCGCGGCAAGCCCCGCTTATGTGCGGAATAACACAAATCAACGGCTTTTTAGTCACTTAAAATTGCGCAATTTTGCAAGCGAAAACCCGCCGCTGCCGACGCAACGGCTTGAATTTCCTGTTCGATATTTACGTCAAACCCAATAAGTCAGTCTTGATTAGCGGAGGAGGCGCGGATTTCTTCGTTGTACTTATCGATTACCAGTTTGGCTATATAGTCGCGCGTTTCGTTGTTAATAGGGTGCGCGACGTCACGGAATTCGCCCGTGCCGATACGCTTGTTCGGCATGGCGATGAAGAGATTGCCCTCATTTTCCACTACTCGTAGGTCATGCACGACAAAGCACCCGTCTATGGTGATGGACGCTGCCGCCCTGAGCTTGCCGGGGTCTCTCACGAGGCGCAATCTTACCTCGGTAATTTCCATAATCTCCAACCTATGACTAAATTGCGAGCCAAGATAAGTTTACCATATTCTTTCGACAAAATCAATAGATTTTCGTAATATTTTGACCGTATTCGACGCTAAAATACCCGAATTAACACTATTTGCGCGCAATAGACGCACCCGCCGCCCACAATCCGCATATTAGTTCAGTATGAGAATTCACTTCATCGGCAACCGCGGCGTGTCCATGCGCGCGCTTTCGGAGTTTGTCGCCGCGCGCGGACATACCGTCACGGGCTCGGACAGAGACGACGGCGGGCACGCCCCCGAAAACGTAGACGGCTGCGACCTCGTCGTTTACACCAACGCAGTGCCTGACGACAACTGCGAGCTCGCCCGCGCGCACGAGCTGGGCATTCCGACCGTCGAGCGCGCGGAGTACCTCGGCGAGCTTTCACGCGCGTACAAGCGCGTTATTGCCGTCGCGGGCTGTCACGGCAAGAGCACCGCCACCGCCATGCTCGGCGCGATTTTCGGCGACAGAGCGACGCTGCACGTGGGCGTTGCGGGCGGCTCGCGGCTGGGCGCGGACGACTTTTTCATAACCGAGGCGTGCGAGTACCGCGAGAGCTTTTTGCACCTGACGCCCGATATCGGCGTCGTGCTCAACGTGCAGTTCGACCACCCCGACTACTACCGCGACGAAGCGGCGCTGGTTCGAGCATACAAGGCGTTTTGCGCGCGGTGCAAAACCGTTATCGTAAACGGCGACGACCCCGTTTGCAAGACGCTGTGCGCCGAGCCGATTACATTCGGGCTGGGCAAGGACAACGACTACCGCGCCGAAAACGTGCGCGTCGACGGCGGCGCGCGCACCTTCGAGCTTGCGAGCCGCGACAGGCGCGCGCGGATAACAATGCCCGTCGTCGGCGAGCACAACGTTTACAACGCGCTCGCCGCGCTCGCGGTCGCCGACGCGTGCGGGCTTAATCCATCCGCCGCCGCGTCGGGCTTGAACAAGTTCGGCGGCATAGCGCGGCGGTTCGAGCGCAAGGGCGTTGCGTTCGGAAAAACGGTAATCGTCGACTACGCGCACCACCCCACGGAAATCGCGGCGACGCTCGCCTGCGCACGCGAGCTGTTCCCGTCGGTTGCAGTCGTGTTTCAGCCGCACACGTATTCGCGCACGCAAAGCCTTATGGACGGGTTCGTAAGCGCGCTTGCCGCCGCCGACACCGTCGTACTCGCGCCCGTGTTTTCGGCGCGCGAGCGCGCGGGCGAAGTATCGTCGCACACGCTGTGCCGCAAAATCGTGGAGCTCAACGCGCGCGCGTACTGCTTCGACACGTTCGCCGAGATTGTAGACTACTGCAAATCGCTCAAAGAGAAAGCGGTCGTATTCATGGGCGCGGGCGATATCGACAAAGCCGCAGAACGTTTTTTGCGCGCAAGCAAAAACGGACGGGGTCGCCCGTCCGTCGATTAGTATTTTGCAATTCGGTAAATCAGATAGCCAAGTCGGTGTAAATCATGAACGCCGCTACCGCGACTACGATTAGCGCGAACACAACGGCGAATATCACGTTGCGTTTGAGCGTAAACTCTATGCCTGCGCAAAACACCGTGGCGAGCGTAAAATAATTGCGAAACCGCTCTACCGTGACGAGCGCGTTGCCCTGCAATATCACGCCGCCGAACGCGCTGTTGATATAGCTTACCAGCATGAGCACAAGCGTCGCAATGGCGAACAGCCCCGTAAAAATATTTATCACCTTGTTTAAAAGTCGCCCGACTATCATGCCGCACCTCGCTCCGTAGATATCCGAATTATATATACTATTTATAGTTTTGTCAATGCGGACGCGCGCTATTCGCGCATATTTAATGCGAATTTAATGTTGGCGGACACATAAATACAGACCCCGCGCCGAATTTGCGCGCGAGGGCGTTTGGGCGCACGTTAACGCTACCGATTGTTCTTGGGCTTGCGCCGCGCCGCAAAAAACGCACGGATTGGAGCTAAGCACCGCTCCTCCGCCACGCCGCCGACGATTTCCGCGCGGTGATTGAGCGCTGGGTTGTCCGCAACGTTCATTATCGTGCCGCACGCGCCGAATCGCAAATCCTTCGCGCCGTACACGACGCGCCGTATCCGCGAATACACTATCGCGCCCGCGCACATGACGCACGGCTCCAACGTGACGTACAGCTCGCAGTCCGACAAGTTCCACCGCCCGAGCCGCTTGGCTGCGGCGCGGATAGCCACCACCTCGGCGTGCGCGGTGGGGTCGATATCGGTCTCGCGGCGGTTGACGCCCACGCCCACTACCTCGTCGCCGAGCACCACGATTGCCGCTACGGGCACTTCGCGCTCGGGACATTCCGCGAGACGGGCGAGCGTTTCCGCCATAAATTTTTCGTCGCGCTCGATTTGCGCAAGCTCGTTGTCGTTATCCATCGAATTTACTCCGTTGTGTTTATTGCGTACGTATGAGGTCGAGCAGGAAGCGCGGCAGCGTCGCGTTGCGCTCGATATCGGCGGCAAAATGCTCGGGCGCGAACGGGTGGTCGCCCGATTCGATTAGCTCGACGGTCACGGCGGGAATGCCGAGCGCGCTCACGCAATAGTCCTTGTACCCGCCCGCCGAACACAAATCGCCGTCCACGCGCCGCACGCCTATTCTTTCCGCTATCGCCGTCGCAAAACGCAAATCGCGCTCGCGCCGCCGCCCGCACTGAAAAAATTCCCAATACAGCTCGCCGCCCATGCAATGATAGCTGACCGTCGCCGCGGGCATTACGCGCTCGGTAAAGCGCGCAAGCGCGGCGGACTCGGGCGCGCACAGCGGGTAATCGCCGATAAAATCGGACGCGCCCGCCACGCGCTTGTTGTACTTGCCCGTGCCGTGCCGTGCGGGGAAATTACAGTTGAGATCTATTCCGTCGGCGTCGGCTTTCCACTCGCGCCGCCGCGTTAAGTTGTCCGCCAAAAATCGTTTGCCGAACGTTTCGCCCGTTTCGAAGAACAGCGCGCCGTCGGGATTGACGAGCGGCACGAAATACGCCCCGCCCCCGCCGTCGCCGTCGAATTCGGAAATCTGTTGAAGCGCGACGAGCGCGGTATAGCATTCTCGCGCATGTATCGCGGCTGTGACTATCAGCTGCGCGCCGTCGTACCCGCCGCAGTGCGCACACAGCACGGGCAGCCCGCACGCGCTCTCGCCTATCGAAAAAACGTCGGCGTCCGACCTGTCCAGCGTCGTTTTTACCCTCTCGAAAACGTTCATAGGATAGGAATATGCGGAAACGCGGTCGGTAATGCGCAGCCGCATGATTATGCGCGGGCGCGCGACTGCGAGCTACTTGTGATACGGTATCCTATTGAGTATCGTCGCCGCGCGGTAGAGCTGTTCGCACAGCATGAGCCTGACGAGCTGGTGCGGAAACGTGACCCTGCCGAACGATATCCTGCGCCGCGCCAGAGCGCGCACGCGCCCGTCCACGCCCGACGCGCCGCCTATAACGAAGGTAAGCTCGTCCGCGCGCAGGTGCGCGTCGTACAATATGCCCGCAAGCTCCTCGGAGGTGACGGGGTCGCCGCCGATATCGAGCAGTACGCATTCGCGCGCCGACATGCGCCGCAGCAGCTCGTCGCACTCGCGCTGCACGGTCGGCTGCTCGGGGATTTCCGCGACGCTCACGTCGTAGAACGCCTTCATGCGCTTCAAATACTCGTCGCACCCCTCGCGGCAAAAGCTCTTACTCGCCTTGCCCACGCATAAAATTCTGATTTTTTTCATACTTCACCCGTTTACTTCTAGCCGCACCACGCCGAAGGCGGTATACCGGCACATTATTGTCGCTTTACAATATACTACACGCGCGGGAGTTTACACAGACGTACATGACCGAGAAACGCCGACGTTATGTTTTGTCCATATCGAGCGATTTGACCGCGTAGACCCGCGTCAGGCTAGGCAAACGAGTGGCGCGGCAAGGGAGTGTACTCAGACGTACATGACCGCGCCGCGCTCACTCGTTTAACGACGCATCACGCGAGGCATACGCGCTCAATAGAAGAAGCCCCAGACGTAAGTGAACACCGTAGTAACCACCGTCACCGTTGCCAACGCCGCTATCAACGCGAGGTCGCGCAGGGTCGGCTTGTACTTTTGCTCGCGGTAGTCTTTGCCGTACACCTCGCGCTGCATTTCCAAGCTCTCTATACGCGCAGGGTCGAACTCGCCCATGATTACGACGCGCTTATTGGTCGCGTCGAACGCGCTGTCCTTTATGACCGCGGTCTTGTCGCGTATGACGCGCTTTTCGCGGCAGTACAGCATAATCACGACAATACCGAGCGCCGCGCCCGCTACCGCAGCGAACACTATAAACAGCAGCCACGGATATTCCGCGCTCAATTCGTTTATCATGCTCCACAGCCCGCCGAACACGGGCCAGCCGTAATGCTCGGCATACTCGAAAAACACGCCGCAAAAATTATTGACGAAGTGCATGAGCATTGCGGGGTACAGGCTCTTGGTTTTATACGTAAGGAATACGGCGAGCGCGCCGAACAGCGACGTGTAAAACACCTGTCTTACGTTTTGGTGGAAAAGTCCGAACGCCACGCCGCCGAGCACGACGCAGCCGACGATGCCCAACGACTTACGCGCCGTAGTCAACAGCCCGCCGCGCATGACAAACTCCTCGCACACCGCGGGCAGCACCGCGGTCATGACTATCTCGGCGACAAAGAACCCCGCGACAAACCCGTCGGGCAGCGGCGTCGCCGCCGACGCGTGCGAATACCCCGTCGCGCCGAGCAGCGCCTGCCACGCCGACGACACGCCGAGCGTCAAAAAATATACGAACAGCCCGAGCGGCAGCGCCAGCAAAAAATAGGGCTTGAACGCGCCGACCGAGCCGTATTCCAGCACCGCGCGCACACTGCGCTTGCCGTAAAACTTGTATATGCAAAACGGCACTATAAGAAAGAACACGAGCTGCACGGGCAGCGAGAACAGCATATCGCCGAGCAGCGTTTGCCCGTACGTATCGGACGGCAACGCCGCAAAGTACGACACTATGCGCATTACCAAAACGCCGAAAACCGCCGAGCACAGCGCATACGACACGGCGCGAATATCGCGGCGCTCGCCGTAAAGCGGCTCGCCTCGCGGCGCTTGCGGTCTGTTTGACAAAGCGATTTCGTTCATCGCGTCACGCCCACACAAGCGCTACGAGATTGATTATAACCATCACCAAGCAAATGCCTATGCCTATAAAATACTTAAAGCGTCCGTCGCGGCGACGCATTTCCTCGGCAGTGCCGCGCGCGGCTTCCGCGGCGCGCTTGTCTGCGTCGTCGTCACCGTCCGTCGCGGCGTTATTCTCGGTATCGAGGCTCGCGTCGGGCGCGCCCGCATCGTCCGCGGCTTTGTTTTCCGTTTCGACGTTCTCGGTCGCGGACTTTTTAACCGCTTTGCTTCCGTACCCGAAGCCGAACCGCACGAGCGCGAACAGCGCCGCGCCGCCGCCTACAAACAAGCCGAGCGTGATAAAGAACGCGGCGGCGATATTATCGACGAGCCACGCCTCGCAGCCCGCAAGACTATTGCCGAGCGGAGTGGCGGCGACAATAAGCGCGAGCGCGTTGCCGCAAGCGTGCGTAAGTATCGTCGGAAGCAGGCGCTTGGATTTTAACGCGATAAACCCGCACAGCACGCCCATTGCGAATTGGAACACTATTTGCAGCGGGCTCATGTGCATGAGCGTAAACGCGAGCGCGGACAGCAGCACCGCTTTGACGGCGGTCAACCGCTCGTTAAGTCCGTGCAGCAGCACGCCGCGATAAATACTCTCCTCGCACACGGGCGCCAAAAACACCGACGCAATCACCACCATGACAATCGCGCTCGGCGTATCCATGGCAATCGCGCCCGCGTCGGCGGGCACGCCCATCGCCTTGGCGATATAACCGAACCACAGCGTGGGCAGATACATGCCTATCAACAGCAACAGCGCGCACACGGGCGGCAATACGTAATCGACGACGCGCGGCGGCTTGCCGTCCGTCGCGCCGCGAAAATACGTAAAGTTGAGCCTGCGCTTTCGCAGCTTGCCGAACAAATAAATAAACGCCGCGTTAGCCGCCTGAATAATTATCATGAACGCGCCGTTGAAATCGCCGTTCTCGGTCAGATTGGGAAACTTGCCGTTCAGCCCCGCCGCAACGAACGCGACGAGCGCCTGACAAACGAGCGACACGATAATCGCGCCCAGATAGAACGCGCACGCCGACGGATAGTCGTAGCGCAAAAAATTGCTATCTGTCTTTTTCTTCAACATACCTCGTATAACCCCGTCATCGAATTTTGCGTTGCGGCAATAACTCTCGCGCCCGCCACGCCCGAGCTTTCCAGCCCGCGCTTAACCGCCGCGACGGCAAGCTCGGGTTCGTTGTTCTCCTCCGACAAGTGCGCGAGAATAAAGCTGCGCACGCCGTTTTTGGCGAGATACGCGCACGCCGACGCGCAATCGCCGTTTGACAGGTGCCCGCGGTCGGAGCTGATACGCGCTTTGAGCACGGGCGTGTATTTGGGGTTTGCGCGCAGCTTGTCCGGGTCGTGGTTCGCCTCTATCATAACCACGCCGCAGCCGCACATCGCGCCCAGCGCGTCCGCCGTAACGACGCCCACGTCCGTCATAACCGCCACCGACCTGCCGCCGCTCTCCACCACGTATCCGAAACACGGCACGTCGTGCGACACGGGCAGCGCGCGCACGGTGAGCGTTCCCACCGAAAAAACGCGCTCGACCACCGTCGGCCTCACGCCCGAAAAATAGTTAATGCCCGTCGCGCACTCGCGCTGGCACAGCAGCGTCGCGCCCGCGTGCTTTTTGCAAAAAACTTTGAGCCCGCCGATATGGTCGCTGTGCGCGTGCGTGATAGCCACGGCTATGCGGTCGGGATTTGCGCCCACAGCCTTCAAACAGCGCTCGGCGGCGAGCGCGGATATTCCGAGGTCGATTAACAAATCGGTCTCGCCGTCCGATATATAACAGCAGTTGCCTTTCGAGCCGGACGCAAACGAACAAATTTTTAAGCCCATACGCACATTCTAGCATTTTTCGTCCGCAAAATCAAGCAAATAAAGAAAACGTAAGCACGGCAAAAGCACGCTCTTTTACATTGCGTAAACGCTTAAACGCAAGCGGCGACAGCCGCGAAGTCAAACGCTTGCATTCGACGCGTTTTAATGCTACAATATATATATGAGAACGATAAGCTCGGAACAAGTGCGGTTGCGCATGACGCAGCTCATATCCGATTGTTTGGTCGCGCCCGACGCGGCGGTAACGCGCGCGCTCGAACGCATTCGCACCGACAGCGCGTCGGAACGCACCGCGGCGCAGTTGATAGCGGAGAACAACCGTATCGCCGCCGAAAAACGGCGCTACGCCTGCCAAGACACAGGTCAGGCGGTGATTATGGTCAAGCTCGGTGACGAAGCGCACTGCGCGGGACTTTTCGCCGCGCTCGACGCCGCCGTCCGCGACGCATACGCCGACGCGCGCAAATCGGTAGCCGACCCGCTCACGCGCATAAACACCGAGGATAACACACCCGCGATTATAGAAACCGAGCTCGTAAGCGGCGACGGTTTGGAAATCTCGTTTCTGGCAAAGGGCGCGGGCAGCGAGAACATGTCCAAGCTGTACATGCTCACCCCCGCCGACGGCGAGGACGGCATTGTGCGCGCGGCGGTAAACGCCGTCGAAACGGGCGGACGCAACGCCTGCCCGCCGCTCGTCGTGGGCGTCGGCATAGGCGGCGTGACAGAAACGGCGTGCGCGCTCAGTAAACGCGCGTTGCTCCGTCCGCTCGGCGCAAGCAACCCGCGCGAGGACGCGGCAAAGCTGGAAAAAACGTTGCTCGAAAAAATCAACGCGCTCGGCATAGGCGTAAGCGCGTTGGGCGGCGCGCTGACCGCGCTCGCTGTAAATATCGAGCTTGCGCCCACGCATATCGGCATGCTGCCCGTAGCGGTCAACCTCTCCTGCCACAGTCTCAGGCACGCAACGGCGGTGTTCTAATGGATATCCAGAGCTTACGCATACTAAACCTGCCCGCGGATAGGGCGGAGCTTAAAACGCTGAAACAAGGCGAGTTCGTACGACTGTGCGGCACGGTATACACCGCGCGCGACCAAGCGCATAAGCGCATTGCCGCCGCGATTGCCGCGGGCGAGCGCTTGCCGTTCGACCTTAACGACGCGGCGATTTACTACTGCGGTCCGACCCCCGCCGTCAACGGTCAAATAATAGGCAGCTGCGGTCCGACCACGAGCGGACGCATGGACGCGTACGCGCCGCTATTGACCGAGCACGGCGTTTCGGTCACTATCGGCAAGGGCGTGCGCAGTCCCGAGGTAACGGCGGCGATAAAAAAATACGGCGCGGCATATCTAATCGCGATAGGCGGCGCGGCGGCGCTTTATCAGGCTTGCGTAACAGCATGCGAGCTCGTAGCGTTCCCCGACCTCGGCTGCGAGGCGGTGTATCGCCTGACCGTAAAAGATTTTCCCGCCGTCGTCGGCATTGCTTAGTACATACGCGTCGACGCGTACGAAATTTTTCTCGCTTAACGCGCATTCACTCGAAATAAATACAACCTCTTAAAGGAGCGGTTATGAATAAAAAGACAATCAAGAATTTGGCAAAGGCGGTCGTGCATTCGGGCGTCAACGTGCAAGAGGGCGAAGAGGTGCTCGTCATTTCGTCGGTTTACGCCACGGAGCTTACCCGCGAGGTAGTCAAGCTGTGCTACGAGCGCGGCGCAAAGCGCGTTCGCGTGGACTACCGCGACGACGCGCTCGACAGGCTGGACTACGAATATCAATCGACGGAAACGCTCACGAGCAAGCCGAAATTCGTATACGACGAGCGCAATTATTTTGCCGACGTCGACGGCTGCGTGATTAACATAATCTGCGAAGACCCCAACAACTTGAAGCACACGGACGCGGCAAAAATCACCGCGTCGCGCCGCGCCGACATGATAGGGCTTACGCCGTACTACGACAAGGCGATGTCGCACAAAATCAAGTGGTCGATTATCGCCTACCCTCATCCCGATTGGGCGACGCTCATGTTCCCCGACCTCGACGAAGACGAGGCGTACAAAAAGCTGGGCAAGTACATTGCCAAGACCACGCGCGTCGATTGCGACGACCCTATCGCAGAATGGAAAAAACATTCCGAAAACCTGTCGCGCCGCTGCCGAAAGATGAATGAGGCGGGAATTAAACGGCTGCATTACAAAAACAAGCTCGGCACGGATTTGTACGTCGGCTTGCCCGACGGTTACGTGTTCGCGGGCGGCGCGGAGGATTGCAACGGCGTCACGTTCAACGCCAACATGCCCACCGAGGAGATTTTTTCCGCGCCCGACTGCAACAACGTCGACGGCGTAGTCAAAGCGTCCATGCCGCTGTGCTACAACGGCAAGATTATCAAGGGCATAGAGTTGAAGCTCGAACACGGCGTAATCGTCGAGTACAAGGCAAAGACCAACGCCGACGTTTTGAAGGGCATAATCGAAACCGACGACGGAGCAAAGCGGCTTGGAGAAATCGCGCTCGTGCCGTACGACTCGCCCATAAGCAAGCTCGACACGCTGTTTTACGAAACGCTGTTCGACGAAAACGCGAGCTGCCACTTCGCCATCGGCAGAGCGTATCCCACCTGCGTCAAGGGCGGCGACGAAATGACGAAAACCGAGCTCGACGCAATCGGCATAAACGATTCCAACGTGCACGTGGACTTTATGGTCGGCACGAAGGATTTGGAAATAACCGCCGAAACCGTCGACGGCAAAACGCTCAAAATTTTCGAAAACGGCAACTTCACAAAGGATTTCGATTGATAAAAATTTATATCGAATACGCTGCCACAAAAAATCGACGCGGTTATGGGTATCTGTTATAGGGATTTCCCTGTGGACAAAGAAATAGCGCACTATCTTCGCTTGCGAAGTATAGTGCGCTATACTTTATTAAAGATAATAAAGATAAATTGAAATTTATCTTATTGGGAATTTCAGTTCCATATCTTTCAGTTCTCTAACTTTATCTTTCGCTTCCTTCATAGTCCATTTTGCGGCAACTTCTATTTTAGACACTTCTGCGTCTGTCACATCATAAACAAAAGAAAAAACAAAATTTATAAACTTGTCAATTTTTGTTATACGAATAGATAAACAGGGTTCTATAAAATTCGACTCCCAACTATTTTCACCGTTATTGATTATTTGTTGCAAAGCATTTACCAAATCAGAAAACTCACATGTTAACAAACAAGGGTCAATGTAAGTCTTCTTTATATTCTCATCACAATAAATAATCTCTAATTCTAACCAATTAGCATCATAGTCAAAATCTTTTGTTAATGGTTTAATAGCAGGAAACTCATAGCCAATTATATTAAATTTTATATTTTTGTTTCTATCCAAAATAAGCATAGTTTTTCTCCGCTAAATTACTGTTTATAGTAGTTACAGTATAGCATAATCTTACTAAAAAAGCAAGGACTGCATATCGTCCTTGCTTTTAATCCCTATGGAACACACCGTTATGCGCCGATTTTTTTGTGCGTTATTTTTCTTGTGTTATGTTTACTAATTCATCTCGCCGCGACGCGGCAATCGGCTATTCGTCCGAATGCTTTTTCTTCCATTCCTTGATTTCCGCGAGGCGCGTCTTGAAGCGAGCCTCCGCGCCCTCGTCCGTCGGGCGGTAATATTCCCTGTCCGCGAGCGAATCGGGCAAGCACCGCATTGTCGTCAGCTTGTCCGCGCTGTCGTGCGCATACTTGTATCCCTTGCCGTATTCCAGCTCCTTCATCAGCTTGGTGGGCGCGTTGCGTATCACGAGCGGCACGGGCTCGGCTAGCATTGTCAAAGCGTCCTTTTTCGCGCTCTCGTACGCCATGTACAGCGCGTTGGATTTGGGCACGACAGACATGTACACCACCGCTTGCGTCAAGTGCACCGTGCATTCGGGCATGCCGATAAAGTGGCACGCTTGATACGCCGCCACCGCGATTTCCAATGCGCGCGGGTCGGCAAGCCCTACGTCCTCGCTCGCGAACCGCGTCACGCGCCGCGCAATATACAACGGGTCCTCGCCCGCTTCCAGCATTCGCGCCAGCCAATACACTGCGGCGTCGGGGTCGGAATTACGCATGGATTTGTGCAGCGCCGAAATCAGGTTGTAATGCTCCTCGCCGCTCTTATCGTACAGCAGCGATTTTTTTGACGTGCACTGTTCTATCGTTTCCGCCGTCACGACCGTGCCGTCCTCGGTCTGCGCGCCGTTGAGTATTGCCATTTCCAGCGTGGAAAGCGCGCTCCTCGCGTCGCCGTTGGCGAACTCGGCTATAACCCTCAAAAGCTCGTCCGATATATCGACGCGCTGCCCGCCGAACCCGCGCTCGTCCGTAACGGCGCGGCGCAACAGCGCGGTCAGCTCGTCCGCCTTTAACGCTTGCAGTACGAAAACCTTACAGCGCGACAACAGCGCGCCGTTGACCTCGAACGACGGATTTTCGGTAGTCGCGCCTATTAGTATTATGCTGCCCTTTTCCACGAACGGCAAGAACGCGTCCTGCTGCGCCTTGTTAAAGCGGTGAATCTCGTCCACGAACAGAATGGTTTTCGCGCCGAACCGCCTGCCGCGCTCGGCTTGCTCCATGACCTGCTTTATCTCTTTAATGCCGCTCGTGACCGCCGAAAAGTCGATAAACTCGGCTTTCGTGCGCCCCGCTATAATGCGCGCAAGCGTGGTCTTGCCCACGCCCGGCGGGCCCCAAAATATCATCGAGCCGATATTGTCGCTCTCTATGAGCCGACGCAAAACCTTGCCCTCGCCCAGCAAATGCTTTTGCCCGAAGAACTCGTCCAGCGTGCGCGGTCTCAGCCGCGACGCTAACGGCTGCGCGCCGTCGTTTTCGAATAGTGATGTTTGTTCGTTCATTTTAAATTTCTCTATCGTATGTGTTCGGATGCGCTTCGGCTAAACGACGAGCGTGTCCGCCGCTCCGTACAGGTCGGACAGCGCGCGTTTGAGCTCGACGTAGCAGGCGTTGCAAATCTCGCAGTCTTTGAGCGCGCGGTGCGCGCCGACGGTGGAAACGCCGTAATGCTCGGCAAGCGTCGCCAGCTTGTGATTGGGCAGGTCGGGCAGCGCCTTGCGCGACAATCTCAGCGTATCGACGAACGAATTGGTAAGCGCGCACGCCTTGTAACGCATAAGATTATCGTACAAAAAATCTACGTCGAAATTGACGTTGTGCCCGATTATTATATCGTCGCCGACGAACTCCTTGAACCCGTCCAAAACGACCTCTATATTCGGCGCGTCTCGCACCATGCCGTCGGTAATGCCCGTCAGCTCCGTTATAAAGGGTATTATACGCTGCGTCGGCTTAATCAGCGAGGAAAACACGCCCGCTTTGCGGTCGTCCCTGTACCTGATTGCGGAGATTTCCAAAATCTCGCACACGCCCGCGGTCAGCCCGTTGGTTTCTATGTCCACAACGGTATAATCGGAGGGCAAAGCCAACAGACTTTTGCCCTTAAACTCGCGCGTCTTGCCCGCCATTCCGCAGCCGTCACGCCTTAATTTTTTACAAACTCGCCGCACGCGTTTTTCATGACGAACGCGGTCAAGTCCTTAACGTTGTTTCTCAGCCCGATAAGCAGCTTGATATACAGCGCCGTCGGCGCAATGCCGTGGCACTGCACGATATTGGGCTGCAAATCGGTTTTATCGTACTTTTTGCGCCCCGCCGTCAAATACACGGTGATATCGGGGTGCTTTGCGGCGAACCTATTGAGCTCGGCAACGTTCACCCTGCCCGAGTGGTACGCCATATGCACGATTGCGGCGTAGCCGTCGGTATCGAACGCATCGTAGTCCAGCCCGACGTACGGATGTATGCAAAGCACCTTGCGCGCGCCCGTGAGGTCGAATTCCATGCCGCGCATAAGCCCCGTGCCCTTGAACGCGCTGTCGCCTATCGAAAAGTAAAAATGCTCGTGAATATGCGCCGCGAGCAGGCGCGCGCCGTGGTGCACCTTGACCGCCGAACCCGCGTTGCGGTAAACGGCGTATACTCCCGGCTTGGCGTTCGCCAAAAACGACTTGGCGGCGGCGAGTATCGCGTGCCCGTTGCTGTCGGGGTCGGTAAGCGGCTTATCCGCAGAGCACATTACGATTGGCACGCGCGCGTCGCAAAAAACGAAGGCGAGGTACGCCGCCGAAAACGCGAGCGTGTCCGTGCCGTGCGCGACAATCACGCCGTCGGGATTGGTCGCCAACGCGTCCTCTATCGTAAGCCGCAGCGTGTTGAGGTCGGCAAACTCGATGCCCTCGCTGTGTATTTTGAACTTGTCGAAAACGCTCGACGCGCCGATTATAGACGCTATCTGTGCGGTAGCCGCGTCCGAAATCTCCGTCGTGCCCTTGACAATGCGGCTGCCTATCGAGCCGCCCGTCGCAACAAGTGCGATATTCATAATTCACCTCGCTTAAAGCGCTCGTACAAAAACGCGACGAGCTTCGCATGGTCGAACGCAGTACGGCCGCGCTCGACAATTTTCGTCTTATTCAGGTCGATTGCGCCGAAATCGTCGCGCGCAATTTCGAGCACGGCGCGAAACTTATCGCCGCCGCCCGAAAACTCGATTGTATAACCGCAATCGTCGCCGCCGCATTCGAACTCGAACCACCGCGCCTCCGCCGCGTCGTCGTCGCCGACCGCCGCGATTTCGCCGTTCGGCAGTCCGCAAAACACGACCGTGATATTGCGCCAGCGCGGGTCTCGACCGGGCGTGGACGCGGTGACAAGCTGTTTGAGCGCAACGCCGCGTATGCCCGTTTCCTCGGCGAGCTCGCGCGCCGCCGCGGTCTCGCACGGCTCGTCCTCGTCCACGAACCCGCCGGGGAACGCCCAGCCGCCGATAAAGGGGTGTCCGCCGCGCTTTATCAAAAGCACACTGCCGCCGCGCGCCGCAGGCACGTACAAAACCGCGTCCACGGTTACCGACGGACGGAAATACCGCGTAACGTCATACTCGCGCAAAAACTGTTCTTCCGTTTTTCCGTTTTTATCCTTGACCGATTCCATGCCCCGCCCCTTATAAAAATTTTATCGACGCGCGCTCTTCCCGACGCAAGCCGCGATAATCGAATATATTCTAGCACAAGCGCACGGCAATATCAAGCGTTTTCCCCGCCGCGGACGCAAATCACACGGCGATAGCTATTGACATACAAATATAAAAGTGCTACAATGTTATATAATATATAGTAAAGGGTTCGGAGGGCATATGCAAGCGTTAAACGATTGGGCGATAAAAAATCTCGGCACGTGGGTGACAGACTGCGCCGCGCTGTTTTTGATACTCGCCTTGGGAATGTTGATAATACTGCTTATTACGTTCATAATCGTGGCGTACCGTCACGCGTACAACAAAAAGAAATTCAAAAAGCTCAAAGAGCGCGCCGCCGACAGCGGCTCGGGCGTCGACGAAGCGGAGCTGCGCGCACGCATTCGCGCCGAGGTTGAAGCGGAGCGCGGCACTCCCGCGGACGACGACGCGATACGCGAGTATTCGGAAGCCGTCGAAGCGTTGAGCGCCGAAAACGCCGAAAAGCAGCGCATCATCGACGAGCTTAACGCCAGACTTTCGGACGCCAACGCCGCTAATGCCGCTAACTCCGTCGCGAGCGGAAACGACGCGGAGCTTATACGGCGGCTCAACGAATTGACGCAGGAAAACGCCGAGCTCGCCGATAAGAACGCCGAGCTGTCCGAAGCGAATATCGAGTTCAACGAGGCGCATTTGCAATTACAAAACGAGCTCAGCCTGTTGAAAGCGGAAAACGCACAAATAAAGGCGCAGGCTTTACAGCAGCAACTCGCCGCCGAGCGCGACAAAAAAGTCGTCGCAGCCGCGCCCGCCGCCAAGCCCGCGTCGCCCAAAGCCGCGCCCGCCGCCAAGCCCGCGGCGACGGCGACGGCAAAGCCCGCAGCGACGAAATCCAAGAAGGACGAAAGCGCGCCCACGCAAGAGGACGAATACGACGAGTATTACGACGAATACGGCGACGAAACGTCGGCGGTCAAGGTTACGCTCAAGTTCGACCGCGCCAAAAATAATTGGGTGATACTGCGCACGGACACCGACCGCGCCTACCGTCGGTTGGCGACCAAGCAGGAAGCGTTGACTATCGCAAAGGACCTCGCCCGCCGCTTGCACGCGCAGCTGATTGTACACAAAAAAGACGGCAAGTTCCAAAGAATTTAACAAACCAAACGTTTGACGTATGCCGTGTGCAAACCAAATGTTTGACGTATGCCGTGTATTTGCTTTTGTCGGTGATTTTGCCGCGCACCCGAATAATTGCTATGCAATAATGATGTCATTTCGAGGGCGCGCGTAGTATATTGTAAAGCGACAATAGAGTGTAAGTATATCGTCTTCGGCGTTGCGCGGCGCATAGTATATTGTAAAGCGACAATAGTGTGTAAGTATATCGTCTTTGGCGTTGCGCGGCGCGTAGTATATTGTAAAGCAACAATAGTAAGTATATCGTCTTTGGCGTTGCGCGATGCGCGATAGCGCGCGTTTGAAATGACGTAAATCAAACGCCCTCGCAGATACCGTTATCTGCGAGGGCGTTATGTAATTTAGAATCGTTTATTCTGCGTTTTCGTCTACCGTAATCGTTTTGATAACGATGGGGTTGAACGGCATATCGGAAAACTGCTGCCATCTGCCCGTCTTGGCTTTGCCGTACTTGACCGCCGTCTTTATGCTGGCGTCGTCGGCGCACTTGCCGAACGCGGCGTACTCGCCGTCGAGGTGCGGCACGTCCGCAACGCAAATAAAGAACTGCGACGACGCGCTATCCTTTACCATAGTGCGCGCCATGGAAATCACGCCCTTTTCGTGCTTTAACGGATTGTCTACGCCGTTGGAACGGAACTCGCCCTTAATCGTTTCGCACTCCTTGGGTATAAGTCCTCTGCGCTCGTCGTACACGTACCCGCCGCCCTGAATCATAAAGCGGTCGATTACGCGGTGAAAGCACAGCCCGTCGTAAAAATTCGCCTTGCACAGCTTGACGAAATTGGCGACCGTAACGGGCGCGTACTCGGGATAAAGCTCCAAATTGATTATGCCGCCGTCCGTAAATTCGATTTTGGCGGAAACCGTTTTTGCCATGGTTGTCTACTCCTCGTCGGTATTTTTTATATTCTAACAAAACGCCGCACGCTTGTCAAGATATATCGACAAACGCGCATATGTATCGTTATTCTCTTGCGGTTATACGGTCAAATCATTTTTTTTGCTTTTGGACTTTATAAATATTACGGTCGAAACGACGAGCAGCAGCCCGCCGGCTACGCCGTAGCCTATTGCGTAGCCCGAATAACTATCGTCGCTCTTATACGCGGTAACGCGAACGTCCCTTACTACGACTTGAAGTCCGCTTTCGACGATGTTACTCCCGGAATACGACACACTCCAATAATCCGATACACCGACCGTTTCCTCTCCGTTGGGCGTAACCGTCGTCGTTACTTGCTTGGAAGAAATTTCACGGTTACCGTAATACAAAAATACGCTGTAACTCAGCTCGTACTTTCCCGTATTCGGCAGCTCGATTTCAAAAGAATATCTCGCGCCGATTTCGTCAAGAATATCATACCAACTGCATTTATATTCCAAGCTGTCTTGCACATAGCGCCCGTCACGCGCGCAGCCCGCGCACGAAAAGCAAATCAAAACGGCTAAAATCGTCAAAAACAATATCTTAACTTTCTTCATTATCGCGCTCCTCTCCGACTTGCGTTTCGGGTCGAACGGGTTCTTTAAACGCGCGCACAGCCGTTATCGCAAAATATACGCACAGCAACAGGCTCGCCGCGGCAAGCGGCAACAGCTCGGAAAAATATGCTGTGGCGGCGGCATATACCGCATCCGAGCCATTTTCCAAAGCGAACGCGCGCAAAACGAACACAAACGCAATGCAGGATATCGCCAATACAAGCCCTGCGCCCGCTGACAAACAAGCGAACGCTTTTTTGTTTTGGGACAAATACGCAAAGCAATAACAGGCGAGCGTAGCGACCGAAAAGCAAACGACGCCTATCGACGTATTGCGAATAAAGCCGATAGCTTTTTCCATACCCTTCGACGGCGACGATACCACCCCGATATCTTTCGAGAAAATAGCGTCGAACAGCAAGGAAAACGCCGCAAACACAGTAATCGTAAAGCAAATGCCGAGCACGACGGCGAGCGCCGTCTGCGCAAATTTTTTATTCATACCGCAACTCCAACCTCCGCCTTTATTCTAACATAAAATCCCGCTCTTGTCAATACGCAATCGAAAAATCATTTTCGCGCGTCGACCGCAGGCATATTATCGAGCGCGGTCAACACGTCCTTTACGCTCTCGGCGACGTTGACCGCGGCGCGTAGCGTCCGCGCGCCGTCCACGCCCTTAAAATAATGAATAAAGAATTTGCGCGCCTGATTGACAGCGTATCGCTCGTCGAAATAACGGCGCAACAGCTCGATATGTCGCCGCGCCGCAGCTATCGGCTGCGCCCGCCCGCCGCAAAACACCGCGGGGTTTTCGAGCGCGGCGCGCCCTATCATAACCGCCGCAAACGGCGTGCCCGCCGCCGCGCGTACGTCGGCGATATCGCCGTTGACGATAACGGGCACGCGCGACGCCGCCGCTATTTCCGCCAGCCCGTCGAACTCGGCGCGCCCCGCATACCGCTGCTCGGCGTATCTGCCGTGCACCGCGACCGCGCTCGCGCCCGCTTGCGCCACGCTTTGTATAAGCTCCGCCACGGTCGCCGCGCCGTCGTAATACCCGAGCCGCGTTTTTACCGTAATCGGCTTGTCGGTCGCGTTCACAAGCGCGCGCACGATTTTCCCCGCCGTCTCGGGCGTTTTCATAAGCGCCGCGCCGTCGCCGTTTTTGACTATCTTGGGCATGGGACAGCCCATGTTTATATCTATAATATCGCTGTCGACGAGCGCCGCCGCCCGCGCGAAATCGTCGGGGTCGTTGCCGAACAGCTGCACGCACGACGGCGTTTCCTCGGGCGCAATCCGCATCAATAGCTCGGTCTTTTTGCTGTCGTGCACCAGCCCGCGCACCGACACCATTTCCGTGACCGTCAGTCCCGCGCCGTACTCCTTGCACAGCGTGCGGAACGCGATATCGGTATACCCCGCCATCGGCGCGAGTATGCCGCCCGATATCTTGTATTTGCCAATGTAAAATCCGTCGCTCGGCATATTACAGCTTGTTTATCTTTTCTTTGACCAGCTTATTGAGCTCGACCTCGGCGTTCTTGCCGCCGTCAGCCAAAAGTGCGGTCGCCGCCGCGATAACGCGCGCGTAGTCGCACGCCGCAAGCGCGTCCGCCAGCTCCGCGTCGGGGCATTGCGGAACGCCCGCTTTTTTAAGCTTTTTATGCGTTTTTTCGCAAAGCAGCAGCGACGGGAAATTGTCGGGGAGCTTGCGCAATTGGTCGGCTACGCCGTCGTAGTGCTTTTCCGCCGCCTTTGCCTTTTCCCACCCGACGAGCGCCTCGTCGGCGTTGTTCGCCGTCTCGCTGCCGAATATAAAGGTGTGCCTGCCGATAAGCTTTTTGCACAAGCCGTCGCACACGTCGTCGAAATCGAACTCGCCGCTGCGCCGCGCGATATCCGACTGCAATACCGATTGCAAAAACACGTCGCCGAACTCCTCGCACATATTGTCCAAATCGCGCTTGTCGATAGCGTCGACCGCCTCGTACGCTTCCTCAATCATATTGATGCGAATGCTGTCGTGCGTCTGCGACCTATCCCACGGACACCCGTCGCCGTCACGCGCCAGCCGCTCGATTACGCGCACCACGTCCGCGGCGGTGTAGCGCTTTTTGGCGAAATCGGCTTGCGCGGGCAGCTCCACCGCGGCGGCGTCGCCGACAGCGGAAAGCGGCGTCGCTTTGCCGTCGGCGAGCACGTGCACGTCGCCGTACAGCTTTATCAGCTTAGCCTTGACCGCCGCGGCGTTTGCGGCGGTTATGCCGTAAACCTCCAACGCGACGGAGGTATCCGTCACGGGCATGCGCAAAAACGCGTCGCCGTCGAGCGTGAGTATATTTCTTTTTCTGTCCATTGCCTTATCCTCTTGCGGTTATCGTTACTTTCTGTTCTTTTTGCGCCTGTCGCGCTCGGCGTTCGCCGCTCTCGACTGCGCGCGCATAAGCTCCTTTTGCTCCTCCGCGCGCCGTGCCTTTTCGCGCTCCGCAGCCGCGCGTTCCGCCGCTATGCGCTCGGCGTCGGCGTTTCTCGCGGCTTTGAGCTTGACCGCGCCCACAACCGCCGCCATGCACGCCGCAGCCGCACCCGACAAAACCGAAAACGCCGTAAACACGGCAGTGCCCACCGCGTCGAACATATCGGGCACGGTCGAGGCGAATATCGCGTATGCGACGACCGCCGTTACGCAAAGCGCGATATGCACGACGCATATCATGCGAACCCTGCCGAACGTGCGCTTGCGCTGCGGCTCCGTCAGACTGTTGCCGAGAACGATAAGCTCGACGGAGAAAATACCGAACATGATTAGGGTGAGCGCCTCGAACACGTATGGAATGAGCGCGTACACAGCGCCCTTAAACGCGTAAATCCCGCACGCGGCAAACGCCGCCGCCATAACGGCGACGAGCGTTATCGCGTACGCCCTGAACCGCGCCGCGAACCGCGCGTCGGCGTACTCGTACTTTACGCCTATATATGTAGCGACCTTTTTTTGCCTGCCGTCCTTTTCGACGGTTTCGACAACGTAGTCGCTCGAAAACTGCTTATTGCCGAGCATTTATTTTTTACCGAGGCGCTCGATATGCTTTTCGACGGCTTTGCACAGCCCGCTCAGCGCTCCCGCGTCGAACGGGCTTTTAAGCCCCGCCTCGTGCGCGAGCGTCGTTATATCCTTAGTGCCGCCCGCCTCGACCAAACGCAAATATTCGGCAAGCGCGCCCTTGAAATCCGCGTCGGCTTTTTCGCCGAACTGCAACGCCAAGCACGTGGACAGGCAGTAATCTATATAGTAGAACGGCACTTCGTAAATGTGCTTTTGATACTGCCATCTGCCGCCGTTTTTGTAGAACGCCACGTCCGACATATCCACGTACGGACGGTACTCCTTTTCGAGCTCCGCCCACAGCGCCTTGCGCTCGGCGGGGGTCATGTCGGGATTTTCGTAAACGCGCTGTTGGAAATAATCGACGATTACGCCGTACGGCAAAAAGTTGAGCGCGTCGAAAATCTGCTGATACGTAGCCTCGCGCGCGCGATTGCCGTAAAACTTGTCGTTATACTTGTTGCAAAGCGCTTCCATGCTCATGGAATGCGTTTCGGCAATCTCCATGCCGCCGATAAATATGTCGTAATCGATATCGTTTACGTATGCGCGCTTAAACGCGTACGCATGCCCGAACTCGTGCGTGAGCACGCCCACGTCGTCCATCGTGCCGTTGAAATTGGCGAAGATAAACGGCTGACCGTACGTGTACAGCATTTCCGCATAACCGCCGCCCTGCTTGCCCTCGCGCGCGATATAGTCGATTGCGTCCGCGTCGCACATTTCCTTAAAGAACGCGCCCAGCTTGTCGTCCATATCGTCGTACATTTCCTGCGCGGCGGCGAACATATCCTTCGCGCTGCCTACGGGGTCGATATTGCCGCCCGCGACGTATACGTCGTTGTCGTAAATATGCACGCGGTCGATGCCCAGCTTTTGCGCCAATTCGGCTTTGAGCTCGGACAGCACGGGCACGACGTCGCGCAGTACGGACTCGCGGAAAACCGCCACCTCCTTCCTGCCGAACCCGACGTGGTCCATGCGCAAATCGCCCATTTCCACATAGTTGTCGAACCCCATCTTTTTCGCCATGCGCGTGCGCACCTTTACCAGCTTGTCGTAAATGCCGTCGAGCTTTTCCGATATGCCGTCGAGCGTCTCGCCGATTACGGCGAACGCCGCTTTGCGCACGCTGCGGTCGGGGTTTTTGCAATGCCCGTGCATTTCGCTGAGCGTCACGTTTTTCCCCTGCCACGGATAAGTCACGTTCGCCATAAGCTCGTCGTACTGCGTGACGAGCTTGTTTTCCTCCACGCAATCCTCGATAATCCTGTCGTCCATGACGCGCAAGCCCGCGAGCATTTTGTCTACAATGCGCGGATTGACGAGCGCTTTGAACCCGTCGAAATAGGGCGATTGCGCAATCGCCTTATTAAACTCGGCCGCCGTCGCGGAAAGCGCGGGCAAGCTCTCGTCGTAATAATTTTGCTCGCCCGCATAGAACGGGTCGTTCACGTTAAGCGTGTGCCGAATGGTCGCCAGATACACAATCGTGCTGAAATCGGCTACGTATCTGTTGACGCGCTCGCGCACGGCGACGAGCGTCTTTGCGTCCGTAGCGTTCTTAACCTCGGCGATTGCGTCGCCGATAAACTTGCGCGCCGCTTCTACGTTCGCGCGCTCGTACTTGTACTCGCTTATCTTTTTCGCCATAATCAAAGCTCCTTGCAAAAATCTTTTTACGCATTTGCGCGCTTACGGGGTGGCGACCTCGGTTAAACACACCCGAACGGACTGTTTTCGGCTCTATCTGCGTTAAACTCGCTCGCAGTAGCGCCGAGGCTACGACTTCGCTCGTTTGCCTCGATATAGCCTAAAAACGGTCGCGTCGGGCGCATTGCGTTTTTACGAGGCGAATACTCGTCGTGTTCTCGTCGCAAATTCGCCCTTGTGCAAGCACAAGCGAATTTACTCCTCGAATCGCCAGGCTAGACGTGCGAAACGGAGCGCGTCGTACCCGCTGCGGTACGGCAAACGACGCTTCGCGCATATGGACCGCGATTTGCCCGTAAAAATGCGTTCTACCGCGGTCGTCACCCCGTACGAAACAATTACCGATATATTGTGATTTTAATCGTTTATCTCGAAAACCGTAAACGACAGCGGCTGCGCCGTTATGCCCGTTTTGGAGGGCTTGGCGTCCTTACCCACCGAATAAATCGCCTTGGTCTTGGGCGGGAGTACTACGGGCACGGTCTGCTTGACTGAAAGCGGATTGACCACGCACAAAAGCTTGCCGCGCTTATATACCAGCGGCTCGCTGCCCTTGGCGTGCACGATTTCGAAATCGCGCTCGGTAAACTCCGACCTCGACCTGCGGAACTCCAACAGCTCGCGCAGCGCGTTAAGCAGCGACTTTTTGTCCTTTAACTGCGCCGCAACGTTAGTTTGCTTGTCGGCGAACGTGGGCAAAAACGTTTTGTCCGCGCTCGAAAAGCCTGCGTTCTTATCGACGCTCCACTGCATGGGCGTGCGCGAGCCCGTGCGCGAAAATCCGCACTCGACGGACGGCAAATCCTTTATATATTTCATGCCGATTTCGTCGCCGTAGTAAACGAACGGCACGCCGGGCAGCGTGTACAGCGTCGCGTAAATAACCTTCAACTGCTCCTGCGTGTAGAACGGCGCGAGGCGCGGCGTGTCGTGGTTACAGCTTATTATGGCGAGATACCCGTCGTTCCTGATTTGCTCGTACCACTCCGTAAAGCCCTTTGCGAACGCCTCGGCGTCGCCGCCGCCGTTGATATCGAAATAGCTGTGCTTGCCCTCTTCCTCCTCGGCGCGCACCAAAAGGTTGTACGGGTTGCCGTGGTGGTCGAGCATAAAGTCCGCATGGAAGCCCGCGCGTATCGCCTGCGGGTTGGACCATTCGGACACGAGCACGGTGTCGGGATACTCGGTATCGAGCATTTCGCGCACGTTGCGCCAAAGCTCGCTCGTCGCGGGCTTTTCGCTCTGACTGCCGTCGTTTTTGACTAGCGAGTCCGCCATGTCCACGCGAAACCCGTCCGCGCCGCGGTCGAGCCAAAACCGCATAACCGTTTTGAGCCATTCGCGCGTGGCTATCGCCGCCTCCGATTTGTACGACGCTTGCCAGGTCGGGTCGTCCACGGCGTTGAACCCGTAATTGAGCGCGGGCTGCGTGGAAAAGAAATTTACAAGATAGTTCGCCTTGCGGTTGTGCCTGCCCGCGACGGCGCGGTAGCCGTCGGGGAAATGCCATTCGTGCCGCGTCCAGATAAAGCGGTCGTACAACTCGTTGGGCGTGTTTTCCGCACTGCGCAAAAAGTCGGCGTTCTCCTCCGAGGTGTGACCGGGAACGAGGTCGAGTATAACCTTAATGCCCTTGGCGTGCGCCGTCTTGACAAACTCGTCGAAATCCTCTTCCGTGCCGAACCGCGGCGACGTCTTAAAGAAATCGCGCACGTCGTACCCGCCGTCCATGAACGGCGAATCGTAGTGCGGGTTGAGCCAAATCGCGTTGCAGCCGAGCGATTTGATATAATCGAGCTTGCTCGTAATGCCTTTGAGATTGCCGTATCCGTCGCCGTCGGTGTCGAGGAACGAATTGGGATAAATCTCGTAAAATACCGCGGTTTTGAGCCAAGTGCTTGACATGTCGTCTCCTTCGCGCCGTGCGCTTTATATCTTAATATCGAATATTAAATCGTTATTCCTCGGTTTTATCCGCCGCTTTTTCGTCGTCGTCCTGCGCTTTGACCTTCGCCTTGGCGTTGGCGCGCGAGATTTTGACGCCCGTCACGACGCCCGCCGCGAGCAAGCCCGCAATCAAGGTCACGGCATAAATGATAATCACGTTAAGCCCCGCCGATTTGCGCGTTACCACGGGCTGATTGGTTTGACGCACCGACGCCGACACGTACATGGAATCGTACTGCTCCGCCACCTCGGACAGCTTGACTACAAACTCGTTCGTGTCCGTCTCTATTCCGCGCAGCATTTCCATCGCCGCGTTTACGTCGGACTCGGGCGTGGGCGCGCTCGCTTCGCCTATCGCGGCGAGCCGCGCCGATACGTCGTACGCGCGGTTGGAAAGCTCGTACTTGTCCTCATACGCCGCCGTAAGCTGCCTTTGCAGCGCGTAATACTCGTCGGGATAGGTCGTTGTGATTACGCTGCCGCTGGGCGAGTTGTTTTGCGTGGTGTTGGGCTTGAAATTCTCTATCTGCAACGACAGGTTTTTGATTTTGTCTTCCTGCAATTCGATTTGCTTGGCAAGCTTTTCCGCGAGGTTTTCGAGCGACGCCTTGGCGCTCGTCTTGTTACGGAAAATTCCGTGGGTCAACACGTACGAATTAAAGTTGCTCAAATCGGTTTTAATCGCCGAAAGCTTGATTTCCAAGCGCGCGAACGAGGTCTTGTCGGTCATCGCCGACACAATCGAATTATCCGCCGAAACGTTTTTGAGCGACAGCTCAATCGCCGAAAGCTTGGACACGTAGCTGTCGTAGATATCGACAAACTCCATGACGGAATTTTCGGAAAGCTTGAACGTTTCCTCGGCAAGCATGTTCGTTACCGAATATCTGGTCTTAAAATCGGCGAGATAGCTCTCCACCACTTTGTTGAGCAACAGCTTTGCCTGCGCGTCGGAAAGCCCGAGCTTGCTCGGCTCGGATATTATTATATTGAACCGCGTCGGGAACATTACGTACGTTCTGAGCGTATTTTTGGCGTTCTCGTCGCCGTCCACCGCCGCCTTGACGAGCCGCAGATACTCGTCTGTCTCCACGCCCTCGACGCGCATTTCGCCGCGCAGCCCCGCCACGTCGGAAACGACGCCGTCGAGCTCCGCCGCCGATATCGCCTTTGCGAGCACCGACGGTGAAATTATGTTGTCGGTGACGAGCGTGTTGCCGTCGGGGTCCTTACCCGTCTCTATGCCCTCGTACAAAAACTCGACGGTGGTTTGCGCCACCTCCTCGCTCTTGTAAAAGAACTTAATCGGCAACGCCACGACCGATACTAGCGCAACGGCGATTATCGCATAAACGAGCATGCGCAACCAGCCCTTCGCAAAGAAACGTCCCACCTTTTTAAAGGTGAGCCCCTCCTCGTATTCGTCCTCGACGTATTCGTAAGTCTTATTCATGTTTTTCTCCTTGTTGCTTGCATATATCCGAGCGTATATCGGTACATATCTATGATAATAGTATACCACGTAATCCGCGTAAAATCAACAGAATACGAATATTTTTTCGCGCGGGCGCGCCTTACTAAACAATCGACGTTATGCGCATACTATACGCATGAACACCGTTATTATCGTAGGCGCGTCGAGCGGCATAGGGCTGGCGCTCGCGCAAAGACTTGTAAGCGCGAACGCAGTTATCAACATATCGCGCGAGTCATGCCCCGTTGCGGGCGTGGAAAACCTAATCGCCGACGTTACGGACGGCGACGCGCTCGCCGCGGCGTTCGCCCGAATACCCGACGCCGACGCGCTCGTATACTGCGCGGGCACGTCCATGGCGGCGGCGGTCGAATACGTACATACCGACGACTACAAGCGATTATTCGCCGTCAACCTTTTGGGCGCAATCGAATGCGCGCGACTCGCTCTGCCGCTGTTAAAGCGCGCGGACGACGGCAGAATACTGTTTTTAAGCTCGTCGGGCGCGGTCACGCCGATAGCGTACGACAGCTTTTACTCGGCGTCAAAGGCGGCGCTCAACGCGTTTTGCGCCGCGCTCAACCTCGAACAAACGGAGGTCAAATGCACCGCGGCGGTAATCGGCGGCACGCGCACGCGCTTTTCGTTCAAGCGCGCGGTGTACGGCGATTGCGGCGAGCACGAGCAAAAGCTCAAACGCGCGACCAACGCGCTTATCAAAATCGAGCAAACGGGCTACACCGCCGATTTCGTGGCGGAAAAGCTGGAAAAGCTGCTCAAAGACGGCAATCCGCCGCAGTCGGTTACAATCGGGCTGAAAAACAAATTGCAGCTCGCCGCATACAGGCTTATGCCGCAGCCGCTGAAAACGCGCGTGCTCAGAAAAATTTACAAGATAACTTGACGGAATACATTCCGAACCGACGGCTCGCGCGTTGTGCGCGAGCTTTTACGTACGCGAGTCGCCCCCGCATTTACATATAGTCCGAACTCAAATTGTATTGACATTTACTTTATAACAATATATACTCTCGGTATGACCGAAAGCGAGCGCACGCGAATAAGCGAGCTTATCGTCGCAATAGACGGCGGGAACGTGCATGCCTTGGACGAGTTGTCGAGGCTTGTTTCCGCGCGCATGCTTTCCGTGGCGCGCGCGACGGTGCGCGACCGCGCGCTCGCCGAGGACGTTGTGCAAGACAGCTTTGTCAAAATCATAACGGGCGCGAAGGGCTTTAAGCCTAACACCAACGGCTACGCCTGGATATGCAAAATCGTGCACAACACCGCGCTCAACGCGCTGCGCCGCGAAAGACGGGGCAATACCGTAGATATCGACGAGTTTTTCGACATATCGGACGGCGCGGATATATCCGAGCAAGCGAGCGCGGCGGCGGACGTAAAGCGCGCAACGTCCGCGCTCTCGCCCATCGAGCGGCGGCTAATTTATCAAAAGTATTTCATGGATTTTACGGTGCGCGACAGCGCGAAAGCGGTCGGCAAATCCAAATCGCAGGTCGCGCGGCTGATATCCGCGGCGGAGCAAAAAATGCGCGATACGATTTCGCGGGACAAAACCGACGGTTAAACGGTTGTAATGGCAATGGACGACAAGGACAGACAAATTCAAGAGCTTTTCGACGGCTATGCGGACGGGCTCGGCGAACGCGCCGACCTCGCCGACAAGGCGCGGGCGTTAATGACCGAAAAGCGGCGAACGGAGCGCGGGTGCAAATCGCGCCGCGCTACCGCGCGCGAAAAACGCCGCGTAATATTCATAACCGTCGGCAGCGTTGCGGCAGCCGCGGCGTTCGGCGTTTTCGCAATCGGCGTACTGCCCAAGCTCCTTATCGGCGGCAACGGCAATCCGTCAGACAATACTCCTGTCGCGCCCGCGCCCGTTGTGAGCTACACGCTCAACGACGTGCGAGCCGTCGCCGTAACCGAGGAGTTCGCGGCGGACTATGTGGATTTGAGCACGCTCAAACAGTACGCCGACGTGTTCGACGCGCATTTTTACGCGTGCTATTTGGAAACCGAGGAAAGCCCCGTTTACGTCAAGTGCGTGTTCGGCGTGCAGACCGACGACGGCATGACGGAAATGCGCGTAATTTCCGAGCGCCGCGGATTCAGGCGCGACGACCTCGAAGAGAGCTACGGCTATTTGATTACCGACAATGGCGGCTACACGTACAGCAACGACTACGAAAACGGCGAATACGTCACGGCGGCGTACTGTGCCGACCGCGGCTTTAATTATTACTTTTACGCGCAGTCGGGCGACGGCTTTGCCGACGAAATAATAAAATTTATTTTATAAAGCGGGACAAAAGAACGTGGACGCGTGTTGTAACGGTAAACGCACGCAAATGGCGTAACAAGGAGACGGTCATGAAAAATTCCGCAAAAGCAATATCTCTCACTCTCGCCGCCGCGCTTGCCATACCGCTTACGGCATGCGCCGCCGCACCCGACTTCGGCAGCAACGCGCCCGCGCCCGGCGGAATTATTTCGGACGCGTTCGACCTGCCCGAAAACTACGTGCACGAATCCGTAATCGAACAGCCGTTCGTGTCCGCCGCGGAAAAGCCCGATTCGTACTTTTCGCTCGACCGCAACACCGCGTCGTATTCGTACATGCGCCGCATAATAAACGACGGGCATAAGGTAGACAAAGGCTCGGTGCGGCTCGAAGAATATATCAATTACTTCTCGTACGACTATGCGCGCCCCGAGAACGGCGACGCACTCGCAGTGGGCGGCAAGCTGTTCGACTGCCCGTGGAACGTCGAGCACAAGCTGATGACCGTGGAAATCGCGGCGGAGGAAACGGAGTTTTCCGATACGCGCAACAACGTGGTATTCTTAATAGACACGTCGGGCTCGATGTACGGCGACGACAGGCTGGGGCTGATACAGCAGGCGTTTACCATGCTCACCGAAACGCTCAACGCCGACGACACCGTTTCGATAGTCACGTACGCGGGCGACAGTCGCGTCGCGCTCGACGGCGAAAAGGGCGCGAACAAGACGCGCATCGCCAACGTTTTGCAGGACCTGACCGCCAACGGCTCGACCAACGGCGCGGGCGGCATACACAAGGCGTACGCGCTCGCCGAAAAATATTACGACGACGAAGCCAACAACCGCGTAATCATCGCCACCGACGGCGATTTCAACGTGGGCGCGAGCAGCAAGAAAGAGCTTAATAACCTGATATCCGAAAAGCGCGACAGCGGCGTTTACCTATCGGTTTTGGGCGTGGGCATGCACAACGCCAACGACGTAACCATGAAAACGCTCGCCGAAAACGGCAACGGCAACTATGCGTATTTGGACAGCGTGACCGAGGCGCGCAAGGTGCTCGTAAACGAGCTGGGCGGCACGTTCAACACGGTCGCCAAGGACGCCAAAATCGGCGTCGAGTTTTCCGCCGACACGGTAGACAAGTACCGCCTTATCGGCTACGAGAGCAAGATACTCACGCAGGAGGAGTTCGAGGACGAGCAAAAGGACGCGGGCGAAATCGGCTCGGGTCACATCGTAACCGCGCTGTACGAGCTCGAATTAAAGAGCGGCGCGAGCGGAAACGTGGCGTCCGCAGAGGTCAGGTACAAAGCGCCCGCAACCGACGAAAGCGCGTCGGTCGCGTACTCCGTAACCACCGACGACTACATGCGATATCCGAACGAGGATTGCGTGTTTATAGGCTGCGTGACCGAGTACGGCTTGCTGCTGCGCAAGTCCGTATACGGCGGCAACGCAAGCTTTGCCGCCGTCGTCGCCAGGCTGTCCGCGCTCGACTGCACGGACGCCGAGAGCGGCGACCCGTTCAAGGCGGAATTTCTGCAAATAGTCAAAGCGGCGGAAAAGCTATACGCCAAGCCTCTGTAACTACTCGACCGCGGAGGTAACGCACTGTGAACGCAATACGCATAAAAAGCCTGATAACGGCAAGCGTGTTTACGGCAATGACGGTAATCATATGCTCGTTGCTGTCGCCGAGCACGGCGCACGCCGACTTAGGACCGAAGCCTACGGTCAATATTACCGTGGAGAACGTAGGGGATAGGGTTTGCTACGGCACGCTGCTGTCCGAGTACGACTCGACGGGTCCGCAATCGGCGTGGAAAGGCGGCGACGAGGACGATATTTACACCGATTTAGACCGCGATATTTGGAAGGCGTTCGTCGATTACGAGGACGCGGACGGCTATTGGTTTTTGCAGGTCGCGTGGCTGTGCGACGATGCGCATGGCATCGATTGGAATTACTTCCCGCCCTATTCGTTCAAGGTGCTGCTGTATTTCCCCGAAACGAACGCGTTTGCCGTCAGCGGCATATACGAGCGGTACGCGTTCAACAGTCATTTCACGGTGACGCTCAGCGGCGAGCAAATATCCGTCGAGCGCACGGAAGCGATAACCGCAAAAAAGAGCTACGACTACGGCGGCGAAATACTCAATCTATTCCTGCGCATAATCATAACGATAGCCATCGAGCTGTGCGTCGCGCTGCTGTTCCGCTTTACCCAAAAGCGCCTGCTCCTCGCCGTGCTGTGCGTAAACGCCGTCACGCAAATAATACTCAACATCTTCCTCAACGTTGTGTATTTCTACAACGGCATGCTCGTTTTAATAGGCGCGTACGTGCTCGGCGAGCTGGTAGTCTTTGTGTTGGAGGCGACGGCATACTCGGTCGTATTCGGCAATACGCGCTTTAACGGCAACGGCTTGATAAACGTATCTAAGTTCAAAAGCGTAGCGTACGCGTTTGTGGCGAACGCGGCGTCGTTCATGACGGGATTCGGCGTGTTTCTAATAGGCGCAAAGCTCGCGTGAAACTATTTGGATAAAGCAACGAAAAAGACGGCTGCTGCCGTCTTTTTTACGCCGTTCAGATTAGTATGTTGATAAGCCGCTCGGGAATGACTATCACCTTTTTGGGCGTTGCGCCGCCGATTGCCGCCTGCACGTCCGCGCTTTCCAAAGCGAGCTTGGCTGCCGCGTCGCGGTCGAGCCCCTGCGCCAGCACGAGCTTGCATTTTATTTTGGAATTGACCTGCACGGCGTACTCGGTAGTCGCGCGCACGAGCTTGCGCTCGTCGCAGTCGGGATATCTTTCGAGCATTACGGAACGCGTGCCGCCCAGCATTTCGTTGAGCTCCTCGCAGAAATGCGGCGCGAGCGGCGCCATGAGCTTTACCAAAATTTCCAGCGCGTATTTGAGATACGCCGCGCTGTACCCGCTCTCGGCGCGATACTTGTACATGGCGTTTACCAGCTCCATGCACCGCGCCACCGCCGTATTAAAACGGAACGCGGGAATATCGTCCTTAACCTGCTTTATGCAATAATTGATTTCGTAGTCTAGCGCGCCGAGCGAGCCGTCCGCTTTTTCGTTCATCACCTCGACCGCCAGCCGCTCTATTCTGTCCATAAACTTGGCGCACGCGACGATGCCCGAATCGGTCCACGGTCCGCCCTCTACGTAGTCGAACCCGAACATCAGATACAGCCGCAACGCGTCCGAGCCGTACTTTTCGATGAGCGGGTCGGCGGAAATCACGTTGCCGCGCGTCTTGCTCATGCGATATCCGTCGGGACCCAAAATCACGCCTTGGTGCACAAGCCGCTTGAACGGCTCGTCGAAGCCGATAAACCCGAAATCGTGTAACGCCTTTGTTATAAACCGCGAATACAATAGGTGCGTGCACGCGTGCTCCGCGCCGCCCACGTAGCAATCGACGGGCAGCATTTTGTCAACGGTCGCCTTGTCGAACGGCACGGCGTCGTTGTGCGCGTCGGGGTAGCGCATATAGTACCAGGACGAACACACGAACGTGTCGAGCGTATCCGACTCGCGCTTTGCGGGCTTGCCGCACACGGGGCATACCGTGTTTATAAACTCGTCGCTCTTGGTGAGCGGCGACTTGCCGTCGGGAGTAAAGTTGACGGCGTACGGGAGCGCGACGGGCAGGTCTTTTTCGGGCACGGGCACAACGCCGCAATGCTCGCAGTAAACAACGGGAATGGGCGCGCCCCAATACCGCTGCCGCGACACCGACCAATCGCGCATGCGATAGTTAGTTTTTCTGCCGCCGTGACCCGTGCCTGCGAGCTTGTCGAGCACGGCGAGCTTGCCGTCCGCGCTCTTCATGCCGTCGAACTCGCCGCTGTTGACCATTACGCCGTAATCGGTAAACGGCAGCTCGCCCTCCTCCGCCTCGCCGCGAATGACGCGCTTGATTGCAAGCTTGTTTTTGAGCGCGAACGCATAGTCGCGCGTATCGTGCGCCGCCACGCCCATGACCGCGCCCGTTCCGTACGTGGCAAGGCAGTAATCGGCGATATAGATAGGCACTTTTTCGCCGTTGACGGGGTTTATGCAGTAGCTGCCGATAAACACGCCCGTCTTGTCCTTGGTGGCGGACGTGCGCTCTATCTCGGTGCGCTTCGCCGCCTCGGCGACGTACTTATCGACGGCGGGCTTGCACTTTGCCGTCGTGAGCGCGGCTACGTACGGGTGCTCGGGCGCGAGCACCACGTAGCTCACGCCGAACAGCGTATCCGCGCGCGTCGTGAACACCGTAATGCTATTGATATCGCCCTGCGGCTTTTCGAGGTCGAATATGACCTCGCCGCCCACCGACTTGCCTATCCAATTACGCTGCATGATTTTTGTCTTTTCGGGCCAATCGAGCGCGTCCAAGCCGTCCAAAAGCCGCTCGGCGTAATCGGTTATTTTAAAGAACCATTGCGTCATTTCCTTGTGCACGATTTCCGTCTTGCACCGCTCGCACTTGCCGTCCACGACCTGCTCGTTGGCGATTACCGTTTGGCACGACGGACAATAATTGACGGGCGCGTTTTTGCGGTACGCCAAACCGTGCTTATAGAGCTGCAAGAACAGCCATTGCGTCCACTTATAGTAATCGGGCGCGCAGGTGCGGAACTCGTGCGACCAATCCACCATAGTTCCCATGTCGGCGAGCTGCCGCTCCATGGTCGCGATATTCGCGTCGGTGGAATCCTTGGGGTGCACGCCCGTCTTAATCGCATAGTTCTCGGCAGGCAGACCGAACGCGTCGAAGCCCATGGGCTGGAACACGTTCTTGCCGTTCATGCGCATAAACCGCGCGTACGAATCGGCGACGCCGTAGTTGTACCAATGCCCCATGTGCAGCTTCGCACCCGACGGGTACGGCAGCATTTCCAGCACGTAGCACTTGTCGCCGTCGGCGGCGGCGTCGAACGTGTTTATGCCGTCCGCACGCCATTTGTCCTGCCATTTTCTTTCAATTTCGTTGTGATTCATAACGTTCCGATATATAAAAATTTTTTGTCGCAATCCAAATGTTTGACGAATGCCGTGTATTTGCTTTGACTGTGGTTTTACCGTGCACTCTAATACGGCTATCTATAACGACGTCGTTCCGAGCACTGCACGCCGAATGCGGCGTTACTCTTGCCAAGTCTTATTGATACCTGCGGCAGACAAGGAAAGCTAGGCGCGCGCGACGGGCGCGTAGAACCCCCTACGTAACCGAGCGCGCGCCTAGTTTGACGCAGTATTCCGCGAGGTATCCGCGTCCAAAACGGCTTTTATGCGACGAACGCCGGCGCTGCTGCTCTGCTCCTTGACTATCTTAAAGTGTCCGAGCTCGCCCGTACGCGCCGCGTGCGGTCCGCCGCATATCTCCTTGCTGAACTCGCCCATGGTGTACACCTTGACTTTTTCGCCGTACTTGGTCGCAAACAAGCCGACCGCGCCCGCCGCTTTCGCCTCGTCCACGGTCATCTCCTCGCAGGTAATAGGCACGTCGGCGGCGATTGCGGCGTTGACCTTGTCCTCCACCGCTTTGAGCTCCTCGGGCGTGAGCGCTCTGCCGAACGAAAAATCGAACCGCAGCCGCTCGGGCGTAATGTTCGACCCGCGCTGATTGACGTTGGGGTCGTCGAGCACGTCCTTCAACGCCTTGTGCATGAGGTGCGTGGCGGTATGCAGTCTTGCGGTAAGCTCGCCCGTGTCGGCAAGCCCGCCCTTGAACCGCTGTTCCGCACCCGCTTGCGACAGCTTGCGGTGCTGCTCGAACCGCTCGTTGAACCCGTCCACGTCCACCTTGAACCCGCGTTCCTTTGCCATTTCCACAGTCATTTCCAGCGGGAAGCCGTACGTGTCGTAAAGCCTGAACGCGGATTTGCCGGGGATTACGTCCGTTTGCAGGAACTTACACAGCTTTTCAAACTCTTTTATGCCGTTTTCCAGCGTGCGCTCGAACCGCGTTTGTTCCTCGTCGATTTCGGTCTTGATTTTATCGCGCGCCGCGGCGAGCTCGGGGTACGTCGCGGCATAGATATCGACAACCGCGTCGGCGACCGCCGAATAGTCGCCGAATTTAAGCCCCAGCCCCGCGCCGAAGCGAATGGCGCGGCGCAAAAGCCTGCGCAGGATATATCCTTGGTCGACGTTGGACGGCGTAACGCCGCGCTCGTCGCCTATGATAAACGTTGCCGTGCGAATATGGTCGGCGACGACGCGCACCGCCTTTACGTGCTCGGGGTCGGTAATGCTTTTGCCCGAAAGCTTTTCGATTTTGCCGACGATAGGCGTAAACACGTCGGTGTCGTACACCGATTGCAAGCCCTGAATATTCATGAGCGTGCGCTCCAAGCCCATGCCCGTATCGACGTTTTTCTGTTTGAGCGGCGAATACGTGCCGTCGGCATTCTTGTTGAACTGCATGAACACGTCGTTCCAAATCTCGACGTACTTGCCGCAATCGCATGCGGGCGAGCACTTATCGCAGCACTTGGGCTTGCCCGTGTCGAAAAACATTTCCGTGTCCGGTCCGCACGGACCCGTCTGACCCGCAGGTCCCCACCAATTATGCTTTTTGCCGAGGTAGAATATGTTTTCGCGCTTGATGCCGCACTTTTCCCAAAGCGCGGCGGTCTCGTCGTCGCGCGGGCAGTCGCTGTCGCCCTCGAAAACCGTTACGGCGAGCCGCTCGGGGTCGAACCCCAAAACCTGCGTCAAAAACTCGTAGCTCCATTGCACCATTTCCGTCTTGAAATAATCGCCCAAGCTCCAATTCCCGAGCATTTCGAAAAACGTGCAGTGCGAGCTGTCGCCCACCTCGTCGATATCGCCCGTACGCACGCACTTTTGCGTGTCGCACAAGCGCTTGCCCGCGGGGTGCGGCTGCCCCAAAAGATAGGGCACGAGCGGGTGCATGCCCGCCGTGGTGAACAGCACCGTCGGGTCGTTTTCGGGAATGAGCGACGCGGACGATATAGGCGTATGCCCGCGGTCGGTGTAGAACTTAATCCATTTTTTTCTAAGCTCGTCGCTGGTAAGCTTCATAATAACTCCCTATGCGCGCCGTTACGCGCATGATAACAAATAGTATTTACTCTGAGTAATGCGAAGGTGAAACAAATACGTCGCGCGTGTAGTATATATGACGGCAACATTCATGTGTATCTCGCTCGCCTTTGGTCTTTCGCGCGCGTATTATATATGACGGCAACATTCATGTGCATCTCGCTCGCCTTTGGTCTTTCGCGCGCGTAGTTTTTCGGGCGGCAACATTCATGTGCATCTCGCTCGCCTTTGGTCTTTCGCGCGCGTAGTTTTTCGGGCGGCTGTCGCGTGCCGCGGTCGAAGTAACGTCCATAATCGCAATAATACCGATTACGAATTACGAACCAAATTATTGTACAAATTCTTTACGCCCGTCGCCGTGCTCGTCAGCCTGACGCCCAGCGTCGAAACGAGCTTGCCGTTGTCGGCGGTGTATTCGAGGTCGGGTTTAGGGTTTTTGACGACTATCTCCACGTCGCCGCCGTCGCGCCTAACGAGCCGCCGCACGGCTTTGGCGATTTCCGTATAGCTCATTTTGTCGCCCGCCACGAGGTTGTAATCGCCCTTTTGATAATCGCCGCGCAAGAATTCGTAAATAACGCGCGCCACGTCGTCCACCGCCACCGCGCTCACCGTGCGGTCGCGGTCTATGACGATTTTTTTGCCGCGCGCGCCCGCCGCCACGATTTTGTTTATGGGGCGTTTTCCGCCGCCCATGCCGTACACGTTGAATATGCGCAGCACGGTGGTTATTTTATCCTTGCTCGCCAAAAGGTTTATCAGATAGCGCGCCAGCCCGTATCCGTCGCGCGGTATCGACCTGCCGAACATGCTCTCCGAAAAATCGACTATCGGTCGACTGCGGTCGAACTCCACGCCCTCGCCCACGGTAATCAGCTTTTTTACGCCGTGTACAATGGACATATACTGAATGTTTTTGAACATTATGAGGTTGTCCGCCTCCAACGCCGACTGCGCAATCTGCTCGCCCGCGCCCGCCAAATGCACGACCGCGTCGAACCTGTGCGCCGAAAACAGCTTTTGCACCTCGTGTGCGTTTGTCAAATCCATTTGCGCGTGCGTCGGCGCGACGATATCCAATTTGTCGCGGTATTTCTTGACGAACGTCTTACCGATAAAGCCGCTGCCGCCCGTTACGAGAATTTTCATACGCTCCTCCTCGATTGCTCGACCGCACTGCGGTCGAATTATTTTGCCTTGTACGACGATTTAAGCTCGACGACGCGGTTGAACGCGTCGGGATTTTTTGCGTCCTTGGCAAAGTATCCTATGCGGAAAAACTGCACGCCCTCGCCCACGGGCAAATCGACGACGCCGCGCTCGGCTTTCGCCGTGCCCACCGTCAAAGAGTTTCTGTCGACGCGCTCCGTCAGCTCGCCGTCGCCGTCGGGCACCAGCTCGGACAGATAGCGAATTTTGATATCCGCCGCACTGCCGCGGTCCACCCATTGAATAACGCCCTTCGCCTTAACCTCATCCGTCTTTTCGCAGCGCACGGCGGTAACTTTTCCGTCCGCGTCGACGTCGTACCCGACGCAGCGCACGATAAACGCGCCTTTGAGCCGCGCCAAGCCGCCCGGCACAAGTCTGTGATATCCCTTGGGCGGGTCGGGCATAAAATCCTCGCGGTTGATATACAGCCGCGGCGTGAGCCGCACGTTGCGCGTAACCACCGCGGTGGCGCGTGTTTCGGGGTCGATGGGCGTGGGGTGCGGCACTGCGTACTCGCCGCCCTCCGTCACCTGCAAATCCTCGGCGAAATCGTCGGGCAGGTTGACTATATCGAGCGGCACGGGGTCGGGCACGACCATGTACCGCTTGGCGGTGGCGTTGAGCTCGTCGCGAATGCAATCGTCGAGCTGCGCCGCGTCCACTATGCTGTTGCCCTTGGCTACGCCCACCTCGTTGCAAAACGCGACAATCGCGTGCGCGGGCACGCCGCGGCGGCGCATGCCCGAAAGCGTGGGCATTCTCGGGTCGTCCCAGCCGTCGACGAAGCCCTCGTCCACGAGCTGCTTCAAATACCGCTTGCTCATAACCGTGTCTGTGATATTGAGCCGCGCAAACTCGTATTGGTGCGGCTTGTCCGTCACGTCGCAGTTATCTATGACCCAATCGTACAGCGGGCGGTGGTCCTCGAACTCCAACGAGCAGCACGAATGCGTCACCTTTTCCAACGCGTCTTCGAGCGGGTGCGCGAAGTCGTACATGGGATACACGCACCACTTATCGCCCGTGCGGTGGTGCGGCGCGTGCAGCACGCGGTATATTACGGGGTCGCGCATGTTCATATTGGGCGACGCCATGTCTATCTTGGCGCGCAAAACCATGCCGCCGTCGGGCACCGCGCCGCTCTGCATTTTGTCGAACAGCGCGAGACTTTCCGCAACGCCGCGGTCGCGGTACGGCGAATTTTTGCCCGCCGCGGTGAGCGTGCCGCGCATAAGCCGTATGTCGTCGGGCGTGCTCTCGTCCACGTACGCCAAGCCCTTTTTAATGAGCATGACGGCGCAGTCGCGCATGTACTCGAAATAATCGGACGCATAGAACACGCCCGCAGGCTCGAACCCCAACCACTTGATATCGTAGAGGATTTGGTCGCAAAAGTCCGCGTCCTCCTTGACGGGATTGGTATCGTCGAAACGCAGGTTGCACTTGCCGCCGAACTTTTGCGCGAGCGAAAAGTTGAGGCACGCCGCTTTCGCGTGACCTATATGCAGCCTGCCGTTGGGCTCGGGCGGGAAGCGCGTGACAACGCTCTTGACCCTGCCGCTTTCGAGGTCGTTTATTATTATATCCTCAATGAAATTCGATGCCTTGATACCGTCCATAACAGCTCCAAATACAATTTCCTATTATCAGAACAATCCGCTTATTTTATTGTTGCCGTCGATTTTCATTCCCACGGCGTTGGGCACTTTGGGCAGCCCGGGCATGAGCAGAATGTCGCCCGCAACCACTACCACGAAGCCCGCGCCCGCGCGATACTGCACGTCGCGCACGGTCACGGTAAAGCCCTCGGGTCGACCCAATTTCTTGGGGTCGTCGGACAGCGAATACTGCGTTTTGGCAATACACACGGGCAGCTTGTCCACGCCGAGCGGCAGCATTTTTTCGAGGCTCTTTTTCGCCTTTGCCGTCCACACGACCTTTGCCGCGCCGTAAATCTTTTTGGCTACTTTTTCCGCCTTTTCGACTACGGTATCGCCGTCGTCGTAGGTGAAATCGAGCTTCGCCTTGCCGCTCGCCGCCTTGACAACCGCGTTTGCGAGCGCCTCCGCACCCGCGCCGCCTTTCGCCCAGCACTCGCACAGTACGGCGTTCGCGCCCGCCGCCGCGCACGCGCTTTCCACCGCCGCGATATCGGCGTCGGCGTCGTCGGTGAACTTATTGACAGCCACCACTACGGTTTGACCGAACACGTTTTTGATATTTTCGATATGCTTGATAAGATTGCCCATGCCGAGCGCAAGGTCGCCGTTCCCGCCGTATTTGAGCGCGCGTATCGTGGCGACGAGCACCGTGCACGACGGCGTTATGCCCGAAACGCGACACTTGATATCGTAGAACTTTTCCGCGCCGAGGTCCGCGCCGAACCCCGCCTCGGTGACGACGTAATCGGCGTAGCTCGCCGCCGTCTTGGTGGCGATGACCGAGTTGCAGCCGTGCGCGATATTGGCGAACGGTCCGCCGTGAACGAACGCGGGCGTGCCCTCTATCGTCTGAACGAGATTGGGCTTCGCCGCGTCTTTGAGCAGCACCGCCATCGCCTCGTTCGCGCCCAGAGCCTCGGCGGCTACGGGCTTGCCGTCGTAATCGTATCCGATGATTATGCGACCGAGCCGCGTTTTGAGGTCGTCGAAATCCGCCGCCAAGCACAGCGTCGCCATGACCTCGCTCGCCGCGGTAATGTTGATCCCGTCCTCGCGCGCATTGCCGGGCATGCCGACGATAATCGAGCGCAGCGCGCGGTCGTTGCAATCCATGCAGCGGTTAAACGTGACCTTGGCGATTTTAAGCGGATTGCCGAAATATATGCTGTTGTCTATCATGGCGCACAGCAGATTGTTCGCCGCGGTTATCGCGTGCAGGTCGCCCGTGAAATGCAGGTTGATATCGTCCATGGGCAAAATCTGCGCCATGCCGCCGCCCGTCGCGCCGCCCTTCATGCCGAACACAGGTCCGAGCGAAGGCTCGCGCAGCGCGAGCGCCGTCTTTTTGCCTATGCGGTTGAGTCCGTCGGCAAGACCTATGGACACCGTGGATTTGCCCTCGCCCGCGGGCGTGGGATTGATTGCCGTTACGAGCACGACCTTGGCTTTCGGCTCGAACTTGGGGTTTACCTTGGCGACGTAGTCGCCGTAGCGGTAAACGTCTTTAATGCCGAGCTTAGCCGCTATTTTTTCTATCGGCTGAGGTTTGGCTTCGTAAGCGATTTCGATGTCGGTCTTCATTTTATCTCCTTGTTGCGCATGGCGCGGGTAGTCTGTTTATATCGCGCTATGCGCGCGGACTATCGACGAATTTATACTGTATCACGATTGCTCGGGTTTGCGCGCGTCGCGCTCCTCCGTTATTTCCGCGTACGGCTCGTACGTGACTTCGAGCGGACGGTACGTGCGCACGCTCTTGTGCGCGGCTATCCCCACCGCCGCCACCGACAACGCCGCCGCCACGCCGAACCCGCCCGCAACCGCGTACACGGACTCCGTCGCGACGAAAACCGCCACCGCCGCCGCGCCAATCGCGAGCGCGATTGCCATTGCCGCGAGCATTGTCAGCTCGACGAGCAAAAACGCAATGCCGCTCGTTATATCGGGCTTGACCGCTACGAGCTTAATGCGGGTCTGCCGCAAAGCCGCGCCGCCGCCCGCGCCGATAAGCGCCGCGCCCGCCGCGAGCATTGCGGTGATTATGCGCGAATCGAGCTTTACGGTAAGCGCCGCAATCGTGAGCGCCGCGCCCGCAAACGTGCAGACGAACGCGACGACGTACAGCTTGGAGCGCTTGCGCAGCGGCTTTTTCCAAAGCGTCGCCGCCACCGCCGCGTACCCGACGACGAGCGTCGCCGCCGAAATTACGCCCGTGTACATACCCAGCCCCAAAACGACGCACGCGTACGTCGCGAGCGCCGCCGCGGCAAAGAACGCCGCGTCGAACAGCAGCACGCACGCGAACACGCGCCCGTCCATACCGGCGAACAGCGTGCGGAACACCGTTTTAATCGGCTGCACGCGCTTGCCGCCCAAGCGCGGTATGCCGTAATACGTGGCGAGATACTGAAAAAGCGCGAGCAGTATGCACGCCGCGCCCAAGACGTACGCGGTGTTGACGAACGCCGAACCCGCGTCGTAATAATAGAACCCGACAAACGCGCCGATAGCCGTCGCCGCGCCCACCGCGGCAAAGACCGCGGACACGCGCGAGCCGCCTATTACGTTTTCGCCGCTCAGTCGCGCGCGCACCGAAAACGCGCAGTATCGGTACAGCGGCGCGGTCGCGGCAAACAGAGTCGCGCCGAACGCGATAAAGCACGCGCCGCGCGCGTTGACCGCGGACGCGCTCCAAACGAACACGAAAAACAACGCGGACGCAAACCCAGACAGCGGCATTACCAAATGATACCGTCCGAACAGCAGCGTATCCGCGCGGTGTATAACCGCGTACAAAATAGGCATGACCGCAAACGGCAGCACGCACGCGAGCGGCAAAACGCCCAACACCGCCACGTACGTGTATTGCGCGGCGTAGGGTATAAAAAACAGCACGAGCAGGCACGAATACCCCGCCGTGAACGAATCGCACGACAACGCGAGTTTTTCGAATATGCTTATGGTTTTGCCCGTTTTTTCCACGCGCCGCTCCGCTTTTTCCGTATATACGGAATTATATAGCAAATGCAAAAATTTGTCAATTATATTGACAGTCAATGTAATCGGCTAAACGCCGTCGCGCTTTACGAACGCCGCTCGAATGAGCGCGCTCCCGCGCCGCCCCGCGCAGAGCGCGTCGGCCGTTTATTTTCGACTATCGCAGCTTGAAAACCGCCGTCTCGAAGGGCGCGTACCCGCCGTTAGTCGCGCGCGCGCCGTCGCCGTTGCCGAAAAGATATTTCCCGTCGGGCAAGCCCGCTATTTCGCGCGTCTTGTCGAAGTTGCACACGACGAGGATTTGCTCGTCGCCGTGCGTTCGCGTATACGCGAAGTAACCGTCGCCGCGCGTCAAATCGTCGAACCTGCCGAGCTTGACCGCAACGCTCTCGTTGCGCAGCGCGAGCAATCTTTTATAGAACCCGAAAACCGACTTTCGGGAGTTTTTGTCGTTTTCGAGATTGACCTCCGCGCCGCGGCTGTGCAGCGGTATCCACGTTTTGTCCGCCGTCGAAAAGCCGTAGTTTTTCGCGCCGTTCCAGCACATGGGGCGACGCGCGTTGTCGCGGCTGCCGAAATTTATGCGCCGCATAAGCGCTTCGTGCGACAGCTCCGACTTGTGCGCGTCGTAGTAGTTGTACGTTTCCACGTCGTCGAAATCCTTCAAGTCGGCATAATGCGGGTCGGGCGTGCCGAACTCTATTCCTTGATATATAAACGGTATGCCCTTCAACAGATAGAACATAGCCGCGTACATAGTCGCCGTTTCGTACCTGCCGTTTTTATCGTCGCCGCCGCGCGAAATATAGTGCGCTTGGTCGTGATTATCTGTCACGAGCGTGTACAACAGCCCGTTCTTTTCGGTAAAATACTGCCACTTGACGAGCGTGTCGCGCAGCTCGTCCGTATCGGGCGCGGCGCGCTCGAACTTGTCGCCCGTCCTGCCCAAGCCGAGATGGTCGAACTGAAAAATACATTTGAGCTCGTTCCTGTCCTCGCCGCAAATATCGACTATCTTGTCCTCGCCCATAGAGCACTCGCCGACGGTGAATATGTGCTTGACCTTGTCTCTGCCGAACAGCTCCTTGATATATCCGTGCAGGTGCGGCGCGTTGTTCATTATGCCCTTGTCGAAATCCTTGGCTATAAAGTCGAGCACGTCGCAGCGAAATCCGTCCACGCCCAAGTCCGCCCAATAATCTATCACGCCCGCCATTTCCCTGCGAACCTCGGGGTTTTCCCAATTAAGGTCGGGCTGACCGATTGCGAAGCTGTGCAGGTAGTATTCGTCGGTCGGCGCGTTGTACTCCCACGCGCTGCCCAAAAACACCGATTGCCAATCGTTGGGAATTTCGTCGCGCCAGATATAATAATCGTGATACGGGTTGTCTCGGCTCGACCGCGCCTGCTTGAACCACTCGTGCTCGCTCGACGTGTGGTTTGCCACAAAATCCATAATCAGCTTTATGCCGCGGTCGTGCATCGCCTTTATCATCGCTTTCCAATCGTCGAGGCTGCCGAACTCGTCCATAATATCGCGGTAATCGCTTATGTCGTATCCGTTGTCGCAGTTCGGGCTTTTGTAGCACGGCGACAGCCACACGGCGTTTATGCCGAGCTCTTTGAGATAATCGAGCTTGCGCGTAATGCCGTTCAAGTCGCCTATGCCGTCGCCGTTGCCGTCCATAAAGCTGCGCGGATAGATTTGATACACGTTCCATTCCAAAAAGCGTTTAAACTCGTTCATACCGCTTCACCGTTACCGTCGAAAAATTTGGCTTTTACCTCGTCGGTCGGCGGCGCGAACACCGCAACGTCCACCGCGCCGTCGATTGCGGGAAACCCGTCCGCCGCCGCGACTATCGGCTTTAACCGCTTTGCCGCGGCAAGCGCGATTTCTGCACGCGCATAGTCGTCCGCGCTCGAAAAGTCGTCGCCGCCCTTCAAGCTCTCCGCCGCGCCGCGTTCTATAACGGCGTTGAGCCTAGCCGCCGCCGCGCCGTCGCCGCCGAACCTGCACAGCGCCTGAAACACGTTTTTGCTAATCTTGACGTTGCACAGCACGTCAACCGCCGTCAGCACGCGCTCGTCCGTAAAGCACGACGCGGTCAATAAATACCCGACGCACTCGCGCTCGGGCGCGCCCGTCTCCTCGGGCTCGTCCGCCGCCACCCACTTGGTAAACCCGTAGCAGCACAGCACGGCGAACAGACACACCGCGAGAATATCGGCGAGCAAGCGCACCGCCCACACCCCGATATATCCGCGGATTATAACGTCCAGCAAAAATCCGAGCATGCCCGCCGCCGCCAAGCCCGCTACCACGGCTACCACGCCGCGCGCGCCCAGCGTCCGTACAATCCCCGTAAACTGCGCGCCTATGCTCGCGAACAGCCTGTAAAACGGCTTTGCCGACAAGCCCAAAAGCGCGGCGAGCACGCACGCCGACACCACGGTGATTATAATCTGAAATTCGCGGCGCATCAGCTCGGGGTAGTTCACGAAATACTGCCACACCGCCGTGCCGCCCACCGCGCCGCCGATGAGTATAAGCGCGGCGCGCAGAATTATCAGTTTTTTCTTGTCATACACATGCGTCGATTCGTCAGTCATTCAAATCCTCCGCGGGCGCGCCGAACAGTTTGAGCATTCCCGCCTTTGCGTCCTCGATGAAATGCGCCAATGCGGAGTACCGCTCGGCGACGTAGTTGTTTTCCACCATGCGCTCGATATGATATTCCTCGCCTACGAGCACCGCCAGCTTTTTCGCGCGCGTAATTGCCGTGTATAATAGGTTGCGCGTCATAATGACGGGCGAGCCGCCAACCACGGGCATGACCACCGCGTCGAACTCGCAGCCCTGACTTTTGTGCACCGTCACCGCGTACGACAGTATGAGCTGACGCTTGTTCTCGCCCGCGTACATGACGCGCCGCCCGTCCTCGAACTCGACCTCTATCTCGCCCGTGGCGTACACAGTAGCCACCGTGCCGATGTCGCCGTTGAACACGCCCTTGCCCGTAAACGCGCCGCGCGTGTATTCCAGCTCGTAGTTATTGACGGTGTGCATGACGCGGTCGCCCTCGAAAAACGTTATGTCGCCCACCGTGACCGATTTGCCCGCGCCGCCGTTGAGCGCCGTTTGCAGCCGCTTGTTGAGCGCGTTTACGCCGCACACGCCGTTTTTGAGCGCGGCGATTACCTGAATGCGCGACGGGTCGATTCCGCAAAACCCCGTAATGCGCTTGACCGCGAGCTCCACCGTCATGTCCGCCGTTTCAACGGCGTTGCGCCTGCGGAAAAAGTAAAAGTCGCCGTCGCGCGCGTTTAGCTCGGGCACGCGCCCCGCGTTGATGTCGTGCGCGCTCAAAGCTATACGGCTTGTCTGCGACTGTCTGTAAATAAAGCTCAGCCGCGTTACGGGCACAAGCCTGCTCGATATCAGGTCGCGCAGCACGTTGCCCGACCCCACCGACGGGAGCTGGTCGGAGTCGCCGACTATAATCAGCTTCGCCGTGTCGTTCATGGCTTCCAGCAGCATGCGGAACAAAAAAATATCGACCATGGAAAACTCGTCCACAATCACGGCTTGCTCGGTGAATTTCGAGCCGCCGTCGAGCGCAAGCAGCGCGCGATGTATGGTGGACGCGTCCGCGCCGCAGCTTTCGGTCATGCGCTTTGCCGCCCTGCCCGTCGGCGCGAGCAGCAGCGACGACACCGACAGCGAGTTGAGCACAAAAAGAATGCAATTTATAATCGTGGTCTTGCCCGTGCCCGGTCCGCCCGTAATGACTGACACGCCGCTCTGCACCGCGCGCGTAACCGCCTCGCGCTGCGCGTCGTGCAGCGTTATGGAATTGGATTTTTCAAACCTGTCGATTATGCCCGAAACGTCGCGCGCAATCGCGCCCGCGCCGTCCACGCGCTTCACAAGCTTGACGGCAACCGACTTTTCGGCGCGGTAATACTGCTCGCCCATGACCGCGGTATCGAACGGGCACACCGTCTTGCGCTCGGTTTTGAGCGATTCCAGCGCCGCGGCGAGCGCGCCGTCGTCCGCCGCGCCCAACAGCTTTTTCGCCTCGTCGAACAGCTTTTCGCGCGGCAGGTACGTGTTGCCCTCTTTCTCGCACGCGGTTTTGAGCGCGTGCACAAGCCCCGCGCGCATGCGGAACTCGCTCATGGGGTCGATGCCCATGGACTGCGCAATGCGGTCGGCGGTCAGAAACCCCACGCCGTTTACGTCCTCGACGAGCACGTACGGATTGGTCTTTACGGTGTCCACCGTCGCCGCGCCGTAAATCGCGTACAGCTTGATAGCGAGGTTTACGGTTATGCCGTAGCCCGCCAAAAACATTATCGCGTCGCGCTGCTCGCGTTGACTCGCAAGCTGCGCGGAAATCTTTTCCGCCTTGGCGCGGCTTATTCCCTTTATCTCGACGAGCCGCAGTGGGTCGCGCTCGATAATATCAATCGCGTCCGCGCCGAACCTTTCGGCTATGCGCACCGCCGTCTTTTCGCCCACGCCCTCGATAAGCCCCGACGCCAAAAACTTGATTACGCCCTGAACGGTACGCGGCTGCGTGACCGACGCGCGCGTCGCCTTGAACTGAGTGCCGAAGCGCGGGTGCAACACAAACTCGCCGTCGAGCTGCAAGCAATCCCCGGGCGTGACGGGCGGCAGCGTGCCGGCAACCGTAACGGGCTCGCCGTCGGAATCCAACGTAAGCACCGTCCAGCCGTTTTCGTCGTTGCGGAAACGTATCTCTTCGACAGACCCTGTCAAGCTCTCCAAATTTATACCGCCTTGATTGCCTCTGCCGCGTCAAGCCGCTCCCACGGCAAATCGGGCTTTCCGAAATGCCCGTAATTGGTAGTGCGCTTGTAAACGGGTGCGCGCAAGCCCAGCTTTTCTATTATGCTCGCGGGACGGAAATCGAACGCGCGCTGTGCGATTTTAAGCGCCTTTTCGTCGTCGCCCGTGCCGTACGTATCTACAAACAGCGATACGGGCCGCGCCTTGCCTATGGCGTATCCGACTTGCAGCATTACCTTTTTGCACACCCCCGCCGCAACGAGGTTTTTGCAAACGTACCGCGCGTAATAGGATGCGGAACGGTCGACCTTGGACGCGTCCTTGCCGGAGAACGCGCCGCCGCCGTGCGCTATCGCGCCGCCGTACGTATCGACGATTATCTTTCTGCCCGTAACGCCCGTGTCGCCCGCAGGTCCGCCCACGACGAACCGCCCCGTCGGATTGACGAGTATGCTCGCGTTGCCGAGCAGCTTTTCGGGCACGACGCGCTTGACGACGCACTCGATTATGCCCTCGCGCAGCGCCGATTCGGACACGTCGGGCGAATGCTGCGAGGATACTACGATATTGCTTACCGCGACGGGCGTGTCGCCGTCGTAAACGAGCGACGCCATAGCCTTGCCGTCGGGCCGCAAAAACGGCAGCTCGCCGCTCTTTCGCACCTCGGCGAGCTTGCGCGTAAGCTTGTGCGCAAGCGTAATCGGCATGGGCATAAGCTCCTCGGTCTCCGAGCACGCGTAACCGAACATCATGCCCTGGTCGCCCGCGCCCACGCGGTCGTATTTATCCTTGGATTTTTCGCGCCGCACCTCGATTGCCTCGTCCACGCCGCGCGCAATATCGGGCGACTGCCCGTTTATGGCGTTGAGCACCGCGCACGTAGCGGAATCGAACCCGAGCGCGGGGTCGGTATACCCCACCTCGGCAATGGCGGAACGCGCTATCTTTTGCACGTCGATAAAATCGGTGGCTGTGGTAAACTCGCCGAGCACCACTACAAGCCCCGTCGCGCAGCACACCTCGCAAGCGATACGGCTCTCGCCGTCCTTTTCGAGCGCCGCGTCGAGAATACTGTCGGCTATATAATCGCAAACCTTGTCGGGGTGTCCTTCCGTGACGCTTTCCGACGATATCGTTCTAAGCATATTATCCTCCGTTAACGGATATATTCTAACCGTTTTACGCGACAATGTCAAGAGAATACTCCGCGCGGGCGCGACTAAACGACCGTGCCCGCATGGCGGACCGCCCGCGGCAATAACCAAACCGCATCGGGCTGAATATTATGAAAGCGCGCTATCGCGCCGCGCCAGCATCGGGCTTTATTTCCTCGGCGCGCTCTCGCCTACCGTGCCGCTTCGACCAATATAAAAACCGCCATGCGCTACCAAGCCGAAAACATTACTCGGCGAGACTGCCGCGTATTCGCGGCGGGCTTTGGGCTATCGCCCAAGCGCCTAGCGACCTGCGCGCCGATTTGCTTTATCATTTAGCCTTATACTCGCATTTTTTCCGTGCTTATGATTTCCTTTATTTTCCTCGGCGCGCTCTCGTCTACCGTGCCGCTTCGACCAATATAAAAACCGCCTTACGGCGGTTTTTATATTGGTCGAAGTGGCGAGACTCGAACTCGCGGCCTCATGGTCCCGAACCATGCGCGCTACCAACTGCGCTACGCCTCGATATGGAGCGGGAAACGGGAATCGAACCCGCAACCTTCAGCTTGGGAAGCTACTGCTCTACCATTGAGCCATTCCCGCATTAAGCCTAAAAATTATATCACGATTTTTGCGCTTTGTCAAACCCTTTTCGCGCGATTTTCAAATTATTCGCCGCGCCCCACGCCGTCGCAGGCGATAGCGCGCGGCGCTTCCCGCGATTACCTGTTGAGCAAATCGTCCACGAGCATTCGTATATGCGCGACCTCTTTTTCGGTCAAGCCGCTCACGTTTACGTTCAAGCCGTCGTCCCGCCCGAGCAAGTAATCGGTCGATACCTTGAAAAACTCGGCAAGCTTAATCAACATCTCTATCGATGGCTGTATATAATCGTTTTCCCAATTGGACACGCACTGTTTGCTCACGCCCAAACCGCTCGCAAGCTCCACCTGCGTCATGCTCCGCGCTTGTCTCAACTGTTTTATCCGCTCGTTAATCATGTGCCCTCGCTTATTTTAATCAACTTTGAGTAAAATATTGCAAAACTATTGTATACATTCAGTTGACACATGCAAAATACTATGGTATATTATCAGTATACTTTTAGCAAAATAAAGGAGTTATTATGGCGAGAGAAACGAAAACAATCCAATGCTATCCGGACGACGATATTATAAATCGTCGAGTTAAGGAATACGAGGCGTTCGGCTGGGAGCTTATTAACAACCAACGCTGTCAGGAATACGACGGGCAAAGCTACGACCCTATCGACAAAGTAACGACTACTACCTACTCAACCTTCAACAAGCTTACGTTCTCGCGAGAAAAGGCTACGCCCTGGTACGACGAAGTAACGCGCTTGGAAAGAAATTTTCACGACGTAATGGATACCAAGCCGAGCGCGCCCGCAAACCGCAAAATGCAAAAAGCCGCATACGCATGGGCATTCTTCTTCACCGTGGTCGGGATTGCCATTCTGCTGGTAATCGGATTGGGAATGGGCGGCGGAGTAATCGGACTTATCGGCATAGCGCCGCTTACCTTCGGTTTGGCGATATTTATAGCGGGAGGAGTTAAGCGCGGCAAATACAAAAAAGCGCGTGCCCATTACGAACACACGCTTGACGAATGGAACAGCACCGAAAAACGCAAAGCCGACGCGCTTATGGAAAAAGCGAATAAGCTAATCAATTCTTAATACGACGCCGCACGATTTCCCGTCGGGCGGCGTTTTGATTGCCGAAATTCAGGCGTCGCGATGCTCGGCGAGATACGCGATTAGCTCGGGCGTTTTAGACCAATATTTGCGCCCCCAATTTACAAAGCTCCATTGCTCGGAAAACTCGTTGCATTCGTAATCAATATAATACAGCTCGCCGTCGCAGTCGATAAAGTTGGTCGGAAACCAATCTACATTTATGCCCGCCGCCTTGCAGATTACCGACGTGCGCGCTACTTGTTCGTACAGCCCGACGGGCAGCCTGTCGTCCTTTACAAGCGCCATCGCCGTTTCGCCGCGTATATACTCTTTGACTATGCGTTCGCTATCGCTGTCCGCGTCGATGAGCTCGGGCATGCGCACGCCCGCCGTTTTGATGCGCGCGTAGTCGCCGAGCTCGGCTCGCAGCTTATCGCCGAACGAGTAGTATTCGCACGGCTCGTGATGTATTTGCTTGACCGTAAATTCGCGCCGCCCGTCGGTCGCAAGGTACGAATACCCGCCCTTGCCCTTGCCGAGCAGGCGCACAATCGTATATTCCTTTCCGTTGACGGTCAAAACTCCGTCGATAATATTGTTCTGCATGCTTGAATTTTACAATAATTTGTTGTATAATTCTCGTACAATGCTCGTATAACGTTAGCATAAAACTATCGAATAGCGAGGCGATATGCAATCGGCTTTCAACGAGACAAAGACGCACGGCACGCTCACGTTTCCGTACACCGTTTACAAGGTGGATATACCCGAGTTTTTGCGGGCGTACCCGCCGCACCTCCACGCGGCGGCGGAGCTGATATACATAGAGAACGGCGGCGGCACGGTGTGCGTGGACGCTTGCCGATACGCTGCCGAGCGCGGCGATATATTTATCGTTCCGCCCGAAACGGCGCACGCAATCGAGCAGGACGGCGACCGCGCAATGCGGTATTTCAACGTGCTGTTCGACCCGTCCATTCTCGGCGTTTCCGCCGCCGACCCGTGCTATCGCAAGTACATAGCGCCGTTTTCCGCGCGGGAAAAGCGTCCGCCCGCATACGTGCCGAACGGCAGCGCGCTAAACGCCGCGCTGCGCCCGCACCTCGACTATCTCGTGCAAAACCGCCACGCGGGCGACGACGAGCTTATGATTAAGTCGGAGCTTTTCGCGATTATGTCCTGCATAACGCGCCATGCCGAAGCCGCCTGCGAGCAAGCCGCGCCGTCGCGCGCCGCGCTCATGCCCGCGCTGCGGCTTGTGTGCGAGCGATACGGCGAAAAGCTGACCGTTACCGACGCCGCCGAAAGCTGCGGGTACTCGCCCAGCCATTTTATGAAGCTGTTTAAAGCGTACACGGGCAAGAGCTTTGCCGAATACCTAATCGAATATCGCGTCGAGGCGGCGGCAAGCATGCTCGCCGACACCGACAAGAAAATTCTCGACGTGGCGCTCGACGCGGGCTTCGACAATCCATCGTACTTCGCCCGCGCAGTACGCGCCAAGTACGGGCTTACTCCGTCCGAGTACCGCGCCGCCGCTCGCAAAAAGCAATCTACATAATATAATTCCGCAAGCAAAAACGGGCAGACCGCCCGTTTTGTTTTTTACTCGTTTATCAAAGCGCGGCGAGCGTTTTTGCAAGCTGCGCGATTTCCGCCTTGCTCTCGGCGTTTAACGCCGACTTGACCTTTGCCGTGCCCGCGATATTTAAATTCTTGCTCTTTTCGAGCTTTTGCGTAATCGCCTTTGCCGCCATTGCCGCCCAGCTCCCGTTTTCTATAATAGCGAGCGTGCGATTTTGATAATTGCGCTCGACGAGCGCATCGACGAACGCGCGCGTCGCGGGGAACGCCTCGCCGTTGTACGTGACCGACGCAATCACGAGCCTGTCGTACTTGAACGCCTCGGCGACGCAAACGTAGAAATCGTCGCGCGCAAGGTCGCGCACTGTTACGTCCTTTTCGCCGTTGGCTCTCAGCTCCGCCGCCATGAGCTCCGCCGCCGCCTTGGTATGCCCGTAAATGGACGAGTACGCCACGAGCACGCCGTGCGCTTCGGGCGTGTAGGTCGCCCATTTCGTGTATGCGTCGAGATAGTACGAGAGGTTTTCGGTGAGCACGGGACCGTGCAGCGGTCTGATTATATCGAGCGGATGCCCGTCGAGCTTTTTGAACAGCGCCGTTACCTGCGCGCCGTACTTGCCCACGATGCCTATATAATAGCGCCGCGCCTCGTCAATCCACGGCTCGTCGCAGTCGAGCGCGCCGAACTTGCCGAACGCGTCGGCGGAGTACAAGCATTTCTCGAACGCGTCGTACGCGACCATGACTTCGGGCCAATGCACCATCGGCGCGAAAACAAACGTGAGCGAATGCTCGCCGAGCGACAGCGTATCGCCCTCGGCGACGACAAGGCGGTTTTCGAATTTGCAATCGAAAAACTGTTCGAGCATAACGAACGTTTTGGCGTTGCCCACGACGGTCGCGTCGGGGTACTTTTTGACAAACTCGAACACGCTCGCCGCATGGTCGGGCTCGACGTGCAGCACTACCAGATAATCGGGCTTTTTGCCGCCGAGCGCGCGCGCTACGTTATTCAGCCATTCGTCGGAAAAGTTCGCATCCACGGTGTCGAGCACCGCGGTCTTTTCGTCCGCGATAATATACGAGTTGTACGCCACGCCGTTGGGAACGACGTACAAGCCCTCGAACAAATCGACCTTACGGTCGTTTACGCCTACGTTGATTACTTTGGATTTCGTCATGAGTTACCTCCATTTGCGATTGCGACAAGCCGAGCCTGTCCGACTGCCGCACACCATTATAGCCTTTATCGCGCCTTATGTCAACCGATTGACGGCACGCGCGCCGCGATTGCGCCGCGTCTTTTATTTTGCCCGATTTCCGCCGATTGCATGCCTGTACGGACGCGCGCTTACTCATATTTCACCCGAGCCACATTTAACTACAAAAATATAATTTTTGCGATAAAAGCTATATGCGGTTTTTGTTGATTGCCGTCGTTTTTTCGGCTAAACTTTTTATATTCATTCTCTTTTCGAGGTTTTTTGATTATGACCAATCCCATTCCCTCGCACGACCTCGTCGCGCTCCGCCGCGACGCCGTTTCCCTCGTCGTAAAGTGCGGCGTGCGCGCCGACCTTCGCGGCTTCGACTGTCTCGTTGACGCCATCGTCTTTTCCGTGCTCAACCCGCGCGTCGGCTTTTGCAATATTTACAAACGCATAGGCGACGATATCGGCGTCAAGCAAAAGACCGTCATGCGCGAAATCTCCTACGCCATTGCGCAAGCCTTCGACATTCGCTCCGCACTCTCCGCTATCGTCGGCGTAAAAATCCCGCAGAACGACGTCCACAGCTCGCTCGTTATCGCCTACCTCGCCAACGAGCTGCGAACCAAGCTTTCCTAAAAGCAAAGTTATTGATTATATCGCGCGGCGCTTTGCTGCGGTATTATTTCTGACGCATTCTATTAAATACAATTAAAATATAAACGACCTTGCCGATTTACGATACGTCGGCAAGGTCGTCGATTGAAATTCATATCACGGGTTACGCGTTTTCTATAATGCTTTCGCCCGTCATTTCCTCGGGCTTTTTAACGCCCATGATATCGAGCAGCGTGGGCGCGACGTCGCACAGCGCCTTGCCCGATTTGAGCGATTTGCCGAGATACTTGTCGCCCGCCACCACAAGCGGCACAAGATTGGTCGTGTGCGAGGTGCAGGGCGAACCGCCCTCGAACTGCATGACCTCGGCGTTGCCGTGGTCGGCGGTGACTATCGCCGTGCCGCCGCTCGCCCAAACCGCCTCGACCACCTTTTTCAGGCATTCGTCCACCGCCTCGACCGCTTTGACCGCGGCGTTGAGCACGCCCGTATGCCCGACCATGTCGCAATTCGCGAAATTGAGTATCAAAACGTCCTTGCCGCCGTTTACCTGCTCGACCGCTTTGTCGGCGACCTCGTACGCGCTCATTTCGGGCTGCAAGTCGTACGTCGCGACCTTGGGGCTTGCGACGAGCACGCGCGTTTCGCCGTCGTTGGGCTTTTCCACGCCGCCGTTAAAGAAGAACGTGACGTGCGCGTACTTTTCCGTTTCGGCGACGCGCGCCTGAGTCAAGCCCTTGCTCGCGAGATATTCGCCGAGAGTGTTTTTGAGGTGACGCGGCGGGAACGCCGTTTCTATGTTTTTGAGCGTTACGTCGTACTGCGTCATGCCCACGTACGTCACGGGCTTGAATCCGCCGACGCGCTCGAAGCAATCGAAATCGGGCTCGGTAATCGCGCGGGAGATTTGGCGCGCGCGGTCGGCGCGGAAATTATAGAATATAATCGAGTCGCCAGCATTTACGCCTGCGTAATCGCCGATGACCGCGGGCTCGACAAATTCGTCCATCGTACCCGCCGCGTAGCTCGCCGCAATCGCCGAGTCGGCGGAGCTGAAACGCTTGCCGACGGCTGCGTACACCGCGTTGTATCCGCGCGCGACGCGCTCCCAGCGGTTGTCTCTATCCATATAGTAATATCTGCCGACGACGGTTGCGATTTTGCCTACGCCCAGCTCGTCGATTTTGCCGCACAGCTCGCGTATAAACGCTCTGCCCGAATCGGGCGGCACGTCTCTGCCGTCGGTTATGCAATGCACGCGCACGTCCTTTACGCCGCGACGCTTGGCAAGCGCGAGAAGCGCGTACAAATGCGTGTTCATGCTGTGCACGCCGCCGTTGCTCAAAAGCCCGACCAAGTGCAGCGTCGAACCGTTCTTAATTACGTTGTCAATCGCCTTGGCGAACGCGGCGTTGTCGTCGAACGTTCCGTTCTTGATAGCGTCGTCGATGGTGGTAATATCCTGATACACCACGCGTCCCGCGCCGAGATTGAGATGTCCGACCTCGCTGTTGCCCATTTGTCCCTCGGGCAATCCGACGGAATAGCCCGACGCGTTGATGAGCGTGTGCGGGTACTTTGCCATGAGCGAATCGAAAAACGGGGTTTTCGCCTTGTCGATTGCGTTGCCGTATTTGTCGGGATTGTATCCGAACCCGTCGAGAATGATGAGTGCGTTCATAAGTATACGTGACCTCCCTGTCACAAGCCCGTCCGCCGCCGCGCGCCGTCCAAGCGACGGACGCGGCGACGCGCGGTCTTCCGAAATTCTTTGGTACTAATATATTTGCGATTGCGCCGAATTATTTGGCGGTATTTACGATAATCGAAAAATCCTCTGCCTTCAAGCTCGCGCCGCCGATAAGCCCGCCGTCGATTTGCGGCTTCGCCATAAGCCCCGCCACGTTCTTGGCGTTCATGCTGCCGCCGTACTGAATGCGCATGCCGTCCGCGACCGCGTCGCCGTAAAGCGCCTTGACCACCGAACGAATGTACCCGATAGTCTCGTCGGCTTGCTCGTCGGTCGCGGTCTTGCCCGTGCCGATTGCCCAAACGGGCTCGTACGCGATGACCGTCTTTGCCGCGTCCGCCGCGGAAATGCCGTCGAACGCGCCCTCGACCTGACGCTTGCACACCTCTTCGGTCTTGCCGCCCTCGCGCTCGGCGAGCAGCTCACCCACGCAAACGATGGGCTTTAAGTCGTTTTTGAGCGCCTGCACGAGCCGCTTGTTGACCGACGCGTCGGTCTCGCCGAAATACTGACGGCGTTCGCTGTGACCCAAAATAACGTAGGTCGCGCCCGCCTCTTTGAGCATGTCCGCGCTTATTTCGCCCGTGAACGCGCCGCTATCCGCCCACGCCACGTTTTGCGCGCCGACCACCACGTTCGAGCCGGCGGTGAGCTCGGCGGCAAGCGCGATATCGGTAAACGGCACGCACACGACCACGTCGCACTTGGCGTTCGCCACCTTGGGAAGCAGCTCCGTAATGAGCGCGCGGCATTCCGCCGCCGTCTTGTTCATTTTCCAATTTCCCGCAATAATAGGTTTTCTCATGACTGTGACTATTCCTCCCGTCACTATAATTTGTTTTTTTTGCCTAAAATATTTGTATTTGCCGCGCGGCTATTGTTTGCCGTACCCGTCGCAGCACAGCTTGCGGTAGATACCGAGCGCCGCCGCCACCGACGCGTTGAGCGAATTTATCTTGCCGCGCATGGGCAACGACAGCACGCCGTCGCAAAGCTCCTTGGTGAGCCGCGACACGCCTTTGCCCTCCGCGCCGACCACGAGCGCGACCGCGCCCGTCAAATCCGATTTGTAAATATCCTCGCCGCCCACGTCGAGCGCGTAAACCCATACGCCGCGCGCTTTCAGCTCGCGCACCGCGTCGTTTATGTTGGTTACTCTCGCGACCTTGACGTATTCCGCCGCGCCCTCCGCCACCTTGACTACGGTGTCGTTTACGGGTACTCCGCGGTTCTTGCCGATTACGACGCCGTGCGCGCCGCCGCACTCGCACGAGCGCAGTATGCTGCCGAGATTGTGCGGGTCCTCTATGCCGTCGGCTATCACTATGAACGGCTTTTCGCCGCGCGCCTCGGCAACGCTCAGCACGCCGTCGATATCGCAATACTCGAAATCGGTCGCATATCCGATACAGCCCTGATGCCGCGCGCCCTCGGCGGCGCGGTCGAGCGCCTTGCGGTCGCAAAACTTGACGGGCACGCCCGCGCCGCGCGCAAGCCCGATTATCTCGTCCACGCGCCCGTCGTGCGCCGCGCCGCTTATAAGCTCTATGCGATTAAAGCCGCCGCCGCGTTTAAGCCGTTCCAAAACGGCGTTTTTGCCGAAAATCTTTATACTGCGTTTCCTCGCGTAAGCTATTTGCGCTTTGCGTCGGTGTCCGCCGCCGCGAAAATTTCGGCGCGCTTCGCCTTGACCTCAGCCGCCTTGCCGCAAGACTTTTTGCCCTCGGGGCACGCGCCGCGCAAGCAGCCCGGTCCGCAGTCGCGGAACAGGTTGGGCGCGACCTTGGCGACCTCGCCGAACATTTGCCACGCCACGCCGCGGATTTCCCACTGCGCGCGATTGCAGCAGCGCAGCTCGAAAAAGTGCATAAGCTCGCGCGCGTTCATGGTGACTATCATTTTGGTCTCGCACGCGTTGGGCAAGATAAACCGCGCGTCCTCGTTGGAGCGTTCGCCCCTGCCGAGCGCGTTCTGCCAATCGCGGTACCAATCCATTATGGTATCCATTTGTCCCTTGTACCGCGCGACGGACGGCGCGCCAAGCTCCTCGATTGCGGGCGGCACTACGTAATTGAACGAATCCTCGGACACGTAGCGCTGCGAGCGCACCGAGAACGACGCTATGCGATGACGGGTTATCTGCGCCAACAACGCGCGCGACACGCCCTCAATCGAGAACGTGAAGGACGCGTGCTCGATAGGCGACAAATGCCCCATTTCGGTAAGCCGCGAAATGAACGTGGAATTGTCGCTCTCCATTATGTTGTCCGTGAGGTCGGGCAGTTCTCTGTCCGAATAACACAGCTTTGCGGCGAGCGCGACCGTCGCCTCGGGGTCGGCGGTGTAGCGTATCAGCTTGACTTGGGGTGTAACCTGCATATGATTTATCCTTGCCGTTATTTATTCGATTGATATGTAGCGTCAAACGCGCTCGCTCAGCTCTGCGCACAGCGCGAGCAGCTCCGTTACGCGGCCGCCGCCGATTAGCTCGGCGTAACCGATAACCGCTTCCAACGCCGTCGCCTTGTGATAGTCGGACGACGTTGCGGACTTGGCGCGCGAATGCAGGTGCGCGTTCTTTGCGCGCCGCGCGATTTCGCTCTCCTCGTCGGTAAACGCGCCGTCGGCGACGAGCGCGTCGAACACCGCCGCTTGCGCGCCCGCATTGACGAGCCGCGAACACGATACGTGCAAAGTGCCGACGGTACGGTCGGTGCCCTCGACTATGCGCCGCCGCATGTACAGCGTGTAAACGGCGTCGCCTATAAACGCCAAACTACTCGGCGGCAACATTTGTGCGCGGTTTTTGTCCACGTTTCTATTATAAACGCCACGCGCGAATAAGTCAAGAAAAACAAAGCGCACGGCGATATAATTAGTAGCGGCAATCGCAATTCGCAATCGCCTAGCCAAGCGCGACGCGCGCAATTCGTTGCGCGCTAAAAATTGCGCATTAAAAATTTCTTTTTGGGCGCGTCGAAAATACGGAACGCAATCGCCGTCATGTCGTCCTTGGGCGAATCGCCGCTCAGCGCGAGCGCGCGGTTTATTACCGCGTTGACCACCTTTTCGGGATTGAACGCCGACAGCCCGTTTATGAACTCGGGCAGCTCGTCGCCCGAAAATCTGTCGCTTACGCCGTCCGTGACCATAATCAGCATTTGCCCGGGGTACAGGCGCTTAGCCGTCACGTACGGGCGCATTTCGTCGAGCACTCCGATAGGCAGCGAGCTGCCCTCGATTTTGAGCACGGTGTCCGCCGTCTTGATATAGCACGGCGGCGCGCCGATTTTTATAATATCCACAGTTCCGCCGTCGAGGTCGCACACCGCCACGTCCGCCGCCGAATAGCTCTCCGTCGCGGGCAGCTTTAAAAACCTGTTCACGCCCGACAGCACCGATTGAGAATCGAACCCCGCTTTGTAAAAGCACTCTATAAGCTCGACCGCCGCCGCCGAGGTTTCGCCCGCATGCGCGCCGCTGCCCATGCCGTCCACGAGCGCGACGAGAAACCTGTCGCCTATTTTTTGAAAGCTGTAACTGTCGCCGCTTATGCCGTCCTTCGCCACGCCCGCGCGCGCGTACGCCGCCTCGTATGCGGGCTTGCGTTTGAGCGTCGCCACGCTCCACCCCGCCGCCTGAGTTTTTTCGAGCGCCGTCACCGCATACTCGCGCTTTTGACAGACCGACACCGCGCGCGCCAGCTTTTCGCGCGTCGCCGAGCGCGTGCGCACGACCGCCGTCACGCCCGACCGCGTGCAAAACGCCTCCGCGCATTCCACGCCGCTCAGGTTAAGCTCGGCGGCAATCGCGCTCTCCGCCTTGCCGTCGAACCCCACGGGCTGCGCCTCCGCGTCGCCGAGGTTTTCGAGCACGTCCTTGACCGCGGTCAGCCGCTCGGTTACAATCGCTTTCGCCTTGTCCTCGCCCGCGCGTTCGCGCGCTCGCG
>CAJTNI010000011.1 GCA_910577945.1 uncultured Christensenella sp. | reverse complement strand
CACGAGCTTATCGGCAATCGCCCAAATAAGGTTTGCCTTTTCTTGCACGTTTATCGTCGTTTGTTTTTCTCTCAAATCGGCTGTCATAAGTTTCTCCTAAACCGTTCAGTCTTTTTTTTCTATTATAACTTCCATAATATCGGAAATATCGCATTGTAACACATTGCAAATTTTAATTAATACCGAAGTTTTAACGTCCTCGTTTCTGCCGAGCTTCGCCATAGCGGTAGTGGTGATTCCCGCCGCAACACGCAAATCTTCCTTTCTCATATCTTTATCAATCAGTAGTTTCCACAACTTTTTATAGCTCGCCGCCATATCGAAATCTCCTACCCTTTATTAGATATTCTTATTATACCACACTCAAACCCAAAACGCAAGATAATCTCCAAAATTTGGAGAACAATCCCTTAACAAAAAACGGCTCTACTTGTTATCGTAAAGCCGTTACGTTTTATATAATCTCAAAATGTTTTAATGTTTCTTTTATCGCTTCCACCATTCGCGTGGTGGGGTGCGCTCGCGGACGTTTCAATTCTTCGACTGCGTTGGGTGCGTCGTACATTGGAAGTCCTAAATCACGTTTTACTTCGGCGATGTATGCCGTATGGACTTTGAAGCCGTAAGTCTTTTCGATATAGTCTTTTATCTTCTTATACGTTACTTTATCTTTCGGCTTGCGAGCTTCAGCACGTTCTTTAATTTTCTTTAATGAAAACTGTCCTTCTTTCTCTCCGAATTCCACGTCAATGTTGATATGACTGTCGGGAATTTTTTTGGAAAGAACGACGAGTGTCTCCACGTGATGAGTGCCGACAAACATATCGAACGCCGTGCACGCCGTCAATTGGTACTGCGGCGATATTTCGCGCAGCGCCTTGATATCTCTGCACATTGTCGCATGATTGCAGGAAATGTAAATCACCTTGCGCGGCGAAAGCTTGGCGACGGCGCGCATAACCGCCGCACCGCAGCCCTTGCGCGGCGGGTCGATTAACACGTCTGCGGGCGCGCCCGCTTCGAGCGTCGGCAGCACGTCCTCGACGTTGCCGCAATAGTTCCGTATCTTATCGGCGTTGCCGTTCAGCTCGGCGGTGCGGTCGGCGTCCTTGACCGCTTGCGGCACGCACTCCACGGCAAGCACGCGCTCGCACCTGTCGCACGCGAGATTGCTCGTAATGCCGATGCCGCTGTAAAGGTCGATTAGCACGGGCGAAGATATTTCCGAAATAGCCGCCTTGTACAGCGCGTCGCGCACGCCGTCGTTCACCTGAAAAAACGAGAGCGGCGAAAGCTCGGCGCGCACGCCCGATACGTTTACCGCGAGCCGCGCATTGCCCTTCACAAGCCGCGCGCCTTCGCCCATTACGACGTTGCTGCGCCGCGTATTCTCGCTGATAAAAAAATCGCAATAGTCTGGCAAGCGTTCGGCAAGCGCCTTTTCGCAATCGAGCTTGTCGGCGTTTACGACAAGCGTCGCGGACGTGCGCTCGCCCGCCGTACGCAGCACCAAGTGCCTGAGCGCGCCCTTCCCGCTGCGCTCGTCGTACACGGACAGCCCGCGTTCGTTCGCAAACGCGCACACCGCCGCGGCTATCGCTTTGGCGCGCGCGTCCTGATACATGCAATCGACAGGCTCTACCTCGTGCGTATTTTGCCTGTACAGCCCCAAAACGACCTTGCCGTCTTTGAGCCCGAACGGCATGGAAAGCTTGTTGCGGCACGCGCCCGCGCTAATCAGCTCGTGCGGCGCAAAGTCTATATCGGCGATTTTTTTGAAGTTGTTTTTAAGCTCGTTCAAAAGTATCTCGCGGCGATAATCGTCGGCGATATGCCCCGTATCGCACCCGCCGCACTTAAAATAATGCGGGCATGCGGGCGCAACGCGCCGCTCCGACGGCACAATGATTTTTATTGCCGAGGCGACGGCATAACAGCTCTTCACCTGCTTTACGACGGCGCGCACGACCTCGCCTTTTAGCGTGTACGGTATAAATACGACCTTGCCGTCCACGCGCGCCACTCCCTCGCCGTCCATGCCGTTGGACAAAATTTCGGTTTCGATTACGTCTTTTACGTTCATAGCGTCAGTGTACTACAAACGCGCGCATAAGTCAATATAATCGTAAAAATATAAACGCCCGCGCACGGCGGACGTCAGAGCTTACTTTAAAGGAATATACAAATTCGCAAATCACATGAGCGACGAATGAATTACGTAATCGGCGGTTGCGCGGTTTGTGGCAATGGGAATATCGTACACGACAGCTATGCGCAAAAGCGCTTTTACGTCGGGGTCGTGCGGCTGTGCCGCAAGCGGGTCCCAAAAGAAAATTACGATACCGATTTTGCGCTCGGCGATTTTCGCGCCGATTTGTTGGTCGCCGCCCAGCGGACCGGACAGATATCTCTTGACGCTAAGCTCCGTCGCCTCGCTTATTAGCTTGGCGGTCGTGCCCGTGCCGCACAGCTCGAACTCCGCGAGCGCGCTCTTGTTTTTGAGCGCCCAGTTGACTATCTCCGCCTTTTTGTTATCGTGCGCAATCAGCGCAATCGTCTTTTTCGCTTTCATATCGGTATCATACCATATTCGACGGCGCTAGTCAACCCCGAACCGAAAATACGCGGCATCGCGGGTCGCAAAATCACCCGCCCAAAATATGCCGTTCGATTTCCGCGAGCGAGCCGAAAACGCGCGCGCAATCGGCGAAAGACTGCGTCGGCGGATTTACAATGCTCAGCCCCAAGCACGGAATGCCCGCGCCCGCCGCCGCCCGCGCGCCGTTGTCCGAATCCTCTATGACGTAGCAATCGGCGGCTGGAAGCCGCAAAAGTTCGAGCGCTTTCAAATAAATATCGGGGTGCGGCTTGGCGTTTTCGACGTCGTCGCCGCACACAATCACGCCGAAGCAATCGTAAATACCCAAGTATTTCAACACCGTTTCCACGTAATATCTATCGGACGATGACCCTACCGCAAGCGCGCATTCGGATTCGAGTGCGTCCAACAGCCGCACAAGCCCGTCGGTCGCGGGCAGGCGCGCCGACAATATCCCGTCCAAACAGTAATCGAAATTTTCGCGCGACAGCGCGACCGCGTCGAGGTCGAGCCTACCGTTATGCGCAAGCACGGACCGCCAAAACGCGAGCATGCCGCTGCCGTTGACGCTCCCGCCGACGGGCGCAACCAGCCCGTTTTTGTCGAGAATATGCCGCCGCCCCGCGGCAAAGTACGGTTCGGAATCGAGCATTACCCCGTCCACGTCGAATATTACGGCTTTAATCATGCGCACACCTCGGTCATAATGATTTGTATATTATACCAAAAAATCGGCGCAAACACAAGCGCGCAGCCCGTATCGAACTTATCTATAACAGCTTGATTACGTCCGCGTAGCTGTTCATGTCCGTAAACTTTTGATAGAATAAGCTGCCTACTGCGATTTCCGTTTCTATATCGCGGTTTAGACCGTTTACGACCGCCGCCAAGCTTTCCGCGGCGCGCGCGCCGAAACCGTTAACATTGTAATACGCGAGAGTGATATGCGGCGTAAGCGGATAATCGAGTTTTTTGACGTCGTCGAAAACCGAGTACAACGCCATCAGCTTGTTGTAGTTTTTTTCGTTCGACGGCTTCAAACCCAAAACCAAGCTCGTGTTAACCATGTTGAATATGTAGGTGCTTTTAAACCTTATCGGCGTTTTGCCGAGCCTGCGAATAACCCGTTTTCTGTCTACGACCTTCAACTCGTTGAAAAACAATTCCTCGGCGACGTCCTTCAACGCCGCGGAATTGCCGAGGTCGTGCAGGGTTACGTGAAACGAATGCGTGTCTAGCCTTTCGCAAAAGCACTCGGGCGCGGCGGCATACAAAGAATCGACCGCCGCGGACAACCGCAGCTTGAACATTTCGTCCAAGGCAAATACAACCGTATCGCCGTAAAAGCTCTTGAATATATTCGCAGCGCTCACCTTTTGCGCCAGCGACGGATTGGCTTTGAAATCGCCGTCGCCGATATTTAATTCAGGCGTTATAAACGCCTCTGTTCTTTCGAGAAATTGACGGTACGTCTCCACAAATTTACCCCTTTTCGGAATTTTTCGACATAAACAATATTACCACAATTTTAAGATATTTGCAACACATTTGCGCCGCTTTTCAATAAATCGGATATTTTTCAAACCCCGCCGCAAACAGTTGACAAACCTTTTCCCGCGTGCTAAAATAATTAAGCCTTTTGGGGGTATAGCTCAGTTGGTAGAGCGCTTGAATGGCATTCAAGAGGTCAGCGGTTCGAACCCGCTTATCTCCACCACGAAAACGGACGCGATAAGCGTCCTTTTTTCGTAGTGGAGATAAGCAAAGAACAGTTAGAACGCACGGCAATGCCAAGCAAACATGAACGTAAAAGCAGTAAAAAAATTGAATATGTAAATAAATTGATTTGCAATTTTGCCGTGCTGTTCGCTAGGCGCTCGGCGTAGCCGAAGCCCGCCGCGACTTCGCGGCAACCCGCTGCAAAATCGAACTAATTCGCGTAGAGAATTTACACACGGACTCACGAAAACTGACGCAAGGCTATAATTATTTAAAAAACAATACGGGATAAAACTATGTCTATTATTAGGTCTTTAAAGCCAATATGGGAACTGTTTAGCATAATTTTAAATTGTGCTCTATTAATTGTGCCTATTTTATTTATTTGTTGTATCGGCGCTATTGCATTTCATCATTACATTATAGATAAAGATAGCGACGATATTGGTAAGAAAGTTTGTTACAAGAAACGAATGAAAAAAAGTGTGGTGTATTTTTTACCTATATTTATATTATTGGCAATTATCAGAATTGTTTTACAGGGTTTTATTGGATTATAAATTTATTATAATTCTGAAAATAACTTACAAAAAATAAACCGCTACATAACAATATACAAAATCCACAATAAATAAAGCTGCCAAGCATGCAGTTTGAATTGACCGCGCCCGCCGTAAGAAAACCGAACAAAAAGCGACGACCGAATAAATTCATCGAATTAAAACGCGAATAGGCGTAAGCAAATATTATTATTATTGAAATTTCGCTCCCGAATAAGTTCGGCGGAATATCGGCATAAACTCTTGATTTTGTATGAAATTTAATGTAAAATAATTACACATTAAATAAATGAGGTGAATTATGAAAGTTAAGAAAACGGGCTTTATCGTCCTACTTTGCTTTGCGGCGGCGTTTTTGATAACGGGGGTTGTGCTGTTTTTAATCCCTGCACCCAAATCGCCCATCATAATGAGCGAAAAGATAACCGTCGTAAGAAACAGCGGTAGATACGAATGGCGCGGCAAAATCAAAAACGATACCGACAAGGATATCGAGCTTAACAGGTTTAACTTCGTCGTCACCGTAAAAACCAGCGGCGGCGACAACTATTATAGCTCGGATTATTGGTTTGTAGACGGTCCGATTGTTCTCGCGCCGAGCGAAGAATACGATTTGTCCACCGAAGAGTTTATGACCGACAACGACCGCACGCCCAGCAAGGTCACGAAAGTGCTCGTAATCGTTGACAACGTAAATTACTACCTTATCGGCAGCCCATTGCAAAACCGTTGCAGAGGGTTTGCCATAATCAGTCTGGCGGTTACCGTCGTATTCGTCATTTGCGCGGTCGCGGTTTTGCGCAACGGGAAAAAGCAGGCAGAGCGCTATAAAGCGTACGAGACGCTCGTCGCCTCGCTCCCCAACAACGGCATTTTGATTAACGGCTTCCTCTCTCGCAAGGGCGACAAAAAGAAAGCTGTGGCAAAGTCGGCACTCTCCGCGCTCGGCGGCGCGATTTCGGCGATTTTCCTCGGCGCGGGATTTTACAAGGTGTATTCGAGCAGCAATCCCAAGGAGTTTATTCTCACCGACGACGCGCTGTACGTCAACGACCCCAACTCCGGCAACACCTCGCTCGACGCAATGACGCGTTTGGACGGCACAGCTCTCCCGCAGCCTACCGTAGCCGTCAACAAAAAGCTCGTCACCATGACCAGCGCGGACGGCGAGCTGGTGTTCTCCTTCCCCTACAAGAATTGCGGGCTTACCGCCGAACAGCTTGTCGCCAAGCTTAACGCAACTTTCGCCAAGCGTCCCGATGCGGCTGTCGCGCCCACCGCGTCCGTATTCGACGGCATAGACGATAACGCCGCGCACGCAACGCCCGATACGGCTGCCGCGCCCGATACAGTCGAACCCGCGACTACAAGCACGGACGAAAAAAGCGACGAGCAAGCCCCGCCCGTAGATAATCAAGACCGATAAGCAAACTTGTTGATTTGTCTACATGTTTAAATAAATGTAACATTTTTGCCACATTTTTACGGTTTTGCGGCGTATTCGCGCAAAACGGTTTGCAATAAAAATAAAGTTGTGTATAATACCTCTCGGGAAACTCGGGAGGTATTATGAATATATTCAGAAAATTTTACTGTCGCGCTTTTCAGCTTGTATTTAAGATAGCCATTCCGCTCCTGCCGTACAAGCAGCCCAAGATATTGCAAAGCGTATCGGACGCGGCGCGCGCCATGAAGGGGCTTCGGGTCAAGCGCGCGTTCATAGTGACGGACGCGGGCGTAATGAGCCACGGGCTTTGCGACGGGCTTACCGCCGCGCTCGACGAGCTCAAAATAGAGTACGCGATTTACGACAAGACCGTGCCCAACCCCACCGTCGCGACCGTCGAGGACGCGCGGGCAAAATACGCAGCCGAGGGCTGCGACGCGATAATCGCGGTCGGCGGCGGCAGTCCCATAGACCTTGCGAAAGCGGTGGGCGCGCGCGTAGCCAAGCCCAAGAAAAGCCTTAACGCCATGGCGGGCATACTGCGCGTCGGCAAAAAACTGCCGCCATTGTTCGCCGTACCCACTACCGCGGGCACTGGCAGCGAGACGACGCTCGCGGCGGTAATAACAGACGACGAGACGCACCGCAAGTTTTCCATCAACGATTTTCCGCTTATACCGCGCTACGCCGTGCTCGACTACAAGCTGACGCTCGGCTTGCCGAAAGCGATTACCGCGCAAACGGGCATGGATGCGCTCACCCACGCCGTCGAGGCGTATATAGGCAAATCCACGACGCGGGACACGCGCAAGAAAGCTATATCCGCCGTCAAGCTCGTGCACGATAACCTCAAAGCCTGCTACGACAACCCCGACGACGAGACTGCGCGCAAAAACATGCTTTACGCCGCGCACTATGCGGGTATCGCCTTTACCAAAAGCTACGTCGGTTATGCGCATGCGGTGGCGCACTCGCTGAGCGGCAGGTACGGCTTGGCGCACGGGCTGACCTGTGCGGTACTGCTGCCCGTCACGCTCGAAAGCTACGGCAAGGCGGCGCACAAAAAGCTCGCGCGGCTCGCACGCGAAATAGGCATAGCGACCGAGCGGGACAAGCCCGCCGACGCGGCAAAAGCGTTCATCGACTGGACGTACGAAATGAACGAGTATTTGGGCATACCCAAAGGCTTCGACGCTATTCAGATTTTGGACATTCCCAAAATGGCAAAATTTGCGGACAAGGAGGGCAACCCGCTCTACCCCGTGCCCAAGCTGTTCGACGCAAAGCAACTGGAAAAGCTGTATTACAAGGTAAAGCTTTAACCTTCAAATAAAGGAGACCGTCATGCTCGAAAAAACAATCGAAGCGCAACGCGCATATTTCAAGACCGATATCACGCTCAACGTTAATTTCAGGCTCGGCTATTTGAAAAAGCTCAAAGCCGCTATCAAGACCCGCGAAAAGACAATCGTCGCCGCGCTCAAAAGCGACCTCGGCAAGTCCGCCGAGGAATCGTACATGTCGGAAATCGGCATGGTGTTGGAGGATTTGAGCTATCACATAAAAAAGCTCAAAAAGTGGGTCAAGCCCATCAAGCGGTCGTCGCCGCTGGCGCAGTTCCCGTCCAAGAGCTACATGCTGCCCTCGCCGTACGGCAACGTACTTATAATATCGCCGTGGAACTACCCGTTTTTGCTGTCAATGCAGCCGCTCGTCGGCGCGATTGCAGCGGGCAACACCGTGCTCTTAAAGCCGTCGCGCAGCTCCGCCGCCACCAGCGCGGTCATGAACGAGATAATAGAAAGCGTGTTCCCGCCCGAGCTCGCCGCGTGCGCGTACGGCAGCGACGATATAAACAACGCCGTGCTCGAACATAAGTTCGATTATATTTTCTTTACGGGCGGCAAGGACGTCGGCAAAACCGTGTACGCGGCGGCAAGCAAGTTTTTGACGCCCGTAACGCTCGAACTCGGCGGCAAATCCCCCGCGGTCGTGGACAAGACCGCCAAAATCGACCTCGCGGCAAAGCGCGTGGTGTTCGGCAAGTTCCTCAACGTCGGGCAAACCTGCGTCGCACCCGACTACGCGATTGTGCACGAGAGCGTCGCCGATAGGTTTGTCGAACACGTTAAATTTTGGATACGAAAGCTGTACCCCGACGCGCTCGCCAACCCCGATTACGGCAAGATAATCAACGCGAGGCATTTCGAGCGCGTTAAGAGCTTAATTGACGGCAACGTGGTTATCGGCGGCGGCTGCGACGAGAACGCGCACAAAATCGAGCCGACAGTCATCTACCCCGCGACGCTCGATTGCGCAGCCATGCAGCAGGAGATATTCGGACCTATACTGCCCGTGCTCACCTATTCCACCGACGACGAGCTGATTAAAATTATCGACGAGCACCCCACGCCGCTCGCGTTCTATTTGTTTACGAGCAAAACGAAAAACGAAAAATCGCTGTTGCCGCGCGTCGGCTTCGGCGGCGGTTGCGTCAACGACACGATAATTCACCTCGCGTCCACGCAGCTCCCGTTCGGCGGCGTCGGCGGCTCGGGCATGGGCAGCTATCACGGCAAAAAGAGCTTCGAAACGTTCTCGCACTACAAATCGGTGCTCAAAAAATCAAACGCAATCGACCTGCCGTTCAGATATACGCCGTACAGCAAAAAGAAAGACAAAATGATACGGTTCTTTTTAAAATAAATATCGACACGACGAACGCGCCCCGCTTATATGCGGAGCGCGTTTTTCTTTGTAAGCATATGCAAAACAGCGAGAGCGATTAAAGTCAGAGGTCTATTATATCGATTTTGAAATCGCAGTAGTATTCGGCTTGAACGCCCGTAAATTTGAGCACGCAATAGTCGGGGTCGGTCACGCCCTGCTTGTAAAACAGCCTGTCGCCGAACCGCCAAATCATATCCTTGGTTGCTTGGTCGGTCATGACCTCGACAGTGCCTTTGAGCGTCGCACCCTGATACTTAATCCGCCCGCGCTTATAAAAATACAGGCACGCCTTGGGATTTTGCAAAAATTGCTCGACCTTTCGCGACGAGGTATTCGTACTGAAATATATATCGTTGCCGTCGATTTTACGCGGCGCGAGCATGGCGCGCGTTACGGGAAACCCGTCGCCGTCTACGGACGATATAAACGCAGTTTTCGCCGCGGAAATAAATTCGTACAATTCGTCTTTCGTCATATTTACTCTCCCGTCTATGCTGCGCAACCGAAAACGCAATAATCTCTACGATATAATTATATCAGATGCCATATACAAAATCAATAAAAATTAGGTACGTAAATAATTTTCAGCCGAAAACCATGCAAACATTCAATTCCATGTATGACAGCTTTTGTTGTAATCACAATTTAATAATTATCATACTTTATTGACAGACGTTTTTCTATCAGGCTAGTTATAGTTTTTACTATTTTAATATAACCGTATACTTCGCCGTAACGTTCTTTTCGGGACGGTGCCAAATAAAAGAGCCGTCGTTATACACCGCCACCGAGAATGCCCGCGAGTGCGCGGGCGGGCTTCGGTTGCCCGAGCGCCTAGCGAACCGTTACGGCGAAATTATTTTAGCGTAATCCATATTAACCGTTCTTTTCGTTGTAATACATGGAATTGAATGTACTTCGCCGTAATGTTCTTTTCGGAACGGTGCCAAATAAAAGAGCCGTCGCTAAAACGACGGCTCTTTTATTTGGCACCGCCACCGGGAATCGAACCCGGGTCTTCGGCGTGAGAGGCCAACGTCCTAACCTCTAGACTATAGCGGCAAACCTAAATAATTATAGCATAAGCCGCGCAATAACGCAAACGTTTTTATGCCGTATAATAAATTTTTTGTCGCAACTTTATATTTTTCGCCAAATACGCGTCTACGCTTTTATTTCGCTCAACAACGTGGAATCGCGGATATCCTTGTCGGAGGACAACACAATCGCTTTCGATATGACGTCGGCGGTCATCGGGTCTTCGTCCACAAAGTCGAGCAACAGCGGCTTATCGACGCTGTACACCGTGTCCAAAAGCAGATTACCCTTGCCCTCCTTGAACACAAGCCCCGTGCGGATATTTATCACGTACGTGCCGTAGTACCCCTCGACCTTGATATTGTCTTTGAGGAACGACACGTTTTCTAGCCCCAAGATATCGACTATCGACCGCAATATTTCGCGCCTGATTTCCACGGTAGACATGGCGAGCTCCAAATCGTACACTACGTTCGAGCTCACCGTTATCATCAAATCGGTATCGCGCAGCGTTTCCGAAAAAGTCACGTCGTCCACCTCGCTCAAAGGCATAATTTCGCCCGAGTTGCGGCGCAAAAAGAATATGCCGTGCAGCTCGCGATTTACGTTGTCGAAATCAAATGAATACGGCAAATCGAACTCGCGGAAAATAGCGGCGACCGTATCGGCGCGATAATACACCTTGCGCAAGCCTACGTCCTCGGACACGCCCCAGCCCCTGCCTTTGAGCGCGGCGACGCACTTGCGCAAATCAACGTTAAAGCCCTTAAACCTGAGCACCTCGCCCTGTCGCTCTTCCTGCTCCGACTTAACGTAAATTTCGCGCAACGCCTGTTTGAACGGCTGCTTGACGTTGTTTTTGGCAACGTACGCTATCGCGTCTTGCAGCAAGCCTCGCCTCTTCAATTCGGCGGGGTGCGCGACGTAAATTTGCTCCGCAGTAACGCGCGTGCCGTTAAACCGAACTATCGCGTCGCCGTCGAACGCCGCAAGCGCGCCGTCGGCGAGCAACAGTAGCTTATCGAGCACGGCGGCGATAATGCGTTCGCGCCGCATGGACGCAAGCTGCTCCGCCGTAAACGGCACGCGCGTCGTCATTGCGTCCTCGAAGCTTCGAATTATGCGTTTGAGCTTTTTGTTGAGCTTATTTATTTCGTCGCGCAGCGCGAGCACGGTTTTATCCTTGCCGTACTTGCTCGGTATCGCCGACAGCGGCTTGCCTGCTCTCGCGACCGTATACGCGATTTTGAACCGCTTATAGTCAATATACGGCTCGACCGTTATATCGCAGACAGCATACGGCTTGAAAATATCGCTCGGCGTTTCCGCCTCCATTTCGAAAATGAATATACTCGAATCGGCATATCCCGCCGCGCGCGCCAGATTGTCAAGCGCAATGTCCACAGTCCTGCGCTCGCTCAACTGCCGCTGCGCGCCGAACTGCTTGCCGCTCTGCAAAAAGTCGTTTAAAAGCATGTACCGTTCGCGCAAATCCGCCTTGTCTTTTACGGGAATAAGGCTGTAAATCAAGCAATAGTCTTTGTTGCGCGTCGAGTGAATTTTGTCCAAGCATTCGGCTTTGTCGATGCGTCCGCCCACAGCGTCGAAAAACCGCTGCGCGCGCTTGTGCAATCCGCCGACCGTAACGTACTTGGCGTTGTCGTAAATGCGATTGAGCCATACCTCGGGCACTTTCTCCGTCATTTCCGCATACCACCTGCCGTCGAACGCGCCGTCCTTAAAATCGGTCAACGATATATTCGAAAACTCTTTCAGCCGCTCCGCTTTAAGCTCCTGCTCGTCGGCATACAGCGTTTCGTTGAGGTGCGCGGCAAACCAATACACCGCGAGCTTTAAATGCGGTATGCGCAAATACTCGCCCGTAAAATCGACGTATTCGGGGTTGAACAGCGTCGCGCGCAGCAGCTCGTCGTCGGTTATTTTGTACTTTTCGACAAGCGTGGAAAACCGCTCGTATGAGTCGCCGTCCGTCTTGCACGCGCTTTTGAGCACGGCGGACAGCACCGAATTCTTTTCCGAGCCGAACGGCGAGCGCACCCACGTAAGCCCGCGAAGCGCGACGATTGCGCGCATATAGTTTTCCACGCCGAAAAAGCAGCCCGTAGAGCCGATTATCGAGCTATACGGCGTTTCCAGACTGCCGCGCGCAAACTCGGCGTTTAAGCCGTCCTGAATGAAATCGAGCACAAACCGCCTGAATTTCGGATATTTGTAATCGGCGCGCATGATATATCGTTCTGCCGCCGTCTTGTCGAACATTACGCGAAAATACAGCTTGTCTTTAAGCGCGATATACCGCATAACCCGCGCGGAAAACACTCCCTGCTCGTACAACTCGGCATATAGCTCGTCGGAAAACGAATCGTCGTACTTTTTTCCGAGCCACTTGCATACGAGCCGTGCAAGCACGGGCAAATCGCGTTCCGTCGCGTTTTTCACCGCGTAATTAGCAAACGCGGGCACATGGAAATTCAAGCACCACGACTTCTTCGATTTATGCGCATCGTCGGTCATTAGGCGCACAGCCGCATCGTTCGCCAGCATGTGCGCCGCGCGCATTTTGCCATCGTGCGATATAAGCTCCTCGATAATAATACTCAGCGTTCGACAGACAATCGAATACGCCGTAACCGAGTGATAATCTTTATCGTACCCGTCAAACAGCGCGAATATTTTTTTCGCATCCGCGTTTTTCCCGAACAGCGCTTCATACGCGGCTGCGTCGAAATCGTTATAGCACAATATCGTCAGCGCGAGCGCCGCGCGCTCGGCGTCGGTCAATGCGCCGCGAAAATACTCGCGCAGCTCCGCGCCGAGCGGATACCGCTCGAATCCGCGCGCCTCGTACCCGCCCTTAACCACCGAAAAATCGCTGCCGAACGTCACCGCGCCGTCGCCGTAGTTCGGAGTGTACTCGTAGTCCTTGTTAGCGTCGATAAACGCGCTAAGCCCGTCCATAAAGCTTTTTAACCGCGAAAACGCGAGCGGAGAAAGCTTTTCGCCCTCGACCTTGCGCGTCGCGAGCGCGTTAAGCTCGTCGTCGGGCGCGTCCACACGATACACGCTTTCCTTGCGCCAAGCGTACCGCTCCGTCTTTTTTTCGAGCTTGGACTCGACGACCCTGCCCGCGCTATCGCTCAGCTCGCGCCCCGCCGCGACCTTATAGTCCTCTTTGGCGGCGAGCAAATATTCCGTTATTTTCCCGACGTCGGGCGACTTTAAAAATTCCTTGATTATCCTGCGCTTGACGCTCTCGTTCTTGGATTTGAGATAATCGGAAACGCCTACCGCCTCGGCGTATGTGAGCTTGATTTTTTTATCCTCGTAAAACGTTTTCGACCAATATTCGTCAGTCTTTAAAAACCGTATCGCGCATTGCCGCGCGTCCAACGCGGTCAGCTTGCCAATGTGCGAAAGATACGCCGCTTGCGCCTCCTCTTTCAGTCCGCCGTAGAGCGCGTCAAGCCGCGCCGCATACTCGCGACTATTCGAGCGCGCCGCGATATCAGCCAAAATTCCGACTATATTCGATTTGAAAATATCGCGCGCAAAGGTTACGTCGTCGTCCGTTTTATAATGATATGTAACGCGCTCCATACTCGTAAGCGCCGTATACAGCAGCTCGAAAACTACGGGCAGTCGGCTTTCGTCTAATAATTCGACTATGATTTTGTTATCGAAAAACGCCAATTCTTCGAGTGTGAACGTAGAATCCGCCGCAAATACTACGCACGCATAATTACGGCAAATATCTGCCTGCGGAAGCGCGTACAATGCGGCTTGACGCGCGCGCGTACCGCCGCGTTTCATCAACGCCTCCACATACTCGTTCACCTTTTCGGGGCGCAAACGACAAAGCGCTTTAATAAAGTAATACCCGCGCTTGAACGAGCAATCGACGAATTTGTCGAGCCTTGCGTCCTTTGCGTCAAGCACAATTGCGACTATCTCTTTGGGCGGCAGGAATACGTTGCACGAGCCCATGAACGACGGAATTTCGTTCATAGCTTTTAGGCGATAATAATTATTGCGTTCGATTTCGTCTGCAAAATATTCAAGCGCGGCGGGATTGCGAGTGTTGAGCATGGCGTTGAGCGCATATATGCGCAGATTGTCCTCTTGCCTCGCCGTCAGCACGTAATCGTTGAGCGCGCGCCACAACGACGGCTCGTCTGCGGACGCCATGAGCGGCATTAAAAACGCCGAATATTCGGGCTCTTGCTTGACGAATTCAATCAAATCGTCGGCGGTAAACGCGCCGCTTTTTAAGCCTTTATTAAATGCAAGCGCGTTAATGCACATATGATTATTGGCAAACGCGCCGACGCCGAGCTCGTGCAGCTGTATTTTTGCCCCGACGATATTCTTTATCGAACGCACGTCGCAAAAATCCACTATACCAAGCTCCACGCACAAGTACCCGACGAAAAACGCTCGGCTCTCATAGATATAACCGTTAGTATCGGCATACCGCGCCGCCATTTCGTCGTATAACGTCGGCAGTAATTTTTTGAACGTGTCGGCATGGTCGCGCACAAAGGATATGCCGAGATTATGCCAATCGTACTCGCCTTTGAACGCCGCCGCGACCTTTTTGTCGGCAATGCCGTCAATCGCCTTTTTAAGCCTTTCGTCCGTTACAGCCATAGCATACCCCTTACGTATTTCAGCTTGATAAGCACTACCTCGTCGCCCTCGGCAAACCCGACAGGCTCGGCAGCGTCCTTGTATTTGTGATTTTTCGTTTGATTTACTATGTAGTAACCGCCGTCACGGAACTCGTCCAGAGCAAGCCTTTTGCATTCCGCAAGCGCGTCCTTTACGGGACGGCGCGCATAGTTCTTCTCCACCATTTCGCAAATAAACCGCTCGACGGTGCTCGCTTCGGTTTCATACTCGACGCGCTCAATCGGATTTTTCAAGTCGGAAATAGATTTTTTCAAGATAAAAATTTTCATGCTTTTAATATATAACATTAGCGCGAATTTGTCAATACGCAAAAAAACGCACGCCGACTGCTCGGAATGCGTTTTAGCTTTTATGCGGCGTCCTTTACGACCTGCGGCGGCTTGCCGTCCCTAATCGTCTCGGACGTAATGATAATCTTTTTAATCGTTTTGTCCGACGGCACTTTGTACATAATGTCGAGCATTGCGTTTTCCACGATGGTCCTGAGCCCGCGCGCGCCCGTGTGCAACGCTATCGCTTTGTCCGCTATCGCGGAGAGCGCGCCGACGTCGAATTCGAGCTGTACGCCGTCCAAATCCAACAGTTTGACGTATTGCTTGACGACGGCGTTTTTGGGCTCGGTCAATACTCGCACCAAATCGTCCGATTTGAGGTCGTGCAGCGCAACCGTAACGGGCACGCGTCCCACTAGCTCGGGTATCAAGCCGAATTTGATAAGGTCCTGCGGCTGCACCTGCGGCAACACCTCGTCAGATGTCTTTTCCTTTTGCACTGCGCCGCCGAACCCGATACGCGTTTTGCCGAGTCTGTCGGATACTATTTTATCGAGTCCAACAAACGCGCCGCCGAGTATGAACAGCACGTTGGTGGTGTCCATGTGGATAAACTCCTGCTGCGGGTGCTTTCTGCCGCCGTTGGGCGGAATGCTGGACACGGTGCTTTCTATTATCTTCAAAAGCGATTGCTGCACGCCTTCGCCGGACACGTCGCGAGTAATAGATACGTTCTCGCTCTTGCGCGCGATTTTGTCCACCTCGTCGATATAAATGATACCGCGCTCGGCGGCGGCAATGTCGAAATCGGCGTTTTTGATAAGCCTGAGCAGTATGTTTTCCACGTCCTCGCCGACGTATCCCGCCTCGGTAAGCGTCGTAGCGTCCACCATGGCGAACGGCACGTTGAGGATTTTCGACAGCGTTTGCGCGAGCAGCGTTTTACCGCAGCCCGACGGTCCGAACATGAGAATGTTGCTCTTGCTGAGCTCCACGCCGTCGTCGTGAGTGCTGCCGCGCTCCGCCGCCGTGCGTTCGTCGTCGCGCGAGCGCCCGCCGTGCGTAACGTTTCTGAGATTATAGTTGACGCGTTTGTAATGATTATACACCGCGACGGACAGCACGCGCTTTGCCTCGTCCTGACCGATAATATATTTATCAAGCTCCGCTTTGAGCTTTTCGGGCGGCAATAACGCCACGGCGTCGGTAGCGACCTTTGCCTCCTGTCTGTTCAGCTCGCTTTGACAAATCGACACGCAGTTATTGCAAATGTAGATATTGTCGCCGGGCGCGGCGAGCAGGTGCTCGACCTCGGCCTCGGGCTTGCCGCAAAACGAACAACGCGGTTCGTCGTTTCCGATATTTTTATTTGCCATTTATTCCTGTCCGTCTCCTTTATAACATTCAGCCGTGCGGGATAACCGCACGGCTATGTAACGCCGTACTTAAACGGCTCTTGCGTGCATAATGCAGAGCGGCGTTTTACGCGCGCCTGTCGACAATGCCGTCGACAAGCCCGTACGCCTTTGCCTCCTCGGCAAACATATAGTTGTCGCGGTCGATATCGCGCTCTATCTGTTCTACGGTCTTATTGCAATTTTTGGCGAGTATTTCGCTCATGCGCTTTTTGACTCGCACGATATGCTCGGCGGTGATTGCGATATCGCTCGCCTGACCCTGCGCGCCGCCGAGCGGCTGGTGTATCATGATTTCGCTGTTAGGCAATGCGAAACGCTTGCCCTTCGTGCCGCTGGACAACAGGAACGCGCCCATGCTCGCCGCCATGCCGACGCAAATCGTTTCCACGTCGCACTTGATATAATTCATGGTGTCGTATATAGCCATGCCCGCGGTAACGGAGCCGCCGGGGCTGTTGATGTACAGCGAAATATCCTTGTCGTCGCCCTTGCTCTCCAAATACATGAGCTGCGCCACAACGAGGTCGGCGGTAACGTCGTTTATCTCGCCCGTCAAAAACACAACGCGGTCTTCGAGCATGCGCGAGTATATGTCGTACGACCGCTCGCCGCGGTTGGTTTGTTCGATTACCATCGGCACTAAACTGCCGCGAATTATCTTGTCGTTAAACATGTTTCCATGCCTCCTTGTGCTTTTTACGTTAAATCGCGGCGTGAACGCCGCATGCCCCGCAAATATTACTCGCCGTCCTTTTTGTCCTCGGTCTTCTTGGCGGCAGGCTTTTTTGCTGCGGGCTTTTTGGCGGTATCGCCGCTCGCGGTTGATTTTTTCGCTGCGGGCTTTTTGGCTGCTTCGCCGTCCGTCGCCTTTTTCGCTGCGGGCTTTTTGGCGGGCGCTTTGTGCTCTGCCTTTTCTTCGGTCTCCGCTTTGTCGAGCACGAACTCGTTCTTGCTCAACAGGAAATCGAAGAATTTATCGGTGAGCGCGTCGTTTGCCGCAAGAGTCGCTGTCGAAACGCCGCTGTGCTTGGACTCCGCCTCGAACTGCGCACGCTGTCTCGGGTCATCGAGTTTCGCCTTTATTTCGTCCTCGGTGGGCTCGATTTTTTCCGCGTCTATAATCGCGCGCATTACGAGCCGCATTTTAACGTTGCGCTCGGCGTGCGGGCGGTTCTCGTCGCGGAACTGCGCGACCGACGAGTTGGAATATTTAAGGTAATCCTCGGGCTTGATGCCGTAGTGCGACATTCTGTGCGCAAAGTCGTCGTACAGCCTATCCACCTCTGCGTTTACGATTTTGTCGGGGATTTCGCACTCGACAGCGTCGGTCACTGCGCTCATAACCGCATCGATGCGCTCGTTACGGGTGCGCTGTTCCGCAGACTTTTGCAGATTGCCGCGAATTTCCGCTTTGTACGCTTCCACGTTCTCCGCGGCGGAATGGTCCTTGACGAACGCGTCGTCGAGCGCGGGCACTTCCTCCTCGCGCACCTCTTTGACGGTGACTGCGAAAACGGCGTCCTTGCCTTTAAGCTCTTCCGCATGGTACTCGTCGGGGAACTTGACCTTTACGTCGCGCTTTTCGCCAGCGACCGCGCCGACAAGCTGCTCCTCGAACCCGGGAATGAACTGACCGCTGCCAAGCTTCAACTCGTGGTCCTGCGCCGTGCCGCCGTTAAACGCCACGCCGTCCACAGTGCCTACGTAGTCGATTACGGCGACGTCGCCGTTTTGCGCGGCGCGCTCGACCTTGACGAGTCGGGACGCGCGGTGCAACGCCGCGTCGATTTGCTTATCGACGTCCTCGTCGGTAACATTATACTCAATCTTGGGCAGTTTAATACCTGTATATGCGCCGAGCTTCACGTCGGGATAAAGCGTAACCGTCATGGAGAACGCAAAAGCCTCGTCCTCGCCCGCTTTTTCGAACGAAACGTCGGGATTGCCGAAAACGTTGAGCTCGGGGTGCGCTTCGAGCTGTTCGCCGTACACGCGGTTTATACAGTAATCGACCGCCGCGTCAAAGAACACGCCCGCGCCGTAATGCCGCTCGATATAGCGACGGGGCGCGTGACCGGGACGAAACCCGGGGATTTTATAGCGCTTTTTGGTGCGGTTGTAAGCGTCTTCCAATTCCGCGTCCCATTCGGCGGCGTCGAGCGCGATTTTAAACACGGCTTGGTTATTCTTTTTCTCTAAGTTGGACTTCATGTATTCCTCCGAATATTAGATAACTTTACTATTTTATCATGCGCCCGCAATATTGTCAATCTTTTATAACCACTTGCGCCGCGTAATGCGCATGTTTTTTATACTCGGCGCGCGCTCCGGTATAAGCCCGCATTCGCGCAAAACCGTTTACTTTATGCGCAAAGCGTGATATAATACGAATGAAAAAATTTGCTCGCAATAGTTTTTTCACGACGCGCTTCAACTAAATTCGTTTTCAGTAGCGAAAACGGCGACGCGCAAGCGACGCGACGAAAAGCTTGTTTTTCGCGCGTTTTAATGTTATAATAAGCTCATGCCCAAGGACGCGCTTACAATCTATCGCGCGGCGTGCGAACTCGATTTCCTCGTCGGCGGCAAAGTGGACAAGGTGAACATGCCCAATGCGGACACGCTCATTCTTTTGTTCCACACCTCGGTCGGCAACCACCGACTTTTACTGTCGTGCAATCCCTCGCTCCCGCGCGTGCACGTTACGCGCGCGCAGTACAAAAACCCCGAGACCGCCACGGGCACGCTAATGTATTTCCGCAAACGGCTGGCGGGCGCGATTCTCGTCGGGATAGAAAAGGACAAGTGCGAGCGCATGATAACGTTTAAGTTTTCCGCGCTCGACGAACTGCGCGAGCGCGTTGAATACTCGCTTATAGCCGAGCTGACGGGCAAGTGCGCCAACATAGTTTTCGTGGAATCGGACGGCGCGATAGGCAACTGTCTGCGCCGCATTTCCTCCGAAGCGCCCGGCAAACGCGCCGTTCTGCCCGGGCTTACGTACACGCTGCCCACGCCGACGGGCAGGGTCGGAGTGTTTGACCGCGCCGAGCTTTCCGCCCGTATAAACGCGTTTGACGGCGTTTCCGCGCGCGTCGCCGCCGACAAGTGCGTCGCGGGGCTCGCCACGGCGACCGTAAACGAGCTGTTTTTCGGATTGAACATAGCCGACGGAACGCCCGTATCGGACGCCGTCACAAACGCTTTTATCGACGCGGCGCAGGCTTTATACGACGCGCCGCTCTCGCCCGTCGTCACGTTCGACGGAGACAAGCCGAGCGATTACTTTATAATGCCGTACAAGACGGTTGGCGGACGCGAAGCGCGGTTCGACACGCTCAACGCGGCAATGGACGAATACTATTCCAAGCTGTTCGCCGCCGCCGACCTCGCCGCTTACGTCAAGCCGCTCAAAGCCGCCGTCAAGTCGGCGACGAGCAAAAACAAAAAGCGGCTCGCTGACGCCGCCGCCAAGCTCAACGAAAGCGCGGAGGCGGAAAACGACAGACGGCTGGGCGAATTGATAACGGCAAACATATACAAGATTAAGCGCGGCGACGTTGCCGTCGAGGTCGATAACTATTTCGACGAGAACGGCGGCACAGTAACGTTAAAGCTCGACCCCATGAAGAACGCGCAGCAAAACGCCGCGGCGTACTATAAGTCCTATACCAAAAAGAAAAAAGCCGCCGTGTACGCGCAAGACGCGCTCGACAAAGCCAAAGCCGCGCTCGACCGCTTGGACGGCATTTCGCTGGAACTCGAACTGTGTACCGAAAAGCGCGAGCTGGACGAGGTGCGCGAGGAATTGGTCGCGCTCGGCTTGATTAAGCCCGTATCGCGCCGCACGAAAGCAAAGCCCGTGCCGTCCGAGCCGTACGCCTTCGATATCGACGGCGTAACGCTTTTAATCGGCAAGAACAGCGCACAGAACGACCGAATAACGCGCGGCGCGCAGCGCACCGACACGTGGCTGCACGTAAAGGACGCGCACGGCTGTCACGCCGTGCTCAAAACGCCCCGCCCCACCGACGAGCAGCTCGTACGCGCGGCGGAAAAGGCGGCGTACTACTCGCAGGCGCGTGCGGCGGATAAAGTGACCGTCGATTACACTTTAATCAAGCACGTTTACCCGCATGGCGGCGGCAGGGTCGATTACAAGGAATACAAATCGCTCGTCGTCACACCCAAAGCGTAAAAAACCATGCAAGCATAAATATATCGAAACCGAAAACGCGGATTACTCCGCGTTTTTACTTGTAGAATTTAAACGCGCTTATCCGCGCGACTTTCCAACCACTTTGCCACGCCGTCGTCGTAATTCGCGCCGATTACCGCCGTAGCGATTTGCTTTAACCGCTCGGTCGCGTTTTGCACGGCGTAGCACTCGTCGGCGATTTTAAACATTTCGATATCGTTTTTGCCGTCGCCGAAACAAACCAAGCGGCAATCGAGTATGCGTTTAAGCTCGCACAGCGCGTACGCCTTCGTCGCCGTCGCCGAAGTTATTTCCAGCCACTGCGCGCCCGAATATATATCGCGTTGATAGACGCACGCGTAATCGCGCCTGTATTTTTCGTACAGCGGCGCGAGCTTGGTCGGCACGTCTATACAGGTCAGATAGAACGCGTCGCCCTCGTACAACGCCCGCGTCGCCGTCACGGGATTGTAGCGCGCGCACGCCCTACGCGTGGCGATAAACTCCGCGCCCTCGCGCGTGAGCTTGTCTGGTATAAACGAAAATTTTTCGCGCCCGTCGATTACCGAATACACTATGGGAAAAACGCCGCAGCTCAGTAAATCGTCGATTATAGGCGCAGCCCCGCCCCCGAACGTGTTTTTAACGATAACCCGCCCGCTCGCGTCGACAGCGAACGCGCCGTTGTACAGCACGCGCGGCGCGCTTGTCGTAAGCCCCGCCGTCGCCTGCGCCGCAGTTTCGCCGCTTCGCGCAGTCGCGTACGTAAACAGCATGCCGCGCTCGACAAGCCCGTTTACGACGCGCTTGGTATATTCCGACACCGTTTGCTCGGGGCCGAGCAGCGTGCCGTCCAAATCGGTTACGTACAGCGTTCTCATGACACGTAAAGCTTGTACAGCGCAACGGACACCGCTACGGATAGATTGAGGCTGTCAACCTTGTCCGATTGCTCTATCCTCGCCGCGCCGAACTCGGCAAACTGCTGCGGCAAGCCCGTCGCCTCGTTGCCGAAAATAAGCGCATACCGCTTTTGCGCGTCGAACTGCGTTTTCCCGAACGGCGCGCCGCACAGCATAAACGGCAACGCGCAATGCCCGCCGAATTTGCCGCGGTACTGCTCGAACGAATCGAAGCACTCGAAATTTATATTGAACGCCGCGCCCATGCTAGCCCGCACCGTCTTGGGGTCGAACGGGTCAACGGCGGGTCTAATGACGGCAAGGTCGCAGCAATCGAACGCCGCCACGTCGCGCATAATCGTGCCGAGGTTGCCGCTGTTGGACGGATTGACAAGCACGACGTGACTGCGCGCTGCGGAAATGCCGCTGTCGAACTTGTCGAACTCGCCTATCGCGTAGCAGTTTTCCTTGGGGCTGAGAATGTTGAACGCCTTTTCGCTTTCCGCCACGGGCACGCCCAAAGCGCGCGCCTTTTCGACGACCGCGGATACGTCCGACTTGGGCGAAACATACACGCACCGCGCAGCGCTCGGGCGGGAGCTTAACAATTCCATAACGACCGTCGCGCCGAGCGCGTAAGAGCGCGAATCGTCCTTCTTGTATTTCTTTACCATTTCGATTTACCGACAAACAAAAACCGCGCCGTAACGCATTCGTTAGGCGCGGCAAGCTTTTTAACCGACTATCGTCCAGACAAGCCCGAACACCGCCAGCGCGAAAAGCACGCCCATAATAACAACGTTGATTATGGCGGATTTGTACGCGGGGTCGCGGTGGTTGACGTTCTTGGAGAACAGCACCATGCAGCAGCGCACGATTGCGCCGAGCGCGCCGAGCATATAGCAAATAAAGCCCGCGAGCAGTACGCCGTCGCTCACGCACAATCCCACGATAAGCAGTATGAACCCCGCGAGCATGATTAGGTCGCAGACCTGTCTCAGTCCGAACGGAGTAAAGTATCTTACGAAAGCATTTTTCTTTTTGCGTGCGGTTGCCATTTTGTATCCTTTAAAGTTTAATTGACTGTTAGTATTATGTGTTTAGATAACCGACCTTATTAGTCCGATTATGGTGGACGTTATGCCGAACGCCACGAGCACTACGAGTATTATCCACAGCACGAACATCGCCGTGCCGCGGCTGCGCGCCGAGTTGTATGAAAGTATTATTGGCACTATCATGCCGAGCGCAAAGCACAGGCTTTGTATCCAGCGGCACGCCTTATCCACCCACGCCCAATCGAAAAAATTGAAAAAGCCCGACACAGCCATAGCTATGCCTATCGCTATTACCACCCAAAACGAAAAGCGGCTGAGCGTAATGCGCGTTTCGCCCGACGAACGCGTCGTTCTGCGCGTGCGATTGTTCTTGCTGTTGTTTGCCATAATAATCTCCGAAAAACGGTTATAAATTATTTAAGACCCTTAGACCCGGGCTTGACGGCGGCAGTGCCCGCCTTGCACATGGGGCATTCCTCGGGCGCGTACGTTTTGACGTCGATTTGCAAAAGCGACTCGTTGGGCACGCCGAAATCGACCTTCCCGCCGCTCCTGTCCACGACCTCCGCCACGGCTACCACCTCGCTGCCGAGGCTCTTAACGAGCTCGATAACCTCTTTGACCGAGCCGCCCGTCGTAACCACGTTTTCGGCGATGATTACGCGACTGCCAGCTTTGAGCTCGAACCCGCGCCTAAGCGCGAAATTGCCGTCCTTTTCGCGCTCGGCAAACATGTTGGGCACGCCGAGCTGCTTAGACAGCTCGTACCCGAATATTATAGCGCCGACCGCAGGCGAAACGATTACGTCCGCATCGTACTTTTTGAGCTTGGCGGCGGCGGAGCGGCAAAGCTCCTCCGATATATCGCCGAACTCGAAAAGCTTGGCGCACTGCATATACGTATCCGAATGCAAGCCCGAAGTAAGAATGAAATGTCCGTGCAGCACCGCACCCGACTTTTCAAACAATTCCATAACCTTGTTATTCAAGCGACAGTCCTCCGATAAGCGTTCGTACATCGCTAATATTATCACGTTCGCACAGTTTTGTCAACTCATTTACTATCGTTAGGGCTGCGAACGGGTCTAAAATATTGGCTGTGCCCACCTGCACCGCCGCCGCGCCGCACAGCATAAATTCGCCCGCGTCCTCGCCGCACATAATGCCGCCCATGCCGATAATGGGTATCTTTACCGCCTTATAGCACTCGTGCACCATTCTCAACGCAATGGGCTTGACGCACGCGCCGCTCAGTCCGCCGCCGACTACGCCGAGCACGGGCTTGCGCTTTTTGAAATCGACCGCCATGCCCGCGACGGTGTTTATAAGACTGATTGCGTCCGCGCCCGCGCGCTCCGCCGCCCGCGCGTTGTCCGCGATATTGGATACGTTGGGCGTGAGCTTGACGATAAGCGGCTTTTTGCACGCTTTGCGCACGGCGCGCACGATATGCTCCACGCCCTCGGGCGCAACGCCGAACGCCATGCCGCCCGCCTTAACGTTGGGGCACGAAATATTCAGCTCTATCATGTCCACGTCAGCGCCGCTCAAAATCTCGACGATTCGCACGTAATCGGACTCCGAGCTGCCCGCGGCGTTGGCAATTACCACCGTGCCAAGACCGCGCATGAACGGCAGCTCGTACTCGATAAAATGCTCCACGCCTGGGTTTTGCAAGCCCACGCTGTTGAGCATGCCCGACGGCGTTTCGGCTATGCGCACGGGCGGATTGCCGCGGCGCGGTTCGAGCGTCAAGCCCTTGGAGCTTATGCCGCCCAAAAGCCCCACGTCGTAAAACTCGTTGTATTCCCTGCCGAACCCGAATGTGCCCGACGCTGCGATTATCGGGTTTTTAAACTCGACGCCCGCCACAGTAGTTTTTAAATTCATAGATACCTCGTATGAATGCGCGATTGTGATTACAACGCGTGCGCAATAATTACCGTATTACCTATTACGCATTGCGAACAAACGATTGCCAATCAATCTATTACCAAATTTTCAATGGGGAACACCGGTCCGTCGGCGCACGCCCTGAGCAGCTTTTCCTCGCCGCCCTCGCGCACCTTGACCGAGCACACGAGGCACGCGCCCACGCCGCAGCCCATGCGCTGTTCGACGGACGCAAAACCGATTACGCCCAGCTTTTTGCAATATTCCTTGGCGGTGCGCATCATTCCCGGCGCGCCGCAAACGTACAGCACCTCCGGCACGATTTCCGTCAGCAAATCGGTCGGATAACCGTGATAACCGAGACTGCCGTCGTCGGTGCAATAGCACACTCTGCCGCACGCCTTTTCGAAATCGTCGCCGTAAACCGCCTTGTGCGCCGCGCTCGGAAATCCCAACAGCGCCGTCACGTTGAGCGTCGAATTGTCCTTAGCCAGCTTTAACAGCGGCGCACAGCCCGTACCGCCGCCCAAAAGCGCGATATTGGTTTTGTCGGGCAGCACGGGAAAGCCGTTGCCGAGCGGCAACAGCGCGTCGAACCGCGCGCCTACGCTCTGACTCACGAACGCGTCCGTGCCCGCGCCCACGCCCGCTATTATAAACGTGACGGTATCCTCGGCGTTATCGTAAATGCAAATAGGTCGGCGCAAATCGCGGTTCGGCACTTTGAGGTGCGCGAACTGTCCCGCCGCCATGCGCGGGAGCGCGCCGTCGCTCTTGCAGGTTATGCGATGGATATTTCCCGCATGCTTTTCGTTGGCTATAATGGTTAGCTCGGTTTTTATCGGTTTCATAGTAGTTTTCTCTTCGAGTTTCGCTTGTCCGAATTTTATCTGCGCTTTAACGCGTTCGCCAAATCCTCGCGCATATCGACCGCGGCGGCGCGCGCCGCCTTGTCGTACGTCATGCCCTTGTACTTTTCGGTCATGTACGCGGCGATTATTCCGCGCGAGTTGTTGACTATCGCGCCGTTGCCGTTCGCGTCGAACGCCGCCGCCGCCGTCGCGCCGCTCCCGCCCTGCGCGCCGTAACCGGGCACGAGGAAGAACACCGTTTTAAAGCGTTCGCGCAGCTTTCGCGCCTCTTCGGGCGACGTCGCGCCCACGACCGCGCCGACCGCGCTGTATCCGTTTTCGCCGACGAGCGCGCCGCCCCATTCCTCGATGAGCGCGCCCACGCGCATATACAGCGGCTCGCCGTCCACAATCAAATTTTGCAGCTGTGCCGCCGACGGATTGGACATACGCGCAAGCACGAAAATGCCGCGGTCGTTTGCGACGCAGCTATCGACGAACGGCTTTATGCCGTCGTACCCGGGGTACGGATTGACCGTTATGTAATCGTATCCGTTAGCGCCCAAATACGCCGCGGCGTACGCCTCCGCAGTCGCGCCGATATCGTTGCGCTTTACGTCCGCCATAACGACAAACCCGTTTTGGACGGCGTGCGCGGCGGTGCGGTACATGGCGCGCACGCCGTAATGCGCGTACATTTCGTAATACGCCGACTGTATCTTTATCGCGGGCACAATGCCTTTGAGCGCGTCGAGAATGCCGCAGTTAAACTCGACCAACGCGTTTTCGATATCCTCGCCTCCGTCGAGCCTTGCGCGCATGCTCTCGGGCAAAAAGTCGATACGGGTATCCAGCCCCGCAACCGTCGGATTGCCCGTCTCCTTGATTTTGTCAATCAATCTATCGGTAATAACTCTCATAAATAAACCTCCTCGCCTTTTACGAACACCTTGACGACCTTGCCTTTGAGCCGCCAGCCGTCGAACAGCGAATTTTTTCCCTTGGATTTAAACGCGCTCGTATCGACCGTCAGCTCCGTGTCGGGGTCGATTACCGTGATATCCGCGCGCGCGCCGCTCGCTATCCTGCCGCCGTCCAGCCCCAGAATTTTCGCGGGGGCGTAGCTCATAAGCCGCGCCAAATCGGTAAGCGCCACGGCGTCGGTAAGCACGAGCTTGGTGTAAGCCACCGAAAACGCCGTTTCCAGCCCGACCGTGCCGAACGGCGCGTAATCGAACTCCCTGTTCTTTTCGTCGAAATGGTGCGGCGCATGGTCGGTCGCTATCGCGTCAATAGTGCCGTCGGCAATGCCCGCGATAATAGCGTCCACGTCCGCCTGCGAGCGCAACGGCGGGTTGATTTTTGCGTTTGTGTTGTACGAAAGTATTTCGTCGTCGGTGGCGGCAAAGTAGTGCGGGCACGTTTCGCACGTGACCTTTATGCCGCGCGCTTTTGCGCTGCGTATGATATCTACGGACGCCGCCGTCGATACGTGCGCTATATGAATACTCGCGTCAGCCTCCTCGGCGAGCAGCACGTCGCGCGCGATTGCCGCGCTTTCCGCCGCAGCGGGTATGGCGCGCAAGCCCGCCGTCGTGGCGTTTTCGCCCGCATTGACCACGCCGCTGCCCGAAATACTCTTATCCTCGCTGTGCGATATTACGGTAAGACCGAACGTTTTGGCGTATTTGAGCGCGTTGAGCATTACGGAACCGTTCGCCACGGGCAGTCCGTCGTCGGACACGGCTATCGCGCCCGCCTCCTTCATCAGCCCGTACTCGCAAAGCTCCTCGCCCTTTTGCCCGCGCGTAATGCAACCTATCGGGTACACCTCCGCGCCGTCCGCCGCCTCGGAGCGCGCGCGCACGTACGCCATGAGCGCGGCGTTGTCAAGCGGCGGCACGGTATTGGGCATGCAGCACACCGCGGTGTAACCGCCTGCGGCAGCCGCCGCCGCGCCCGTAATTATATCCTCTTTGTAGGTTTGTCCGGGGTCGCGGAAATGACTGTGCATGTCGATAAACCCGGGGAATACCAGCTTGCCCTCGCAGTCGATTACCTGCGCCTCGAACTCCTCGATATTCGGCTCGACCCGCGCTATAATTCCGTCGTCGATTAGCACGTCGCTTTGCGCCATGCCGTCGGCGTTTACCACCGTCGCGTTTTTCAGTAGTATCACAACTCGCCTCCTTAGCGGTGTTAACCCTTAATCGTAAGCAGTTGCAGCATTGCCATGCGCACCGCCACGCCGTTTGTCACCTGTTCCTCTATCACGCTCATCGGCCCGTCGGCGACGTCGCCCGCAATCTCAGCCTCGCGGTTAATCGGCGCGGGGTGCATCACGATTGCGCCCGCCGCGCAAAACCTCAGCCGCTTTTCGGTTATACCGTAGTACGCGCGGTATTCTTCGAGCGACGAAAAATACCCGCCGAGCATGCGCTCGCGCTGAATGCGCAGCGGCATGACGATATTCGCGCCGTCGAGCGCTTTGTCGAGGTCGGTTTCCACGCGCGCGCCCAAGCTCTCGAACCCGTCGGGCAGCAGCGTGTACGGCGCGCACACCGTAACCTCCGCGCCGAGCTTGGTAAAGCAGTGCGTATCGCTCCTCGCCACGCGCGAATGCAGGATATCTCCGACTATGACGATTTTGAGCCCCGCAAGCGACGAAAAATGCCTAAGCGCCGTCATTGCGTCCAAGAGCGCTTGCGAAGGGTGCTCGTTGAACCCGTCGCCCGCGTTTACGACCGACGCTTTGACGTTGTCGGCGAGCAGGCGCGGCGCGCCCGCTATCGGGTGACGCAATATGATTACGTCCGTACGCAACGCGTCGAGAGTCTTGCCCGTGTCAACGAGCGACTCGCCCTTTTGCACCGACGACGTGGCGACCGATATGCTCGTCGTCGTCGCGCCGAGGTTTTTGGCGGCGAGCTCGAACGAGTTTTTTGTGCGCGTGGAGTTCTCGTAAAACAGCGTCGCCACGTTTTTGCCGTGCATGACGGGCAAACGCTCGCCCGCGACCAACGACTCGCGCATGCTCTTTGCCGTGTTCAAAATCTCGGTGATTTCCGACCGCGTCAAATCCTTTATGCCGAGGATATCCTTTCGTTTCATGCGTTCTCCTTATCCGTAAACGTTTTCCTACGGTGATTAAGCTCTCTCGTTGCCGCGCAACCGCGCGAGCGCGTCGGCAAAGTCCTGCGGCTCGGCGGCGGTAAAGCGCATGCGCTCGCCCGTCGTCGGGTGCGTGAATTCGAGCGTGCGCGAATGCAGCAGCTGTCCGCTCGCGCCCAAGCGCATACTGCCGCCGTACAGCGCGTCGCACGCTATCGGATGTCCGAGGTGGGACGCGTGCACGCGTATTTGATGCGTTCTGCCCGTAAAAAGCTCGAACTCGGCGTAGCAATTACGCTTGAACCGTTCGAGCACGGAATACCCCGTCACCGCGCGTCTGCCGTCGCTCGCAACCGCCATTTTCAGTCGGTTGCGCCTGTCGCGATTTATGTAAGTTTCCACTCTGCCGCTATCCGAGGCAAGATTGCCGTCGAGTATAGCCGTGTACAGCTTTTTGACCGTATGCTCGGCGAATTGCGCGCTCAGCCGCGCGTGCGCGCCGTCCGTCTTGGCTATGACTATCAGCCCCGTCGTATCCTTGTCCAGCCTGTGCACTATTCCTGCGCGCAGCGCGCCGCCCGCCTTGGACAAATCGTCGCCGTACCTGTACATAAGCGCGTTTACGAGCGTACCCGAAGGATTGCCCGCGCCGGGGTGTACCACCAGCCCGCGCTGCTTGTTGATTACGGCAAGCGCGGCGTCGTCGTAAACTATATCGAGCGGAACGTCCTCGGCGGTCATTTCCCCGCCGCCCGAAAAATCCTCGAACGACACCTCGTCGCCCGCTCGCACCGATTGCCCCGCCTTGGTCGCGGGCACGCCGCCGATAAACACTCGCGCGTCGTCAATCAGTCGCTTGATATGCGAACGCGTAAAATCGGTTTCGTCGGTCAAAAACACGTCCAACCTCGCGCTATCCTCGGTGCAAAAAACAGTCGTCATTCGCCGCCGATTTCCTCCGCGCCGTCGCCCGCAACGATAATGCCGTCGTCCGCGTCGTTCGGCATGTCGACTACTATTTCCACTCCGCCGCCGTCGGAGCCGCCGTCGTCCTTTTCCGCCGCGCCGTCGAGCGCGCCCGCTTCTGCCGAATCTTCCGAACCGTGCGCGGCTATATCGCCCGCATCCGCACCGTCCGCACCGTCGGCAGCAAGCGCGTCTGCGGCGATATTATCGGGCGTTGCGGGCGCGACGCTCGCGCCGACCGCTTCGACCGATTTTGCGTCTTTCTTTTCGTCGTGCTTGTCTTTATATACGAATATAAAGTAAACTACGAACATGATTACGCCGATTACAAGCTCCGCGTCGGCAAAATTGAATACGTAAAAGCTTTGCCTGCCGAACCAGGTAAAGCCGAAATACACAAACTCGATAAAATCGCGCACAAAGCCGAGGAATATTCTATCGACGCAATTACCCAAAGCGCCCGCAATCAGCATTGCGAGCGAGACGCGGTACAGCTTACTGCCGTTTCTGCCGCGCACGAGCAAAATAGCAAACGCGACCGACGCCGCGATTGCGAACACGCTGAACAATGCGCGCGCGCCCGTCGCGCCGAACGCCTTTACCAAAAAGTCCGCGCCGAACGCCGCGTTCTTATTGTAAACGTAATGAATATTCAAAAATTTCGGAATCAACGTGACGGATTGCCATTCGTACATCGTCGCTTGGACTATCTGCTTGGAAATGAGGTCGAGCGCGAGCAAGCCGAGCATCACCAGCCATTCCATTTTGGCAATCTTCAAATACGCCCACACCTTTTTGGCGAGCTTTTTGATAAACGCTCCCGCGACCGCGAGCCTGCTTTTGAACGAACGTTGCTCCGACATGCCTTACCGATTGGTCTCCGTCTTTACTATTGTTATACCGTCGGGCACGACGATAAACGAATTTTCCTTCATTGGAACTATACTGCCGCCGAGCGCGTACACCGCGCCGGACGTAAAGTCGAGAATGCGCTGTGCGTCGGGCGTGTCGGCGATGGGGTCGAGGTCGATTATCGCCGGCTCGCGGCGGCGCAAAAAGTCTATCAGTCGCTCCACGTCCGCGCCGTTCTTGGGCGCGTACATGGCGATATTTTGATACATGCGCGGCGATACGAACTGTTCGAGGTCGGGCAACGGCACGGACTTACTCGCCTGCTGCTGCGCCGTCGTCGTGTATCGGAATTGAGCGGGACGACTCAAATCGTCCTCGGTGCGACGCGCCGCCTCCGACGCGTGCTGCTGCCATGGCTGCGCCGCCTGCTGCGGTCTCTGCGACTGCGGCTGCGGCTGACCGAACGACTGCGGCTGCTGATAATACTGTTGAGGCGGGGGCGGCGCGAACTGCCCGCCGAACGCCGACGGCGCGGGTTGCTGCTGCGGCGCGGAAAATCCGCGACTCCCAGTATAGTTTCCCGCCGCGTCGTGCGTGTCCTCGAAATATTCGAGCGCACCGCCCGTATAGTTTGCAGAGTTCCTCAAAAATTCGTCAAAGCTCTCGTTCGCCATAATACTACACTATCCTCTCGCTCCGAAAATTGCCGCGCCGACGCGCACCATGTTGCTGCCGTATTCAATCGCGCGCTCGTAGTCCGCAGACATGCCGACCGACAAAGTGTCGAACGCCCCGCCCGCATGCCGCGCGTAAACGGCGTAAAGCTCGCGGTACACGGCCGCCTCGCAGTCGCGCGGCGGTATAGCCATAACGCCTTTCAGTTCGACGCCGTCGAGCGTGCGCACATACTCTATAAGCGCGTCCGCATCCGACTTTTCCGCGCCCGTTTTGCTCGTCTCGCCGCCGATATTTATCTCGACGAGTACGCGCTGAACAACGCCGCGTTTTACCGCCAGTCGGCTGATTTCGTCCGCCGTACGCGCGCTTGCCACAGACTGTATAAGCTCAACGTTGCCCACCAAGTATTTGACCTTGTTGGTCTGCAAAGTGCCTATAAAGTGCCAATTTGCGCCTTTAACGGCGTCGCGCTTTCCGACATACTCGTTTACGCGATTTTCTCCAACGTCGGTAATACCCATACCTATCGCGGCGTTGACTATATCGGGCGGCACTGTTTTGGTCGCCGCAACGAGCGTAACGCTGCGCCCGACCCGCGCCGCCGCGCGCTCCACGCGCGACTTGACAGACTCGATATTGCGTTTTAGCTCGTCCGTAACCATGCTATATACCGCCGAGTATAAGTATACTACAAAACCGTTCGTAAATCAACTGTTTTTATAAAATGATTTGACGCGATTGCCGCGCGAAATATCGCGAAATTCGCGCGCGGTCGCGCGTCCGAAAAACCGCGCGCTAAGGCAATCGCCGTTATATATGAAAACGCGCCCGCGGTTAGTCGCGGGCGCGCATACTGTCGCTTAATACTTTTTGCGCTCGACGTAGCTCGTGTGCAGCACCTCGTGCGCGAGGTGGCTGTTGGGCTCGCCGAAGAATTCGGAGTACAGCGTCTTGACAATGGGGTTCTCGTGACTCTTTCTGAGCGCCGAGTTTTTGTCCTTTTTGTACAGCACCTTGGCGCGCGTCTTTTGCACGTCCACAACGTTGCGCGTCGCGGAATCGACGATGGGCTGACCGCCGCCGTTTACGCAGCCGCCGGGGCACGCCATGATTTCTATAAAGTGATATTTGCTCTTGCCCGCCTTTATATCGTCCATAATCTTGCGCGCGTTGCCGAGCCCGCTGGCGACCGCAATGTTGAGCGTTTGACCGCAAAGCGTGACAGTCGCCTCTTTAATGCCTTTCGTTCCGCGCACCGCCTTGAAATCGACGTTGTCGAGCGTCTCGCCCGTAGCGACCTCGGCTACCGTGCGGAGCGCCGCTTCCATAACGCCGCCCGTCGCGCCGAACAAGAGCCCCGCGGTCGAGCCGAACCCGATAGGGCTGTCGAACTCGGTCTTGGCATCGAGCGCGCCGAAATCTATACCGTAGTTTTTAATCATGCGCGCAAGCTCGCGCGTGGTTATCGACGCGTCGATATCGGGCACGCCCGCCGCGCTCTCGTCGTCGCGCGTGAGCTCGAACTTTTTGGCGATGCACGGCATGACCGTGACGACCGCCATATCTTTGGGGTCGATACCCAGCTTTTTGGCGTAGTACGTTTTCATGATTGCGCCGAACATTTGCTGCGGCGACTTGCACGTGGATAGGTTGGGCAAAAGCTCGGGGTAATTGAACTCGATAAAGCGTATCCAGCCCGCGCTGCACGAAGTAATCATGGGCATGGGTGCAGACTTGTCTTTGAGCCGCGCCAAAAACTCCGTGCCCTCTTCCATAATCGTCATATCGGCGGTCATGTTGACGTCGAAAACCTTATCGAACCCGATTGCTTTGAGCGCGGCGACCATCTTGCCCTCTACGTCCGTACCGACGGGATAACCGAACTCCTCGCCGAGCGCGGCGCGTACTGCGGGCGCAGTGCCGACGATAACCGTTTTGCTCTTATCGGCGAGCAATCTTTCCACCTCGCCTATGCTGCTCTTTTCGCGCAGCGCGCCCGTAGGACACACGTTGATGCACTGTCCGCACGCAACGCACGGCACTTGCGACAAAGATTTTCCGAACGGGCTTTCGATACGCGTTACAAAGCCTCTGCCGCCCGCGTCGATGACGCCGACCGACTGAACTTTGTTGCACGCCGCAACGCAGCGACGGCACAGTATGCACTTATTGTTGTCGCGCACGAGATACTCGGTGGCGTCGTCCACGTTGTACGAGTTCATAGCGCCCTCGTACTTGGACGCGTCGCAGCCGTATTCGGTGGCAAGCGTTTGCAGCTCGCACTTGCCGCTCCTGACGCAGCTGAGACATTCCTTGTGGTGATTGCTGAGCATAAGCTCCAAAGTGATTTTGCGCGACGCGCGCACCTTGGGCGTGTTAGTGAGCACCTCCATGCCCTCGGAAACAACCGTCGAGCACGCGGTCACGAGCTTACGGTTGTTTTTAAGCTCTACCACGCACACGCGGCAGCTGCTCTCGTTGCACAAATCCTTCATATAGCACAGTGTGGGAACTTTAAAGCCCGCTTTGATAGCCGCATCGAGCACGCGCGTGCCCTCGGGTACGGTTACGGGAACTCCGTTTACTGTCAAATTTATGTTTTTCATTTTTTCTCCTGAAAAATATAGATAGAGTTAGAATGCGTAATTCGCTGTCGATTGATTACCTGCGCCGACGCGTTCGTAGCTCGTTGATTTTATAAAATTACGCTAAGCGCAAGCGCTTTTATTGCGAATTACCGATTGAGTAGCGGCGGAGATACGTGCCGCCGACTGCGCTACTTGCTGATTGCGCCCTTCGGGCACTTGGAAGCGCACACGCCGCACTTGATGCACTTTTTGGCGTCGAGCACGTGCGGCTGTTTGACCGTACCGCTGATTGCGCCGACGGGGCAGTTGCGCGCGCAAATCGTGCAACCGATACATTTGTCGGGGTCTATCTTGTAGCTGACGAGCGCCTTGCACACGCCCGCGGGGCACTTGCCGTTGCAGTGCGCCTCGTACTCGTCGCGGAAATACCTGAGCGTGCTGAGCACGGGGTTGGGCGCGGTCTGACCTAGTCCGCACAGCGAATTGTCTTTTATGTAGTGGCAAAGCTCTTCCATTTTGTCGAGGTCTTCGAGCGTCGCCTCGCCCTTGGTCACTTTGTCGAGCATTTCGAGCAGTCGCTTGTTTCCGATACGGCAGGGCGTGCACTTTCCGCACGACTCGTCGACCGTAAATTCGAGGAAGAACTTGGCGATATCGACCATGCAGTTGTCCTCGTCCATGACGATAAGACCGCCGCTGCCCATCATCGAGCCGATAGCCATGAGGTTGTCGTAGTCGATGGGCGTGTCGATAAGCGACGACGGAATGCAGCCGCCGGACGGACCGCCCGTCTGCGCCGCCTTGAACTTTTTGCCGTGGGGGCAGCCGCCGCCGATGTCCTCGATAATCGTGCGGAGCGGCGTGCCCATGGGGATTTCCACAAGCCCGACGTTTTCGAGCTTGCCGCCGAGCGCGAACACCTTAGTGCCCTTGCTCTTTTCCGTGCCCATAGCCGCGAACCAATCCGCGCCGTTGAGAATGATTTGAGTTATATTGCCGTACGTTTCGACGTTGTTGATAAGCGTCGGCTTGCCGAACAAGCCCTTGACCGCGGGGAACGGCGGACGCTGACGCGGCTCGCCGCGCTTACCCTCCGCGGAGTTCAAAAGCGCCGTCTCCTCGCCGCACACGAACGCGCCCGCGCCCAAGCGCAGCTCCAAATCGAATTTGTGTCCGAGCCCCAACGCGTTGTCGCCGAGTATGCCGTATTCGCGCGCCTGCGCCATCGCTATTTCCAAGCGGTGCACCGCAATCGGATACTCCGCGCGCACGTAAATAACGCCGTGCTCCGCGCCGACCGCATAACCCGCTATCATCATAGCCTCGATAACCGCGTGCGGGTCGCCTTCCAGCAACGACCTGTCCATGAACGCGCCGGGGTCGCCCTCGTCGGCGTTGCACGCTACGTATTTCATATCGCCTTGCGCGTCGTGCGTGAACTGCCATTTCATACCCGTGGAAAAGCCGGCGCCGCCGCGGCCTCTAAGCCCGCTCTTTTTGATTTCGTCTATAACCTGCTGCGGGGTCATTTGCGTTACGGCTTTTTCGTACGCGAGATAACCGTCCTTAGCGAGATATTCGTCTATGTTCTCGGGGTCGATTACGCCGCAGTTGCGCAAAACGACGCGCCGCTGACTGCGGTAGAAATCGGTGTCGTTTATGGACTTCATGAGTCCGTCCGCATCCTTTTCTGCGTGGAGCAACCGCTCTACGGGCGTGCCGCCTACGAGGTGGTCGTTGACGATATCGTCCACGTCCTCGGGCTTCACGTGCGTATAGAACGCGCCGTCGGGATACACGACCACGATAGGACCTTTGGAGCACAAGCCGAAACAGCCCGTAAGAATGATATCGACCTTGTTCTCTATGCCCGCCGCGGCGACCTTGGTTTTGAGATTTTCGAATATGATTTTGCTGTTACCCGAGGTACAGCCCGTACCGCCGCAAACAAGCACGCTCATCTTTTCGGTCGTGCCCGCGCCGCTCTCCTTACGGTCGGCGACGGCGGACCGCATACGCTCGCGAATTTCCTGCAATTCCTGTAAAGTTTTCATATGGTGAACTCCTTAATATTACGCGTTGTTGTACTTGGCGAGTATCTCGTCCACGCTGTCCTCGGTCACCTTGCCGTAAACCTCGCCGTTGACGGTGAGCACGGGCGCAAGACCGCAGCAGCCTATGCAGCGCGTCGCCTCCAAAGTAAAGCGTCCGTCGGCGGTCGTGTGACCGGGCTCGACTTTAAGCAGGCGCGCAAACTTGTCTATAACCTCGCCGCTCCCCTTTACATAGCACGCCGTGCCTAGACAAACCGCAATCTTGATTTGTCCGGGCTGCTCCAAACGGAACTGCGAATAGAACGTAGCGATACCGTATACGTTCGCAAGCGGCACACCGAAGAAATCGGCGATTTTAAGCTGAACTTCCAGCGGCAGATATCCGTAGATATCCTGAGCCTTCTGCATAGCCATCATGACGGGACCGGGCACGTCTTTAAGACTTTCCAGCACCTCGTCAAACTGCTTGTCCTTTGCTTCTGACATTATGTATAACTCCTTTTTGGGTTTTCTTCGTAAAAAACGCAAAGCGCAAAAACGCATAAAATACGCGCCGATATAATGATAACATACTCGCCCGCAATTTTCAACCGATTAAAAGATTATTTACGTAAAGTTAGCGACTGCGAACCGAAAAGCGCGCAGTAGCGCCCGTAGCGCGCAGACGTAAGCGGTTGACGCAACGTCGAAAGCCCCGCGGCGGTTTAAGCGCGAGGCTTCGATTGCAAACCGAATTTTCCGTTACCGATTACTCGTTTACGCCGAACTCGCGCACTATCGCCCATGTGTCGCCCGCCGACGTTGCGGTAGCGCGTACGTACCGCGCAACGACTGGCGCGTCGAGCGTAATCGGCGCGTCGCCGCTGTACTCGCCGAGCACGGTATAGTTGACGCCGTCCGTCGAATACGAGAGCGTAAACGCCGCGAAACGGTCGTCCGCGGACGCGCCTGCGCCGCCCATCGCCAGACGCACGACGGACACGGTTTGCTCGCGCAATAGGTCGAGCTCGATATACGAATCCGCCGTGTAATCCTTAAACCACACGTACGTCGAATCGTCGCCGTCGATTGCGTTGACAATCGAGCCCTCGTAGATTTCCAAACCGCCGAACGTAAGCTTGCGGTCGATATCGCCCAAGCGGTTGACCGCCACCTCGCGCACCGCCACCCACGTTTGAGTGCCGCCGTCCGCGAGCCTGATAAACCGCGCCGTAATCGGATTTTCGCGCACGTCAATCACCGTGCCCGCGCCCGTAAGCGCGCCGAGGCGCGTATAAGTCTTGCCGTCGAGCGAATATTGAACCTCGCCCGTCATCACGTCGCTGCCGTCGGGCTTGCCCGTAAGCACGCGGATATCGCGCACCTCGACGGGCGCGCCGAGGTCGATGCGCACGCACGCGCCCTCCTGCGGCTTGCCGTCGAACCACACGAAGGTGGCGTCGTCGCCGTCGGTCACGTTTTCCATTTCGCCTTGATAGATTCCCGCGAAGCCGCGATACGTGTTGCCCGTGTCTACGCCGAGTTTGAGCGACAGCTCGTCCTGCGCTATGCCGCGCAAGGTCGCCGCAAACGGCGCGAGCACCGCGGGCGCGACGCTTACCGTCTCGCCCTTTTTGTTGTAAGTAACCGCGTCGAGCACGGGCGACCTGCACTCCCTGCGCGCCGCCGACGCTTTCTCCGCGCGGTCGAACTGCGCGGACAGCTCGGCGGGCGTGCGCGCGTCCAAGCCGACGAGTATATCCGCGTAATCGGCGCACGCCGCGGCAAGCAGCTTCAAGCTGTTTATCCATGGCGATATTTCGGCTTTCAGCTTTACGTTTTGCGCGTTTTCGAGGTAATACTCGGCGTCGCTAACGATTTTGTCGAACTGCGCCTTCAACGCGCTCGCGCTCTCCTTAAAGTCTCCGCCGTCCGCATACGCGGCGACGAACGCGTCGATATACGGCTTGATTGCCGTGGACTCGGCGAAATACTCGCCCTCGAACGGCGTGGCGTTTACCAGGTGGTCGCAAAGCGCGTACAGCGCGTCCGTCGCGCCGCGCTCGATATATCCGAGGCTCGCCGCATAGCTGTCGTCCGCGTCGAACGCGTTTATATTCCAACAGTAGTCGGCGACTGCGAATATAGACGGCTTGGACGCCTCGGCATGCTGCATGGGGTTAGTCACAATGCCGTGAAAATTCGGCTCGCCGTCGTAGCGCTTGTTGAGCACCTCGCCCTTGCCCATCAACAGATAAGATTGCGCGTAATCGTTGACGGGCCAATTAAGCCACATAAACGCCTTTCTGTCCGCAAGCTCGATAAACTCGTCGAACCTGCCGTTTTCCACCGAACTGCACACCGCGTTGCCCGTCCACATGACGTACACCGACGGGTCGAGGTTGAGAGTAAGCGTATCGAAATAGTGCCGCAAATCGACGTGCACCGTGCTGTTCGCCGTGTAGTTGTACGCGCTCGGCACGAAAATAAGTCTGTAACAATCGCGCTTGTTTTCAAGCCACGCGCTCACGTCGTTCAACAAATCGCGGTGCATGCCGCCGTCGATTTTGCTCCCGCCCGAGGTGTCCACGTCGTCGGCGGAAATGACGAACTGCCGCACGCCCGCCGCGTAAAGCTGTTCGAGCTTTTTAAGCACGTCGTTCAAATCCCTGTCGTAATTGCCCTGCGTGAACTTGTCGTGCAAAAACGGGTGCAACGCCCAGGCGAACCGCGTTTTCGTGCGCACGCCCGCCGCAATCTGTTCTTTGAGCTCGGCAAGGTCGGCGTCCGAATACAGCCCGCGCCAATTCGCGCTGTGGTAAGCGTCGTCCTTGGGCGCGTATATGTAAATGTTCGACTTAAATTCGCCGCCGAACTCCATGAGCTCGACGCGCTGTGCGGTCGTCCACGGCACGCCGTAATATCCCTCGATAAACCCGCGGAAAACAGTGTCCGACCAATCCTCGATTTTGAGCCGACGCACGCCGCGCCCGCTCTGCGCCAAAATCATTTTGAGCGTGGTCGCGCCGTAAAACGCCGCGTCGGTATCCTTGCCCAGTATCGTTATCGCCTTGTCAGAAACGTCCAATAGATACGCGTCGATTTTGTCGAACAGGTCGGGCGCATGCGAAATTCCGTTCGCCTTTACGTACGCGTCCGCCGCGTCGCCGCTGCCGTAAACGCCCACGTACACGCAATATCCGTCGCCGTCGCGCCGCGCCAAAACGTCCGCCTCGGACAGCGCGGCGTACGCGCGCTCGACCGTCGCATCGTCTATTCCGTCGCCAAACCGAATGCCGAGCGCGTCGGGCAGCTCCGCCGTTCCGTCGCCGTAAACGACGCTGTGCGGCACGGGATAAATTTCGTACTCGCTATCGTTTGTTTTCGTATTCGCAGTTGCTTTTCCGTAAATCGGATTGAGTACGACCGCCGCCGTCGCGCCGATTAACAGCGCGAACAACGCAAAAAGCATTACGCCTAAAAATTTGACTCGCGCCCTCATTACGCACTCTCCTTTTCGCATACGATACCGTCCAATGCGGAATTGCCGTCGGCTATCGCCACCGCTTTAAGCTCCGCAGCCGTGCCGAGATACAACGCGCGCTCGACCGTCGCGCCGAAAAACGCTTTTTCGCCGATTGCCGTCACGCCGCGCGACAGGACGAGCGACTTTATTTTGATATTCGCGTCCGCGTCCGCCGAGGAAAAAAACAGTCGCGCGGGTATGCGCCCGACGCTCTTTCCGATTGTAACGGTCACTCCGCCGTCGCCCGCGCCCGCAAACACGCGGTTGCCCGCGGCAAGGTCCGAGCAAGACTCAGCGTCGAATATTACCGTTTCGAGCGAGCCGCACTCGCCGAACGCGCCGTCGCCCACGCTTTGCAGCGCGGCAGGCAACGCTATTCGGGAAAGCGCGGAGCAACCGAAGAACGCGTTGCGCCCGAGCGCAATCAAGTCCGCGCCGAGCGCCGCTTTTTCGAGCGCGACGCAATTTTCAAACGCGCCGTCACCTATGCGGGTCAGCGTGTCGGGCAGCGTCGCCGCGGCGAGTCTCGCGCAGTTTTTGAACGCGTCCAGCCTTGTTGCGGCAAGCTCCGCGCCGTCGAGCACTACGCAGTAGTTAAAGCAGTCGTCGCCTATCTCCGTCAAGCCGCCGCCGAACTCGATTGCGGTCAGGCTTTCGCACGCGCCGAACGCGCCCGCGCCCAACCGCTTAACCGCGCCGCCCAGCGCAAGCGTACGGATACCCGTGCCGTAGAACGCGTAGTCGCCCACGCTTTCGAGCGTGTCGGGCAAAGCTATATCGGACACGTCGGCGCGGTAAAACGCGTAGTCGCCCACGCTCTTTAACGCGCTCCCCTCCTCGAACGTGATTTTGTTCAAAGCCGTAACGGTGGTCGGCTCGGTCGCAAGCGGGTAAAACAGCCGCGCGGGTATGCGCTCCGCCGCGCTGCCCACAATCAGCTCGAACGGCTTGCCGCTGCCGCTCACCGACGGATAAAACGCCCAATTCCGCCCGTCGAGGTCGGCGCAGTTTTTGGCGTTGAAATACACCTTCGTAATGCCGCTCATTTGCGAAAACGCGCCCGCGCCGATTTTTAACACGCTTTCGGGAATGGACACCGAGGTTATCCACGCCCATTCCGCAAACGCCTCGGACGCGATTTCCGTCACGGGCAAGCCGTTGTACTCGGCGGGAATTACCAGCTCCGTATCGGCGTAGCGGTTCGTGCGCGACACGCAGTACCCTTTTCCGTCCGCCGTCAACGTGAAACCGAGATTGAGCGACGACACCTTTTGCCCGCACTGCGCGCACTTGCCGTCCGTGTTCGCCGTAGAATAATCGTGCGCGGTACGCTGCGCGTACTCCGCGTATTCCCCGTATTCCTGCGATTTGTAAACGGTTTTTCCGACCGCGTCGCACTTGGGCGCAACGGTCGAAACCTCATAGCTTTCCGTATCGAGCGCGGGTATGCGCTCGCGCAAAACGTGCGCGCCGTCGCGCTCGCAAATTTTAACGCGCTCGCCGTCCGCGCTTGTCGTAGGCTTGACGGTCACGCGCCACGCATCGCCGTACAAATGCCCGAGCGCGTCCGACCTTTCCGTTTCGACAATTTTGCCGCAGTCGTCGCAAACCGTTTTGCTCTCGCCCGCCTCCGCGCACGTCGGCAATGCGATTACCGCTTGCGACGTGTGCGCATGCGCGCATTCGCCGCCGCCGTCGCTCTTGTCCGCGCACGCGCCCAGCGCAGCGCAAACGGCTACCGACGCCGCCAATACCGTAAATAGCAAGCTTTTTCGTTTCATCATACGTTCCCCGCGGTTGCGACACGCTTGCCGCCGTGCCGAATTTTTGCACTTCTTACGTTATTTTTTAACTAAGTTAAAAAATAACTTTTTCAAATAATATCACACTTCGACGTATTTGTCAATACGATTTTAAAAAAAATATTGCCGATTATTACATAAAAACGGCGCGGACAACGCCGCGCCGTTTACGGAATATTCTTATTCGTTCTGCGATTACGTAATCAATCGCGCTTGCCGCAAAGCCGCGCGTCGATTGCCGCCGCCGCGTCCTTGCCCGCGCCCATGGCGAGAATTACGGTCGCAGCGCCCGTCACCGCGTCGCCGCCCGCATACACGTTTTCGCGCGTGGTCATGCCGTTTTCGTCGGTGATGATGCAGCCGTGCGCGTTAGTTTGCACGCCCGCCGTCGTGTTCTTGATAAGAGGATTGGGCGAAGTTCCGACCGCGACGACGACCGTATCGACGGGGATATCGAACTCGCTGCCCGCTATCGGCACGGGACGGCGACGCCCCGACGCGTCGGGACTGCCGAGCTCCATTTTTCGGCAGCGCAGCGCGGTCACGTTTTTGTGCTCGTCGCCTATCACCTCGACGGGCGCGGTCAGAAGCACTAGCTCGACGCCCTCCTCCTTGGCGTGCTCGACCTCCTCGCGGCGCGCGGGCAGCTCCGCCTCGCTGCGGCGGTACACTATGCGCACGTGCTCCGCGCCCAGACGCAGCGCGCAGCGCGCGGCGTCCATAGCCACGTTGCCGCCGCCCACGACCGCCACGCTCTTGCCGCGGCGTATGGGGGTTGCGGAATCTTGCTTATACGCCTTCATGAGGTTGACGCGCGTCAAGAACTCGTTGGCGGAATACACGCCATTCAAATCCTCGCCCGCCACGCGCATGAAGTTGGGCAAGCCCGCGCCGCTCCCCACGAACACCGCGGAATACCCCTCGTCGAACAGCTCGTCGATTAGAAGCGTTCGTCCGATTACCGCGTTCGTCTCGAACGCGACGCCGCGCGCTTTGAGGTTTTCCACCTCGCTCTTTACTATATCTTTGGGCAAGCGAAATTCGGGAATGCCGTACACTAGCACGCCGCCCTCGGTGTGCAGCGCCTCGAAAACGGTCACCGAGTAGCCGCGCGCGCACAGCTCGCCCGCGCACGAAAGCCCCGCGGGACCCGAGCCGACAACCGCCACGCGCCTGCCGTTTTGCGCGGGGCGCGCCGCCGCCGTCTTGCCGTGCGCCCTGTGCCAATCGGCTACGAACCGTTCGAGCCGACCGATAGCCACGGGCTCGCCGTTCTTGCCGCGCACGCACTTACTTTCGCACTGCGTTTCCTGCGGGCACACTCTGCCGCACACCGCGGCGAGCGAGCTAGACCGCGAAATAACCTCGTACGCGCCCTCGTAATCGCCGAGCGTGATTTTCTCGATAAACGCGGGAATATCTATTCCCACTGGGCAACCGCCCGTGCACGGCTTGGCTTTGCAGCCGAGACATCGCGCCGCCTCCTCACGCGCCTGCGCCTCGGTATAGCCGAGCGCGACCTCGTCGAAATTTCGGGCGCGCGTCCTCGCGTCCTGCGTAGGCATGGGAACTTTTGTTTTTGACAAATTCATTACGCTATTTCCTTTGCAAGAGGTTGCAAGCCTCGTCGTACGCGTGCCGCTCGAACTCGGCGTACATTCTTCCGCGCTCTATCGCCTCGTCGAAATCCACCTTGTGTCCGTCGAAATCGGGTCCGTCCACGCACGCGAATTTCATTTCGCCGCCCACGGTCAACCGACAGCCGCCGCACATGCCCGTGCCGTCTATCATAATCGGGTTCATGGACACAGTGGTTTTGATTCCGTACTTTTCGGTGAGCTTGCATACGAACTTCATCATTACCAGCGGACCGATTGCGATTACCTCGTCGTACTTGTTACCGTCCGCAATCAGCCGTTCGAGCGCGGCGGTCACAAGCCCCTTTTCGCCCGCCGAGCCGTCGTCGGTCATGAGGTCGAGCCTGTCCGAAACCGCCTCGAACTCGTTCTCCAAAATAACCAAATCGCGCGTTCTGAACCCTATTACCGAGTGCACGGTCGCGCCCAGCGCATGCAGCTTTTTGGCAATCGGCAGCGCAATGGCGCAGCCCACGCCGCCGCCTATCACCGCGACGGTATTCAGCCCGTCGAGCTCGGACGGCCGTCCCAAAGGCCCGACAAGGTCGTGTAGCGCGTCACCTACGTTAAGCGCGTCCAATTTGCGCGTGGTCGCGCCCACTATTTGATATATAACGTCCACCGTGCCGAGCGCACGGTCGAAGTCTGCTATCGTGAGCGGAATGCGCTCGCCGTCGCCGTCCGTGCGCAGTATGACAAACTGTCCCGCCTCCGCCTTTTTCGCCACGCGCGGGGCGCGCACGGTAATGCGCGACACCGTCGGGTTGAGCGACGTTTTTTCTATGATTTCGTACATGCCGTTCCTCTCTTTGCAGGCTCGCGCCGTAACCGATACGGTTACCTTACGGCTCGCAAAAACTCTGTTTTCGCGCCGCCGTCGCGGCCTCGGTCGCAAGCTGAAATGCGTCGTAAAAAGCCGTTGCAAGCAAGCTTTTTCACTTGTATTATATCATAGCCGCGGGCATATATCAAGCGAATAAAGACAGCCGCGCGAGGTTATTACACAAGCGCGGCGCGCATTACTACGAGCATGCGAACCTGCACGTATCTTATATACGACAGCACGCTCCTGCCCTGCGGTATTTCGTAATACGCGCACTCCGCCGCTGCCGACTTTATGCGCTCGGAGCTTGCCGAACACGCGAGCGCGGCGAGATTGTCGAGCGCGGAGCACACTGCGTATTCCGCCGACGCCTCGGTGATATTGCCGCGGTCGAGCTCGGTCGCCGCCGTCGCGCAAACGGTAAACAGCTCGCCCGCCAAATATTCGAGCGTCGCTTTGTCTCCGCCGTCGCACGCCGCCGACGGCAGCGAGAACGCGAAATAATCGGCGTCGGCGTTGACGGACGCCAGCGTTTTGGCGTCCGCCTCGCGCTCGTACGCCGCCGCCACTATCCTGTAATTGCCGTCGTTGTATATGTATCCCGCGCCGCCGCGCTCGATTGCGTACTGCGCCTGTTCCCGCGCGGCGAGCCTGTCTGTCGCTTTTCCCGTGGTCAAAAAGTAAAACGTCTTGCCCGAGAAATCGGCAGCGCCGCCCACGCCCGAGATTTTGAACTCGGGCAAAAACACGACGAGCAGACATATACCCGCAGTCAGCAACAACAGCACGATTACGAGTATGCCCGCCGCTCTGTTGGGACGGCGACGCGGGTCGCGGCCGCGCCCGCCCCGACGGCCCTTGCGCGACACTATGTACGCGCCCGATGAATATTCGGTCATATCCGCCCTTGCCTTTTTGCTCGATAGGTGATATACTAAGCAGTAGCGGTTCGCGACCGCCCTATACGATACCTTAATATATTATGCGAGCGGAGGCATTATGCACTATCACATTCAAACGACGCCCATTTGGGAGGCGTACCGCGCGACGAGCGGCTGTCCGCTGTGCGCGTTGCGGGCGGCGCGCGAGGCGCGTATCGTCGGGCAATACCTGTCGGACAACGTGATGGACCCCGATTTCCGCGTTGCGTCCAACGCCAAGGGGTTTTGCGCCGACCACATAAAACAAATGTACCGCGGGCAAAACAAGCTGGGGCTGGCGTTGCAGTTGGAGACGCGCGCCGCCAAGCTGGCGGAGCTAGTGGAAAAACCGCCCGCGGACAAAAAAGCCGCCAAAAAAACGGCGGACACGCTGCGCGCGCATTACGGCTGCGTCGTATGCTCGGCGCTCGACGATATCATGCCGCGCTACTACATGACCGTCGCGGAGATGTTCGACAACGAGCCCGAGTTCCCCGAGCTGTTTTCCTCCGCCGCGCACTGCGTCGAGCACGCGATTGCGCTTTACGACAACGCGGCGTACGCGGGGCGCAAGACCGCGGGCTTTCTCGCCTACCTCACGAAAGCGTTGAAGCGCGAGCTTAACAAAGCGGAGCGCGATATGAAAAGCTTTGCCGACTGCTTCGACTTTAAAAACGCGGGCACGCGCCCCGACCCCGACGCCATCAAGCGCGTAATCGCGCTCATGATTACGAGCGACCCCGTTTGACCGAGCGAGAGCGCGATAAGCGCAAAACGCCGCAGAATGCCCGAATAAGAAACTTTTTTTCATTGTATTGACAGATTTTTAACAATATGATATAATTTAAAATTGTCACGATAACGGTTAACACCGAATTTGATTATCACACTAAGGCTGCTCGCACCCATATCCTCAGCGCAACCGATTTTACGGGAGATTCAAATGCGAAACAAGGACGACGACACGCTCGACATAATCGAATATATCATTCCGATGCTCAGTCGCGAGAATGCCGACGCCGCCGAGGAAAGCGCATGCGCCGTTCAATCGCAGGAGCAAGCGCAGTACGAGTATGCGGCGAGGAAAATAAAGCGGTTTATCGACGAGCTCCCCGGCGGGTTTTTGATTTACCGCGCCGACGGCGACGAAAGCATTATTTACGCCAACGCCGCGCTGCTCGATATATTCGGCTGCAAAACGCTGGAAGCGTTCAAGTCCATGACGGGCAATTCGTTTAAGGGCATGGTTCATCCCGACGATTTGGAGGAGGTCGAGCTCAGTATCAAGGAGCAAATAGAGGTCAGTCAAAACGACCTCGACTATGTGGAATACCGCATACTGCGCAAGGACGGCGGAATGCGCTGGGTGGAGGACTACGGGCACTTTGTGCACAGCGACGCCGTCGGCGATATATTTTACGTGTTCATAACCGATGCGACCGAAAAAATCAACCGCCGCAACAGCGAAAAAGCCGCGCTCATAAGCGCAAAGCACGAAAAGGAAAAAAAGCTGCTCAACCTTATCGAAACGTACGACAAGGAGCGCATGCTCATTCGTCAAGAGCACTTGCAGCGCTTGGAGGTTATCGAGGGGCTGAGCGTAAACTACGATTCCATACTTTACGCCGACCTCGACGCCGACAGAGTGCTCGCCTACCGCCTGAGCATGCGGCTCGAAAGACAGTTCGACCGCAAGCTGCAAGCGCGCGACCTAGGCTGGTTTTTGGACGATTACGTAAACGTTTGGGTTCACCCCGACGACCGCGAGCGCGTCGCCGAGCTCACCTCGCCCGACAGCATTCGCAAAAAGCTTAAAAACAACGCCACATATTATATCAACTACCGTTGCGTGTACAAGGGCGAAACGCAGTATATTCAGTTGCGCATAGTCAACGTAGGCAGCAAGGAGCGCGTGTCGCAAATAGTCATGGGCTACCGCAACGTGGACGTCGAGGTTTTGCAGGAAATGAAGCAAAAGCAGCTCCTGCAAGAGGCGCTCGAAAACGCCAAGCTCGCCGACGTCGCCAAAAACACGTTCCTGTCCAATATGTCGCACGACATGCGCACGCCGCTCAACGCCATATTCGGCTTTACCGCGCTCGCCCGCAAAAACTTACACGACAACAAGGCGGTCGGCAAATACCTTAACAAGATAGAGACCGCGGGCAAGCAAATTCTCGACTTAATCGAAAAAGTGCTTTCGTACTCGTACACCGAATCGCAGGATTTCAGGCTTAACAACTCCGACTGCGATATTGTGGAGGTAATCAAGGGCGTGCACGCGTATATCCTGCCGCAAGCCGCCGCCAAAAGAATTACCGTAACCGCCGATACCGACGCGATAAAACACAAGACTGCGGTCGTCGACCCCGAAAAGCTCGGGCAAATTTTGATGCACATAACGAGCAACGCCGTCAAGTACACCGACGACGGCGGCAGCGTGCGCATTACGGCGCGCGAAAAAGCAAAGCCCAACAGCGATTTTTCCACGTACACGTTTGAGATTGCCGATACGGGAATAGGTATTTCCGAGGAATTCAGGCGGCATATTTTCGACCCGTTCGAGCGCGAAAAGAACACCACGTTCAGCGGCGAGTTCGGAACGGGCTTGGGTCTCACCATTGCCAAGCATACCGCGGAAATGATGGGCGGCAATATCGAGGTAAAAAGCAAGGTCGGCAAGGGCAGCGTATTTACCGTGACTATGCTGTTGAAGCGGCGCGACGTCTCCCCCGCGCGCAGCGCGAAATCCGCCGACGACGCAATGCCCGACCTGCGCGGCAAAAAGGTGCTGCTGGTCGAGGATAGCGAAATCAATATTGAAATCGAAACGGAAATGCTGCAAGACATAGGTTTGATTGTCGATTGCGCCGAGAACGGGCAAATCGCCGTTGACACGGTCAAAGCGTCCTCGCCCGGCGAATACTCGTTCATACTCATGGATATACAAATGCCCGTCATGGACGGCAGGACCGCGGCGAGCGAAATACGCAAGCTCGACGACCCCGTACTGTCCGACATTCCTATTATCGCGCTGTCCGCCAACGCGTTCGAGAGCGACAAGCGCATGTCCATGGAGGTGGGCATGGACGCGCACCTGACAAAGCCCATAGACGTGCCCCTGCTCGTAAAGACGGTAAAGCGCACGCTCAAAAAGCACGCGAAAAAGCAGCAAGCGGCGCAGTAGGCGTAAGAGCGAACAATATAATACAATATAATATAAATTACACGTATTGCAAAACGGACGGCTTTCGCCGTCCGTTATTTTATAAGCAATCCCGCCTGTGCCGCAGAGTGCGCCGTATTCAAACCCGCCTTATGGCAGGTGGGTCGGCTGACCCGTTCGTCTGTCTTCCCCTGCTTACATAAAGTAAAATTACTGAGGCCCGACATATTAACGAAGTACTCCGCCGTCCCTTTTTGAATTTGAGGTTATAAATAAAGCGTCGTCTCGTACACCGCAGGATGTAACTATATTATATACCGCGCGTACGGAAATATCAAGATTATCCCAAAAAATTTTGTATACAAAATTTTTCAAAACCTATTGACAACCGCCGCGCTTTATGGTATAACCACGCCCCGCGCCGTAAATCGCCGATTAAACGACGCGCAAAACCGCTATTTGCGCTATTATCTATTTACCCGCACTATGCGCCGCGACGGACGCGATACCGCGAAGAAAGTCGTGTTCGCCAAATAGAAAACGGTCTAACGCGGCTGATATTTGGTACGCTTTTGTTCGAGCTTTTCCGCCAATACCGCGAGCTGAGGAAACCAATCGGCGCGGCGTTTGGGGTCGCGCATGAACCGCTCGGACAGCGCGCGACGCTCGGATGCGGCGAGCGTGCCGCCTATAAACTTATCGAGATAAAACGACAGGAACGAATCGAACAGCTTTCTGTCGCCTATGCGCTCGGCGGCGCGAATTTGCTGCGCCACCACCTCGAACGTCGGCTCGCCCTCGCCGCTCAAAAATTCGAGTATGCGCGTCGCGGGCAGCACTCCGCCCGTCGCCGACAAAAACACCGCCAGCTGCAACAGAAAATCCGCGTCGTACTCGGGATTTAATACCATTCTTTTGAGCGCGTCCGCGCGCCCTCTGAACTTGTTGAAGCGCACCGCATACGTCGCCGCCGACAGATACGCGCTGTGCTTGCGTTTGAGCGCGCGCAAAATCGACTTACCGCGTTTTTTATTGCCCGTGCCCGCCGCGGTAATCGCCGCCAGCGCGGCGTACTTGTCGTCGTCGGTCTTGACGCGCTTATACAGATAGTAATATTTACGCGCGCTCTCGGAAAGCACGCCGAGTATCAAATGCGCCTCCGCGCACACGCTGTACCCGTACTCGTGGTCGGGGCGCAGCTTGATATACTCCTCGGCATACCGCGCCACCGCATGATATTCCTGCACGAGCGATTCCAAATCTATGAGCAAATACAGCGCGGGCATATATTCGGGGTCGAGGTTGTACGCGCGCTCGGCGTACTCTATCGCCTCGCCGTAGCGCCGTTGCTTGTACGCAAGGTACGCCTTATAGTACATGTACTGCTCGCTGTATTCGTGGGCGGGATGACGTTCGAGCGCGGCGTCCGCTTTTTCGTACTCGCCAAGCTCGATTAAGCACGCCGCCTCGTCGAAAAGGTTTTCGTACAGTCTGAACTTGACGGCGAGCACGTCGTACTCGCGCGCCGCCGTCTCGTAGTCCATGGCGGACACGGCGCACTCGGCTGCCTTCATGTGCGCCACGGGGTCGTCTGGGCGCTTTTTAATCATGCGCTCGGCGATATCTCTCGCCTCGTCCGCACGCTTCGTGAGCAAATACAAGTCTATAAGCCGCACGTACGCGCCCGCGTAAAAGTCGTCGCCCACAGCAAGCGCGTCAATCATAAGCTTGATAGCCGATTCGTAATCGCTGCGCTGACAGTATATGCCCGCGGCGTTATCGAACACCGACCACGCCCGCAAAAGCGCGCCGCGCTCGGTCACGTTTTTGCACTCGCGCACCGCCGCCGTATAATCGGCAAGCGCGGCGTTTACGTCGTTTACGGAATGGTACATATACCCGCGCCGCGAATACGCGCGCAACCGCTCCGTCGGATTTTCGGACGTAGCTATAATATTCGACCAGCGCGCAATGTCGTTTTCGCGCGCGCTCTTGTCGGGGTCGTACACGTACGTGTCGCCGTCCTCGACGTCGATTTCCACCTCGACGAGCGAACTGCCGTCGCCGCGCTTGGGATATTCTATCATGCCGAAATCGGCAAGCATGGCGACGGGTCTGCCGTCCTCGGTATAACCCGCGTAGCAACGATACCGTCCGTCGCCCCAGCCGCTCGAAAACACGGCGTACTTGCCGCCGAACAGCTCGATTACGGTATGCGTCTGACCGTTGAGTATGATATGCCCCGACAGCGGGTGTATCTCGTCCTTGACGTGCGCGGCGTACGCCTTGTACGCGCGCTCGTCCGCAATGCAGCACACGCCCGAGCTGACCGTTACGCTCGCGGCGTCGGGGTCGGCGACCAGCCTGCCGAGCGCCGCAGGCGAGCACAACAGCCGCCATTCGGCGATTTTCTCCTCGCTGAACCTCAGCCCGCAGTACGCCACGCGCTCGCCTGCGTCCGTCATGCAAAGCGCGCAAAAAGGAAACGCGACGACGCCGAAATCGACGTCGAACGCGCTGTAACCGTGCGCGGAGGAATATGCGTCGAACAGCACGACCTTGCCGTTTTCGAACTGCATAAACTCGTACTCGCGATAATCGAGCCGTATACCGCACACCTCGCCGCCGCGCATTACCTCGCAAAAATCAATAGGCGGCGCGATACGGCTCTTGGGAATTTTAACCGTTTTTTTCAAGACCTTTTCTATTTAGCTAACGGTGCGTGCCGCGCCGTCAACCGACGGGCGCGAACAGCTTGGAGCGCACGTCCTTAAACTCCTTCCAAAACGGCTCGAAGCGTTTGATTGCCTCCTCCGTGCGCTCCGCGGAGTTGAACGAAGTCAATCTTATCCAGCCGTTGCCGTTCTTGCCGAACCCGCTGCCCGGCGTGCAAACGAGCCGCGCCTTTTTGAGCATGTAATCGAAAAACGCCCACGAATCCACGCCGCAGTTAAACCAAATATACGGCGCGTTTACGCCGCCCGTGTATTCGATACCCAGCTCGTCGAACTTTTTCATAATCGTTTTGGCGTTCTTTTTGTACATGGCGACGGTCGCCTTGCACTCGGCGAGCCCGCCGCGTAGCGCGCTTTCCGCCATGCGCTGCACCACGTACGACGTGCCGTTGAACTTAATCGCCTGTCTGCGCAGCCACATGCGGTTGAGCGGCGACGCGAGCGGAATGACCGTCCAGCCGCAGCGCACGCCCGTAAAGCCCGCCATTTTGGACAGCGAGCAAATTTCCACCGCGCAGTCGCGCGCGCCCGTGACCTCGAAAATCGACCTCGCCGCTTTGCCGTCCTCGATAAACGCCTCGTACGCCGCGTCGTAGATTATAACCGCGCCGTTGTCGAGCGCGTAGTCCACCCAGCATTTGAGCTGTACGGCGGTATACGCCGCGCCCGTCGGGTTGTTGGGCGAGCAAATGTAAATTATATCGGCTTTGACGCGCTTTTGCGGCATGGGCAAAAACCCGTTCTCCGCCGTCGCGTCGGCATAGATTATTTTGCGTCCGTGCAGCACGTTGGCGTCGACGTACGCGGGATACACGGGGTCGGGCACGAGCACGGTATTGTCCTCGGAGAAAAGGTCGAGAATATTGCCTATGCCGTTTTTCGCGCCGTCGGTAATAAACACCTCGTCGCTCTCTATATCTATTCCGCGCGCCTTGTAATAGTCGATTACCGCGTTTTTAAGGAACGGATATCCGTCGTACGGTCCGTACCCGCGGAAGCCCGATTTGGTGCTCATATCGGTCGCCGCCGACTTGCACGCCTCCGTGACCTTCATGGACAGCGGCTGCGTCACGTCGCCTATGCCCAAGCTGATAACGTCCGCAGACGGGAATTCCGCCTTGTACGCGTCTACGCGCTTGGACACCTCGGCAAACAGATAATCGTCCTTTAAATTTTTGAAATTTTTGTTCAGTTTCATGTCCGCTCCGTTCGCGACGCGTTTTCCGCCGCGATATTATCGTATGCCGCTATGCGCCGCGGCAAACCTTTTATAAGGCAATCGCGCGTCGCCTAGTCGCGCCGCAGTCGCGTTACGCCTAGCCGCGCCGCGCCTTGTACGTTTTTGCCGCCGCGATAAACTCGCGGAATATGGGCTGCGGCCGCGCGGGACGCGACTTGAACTCGGGGTGATACTGCACGCCGAGGTGGAAAAGCTTGTCGCTTACCTCTACCGCCTCGATGAGATTGCCGTCGGGCGACTTGCCGCACAGCGTAAGCCCCGCGTTTTCCACGTCCTCGCGGTACGCGTTGTTAAACTCGAAACGATGGCGGTGGCGCTCCATTACCGATTGCACGTCCGCACCGTAGCACTGCGCGAGCTTGGTATCGGGCTTAATCATACACTTATATCCGCCCAGCCGCATTGTGCCGCCCGTGCAAACCTTGCCTTGCTGTCCCTCCATTATGTCTATGACTCTGTGTTTGGAGTTTTCGTCGAACTCGCCGCTCGACGCGTCCTTCCAGCCGAGCACGTTCCGCGCGAACTCGATTACCGCTATCTGCATGCCGAGACATATACCGAAATACGGCTTGTCGTTTTCCCTGCAATACTTGGCGGCGGCGACCATGCCCTCTATGCCGCGTATGCCGAACCCGCCGGGCATGATGACCGCGTCCGCGCCGTCCAGCTTTTTGGCAACGTTTTTCTCGTTGAGCTTTTCGGAGTCCACCCAATCTATATCGACTTTGACGTCGTTGGCGATACCCGCGTGCGTGAGCGCCTCCGCCACCGAAAGATACGCGTCGAACATGGACACGTATTTCCCGACGAGCGCGACCTTGACTTTGTCTTTGAGATTTTTGGCGCGCTCGACCATTTGCCGCCAATCGTCGAGCTGCGGCGCGGTTTCGGGCAAACCGAGCTCGCGCGTGACTATCTCGTCGATACCGCCGTCGAGCATCAACAGCGGCACTTCGTAAAGTATGCTCGCGTCGCGGTTTTCTATCACGCAATCGGGCTCGACGTTGCACGACAGCGCGAGCTTCTCTTTGAGCTTTTGGTCGATGGGCTTATTCGTGCGCAGCACGATAAGGTTGGGCGAAATGCCGAGCGAGCGCAGCGTTTTGACCGAATGTTGCGTGGGCTTGGTCTTGACCTCGCCGTTGGACGTGAGCGTCGGCGCGAGCGTGACGTGCACGAACAGGCAGTTCTCCCTGCCGACGTCGTTGCTCACCTGTCTAATCGCCTCGATAAACGGCAGGCTCTCGATATCGCCGACAGTGCCGCCGATTTCGGTAATAACCACGTCCGCCGATATCTTCGCACCGACTGCGCGTATAAACCGCTTTATCTCGTCGGTTACGTGCGGAATTACCTGCACCGTCTTGCCGCCGTACACGCCCTTGCGCTCGTTGTCGAGCACCGCGGTGTACACCTTGCCCGTGGTGAGGTTGGAAAACATATTGAGGTTTTCGTCGATAAACCGCTCGTAATGCCCGAGGTCGAGGTCGGTTTCCGCGCCGTCCTCGGTTACGAAAACCTCGCCGTGCTGCGTGGGGTTGAGCTGACCGGGGTCGATATTTATATACGGGTCGAGCTTTTGCGCAATCACCTTTAAGCCCTTGGCTTTGAGGATTCGACCGAGACTCGCCGCGGTTATGCCCTTGCCCAGCCCCGAAACGACGCCGCCCGTAACAAAAATATACTTCTCCATGATTATATCTCCATTGTGTGTTTTTCAATTATTAAGCCGCCGACCGCGCGACGCGAATACGCTTGCGTCGGCGTTTACCGCGACACGGCGTAACGCGCCTAATCGCAGTCGCCGCAAACAGCGCGAACGCGCACGGCGCGAAAATCGACGATTGGCTTTGCCGCGCCGACTGTTCGGCTGTTACAGCACTACCGTGCCGCGGAACGCCTCGCACGCCTCGCCCGTCAGATAAACCGTGTCGTCCGTGTATCTGATAGTGAGCTCGCCGCCGGGCAAACGCACGTACACGTCGGTGTTTTTGTCGCAATGCCCGTTGAGCGTCGCCGCGACTACCGCCGCGCACGCGCCCGTGCCGCACGCCATGGTCTCGCCCGTGCCGCGCTCGTACACGCGCACCTTCAAGTGCGTGCGGTCAATCACCTGCACGAACCCGACGTTAACGCCCTGCGGGAACATGTCCTTATCCTCGCCGATAGCCTTGCCTATGCCGTCCACCTCGCAGTTGAGCACGTCGTCCACTATAATCGAGCAGTGCGGATTGCCCATAGACGTGCACGTAACGGAATACATTCCGTACGCCGTGTCTATGCGCTTGCCGATTACGGCGTCGCCCTCGATATTAACGGGCACCTTCGCGGGGTCGAGAATTACCGCGCCCATATCGACGCACACCGAATTTACCTTGCCGCCCTGCGCGTACATTTTGAGCTTGCGCGCGCCCGACAGCGTGTCCACCGTGATATCGAGCTTATCGGTCTTGCGGTTGTCGTACAAATACTTGCCGACGCAACGAATGCCGTTGCCGCACATTTTGCCCTCCGACCCGTCGGAATTGAACATGCGCATGGTCGCGTCGCCCGTAGCGGACGGGTAAATGAATATCACGCCGTCGCCGCCCACGCTGAAATGCCTGTCGGAAAGGTTGACCGCCACCGATTCCATATTGTCTATGGGCGCGTCCAAGCAGTCAACGTAGATATAATCGTTGCCGCAGCCCTGCATCTTGACAAAATCGAGCTTTTGCCGTTCGGTGCGCATATGGTTGATATCCACAAGCTCGGTGTTGAGCTGACTGTATCTCGATTTGAGCGCGTACGCCAGCGCGTTCGCCGTGTCTATTGCGGTAAGGCACGGCACGCCCTGCATGACCGCGCGGCAGCGCAGCTTGACGTCGTCGAGCGTGGGAATGCGCCCGCGCGTGGACGTGGAAATCAAATAGTCGATTTTGCCCGAGTTCAACAGCGTCATGGTGTTTTCCACGCCGTTCTTGTTGATTTTGTCGACCTCGGTCACGCGCATGCCCGCGCGCCGTATGGTCTCCGCAGTGCCGTGCGTCGCGTACAGCTCGAACCCGAGCTCGTAATAGTTCTTGGCGACGTTGGCTATCTCGGACTTGTCGCTGTTGCGCACGGTGAGCAGTATGCCGCCCGCGCGCTTCATCTTGTAGCCCGCCGCCACAAGCCCCTTGTACAACGCCTCTTCCAGCGTCTTGCCTATGCCGAGCACCTCGCCCGTTGACTTCATCTCCGGACCCAAATGCGTGTCGAGGTCGGTGAGCTTTTCAAACGAGAATATCGGCACTTTGACCGCGACGTACGGCGCGGACGGGTAAAGCCCCGTGCCGTACCCCAGCTTTTTGAGCTTTTTACCGACCATGCACTCGGTAGCTAGCTTAATCATCGGCACGCCCGTGACCTTGGAAATGTACGGTATCGTGCGCGACGAGCGCGGGTTGACCTCTATTACGTAAATCTTGCCTTCGCTTATTATGTACTGTATGTTGACAAGCCCGCGCGTATCGAGCGCCGTGGCGAGCTGTTTTGTGTATTCAATAAGTTCCTCTTTGTTCTTGTCGGAAATGTTTTGCGCGGGGTATACGGCTATCGAATCGCCGCTGTGCACGCCTGCGCGCTCTATATGCTCCATTATGCCGGGAATGAGAATATCCTCGCCGTCGCATATAGCGTCCACCTCGACCTCAGTACCCATAACGTACTTGTCTATAAGCACGACGTTGTCGGGGTTTTCGTCGAGAATAACGGACATGTATTCTTTGATATCCTCGGGCGCAAACGCGATTATCATGTTCTGCCCGCCGAGCACGTACGACGGACGCATGAGCACGGGATATCCCAAGTCCTCGCCCGCCGCGAGCGCCTCGTCGAGCGTGCGCACGGTATGACCCTTGGGTCGGGCAATGCCAAGCTTTTCCAAAAGCGCGTCGAACCGCTCTCTGTCCTCCGCCGCGTCGATGGAGTCGGCGGACGTGCCGAGTATGCGCACGCCGCTGTCGGACAGGTGCTTTGTCAGCTTGATTGCGGTCTGCCCGCCGAACGCCACGACCACGCCGTACGGCTTTTCGGTGGCGATAACGTTGTCCACGTCCTCGTCGGTGAGCGGCTCGAAATACAGCCTGTCGGCGGTGTCGAAATCGGTGGACACCGTTTCGGGATTGTTGTTGACGATTGCGACGTCGTAACCGAGCTCTTTAAGCGCCCACACGCAATGCACGGACGCGTAATCGAACTCTATGCCCTGACCTATGCGTATAGGTCCCGAGCCGAAAACGATGACGCGCTTCGCCTTGCTCTTGCGCTCGGCGATAAACTCCGCCGCCTCGTTCTCGTCGTCGTACGTGGAATAGAAATACGGCGTTTCCGCGGCGAACTCCGCCGCGCACGTATCGACGGTCTTGAACACGGCGCGCTTGCGCATGGGCAAGTCGCAGCCCGAAATCGCGGCGAGCGCGCGGTCGGGATACCCGAGCTTTTTACCCGCGATATACTCGTCCTTGTCGAGCTTTTTGCCGCGTATCGAATTTTCGTAATTTATGAGATTGAGTATTTTGCGCAAGAACCACGGGTCGATTTTCGTGCGCTCGTAAATATGCTCGACGGACGTTCCGCGCTTTAACGCCTCGTACAGCACGAACAGGCGGAAATCGGTCGCGGGCATGAGCATGCTTTCTATCTGCTCGTCGGACAGCGCGGCGTAATGCGGGTTGTCGAGCGTCGAAAACCCGAGCGCGCCGCGAACCGCCTTTAACAGTCCTGCCTCGAAGCTCGGCGCAATGGACATGACCTCGCCCGTCGCCTTCATTTGCGTGCCAAGCGTGCGCTTGGCGTACACGAACTTGTCGAACGGCCACTTGGGCAGCTTTACGACAACGTAGTCGATTGCGGGCTCGAAGCACGCGCACGTCTTGCCCGTGACGGCGTTTTGAATTTCGTCGAGCGTGTAGCCGAGCGCGATGAGCGTAGTGACCTTGGCAATCGGGTAGCCCGTCGCCTTGGACGCGAGCGCGGACGAGCGCGACACGCGCGGATTGACCTCGATTACCGCGTACTCGCCCGTAACGGGGTGCAGCGCGAACTGACAGTTGCACCCGCCCTCGATTTTAAGGTGCGATATGATATCGAGCGCCGCGGTGCGCAACATTTGAAATTCCTTATCGGAAAGCGTCATCGTGGGCGCGACGACTATACTGTCGCCCGTATGAATGCCCACGGGGTCGAGGTTTTCCATAGAGCAAACCGTTATCACGTTGCCCGCGCGGTCACGCATAACCTCGAACTCGATTTCCTTCCAGCCGTAAATGCTCTTTTCTATGAGCGCTTGGCGTATGGGCGAAAGCTCCAAGCCGCCGCGCGCGATTTCGCGCAGCGCCGCCTCGTCCTCGGCGATACCGCCGCCAGCGCCGCCCAGCGTAAACGCGGGGCGCACGATTACGGGATAGCCTATGCCGTTCGCAAACTCAACCGCGCTATCCACGTCGTTCACGACAACCGACGGCACGCAGGGCTGACCTATTTCCAGCATCGCCTCTTTGAACAGCTCTCTGTCCTCGGCTTTGTCTATGGTCTCGGGCTTTATACCCAAAAGGCGCACGCCGTGGCTGTCCAAAAAGCCCGACTTGGCGAGCTGCATGGACAGCGTAAGCCCCGTCTGTCCGCCCAGCCCCGGCAGTATGCCGTCGGGCTTTTCGCGCGCGATTATGCGTTCGAGCGTGGGGATTGTCAACGGCTCTATGTATATAGAGTCCGCCATCGCCTTGTCCGTCATAATGGTCGCGGGGTTGGAATTGACCAGCACCACCTCGACGCCGCGGCTTTTGAGCGTGCGGCACGCCTGCGTGCCCGCATAATCGAACTCCGCCGCCTGACCTATCGTGATAGGTCCGGACCCTATGACCAAAACTTTTTTAATGCTCTTGTCCTTAGGCATAAATACCTGCTCCTTGTCGTCGTAAAGTTTTATATTTCCGTTTAAGACTCGACAACCCATTTACTCAATGCGTCAATCGCGTTTTCGTCGCCTTGTTCGACGGCTTTTCGATACCACTTGACCGCGTTCTTATAGCTCTGCGCCACGCCGCAACCGTTAGCGTAACAAACGCCCAGATTATATTGCGCGTCCGCATGCCCCTGCTCGGCGACTTTACTATACCATTCGACCGCCGTCTCGTAGCTCTGCGCAACGCCTTGCCCGTATTCATAGCAGGTGCCGAGATTGTACTGCGCTTCGGCGCTGCCGTGCTAGGCAAGCTCGCGCCAAGCTGCGACTGCCTCGACGTATCGACCCGAATCGAAATATTCGCGCGCTTTGTCAAGACCGTCGGGCACCCTTGTTTTCCTCCATGAGCTTTATAAAACGCATGAACAGATACTCGGTGTCCTTCGGTCCGCCGCACGCCTCGGGGTGGAACTGCACGGAGAACGCGGGCGTATTTACGTAATCGAGTCCCTCCACCGTGCCGTCGTTGGCGTTTACGTAACGCACCTTTGCCACCTTATCGTCTACGGTGTCCGCCTGTACCGCGTACCCGTGGTTTTGACTCGTTATGTACGTTCTGCCCGTTTCGACGTCCTTGACGGGCTGGTTTGCGCCGCGGTGACCGTATTTGAGCTTTACCGTTTGCGCGCCCGTAGCGAGCGCCAAAAGCTGATGTCCCAAGCAAATGCCGAACATGGGAAGTTTTTTTGCGACGAGCTTTTTAAGCTCCGCGATGACGCCCTTATTGTCCGCAGGGTCGCCGCCGCCGTTGCTCAGCATTATGCCGTCGGGATTGAGCTTCAACACGTCTTCCGCCGTCGCGTCGTACGGCACGAGCGTGACGCTGCAACCGTACTTGCGCAGCAACCGCTCGATATTGTACTTAGCGCCGAAATCGTACAACGCCACCTTGTACCTGTGCTCGGCGTCGACGGGATTGAGCTCGCGCGGCGTCGCGCACGAAGTATTTTCCACCGCCTTTTCCACGCGGAACGCGCGTATCTCGGCGAGCTTTTCGTCCAAGCTCTTTAAGTCGTCGGTTATCATTGCGCCCATGACGCCGCTTTCGCGAATTTTGCGCGTGAGCGCGCGCGTGTCTATACCCGCAATGCCGACCACGCCTTTGCGCTTCAAATACTCGTCAAGCTCGCACTCCTTGCGCGCATTCGAGCCGACGTCGCACAGCTCGCGCACCACGTACCCGCGCAAATACGGCTTGTCGCTTTCCGCGTCAGATTCGATAACGCCGTAATTTCCTATCAGCGGAAACGTTTGAGCGACTATCTGACCGTAATAGCTCGGGTCGGTCAGCGTCAAAAGATAACCGCACATGGCGGTCGTAAACACCGCCTCGCCGACGACCGTACCGCTCGCGCCTATCGCCGTGCCGCAGTACGTCGTGCCGTCGCTCATTATCAAGTATCTTTTCATAGGTTTCGCAATCTCCTTGCAGTGTATATATTGACGAGTGTGACTGAGCGCGGATACCCGCGGTAGACGAACAACAGGAGGCAAGCCGTCGCGTGTCGTCATAGACGATATACTTGCACATTGTTGTCGCCGCCCGAAATACTACGCGCGGGAGTGTAGAACCACCTACATGACCGAGGGCGGCGCGACGGCTGACGAACTCCATGCCGATGCATCCGCGCTCAATCGTCGAAGCTGTTTTTGCTGAACGTCGGCGTAACAGGCGCGGGATAGTCGCCTGTGAAACAGCCCAAGCAGAACGAGGTGTTCGGCGAAATCGCTTTCAGGTTTTCAAGCGACAGATACTCCAAGCTGTCCGCGCCTATCTTTTTGCAAATGCCGTCCACGTCGTAGTGGTTTGCGACCAGCTTGTCGCGGTCGTCTATGTCCGTGCCGAAATAGCATTCGTACTTAAACGGCGGCGAACTTATGCGCATATGCACCTCTTTCGCGCCCGCGCGCCGCAGCATTTTGATAATACGAGTGCTAGTCGTAGAGCGCACAATCGAGTCGTCGATTAGTATTATGCGCTTGCCCGCGACGGTAGCGCGAATGGGGTTTAGCTTGATATTGACAGCGTTTTCGCGTTCGCCCTGACTCGGCAGTATGAACGAACGCCCTATGTACTTGTTCTTGACGAACGCGGGCGCAATCGGTATGCCCGATTCCGCGGAATAACCTTGCGCCGCCTGCAAGCCCGAGTCGGGCACGCCGCACACGTAGTCGGCGTCCGTCGGCTTTTGTCTGTACAGCGCCCTGCCCATATTGACGCGCGCGTCGTACACGCTAATGCCGTCGATAACAGAGTCGGGGCGCGCAAAGTACACGAACTCGAACGCGCACAGTCCGCTCTTGGCGGCGTTGTCGAGCATGTACGTTTTGACGTTGCCTTTAAGGTCGCAGCTTATTACCTCGCCGGGCTTGACGTCGCGCACAAGCTCCGCGCCAAGCGCGTCGAGCGCGCACGTTTCCGACGCGAACACCGTACAGTCGCCCAACCGCCCCATGCACAGCGGCTTAAATCCGTTGCGGTCGCGCACCGCTATCAGCTTGTCCTTGGTCGCTATCACGACCGACGACGCGCCCTCCACAAAGTTAAACGCCGCCACGACCGCGCGCTCCAAGTCGTTTGTTTCCAGCATTTTGCGCACGATTAAGATATTCAATATCTCGGTGTCGTTGGTGGTGTGCAGCACCATGCCCGACTGAATAAGCTCGTTGCGGATTTGCGCGGAATTGGTGAGGTTGCCGTTGTGCGCGAGCGCGAGCGAAATTTTGGAATGCACAGTTTCTATCGGCTGCGCGTTGCGGATATTGCACGAGCCCGTAGTCGAATAGCGCACGTGCCCCACCGCGATTTTCGCGCTTGCCGCAAACTCCATGTAATCGGGCGTGAACACGTCCGACACCAGCCCCATGCCCTTTTTGCATTTGAGCGCGCCGTCTACGAACGTAGCTATGCCCGCGCTCTCCTCGCCGCGGTGCTGCAACGCCATAAGCGCGCTCGCCGTGAGCGGCACGGCTTGTACGGGGCGCGGCGAAATTATTCCGAATACGCCGCATTCTTCTTTTGGTTTACTGTTAATCATTGAGTTAATAAGCCTCATAGGTTTTGAGAATATCCATGGCGACCTTGCGGCGCGAAACGCGCAAATCCATCGCCTTTTTTTCGATATACTTGTGCGATTGCTCCTCGGTATACCCGAGCGAGCGCATGAGCACTATCTTGGCGCGCGATATATACTTGACGTCTTCCAGCTTAGACGTGAGCTCCTCGTTCTTCTGTTTGAGCGCGCGCACTCTCGCATTGGACGCCGCCACTATCCGCACCGCCTCCAACAGCGCCGACCGCGATATCGGACGCGCGAGCATGACAACGCCCATGCCGTTGAGCACCTCCGCCAAGCTGTCTATGCGCGAATAATCGTCTATGAACACGCCGCCGATATCGTTCGCATCGGCAAGCGCGGCGGCGAGCTCGTTGCCGTGCTCGTCGATGAGCCCGCTGTTTATCACAAACAAATCGAAGGGTCGGTTAAAGGACGCGCGCCGCGCCTCTGCGGCGTTTGAACAAACTACACAGTTGATATTTTCGTGATACAACACGTCGGTGAGCGCGTGCTGCTGCTTTTGTGTGCTTGCGACTATAAGCGCGTCCAAAGCTGCCTCCTTTGATTATTTTGCGGTTACGGGGAACGCCGCGATACGGTCGATTCGGCATACGCCGCCGTACCGTGCGCGTGTTTTCGGTGCGTCGGGCTATGCGGCAACAGCCGCACGCCGCGCGTAGGCTCAGATATCGGCGTAAAAATCGAAAAATTCGAGGTCGGTTTTAAGCTTTGCCGCCGCCTTGCTGCGCATACTTATGGTTTCGAGCACCTCGTCCAGCCTGTCGGGGATTTGCTTGTGCAGCCAATCGCTGCCCGCCGCGAACTCCACAGCCTCGTCGATACCCGAAAACAGCGTGTCCTCGACGACGCCGCGCTCGCGCAGCGTCAAGCCCTGTTCGATGCCCTCTCTGCCCGCGGCAAACACGAGCGCCAGCACCGTAAAGATATTGCACGTGGAATCGGGCGAACGGAGCTGCACCACGTTGTCGTCGAATATGCGCATCGCCGCGCGACGGTGGTCGGAATACGAAATCTTGTACCCGCTGCCCAACCGCTTGTAGCTGTTGAGCGTGGGGTTGGCAAAGCACGTTATCTCCTTGTACCGACGCAAAACGCCCTCGGCAAACGCCGCCGTCGCCTTGTCCGCATTCTTGCCCGACAGCGTGACAGAAAGGTGCAGACCGCTGCCCGGCTGGTCGGACATGGGGCGCGGCATAAACGACGCTTTCATGCCGTTAAGCGCGCACACGTTTTTGACAGCCGACTTGAACATGACGAAATTGCGCGCCGCCGACAGCGGATTCGCGCTTTCGAAATCTATCTCGTTTTGACCCATGCCGCGCTCGTGGTGCGAGGAAATGGGTTTAAGCCCCATGTCCTCCAAGCTGTGTATCACCTCGCGCCGCAAATTTTCGCACTTGTCGAACGGCGCGCACGCGCAGTAGTCCGCTCTGTCCACGGGGTCGAGGTAGTCGAGCGTCGGGTCGTCGTTGAACACGTAAAACTCGCACTCGGTCGCGACCGACGCGGTAAACCCGAGCCGTTTGAGCTTTTTCACCTGTTCGGCGAGCAGTATCATGGGGTCGCAGGTATACGGCGTGCCGTCCTCGTTGGCAATGTTGCAAAACACGCTCATAACTCTGCCCGTGTGCGGCCGCCAAGGCAGCACCGACAAAAGCGAGCTTACGGGCACGAGCTTCAAATCCGTACGGTCCACGCCCGTCATTGCCGAGCTGGCTATCGCCACGCCGTTGTCGAACGCGTCTTCGAGCTGCGACGACAGCACGGAAATATTGCGCTGCCTGCCCAAGAGGTCGCAAAACGTAAGCTTGACAAACTTGACGTCGTTGTCCTTTACATATTCGAGTAATTCGGTTTTATCGGATGTCATTACAGCCTCCGTGCTTTTAGTATGTATGCGGCGCGAAATTTTCAGCGCATGAATTTTTCCACTTCCGCAATGATTGCGTCGACGCGTTTATCGCCGCCGTTCGCGGCGGTGACGTACGCCTTGATTAACGGCTCCGTGCCCGACGGCCGCACTATCAGCTTGCTGCCGTCCGCCGCCTTGAACGATAACACGTTGGATTTGGGCAGGTCGAATTTGTCCTGCGTCAGATAGTCGATTGTCTCCGTTACCGCCGAGCCGTCGATTGCCGCGGGCGGGTTTTTGCGCAGCCCTGCGAGCACCTGCTTCATTTTTTCCGCGCCCGCGACGCCTTCGTACGTGTACGACACGGTGCGGTGCACGTACTTGCCGAACTTGGCGTAAATTCCGTCGAGCACGTCGGCGAGCGTCTTGCCCTCGGCGAGATAGTCGGCGGTCATTTCCGCGACGAGCATGGACGCCACCACGGCGTCCTTATCGCGCACGTAAGTGCCCGACAAATACCCGTAGCTCTCCTCGTACCCGAACGCGAACCGCGCCGCCTCGCCCTTGTCTTCCAGCTTTTTGATGACCTCGCCTATGTACTTAAAGCCCGTAAGCACCTCGCGCACCTCCGCGCCGTAGCTTTCCGCGACGCGCGCCGCAAGGTCGGTCGTAACAATCGTTTTGACGACGACGGGGTTTTCGGGCAGGCTCTTGCCGTGCGAGAAAATATAATCTATGAGCAAAACGCCCATTTCGTTGCCGCTGATAAGCCTGTACCCGTCCGCGGTTTTGACCGCCGCGCCCAGCCTATCCGCGTCGGGGTCCGTACCGATAACCACGTCCGCGCCGCTCTTTTCGGCAAGCTCGACCGCCAGCCGCAGCGCCTCCGCCTTTTCGGGGTTGGGATACGGGCACGTGGGGAACGCGCCGTCGGGCTTCGCCTGCTCGGGCACGATTTTTACGTCCGTGAACCCGCGCTCCTCGAACATTTGCGGAACTATGGCGTATCCCGTGCCGTTAAGCGGCGTGTACACAATGGACGCCTTGCGGTGCTTGCCGATAGAGCGCGCGTACACGCAATCCAAATAATCGCGAGTGACGTCGGCGAAAACTATTTCGCCGCGCTCGACCGCGCCGTCGAAATCGGCGGCTTTAACGTCGAAAAGCTTGACCTTTTCGATAAACCCGAATATCTCGGCGGCGGCGTTGTCCGTGACCTGACAGCCGTCCGCGCCGTACACCTTGTACCCGTTGAACTTGGCGGGATTGTGACTCGCCGTTATCATAACGCCCGCGTCGCAGCCGAGCTTGCGCACCATGAACGAGAGGTACGGCGTAGGCTGCAACTCGCGCGTAATATACGCCTTGACGCCGCGCGCCGCGAAAACCGCCGCCGCGTGCCGCGCGAACTCTTGCGAAAAATGCCGCGAATCGTAGCTGATTGCGACCTTGATATCGGACTTTTTGTGTGCGAACAGATAGCTTGCCAGCCCGTCGGTGACACGCCCGATTGTATAGGTGTTGAGGCGGTTTGTGCCCGCGCCGATTATGCCGCGCAGCCCCGCCGTGCCGAACTCCAAATCCTTATAGAACGCCTCTTTCCTGTCGTCCTCCGACATAGCGGCAAGCTCGTCGCGATACTCCGTAGCGCGGTTGAGCCATTCGTCGTACAAAGCGTTAAAATCCTTCATAACACCTCCGTCACGGCTTTAAAAAAGAGAAATGTACAACACCGATACATTTCTCTTTATTGCCGTGTCTACGATAAATATTCATATGTCTAATTTTAACAAATTATCGTGCGACTGTCAAGCGTATAAGATAAAGTGCCAAACCAAATGTTTAACGTATACTGCGTATGGGCTTTATCGGTAAACATATTTCTCGACTGCGGGGCTGCGCCCGCCGCGCATCGCCATAGGCGATAAATATGCACGCAGTTGTTTTTGTACAATATA
>CAJTNI010000010.1 GCA_910577945.1 uncultured Christensenella sp. | reverse complement strand
TTAGGGCTTTTGCCCGCATATGAGAAACCCCCGGCTTCGCCGGGGGAGTTTCATTGGCACGCGATAAAGCCCGCGACACCGAAACGAAAACATGTTTCGTTTTCGGGCGTTCAAGCTTTAACGACGTTGGTGGAGATGACCGGAATTGAACCGGTTTCCGACGCGGATATGCGGGGACTTCTACAAGTTTAGTTTATTGCTCGAAGTCCGCGCGCAAATCGCAATATACAAAGGTTTGCGCGCGCAAGGTCTGAGTCCTCGCGCGGGTCGACCGAAGCCGCGCGAAATTCCCTACCGTTTAATTAAGCCCGCGTTCCCGCCGATAGGCAGCGGGTGCGAACTTGCAGCGTTAGTTAGGCTGCGAGTGCCATTGCGGGAGCTGCGAAGCTTCTCGCTTTGGCGGTGTTTTTGGTGTTGGCAATTATAGCCTGTCGCGTTGATAAGGCAGCCGACCCTGCCACCTGCTTTCCGTCGCAAGCCCCGCGCCGTCGAAGCCTGTACATCCCCAAGTGCTTATTATTCTACACTATTTATATTTATTTTGCAAGCGTTCCGTTCATTCTAGGCGCAAAATATATTTTGTCCGTCGCGCGTTTAACTATACGCGCCCGATAATTCCGTCGCGAGCGATTTGCTTTTTTCGTCGGGAAATGTTAAAATACCGAAACGACGATTATCGGCGCAGCGCCGTCGACGCGATAGCTTAAAATTCGACTTTACAAATTTTTGCGAAGGTGCTATAATACAAGCGGATTTGCTTGCTTGCAAGGGCAAATCCGCGCCGTATTTCAACGCGACCGCGTGTTTTCGCGAGAAAACACGGGCGGCGAAAGCCGCAAGGCAAAGGCTTGCCTTTGACGCGGTTCAATGTTATAATACAAGTGAAAAAGCTTGCTCGCAAGGGCTTTTACCATGACAGGAGGTAGTTATGTGGGAATATTTTACAGACCCCGTATATGCCGTTTACGCGATTAGCCTGTGCCTTTTTATTCCCGTGTTTTTGCTGGGCGTAATAGCGCAGATACGCGTGCAAACGGTTTTCGCCAAGTACAACGGAATTTCGAGCTCGTCGGGCATTTCCGCCGAAACGTACGTGCGCAATTTTTTGGAAAGCAGCGGCGTTTACGGCATTCGCTTTGCGGCGGTGCGCGGCTCTTTGACGGACAACTTCGACCCGCGCTCCAAAACGATTTCGCTGTCCGACACCGTGCGCGGCTCGTCGGCAATCGGCGCAATCGGCGTGGCGTGCCACGAGGCGGGACATGCCGTTCAGCACGACAAAAAATACTTTTTCTCGTCGGCGCGCTTAAAGCTTGTGCCCATAGTCAACTTTGCCAGCCGTCTTATGTGGCCGATATTCATTATCGGGTATATTTTCGGGTTTGCGTCGCCGTACACGGCGGTCGGGCGCATATTCATTTACGCGGGGCTGGTGGTCATGGGCTTGTCCATGCTGTTTTCGTTCGTGACGCTGCCCACAGAGTTCGACGCGAGCCGCAGGGCGTATAAGTACCTCAAAACGTGCTTGCTGCCCGAGGAGGCGAAGGGCGTCAAAAAGGTGCTCAACGCCGCCGCAATGACGTACGTTGCGTCGTTCATGATGAGCTCGTTGCAGTTCATACGCCTGCTCGCGCTGCTGCTCATGAGCCGTCGCCGCGACTGAAACATAAAATGCGAAAAACAAAATCGGCAGCTCGTACGCCTGCGCGAGCTGCCGATTTTTTTTGTGCGTTAACGAGTTACAGCTCGACGATATCGTCGATAAACTCGTCCTTCAACGTGTACGAATGCAGCTTTGCCACGCCGTTTTTGTCTATCAGATAAAAGCGCGCGCCGTTCTCCCAATAGCACTCGGCAATGCGGTCGAAATCCGCGAAAAACGCGCCGAGGTCGTTTTTGTCGAGCGTGCTTTTCAGCTCCTCGGACAGCATGTCGTACGCCGTCGTGAGGTCGCCGCTCTTTACGAGCGAGAAAAGCCGCGCAATGGGGCTGGACTGCGGCGGCGCGGTATAGCCCTTTTTAGCGCTGTTGTACACCGTAATGTGGCGGGGCGACAAGCTTAGCAAATAGTTGTCCGCATCCAACCGCGTGCCGAAGCACAGCTCGTCGGAAACGCTTTCCGCGCCGCTCAGCTTGACGGTGTACGGCAGCAGCGTGTGTTTAAGCGGCAATACCGTGATATACGCCACGTCGTACTCGGACATGGTCAGGCTGTCGGCGCGCTCGTAGAACACGCCGTTAATCAAGTACGCACATTCGAATTCGCTTTTTATATGCAGTTCCATACGCTTACAATATGATTTTTTTGACGTAAGTATGTATACAATCGCGCGCGATTGGCTATCATTTACGCAGCGACGGGTCGAGCGCGAGACTGCGCGCCCGACGCAAGGAGGATACTGCAAGCTTATGAATAATACCGATTGGACGGTGGAGCAAACCGTCGAGCTTTTTAACAGGTGCGCGACGGCGCGCGAAAACGGCGAAAGCCTCACGGGCGCGTTCGAATACATGGCTGAAAAGACCGCGCGCTCGGTCAACTCGGTGCGCAATTACTATTACGGTCAAGCGAAAACGTTCGAGCTCGTGCCCGAGGCGGCAAAACGGTTGGGCATAAAATCGGCGGCGGTGCGCCGCGACGGGTTTGTGCCGTTCGAGGACGGCGAGGTAAAGACCTTGGTCGAGCGCGTGCTCACCGCCAAGGCGAACGGCAAAAGCGTGCGCGCGGCTATTTACGAAATGGCGGGCGGCGATTCCAAGCTCGCGCTGCGCTACCAAAACAAATACCGCTCGGTGCTGCGCTCGCACCGTGATTTGGTGGAAACGGTCATGAAAGAGCTGAATTACCGCGGCGTGGAGTTTTGGAACCCGTACGGCGCGCAGAAAAAAGCGGATAACTTCGCGCGGCTTACCGAGTATATCGCCGCGCTCGACGAGCGCAGAGTGGGCAAGTTCCTGTCGCTCATCGAGAAATTGACCTGAACCGAGTTCGCTTTCCCTCGGGCGACGCCCGCGCTGCGCTTATGCGCGGACGCCGCCTTAAATATATATACAAAGCGACCGCTTTGCACTGCGCGAGGCGGTCGCTTTGATTTTACTTGCGCATGGGCAAAAACCGTGCTATAATACGGATATAGGTTATCGTTTATACGAGAGGGACGAATGCAAATACGTTTGAAATCCAATTACGCGTTTATGATAAAGCTGTGCATTCCGTTTGAGGTTATCGCATTTTTATGTATTATCGGGGTTTCCGTAACGCTCGAAGTCGATTACGAGAACAACGCGGATTGCCTGTGGATATTGATATTTTTTATCGTGCTTTTTGTAATCCTGATTGTCCTATCGCTTTGCCTTAAATTTTGCCGAGGCGTAAATTACGAGTTTGACGAGAAAAAGATTACCGTCTATGAAAAGGATAAACTCGTTGAAACGCTTGACGTAAACGATATTGAGTACATACGTTTTTATGAATTCAAATTCCGATATATAATAACGATTATGTTCGGCGAATTGCCGTCGGGCGGGTGCCGGTCGTTGCACGTAAAGCTTAAAAACGGCGATGTAAAAATATTGCGCTTTTTTGCCGTCAAGGACGTTAAAATGCTGCGCGATAAGCTTTACGGCGAGCTTATTGCCATTTATTAGTCGTGCCGCAATTCAGTCGCGCGCCGCGGAATTTTCCGTCGCGGACGAACTTTCCACAAGCATGCACCCGCGCAGCGTGGGGTTTGTCGTTTCGCGCATGTCCGTCTCGCTCGCTGCGGCGTGGAAAACGTACGCGTCGGGCAGGGCGGTGGGGGCGTACCCCGTAAGCAGCTTGAATATTCGGTTGAAATTGCGTATCGTGCCGAAGCCGCAGCCGTCGGCGACGTCCGTCACGCTGTTCTCGCCGTTTTTAATCATTTCCACGGCGCGCTCGACGCGCACGCAGTTTACGTACCGCATAAAGCGCATGCCCGTGCGCTCGGCGAAAAAGCGCGACAGATAGCTCGCGTTCATGCCCATAAACCTCGCCGCGTCGTCCAGCGTGTAATCGCGGTAATTCCTGTGAATTTCGGCAAACAGCGCTTTCAGCTTGGCGTCGGTCTTGCGCGCCGATTTTTTGCGCTCCGTTTTTTCGCCGCGGAAAACGTCTATCATAAGTTTTTCCACAATCGCCGCCGTCTCGAACGCGTACAGCGTCGGCTTTTCCGTAAGCTCTTTCATGAGCGCACCGTAGAGTGCGAACAGCCCGTAATCCTTTTCCAGCACGGGCGAGACGAGCGCAAGCCCGTTCGCAAACGGTTCGATTATGCCGTAATCGAAAATGACCGTCGCAAGCAGCGAGCTTTCGTCGACGGCGCTTATCCTGTGCAAGCACTGACTGTCGATGAACATTGCGCCGCCCGCGTCAAGGCGGTATGTCGCGCCGCTCGCCGTAACGTTCAGCGCGCCGCGCTCGGCGTAAATCAGCTCGCAGTCGCTGTGCCAATGCAACAGGTTTTGCGAGTTGAGGTATTTCCCCGCCCACACGCGTTCGCCGCCGCCGTATTTCCATTGTTCTTTGGTCGCGCCCATGCCCGTATTATAATATGGCGCGAACGGCGTGTCAACCCAAAAATGTAAAAAATTTTCCGATATCGGTAAATATTTGTCTTGACCGCTCGCGCGCTTTTTGCTAAACTATTGACAATATAAAGCATTTGCGGGAGACTGTGAGGTACTATGCTCGAATTTTACGAAAGCTTTGACAGGCTGGTCGATTTTGCGCGGCGCAAGCTTATGCTCGCCGACAAGGACGTCGATTACGCGCGCAACACGGCGCAGGGCGTTTTGGGCGTGGCGTTTGCGCCTACGGGCGCGGATTGCGGCGAGCGCGGCATTGCCGAGCTGTTGGGCGAGTTTACGGACAACGCCGTAAAGCTCGGCGTATTCGAGCGCGAGGACGCCGAGCGCTATTGCGACGGCGTGATGGGCGCGCTGTCGCTCAGCCCTTCGGCGCTGCAAGCGGCGTTCGACGCCGCCGAAAAGGCGGGCGGCGGCAAGGCGGCGACCGATATGCTTTACGCGTACTGCGTAAATAACAATTATGTAAAAAAAGCGCAGCTCGACAAAAACCCGAGGTTCGAGAGCAACGGGCTTATAATAACGATTAACAAATCCAAGCCCGAGTTTCGCGACGCCAAAAAGGCGGCGGCGGGCAATTCGGTGGGCGGCGGGTATCCTAGCTGCACCATTTGCCATGCCAACGAGGGGTTCGGCGGCAGAGGCAAGCGCACGTTGCGCACGGCGGACGTGACGCTCGGCGGTCAGTCTTGGTTTTGGCAGTATTCGCCGTACGGGTATTTCAACGAGCACGGCATAGCCGTAAATTACGAGCACACGCCAATGCACATAGACCGCGGCACGTTCGGGCGGCTTATGGATTTCGTGGACCGCTTCCCGCATTATTTTTTGGGCTGCAACGCCGCGCTGCCGCGCATAGGCGGGAGCGTATTGGCGCACGACCATTATCAGGGCGGCGGGGAGACGCTGCCGCTGCACCGCGCCGCAGCCAAGCGCACTATTAAGGATACCGCAAGCGGCGCGATAATCGAGGTGCTCGATTGGGCGGGTACGGCGGTGCGCGTCGTGTCGAACTCGCGCGCGGATATAGAGAGCGCGTCCGAACGCGTGCGCGCCGCATGGGAGAGCTTCGACGCGCCCGAGCTCGGCATTATCCATGCCGACGCGGACGGCATACATAACTCAATCAGCCCGACGGTCGTCAAGACGAAGCGCGGGTACGAAATGACGATAATTTTGCGCAGCAATATTACGTCGGCGCAATACCCCGACGGCGTGTTCCACGCGCACCCCGAGTTCCACGTAATCAAAAAGGAATCTATCGGGCTTATCGAGGCGCAGGGGCTGTTCATACTGCCCGGGCGGCTGGAAAGCGAGCTGGGCGAAATCAAGGAATGTATCGTCGGCGGCAAGGGACTGCCCGAGTCGCTCGCCGATTACGCGTTCGTGTACGGCGAAATACTGCGACTGCTCGACGGCAAGACGGACGCGGCGGCGGCGGAAAACGCTATACGCGTCGAGCTCGGCAGCATTTGCAGCCGCATACTGCAAAACACGGCGGTGTTCAAGGACGACGCGCTGACCGTCAAGTTTATCAAGGAAAAGGTGCTATAATGACAAGAACGGAGCTTTTGAAAAAAGCGGAGCGCGAATACGCGTTCAAGGTGAGCGCGGCTGGCCGCGTGAATATTATCGGCGAGCACGTCGATTACTGCGGCGGCAAGGTGTTTCCCGCGGCGCTCGCGCTGTGCAACACCGTGTACGTGCGCCCCAACGGCACGAATTTCGTCAATCTCAAATGGACGACGCTCGACTGCGAGGTGTCGCTCGACCTCGATAAGCTCGACGACTACAAGTATATCGAGTACGGCAACTATCAGGCGGGAAGCCTGCTCATGGGCAAGCGCGCGGGGCTGCCGCTGGCGGGCTGCGACATGCTGCACGACTGCACCGTTCCGTTCGGGAGCGGGCTGTCGTCGTCGGCGGCTATCGAGGTGTCTACGATTGCGGCTATGTGCGCGATTACGGGCGCGCCCGTGGACGCGGTCAAAATCGCGCTTGCGGCGCAGGCGGCGGAGCGCGAGTACGTGGGCGTAAACTGCGGCGTTATGGACCAATACACGTCGGCGTGCGGCAAGGCGGGGCACGCGTTGCTGCTCGACTGTGCCACGCTCGATTGTGAATACGTGCCGCTCGATACGGGCGATTGCTCGCTCGTTATTATCAACTGCAAAAAGCCGCACAGCCTCGTCGAGAGCAAGTACAACGAGCGCAGGGCGGAGACCGAAACCGCGCTCGCGCTGCTTGCGCCGCTTACGGGCATCGGCTGTTTGGCGGAGCTTACCGCCGCCGATTTGGAAAAGCACAAGACCGTGCTGTCGGCAAACGTGTACGCGCGCGCCAAGCACGTCGTGGACGAATGCGCGCGCGTGGCGGCGGCGACCGACGCCATGAAGTCGGGCGACATGGTTAAGCTGGGCGCGTTGCTCGACGCTTCGCATAAATCGCTCAAAGAACTGTACGAGGTGACCGGCAAGGAGCTGGACGCGCTCGCGTTTGCGGCGCAAAGCCACCCCGCGTGCCTCGGGTCGAGAATGACGGGCGGCGGATTCGGCGGCTGTACGGTGTCGCTTGTCAAAACGGACGGCGTGGAGGATTTCAAAAAACACGTGCTCGAAAAGTACAAGGCGGCGACGGGATACGACGCAGAGGTGTACGAAACGCGCGTCGGCGACGGCATAACGATTACAAAGCTTTAATGCGTTTGAAAAATCGTAACGACTGTAAATAATTTCCATTCGGAGGTGTGATATGACTATTTTGGTAACGGGCGGCGCGGGATATATCGGGTCGCATACGTGCGTGGAGCTTATTGCCGCGGGGCACAGCCCCGTCGTAATAGATAATTTCTGCAACGCGTCCGCGGAAAGCGTCAAGCGCGTGGAAAAGATTACGGGCAAGAAAATCAAGCTGTACGAGGGCGACGTGCGCGACGCCAAGCTGCTCGACAGAATTTTTTCGGAAAATAAGATAGACAGCGTCATTCATTTCGCGGGGCTTAAAGCGGTGGGCGAGTCGTGCGCCAAGCCCATCGAGTATTACGACAACAACCTCGTCGGCACGCTGGTACTGCTCGATTCCATGCGCAGGCACGGCTGCAAGAAGATAGTGTTTTCGTCGAGCGCGACGGTGTACGGCACGCCCGAGCGGCTGCCGCTCGACGAGGAGTGCAAAACGGGCGGCACGACCAATCCGTACGGCACGAGCAAGTATTTTCAGGAAATCATGCTGCGCGACGTGTTCGCGTCCGACAACGAATGGACGGTGGTGCTGCTTAGGTACTTCAACCCCGTCGGCGCGCACGAGAGCGGCACGATAGGCGAGGACCCCAAGGGCATTCCCAACAACCTCACGCCGTACATTGCCAAGGTGGCAATCGGCGAGCTTAAAGAGGTGGGCGTGTTCGGCGACGACTACGACACCCCCGACGGCACGGGCGTGCGCGATTATATTCACGTGGTGGATTTGGCAAAGGGTCACGTCGCGGCAATCGAAAAGACGAGCGCGAGCGGCGTGTATACCTACAACCTCGGCACGGGAATTGGGTACAGCGTACTGGACGTAATCCACGCGTTCGAAAAAGCGTGCGGGCGCAAGCTCCCGTACTCGATTAAGCCGCGCCGCGCGGGTGATATCGCCGCGTGCTACGCCGACGCGGGCAAAGCCAAGCGCGAGCTGGGCTGGGAAGCTAAGCTCGGCATAGACGAAATGTGCGCGTCGCTGTGGAAATGGCAGACGCAAAACCCCAAGGGATACAATTCGTAATCGGCGACGCACGATTGACGGCAAACCGATTATTCGGGCGCGCATGTAATCGGCGCGCCGTGAAACGACGCAAAAAAACAAACGGAGGGAAACGCAATGAAAATAACCGACGGAAAATTCGGGAAATACGCGACCGTAGAGCTTAGCAATTCGACGGGGCTGACCGTCAAGCTGTGCGCGCTCGGCGCGGGGATAATGAGCATAAAAGCGCCCGACCGCGACGGCGCAAGCCGCGAGGTGACAAAGCTTGCCGCGGGCGGGTACGGCGCGGGATATCACGGCTTGACGATAGGCCGCACGGCGGGGCGCATAGAGAACGCGCGCTTCGAGATAGACGGGCGCGTCGCTTCGCTGGAAGTGAACAACCACGGCGCGGACAATCTGCACGGCGGCGGCACGGGCTTTCACACCAAGGCGTTTTCTATGAAAACGCGGCGCGGCGAGGAATATACAGAGGTCGAGTTCGCTTATGACAGCCCCGACGGCGAGGGCGGGTATTTCGGCAACGTCGCCGTCGCCGTTACGTACCGCGTATACGAGCGCGAAAACAAGCTCGCGATACGGTATTTCGCGCGCCCCGACTGCAAAACGCTGCTCAACCTCACCAATCACGCGTATTTCAATATGTCGGGCGATTTGCGCGAGCCCGTGTCCGTACAGGACGTTTACATAAACGCGTCGCGCGTGGGCGTGCTCGACGAGCGGCTGATTGTGCGCGATATCGCAAAGGTCGCGCCGCAGTTCGATTTCCGCACGCCGCACAAGATGGGCGAGTACGTAAAGGACGAGAGCGTACAGCGCCACACCTGCGGATACGACCACCCGTTTTTCCTCGACGCGCGCGGCACGGACAGCGTGGCGTGCTCGCTGTACTCGGCGCTCAGCGGCATAAAAATGCAGGTGCGCACGACGTACCCGTGCTTGGTGGTGTTCGGCGACAATTTCGAAGGATACATGTCCACGTGCTTCGAGACCGAGTATCACCCCGACGGAGTGCATCAATGCCCCGACGATTGCGGCATTTGCACGCCCGACGAGCCGTACGACAATACTACCGAGTTCGAGTTCTCGATAGCGTAAAGCCTGACTACAATAAACCGCCCTTCGTCATTAAATCGACGAGGGGCGGTTTTTGCTTGCCGTCATCTACGGGGTAGCGACCGCAGTCGGACACACCCGAACGGACTGTTTTCGGCTCTATCGGCGTTAAACTCGCTCGCAGTAGCGCCGAGGCTACGACGTCGCGCGTATAGACCGTAATTTGCCCGTTAATATGTGTTCAACCGCGGTCGCCATCCCGTACTTTTTGAACGTTTTGATACGTTATCGCTATGTCGATATCCTGCGGATAGTCGCCGAACGTCTTTCCGAAAAGATTGAACCCGCCCACGTGCTTCGCGTCGGGCTTTACTTCTATGCGAAAAACCAACACGTCGTTGTTTACGAGATTCAAGTCGTCTACGGTGATTTCCGACACGCGCTTTTCGTTGAGATACGTGCCGTCGTAGCGCACGTCGATATTATACAGCAGCCCGTATTGCGAGTCCGTGCTCGGATACCAATCGGGATTGAGTCTGCCGCGGTGCTCGCCGAAATCGCCCGTGCTCAAAAACGTGCACGCCTCCAAGCCGTTGACCGAAAAGGTGATATTGCTTTTGCAGTCGTGGTCGTACATTGCCGTCTCGCTGCACAGCTCGAACCTGAAACTTACCGAGCGAATGGCGCGCTTGTCGTACAGCGTGTTTGTGCCTATCGACCGCGAGCCCGAATAGTTGAGAAGCGGCACGGCGTATTCCAAATACCCGCACTTCAACCAAATGTGTCCCGCCTCGAACCGCTGCGGCGACGAGAACATAATCGGCGTGTCCTCTATTATCAGTACGCCGTTCGGCGTGTTTATGCCGCACGTCGGCTCGGCTTTGTACGAGGTGTAGCTGCCGATGGGTACGCTTATCATTTGCACGTTGTCGAACACCGTCGTCGAGTCTCTGTCCAGCAGCAGGTTGAACATGACTATATTCAGCGACACCAGCTTTTCGTTGCCGCGCTTGTTGTTGGACGAGGTGTAACGCAAAATGTTCGCGTCCACGAGCGTCTTGACGTGAAAGGACGCCGTAGACACGGGAATATTGAGCTTCCATGCGATATCGTTGATACAGCACGGCGCTTTGCTTATTATCTTGATTATGTCTCTGCGCGTTTTGACCGACAGCGCCTGCGCGACCTTGGCGATTTGCTCCTCGCTGTCGTATAACGTGAGCAGCTTTAAACGCGATTTCTCCTGCGACATCGTCCCACCTCGTATTTATTATTTTTATCTACGCCGTAATTATATCGTATCTATTGAAGAATGTCAATATTTATGCGCGAATGTGTCGTTGAATTACAATATATATTGTAATTCACGACGGGAAATTGCAAGCAAAGATAATGCGTATTGACATTAAGAAAAAGCGAATGCTAGAATATAAACACGGGAATTTTCGATATCGAAAAGCTCGATTAAGCGGAGGATAAAGTGTTGGGGCACGGGCATAAATGGTTGAATAACGTATGGTTGTGCAAGTCGGCGATAGTGAGCTGCAACGCGCTCGCGTTGCCGTTCGCGTTGCCGTTTATCGCCTGGACGGTCGTTTGTCAATGCTATTCTGCCGTCTTGCGCGCGGCGTCGAGCGCGGTGGGCGGCGGCGTCGTGCTCGCGTCTGTCGGCATGCTGCCGTGCATGCTCGTATATTCAATCGGGCTTGCGGGCGCGCTGTATTGCTATAAAAGCATGCTCGTGGACGGAAACATGGACGTACGCAAGCGATTCGGCGCAGGGATACGAAAAAACGGCTTAAAGTATTTGCTGTTCGCTTTTATTATATGGTTGTCGCTGTCGCTCGCCGTGATTACGCCGACGCTATATTCGTACATAGGCGCGGGCTTGCTGTACGGCGCGGGGATAGCGGCGTCGGTCATACAGGCGGCGGTGCTCGTTCCCGCAATGTGCTTGGCGGCGGTAGAGTGCGCGTACTACGACGAAACGCTGCGCGCCGCGCTCGGCAACGCGTTCAGGCTGTATTTTATGCGCACGTTCCGAACGATAGGCGTTACCGTGCTTTGCGCGTTGCCCATTGCGGCATGCGCGCTTACTCCGTTTATCGCGCAGTTGGTGTTGTGGACGACGTATTCGGTTTTGGGTACGGCGTTCGGAATTATATTTTGGCTTTGGTACGGCAAGCGGTTTTTCGACGGCGTGATAGGGCGGTCGGAGGTCGTGGAGCAGGTCGCGCTCGGCGCGGACGATATCGTCGCGGGCGGCGCGGCGGACGCAACGGCAAAATAGCTCGGCGAATGCCGCAGCTTGTTTATAAAACAATCACGGGAGGCACACATGAAAAATAAGCGAAGCACAAGCATGATGAAAATCGCGGCGTTGGGCGCGTCCGTCGCGGCGGCGTTGAGCGGCGTTGCGGCGTGCGGCGATACGGAAAGCTCCGACCCCAACAAGATAACGTTTTGGTTTTGGGGCTCGCCCGCGGAGGTCGCGGTTTACGAGCAGTTGATTGCGCAATACGAGGACGAGCACCCCGGCGTGACCGTCGCGCCGACGCATTACGAGTCGAGCATTTACATGGGCAAATTCCAAGCCGAGCGCAAAAAGCCCGACGTATTCTTTATGCCCGACACCGATTTTGCGGCGTGGGCGGACGCGGGAGTTATGCTCGATTTGGACGGGTCGGTGAGCGAGGCGGAGCTTAACGCGGTGTGGCCCGCGGCGATAAACGAGTATCGGTACGATGCGCAGACCAAGAGCTTGGGCAGCGGCAGTCTTTACGGCTTTCCCAAGGATTTGGGACCGGTTTGCCTGACCTACAACAAAAAGCTTTTGGAAAAGCAAATCGACAAAAACGGGCTTGACCGCGCCGACGTGTACGAGCTGCTCGACCCGACCGACCCCATGACCTGGGATGAGTTCCGCGGCTTGCTGAAAGACCTTACGCGCGGCGAGACCGACCTGTACGGCATTCCGTATTACGAAATGGACGCCGCGCTTTACAGCAACGCCGCCAATTATTTCACGGACGACGCGTCCGAGCAAAGGATAGACGACAACTTTATCGACGCGGTCGTGTTCAATATTCAGCTCGCGACGGTGGACAAGGTCATGCCGTCGGCGGACATGAGCGGCGCGACGGACGCGTACACGCGCTTTTTCAACGGCAAAACGATTTTTACCTGGATGGGACCGTGGGATAACGCCGATTTTTGGAATTACGATATCGAGTACGATATTTGCCCCGTGCCGTACAACGGCAAAAATCCCGACGCGCAGTCGGTCACGTTTGCGGGCTCTATGTGCTACGGCGTTTCCGCCAAAACCAAAAAGCGGGACGTTGCCGTCGATTTTGCCAAGTGGCTGAGCATGAGCGAGTCGTGCCAGAGAAAGGCTTTGGAGCTCGGTCAGCAAGTGCCCAACCTCATGGATATGGCAAAGACCGATTTCATTTCCGCGGAGTGGAAGGTCCAGCCCGAGCACCGTTCGCTGTTCGTTGACGTGATAGACGGCAATACCAACAGCATAGGGCTTTACGAAAGCGCGGCGGACGACAGGATTAGCAGCAAGACGCGCCCGCTGTACTATACGTACGACGGCACGTGGAAGGACAACCTTTTGTCGTACTTGGCGGAGGAGGATTTGTGGCGCGCGACGGATGCGGCGCTTATCAAAACCAAGCTCGAAGCGTATCGAAACGATTTACAAAACGACCTCGATATCATGAACGAAAGATGGAAGGGTTGATATGACGGCGACGCGAAGGCACGGAAGCAAAAAGACGGATTTGCACAAGAGCGAGCGGCGCACGGCGCGGCTGTTTATAGCGCTGCCCGTGACGGGGTTTATGATTTTTACGCTGTTTACGCTCGTCGCGGTGTTCGTGTTTTCCATGATGGACTATAACGTGTTTCGCGAGGAATATATCTTTTTGGGGTTTCAAAACTTCGTCGATTTGTTTTCGAGCAAGATATATTCGGTGGCGTTTTTCCGCGCAATCGGCAACACCGTGTTTATGCTGTTGGGCGTGCCTATCGGCATAGCGGTGGGGCTTGCGCTCGCGGCGCTGTTGCAGGCGAAGGCGATTAGGCGGAGCAACAAGCTGTTTCAGGTTCTGTTCTACCTGCCGTCGGTGACAAGCGTCGTCGCGATTAACCTGGTGTTCCGATACCTGTTCAATCCCGAATACGGCTTGATAAACGGCATACTCGGCGCGACCGTGCCCTGGTACAGCAACGGCTGGCTTATCAAGATAGCGATAATAATAAAGAACACTTGGTCGGGCATGGGCGGAACGATGATACTTTGCCTCGCGGGCATGCTCGCAATACCTGCCAGCTATTACGAGGCGGCGGACATAGACGGCGCGTCGGCGGCGCGCAAGTTCTTTAAAATCACGCTGCCGCTCATCACGCCGACAATGTTCTACATGCTTATCACGGGCGTAATCGGCGGTTTGCAGTCGTACGCGGACGCGCAGGTTTTTGCGGCGGGCGCGCCGGGCGCGCAGACGATAGTGTACTTTATATGGCAGTACGGCATCAACACGGGCAAGCAGGGGCTTGCGAGCGCGGCGTCGCTCATACTTGCGGCGTTCATCATGCTTATCACGTTCGTGCAGTTTAAGATATCCGATAAATGGGTGTACGAGGACTAGCGCGCGGCGCGGGCGTTTACATCACGGGAGGCGATTTTTGAGTCCTTTAACCAAAGCATTGAGACCGAAAAAGGTCAAGCATAACAGGACGGGCAGGGTGATTCGCGCGATAATCGTGTGGGCGCTCGTGGCGGCTGTCGCGTTCATAACGGTGTTTCCGTACGCATGGATGATACTCACGTCGTTTAAAGGTCGGCTCGAAGCCATGTCGATGGAAATCAAGCTGTTCCCCGAAACGTTCAAGCTCGACAGCTATTTCGCCTTGACCGACCAAGACCCGAGCTTTGTTCGCGCAATGCTGAACACCGTGTTTTTGGAGCTTGCCGTCGTTCCCGCGGGAACGTTCGTCACAGCGCTTGCGGCGTTCGCGTTTGCGAAAATGCGGCTGCCGCATAAGCGGTTTTGGCTGTTGTTTTTGATGAGCGGCATGATGGTGCCGTACGCCGCGCTCATGCTGCCGCAGTACCGCGCGTTTTCGGCAATTGGCTGGGTGGGCACGCCGCTGCCGCTTATCATACCCGGGCTGTTCGGCAACGTGAGCATGATGTTCTTTTTCATTCAGTACCTGAAATCGGTGCCGTCGGCGCTAATCGAGGCGGGACGGGTGGACGGTGCGAGCTGGTTTGGCATATTTGTGAGAATCATGCTGCCGTCGATGTTCCCCGCGATAGCCGCGCAGGTGGTGTTTTGGTTCTTGGGGATATGGAACGACTACTTTGCGCCGTCGCTGTACCTGTCGGGGTCGAATTGGCTGACGCTGCAAGCGTTGCTCGCGCAAATCAACGACAACATGCAGCGCATGCCCGACTACCCGCTGGTAATGGCGGGCGCGGTTATCAGCAGCATTCCCATTATAGTTATATATATCGCGTGCCAAAAATACTTCGTTCAATCGCTCGCCATGTCGGGCATGAAGGATTGAGCTTACTGACTGAACATAAAGGCGGTAGAAAAATGAAACCCAAGCATATTGCAATACCCATAGCGGCGGCGCTTTGTACGTGCCTTTGCGCATGCGCCTCCGCCGACCCGTTTTTAACGTCGCCGACGGTCGGAAAATCCGACCCGTTCGACTATGCGGGCAACATGATTAAGTCGGAGGTCGTAATCGACGGGCTTGACGACGACGAGCTGTGGAGCGTCGGCAAAAAGGCGACCGTGAGCTTCAAGGGCTGTAAAGTGACCGTCATGCGTCGCCCGACGGCGTTGTATTTTTACTTCGAGGTGCTGGACACAACGCCGTACGCGTATGTGGGCGAGGGCGCGGCTGACGAGGTCACGTACAGCGACAGTATAGAGATTTACATAGACTCGAAGCTCGCAAGGAGCGCTGTCCCGCAGGCGAACTGCTATCAAATAAACCTCGGGCGCGACAGTCGCACGCGCATACTGTCGGGCAGCAACGGCGCGTGGCTCGCTTGGTCGGGCATGTACGCGTTCGAGACGCGCGAGGGGTACGACGCCGAGGAGGATTATTACTTCATGGAGGTAATGATACCCGTGGCGCAGCTCGGTATGGGCGCGAACGACGATATCGGTATTGCGTTCGGCATGGTGGACCGCACCGTAGACGACAACAAAAATTTGGAGAGCTATTACGGCTGGTACGGCATGACTTACAAGGGCGAGTTCGTAGACCCGCAAAGCCCCGCCGCATATTTGGTGCTGCGCACGTCGGACAACAAGATTTTATCCTACAACGAATACAAGCGGTCGAAGCCGAAGGCTGTCGCCGATAGGAGCTGATATGAAAAAATCCAGGATTTTGGCGGCGGCTGTCGCTGCGCTGTGTTCGCAAACGGCGTTGCTCGGCGGGTGCGCGGGCGCGCCCGAAAACATAGTCGGAGCGACCTTCGATGCGCCAGAGCATAAAAGCATAGTGACGTACGACAACGGCGATTTCGGCGATTACAGCGCGCATGGCGAAATAAAGAGCGAGCTGTTGCCCGACCAATGGCCCGAGTACGGCGCGGGCGACCCGTACATATTCCGATACAACGGCGCTTACTATTTGTACGTGTCCACGCGCGACGGCATGGTCGGCGTGCGCGGGTGGAAATCGAGCGACCTCGTGCATTGGCAAAAATGCACGGGCGCGGGACTAGCCGACGGTTACGTGTCCGAAGACCCCGTAACGCTATCGGCGTACGCGCCCGAGGTGTTCGGATTTAACGGTAAGTTCTACATGTTCACGAGCCCTGCGGGCAAGGGGCATTACACGCTGCGCGCCGACAGCCCCGAAGGTCCGTTCGAGGTGATTTCGGGCAATTACGGCATGAATATCGACGCGTCGGTGTTCATGGACGACGACGAAACCATATACTTTTTAAACGCAGCGAACGGCGGTATCGAAATCAGACAGATGGACGGCTTCGAGTCTACGCCGGGGCGCGCCGTTAAGCTGGAAAGCACCAACATGGGCTGGACGGAAGGTCCTATGCTGATTAAGCGCGACGGGCGCTACTACCTGACTTACACGGGCACGCAGGTCACAAGCCCCGGCTACCGCGTGTGCTACGCCACCGCGCGCGACGGAGACAAGCTGGCGCGGCGCGACGCGTTCACCGACGGCGCGGGCAATCCCGTGCTGCTCAACGTGGACGAGGAAAACAATTTCAAGGGCTTGGGGCACAGCTCGACGGTGCTCGGTCCCGACATGGACAGCCGCTACATGGCGTATCATTCGCTCAATTCGACGACGGGGCATGGACCGTGGCGAAGCCTCAATATCGACAGGTTGCTGTTCAACGGCTCGCAAATGAGCGTGTCTGCGTCCAAAACGAACTCGATTGCGCCGCGCATGCCGATATTCGCCGCCGAGAACGCCGAGGGCGACGGCTTCGAAGCAACGGGCGACAAGCGCTTGACGGTACGCGCAACGGGCGACGTTTTTACCGCCGAATACAATTTTACGGGCGACAACGTAAAGTGCATTGCGGGATATACGGACGCTGACAACTACGTCTACGCCGTCGTCGATTACGCGGGCAAGAGCGTTGCGCTCCACGCCGTTATTGACGGGAACGACAGGCGCGTCGCGGCGGGCACGCTCAAAAACGCCTTCGACAAGGACGTGCTGCACACCGTGCGCATTGCGTACGCGGACGGGAAGTGCGACGTGTATTTCGACGACATGCGCAAGATATCCGACGCGGATATAACGGTGGGCGCGGGCAGGATAGGATACGAGGGCGGCACGGCGAGGTACACGGCGTTCAGCGACGTGGCGAGAGGGTACTCGGACAGAATGGAGTACAAGCAAGCGGACGCGGCAATCGGCGCGTCGGCGTACTTGCCCGACGGCGCGTTCGACGGCGTCGATTCGTACAGGCTGGGCGACGGCTCGGGCATATCGACCGTGGAGGCGGATACCGACGAGTATCCCGACGACGCGGCGTACGACGGTGCGCGCATGCTCACGCTCGCCAACGACGGCGACTTTGCGCGCTACTCCGCGTATTTCCGCAAGGGCGGGCATTACGGGCTTACGCTCACGTACGACAAAAAATACGCAGGGCGCAATATCGGCGTTCAGATAAACGGCGGCGCGGCGCACACCGTAACGTTGCCCGAGGTCAATGCGAGCGAGGACGATTTTTTGTGCAATATCGTTTCGGCGAACGTCGCCGAGTTCGACGCGGAAGCGGGCGCGAATATTATCACGCTCATCGGCGGCAAGAACGAGGTCGGGTTCATATCGTTCACAATGACGGAAAGGGCGTACGGCGAGTTCGGGCTTGTCTCCGACCTTAAAGAGACGGTGGACCGCGGCGCGCTGTACTCGTCCATGTTCAGGCTGACGGACGAGGGACACATGACGCGCAGCGGCAATCGCATGCTCGTATTTTTCGGCGACGGCACGATATCCGATTGCGAAATGGAAGTGAGCATGCGGTTTGTGTCCGAGAACATTTACGGTGCGGGCGTGATACTGCGCGCAAGCAATTACGCGACGAGCAATTTCGACGACAACACGAGCATGCAGTGCTATTACGTGGGCATAAAGAACAGCCTCGTATCTTTGAGTAAATACAACTACACGCTTACGCGCACCAACGTGAGATACGAGTCGCACGGGCATCGCGACAGCCTGACCGAGCATTGGTTCAAAATCAAAACGACGTTCAAGGGCAATACGGTGGCGGTGAGCGTGGACGGCAAGGAAGTGTTCCGCTATACCGACCCGCACCCGTTCCCCGCAGGCTATTTCGGCTTGTACAGCGAGGGCGCGGAGGTCGTGTACAAAAATCTTACTATTAAAGGGCTTTAAACAAATGAAACACACGCTATCGTACATACCCGACTATCCGAGGCCGCAGCTCGTGCGCGACGGCTGGACCAACCTCAACGGCGAATGGGATTTCGCGTTCGACCGCGACGGCGCGGGCGAGCGGCGCGGATACTGCCGCGGCTTTGCGCCGCAGTGCAAAATCACCGTTCCGTTTGCGTACGAAACGCCCGCGAGCGGCATAGGCGACCCCGCGCTTTGCGAAAACGTTTGGTACATGAAAAAGCTCGCGCTGTCGCCCGAGCGCGGCAAGCGCTTGCTTTTGCATATCGAGGGCTGCGACTACGCGACGCGCGTGTGGCTCAACGGCAAGGATTGCGGCGCGGCGGAGGGGTGCTGTCACAGGCTCACCTTCGAGCTTACCGCGGCGGCGACGGCGGGCGACAACGTGCTGGTAATAGGCGTGAAGGATAGCTATTCCAAGGCGCAGCCGCGCGGCAAACAGCGCTGGCAAAGCGACGACCACGGCTGCTGGTATTTGGACGCTACGGGAATTTACAAAACCGTGTGGCTGGAAACGGTGAACGCCGCGTATATCGACGGCGTTCGCATAACCCCGTCGGTGACAAGCCGCAGCGTCGCGTTTGAGGCGACTGCGGTGGGCGCGCGCGACGGCGCGGTTTTGTTCGTTGCAGTCGGGTACGGCGGAAAACGGGTCGCGGCGGCGGAGGGCGTTATCGCCGACGGCGCGTGTAGGTTGACGCTGGAAATCCCCGAGCGCGACCTGCGTTTGTGGAACGTGGGCGCGGCGGAGCTGTACGACGCGGAGCTCGCGCTTACGGACGGGAACGCGACGGACGCCGTCAAAAGCTATTTCGGCATGCGCGAAATCAAGATTGACGGCGGCAGGGTGCTGCTCAACGGCAAGCCGCTGTACCAAAAGCTGGTGCTCGACCAAGGGTATTGGAGGAACAGCGGGCTCACCGCCGAAAGCGGCGACGCGCTCGACGCCGATATCGCGCTTATGACGGAAATGGGCTTCAACGGCTGCCGCAAGCACGAAAAGGTGGAGGACGAACGGTTCATGTATTACGCCGACGCGCGCGGATATCTCGTCTGGTGCGAGATGCCGTCGCTGTTCGAGCTGACCGATAAGTCGAAGGCGGCGTTCAGAGCGGAGTGGGCGGCGGTAGTGCGCCAAATGTACAATCATCCGTGCATAGTGTGCTGGGTGTGCTTTAACGAGAGCTGGGGCATAGAGGCGGTCAAGACCGATAAGTCGGTGCAGGATTTCGTCAACGCGGTCTACCGCGACGTAAAGAGCTACGACGGCACGCGCCCCGTGATTACCAACGACGGCTGGGAGCATACGCTATCCGATATACTCACGATACACCACTATACGCAGGACGGCGGCGTTTTGCACGACGCGTTCGACAGCGTGGAAAAGTGCGTTGCCGAGCAGTACGCCGCGCACGACCGCGGCGCGTACGCAGACGGGTACGGGTATCATGGGCAGCCGATAATAATTTCCGAGTTCGGCGGCACGGCGTTCGTGAGAGATGCCGTAGGCGCAAGCTGGGGATACGGCGACGGCGTAAAGGACGACGACGAGTACGCCGCGCGGCTTGCCGCGCTCGTGCGCGCGATAGATTCCGTTCCGTTTATAAGCGGATATTGCTACACACAGCTCTCGGACGTGTATCACGAGGTTAACGGTCTTACCGATTTCGACCGTACGCCCAAGCTCGCACCGAGCAGAATAAGGGCTATTATCGACGGTAAGGAATAATAAATATTTCGGTATAGGAGGAATTGTGATGAAAAGCAAAACCGCAAAGGCATTCAAGGCGGCGTGGCTGACGGCGCTGGCGTTCGTATTGGCGCTGTGCATGCTGTTTGTCGTCGCGTGCGGCGGCAACGGCAACGACGACGCGGGCGACGACCCGTTCGGCGACGAGATTGTTCAAAAGGACTACGACTATTTGGTGACGATAGTGAGCGTCAAGACGCGCACGGTCAAGCTTAAAAAGGGCGACACGTTCGCAAGCTGCAAGCCGACGACCGACCCCAAAAAATCTGGCGCGAAATTCGTCGGCTGGTTCGCGGACGGCGAAACGACCGAGTTCGATTGGTCGAAGGAAGTCACGGGCGACGTTACCATTCGCGCGCGATTCGAGACGGTCGAGGGAATGACGGTGTTGAGCGGCGCGGCGTACGTAAACGCCGACGACAAAATCCAGACGAACGCGAACAATACGCTCGTGCTGACGGGCGAGTTCGACGGCGGGGCGTTTACGGGCGTCGTCACGCCCAAAATCGCCAACGACTGCGGCGTGGTGTTCGGTGCGGATGCGACGGACGGCGCGGCGTGGGAAAATTTCGATTACTTCACGGTGCTAGTCAACCGCGACGGCAATTTGCTGTTTGCCAAAATAGATTCGTCGGCGGCAATACCGTGGACGCTGTTGGGCGAAACCTCGATACCCGAGTTCAGCCCCAAAAAAACGTACGAACTCAAAGTCGCGTACGGCGACGGGGCGTGCGCAATCTACCTCGACGGCACGCTCATGCTGTCGCGCTATATCGGCGCGTTCAAGGGCAACGGCGTCGGATACCGCGCGCAGAGCGCAAACACCGTGTTCGGCGCGATTACGTATAACCCCGACGAGCCCAAGCCCGAGCTGCCGCCCTATACCGTCACGCACGGCTCGGCGACCGAGAATGACGGCGCGTTCACTACGGTGGGCGCGAACACGCTAATCGTCACCGAGGACACGTTCGAGCGCGGCGCGTTGACCGCGACGGTCAGACCGTCGAGCAAAAACGACTGCGGCGTAATATTCGGCGCGAACGTTACGGAAACGGCGAGCTGGGAAAATTTCGATTACTACACCGTTATTATAAACAGAGACGGCATACTGCTGTTTTCCGAGATAGCGTCTGCAAACGCCGTGCCGTGGCGGCAGCTGGGCGAGACCGACGCGCTCGCGTCCGCGTTCAATCCCGCTAAGGAATACGAACTGAAAATCGTTTACGCCGACGGCGTGTGCGCCGTGTACGTAGACGGTGCGTTCATGCTGTCGCGCTATATCGGCGCGTTTAAGGGCGACGGCGTCGGATACCGCGCTCAGGGTGCGGGCACTGTGTTCGGCGCGGCAAAGCTCGATGCGGAAGCGCTCCCGCCCGCGTTGCCCGCGCACACGGTTCTGCGCGGCGCGGCGACGGAGAACGGCGGCGTACTCACCGCGACGAGCGCGAACACGCTCGTGCTCTCCGATAAGCGGTTCGAGTCGGGTAGGCTGTCCGTAGAAATAACGCCGACGCATGCGACCGACTGCGGCGTAATTTTCGGCGCGAACGCGACAGCCGACGCGTTCTGGGAAAATTTCGACTACTACACGGTGGTTATCAACAGGGACGGTATGGTGCTGTTCGCGCGAGTGGACGGAGCAAGCGCCAAGCCGTGGAGCGAACTTGCGACTTCCGACGCGCTCAAAGCGAGTTACAGCCCCGATAAAACATACGCGATTGAAATAGCGTGCGCCGACGGCGTTTGCGAAATTTACGTGAACGGCAGCAAGCTGATTACGCGCGAGATTGGCGCGCTCAAAGGCGACGGCGTTGGATACCGCACGCAGGGCGCGGGCACTGTTTTCGGCGCGGTCGTGTGCACCGACGCGCAATGAGTCGCGTCGCGCTTGCGGGCGAATTACGATATAGATTGTAATTTGAAAGGCTTTTTTCCGTTTCCGCCGACGGATATTGACAACGGGATATCCGCGACTGTAAAATTATTATAAGAACTATATGACTTTAACCGAGTTCCGATAAAAGGAGTGACGATGAAAAACGAAAAATCGAGTAAACGGCTTATCGCGTTGGCTGCGGCCGTGTCGGGCGCGCTGCTTGCGTGCGGCGTTATTGTAGGCTGCGGCGGGAAAACCGTCAAGCCGCCGCCCGAGCCGCCGGTGCCCACGCCGCCCGACCCGCCCATCGTTTCGGACGAGGAGCTGTCCGAAATAATCGAGGGCAATGTGCGCGTACAGCTTCTTTCCGACAATCTCGTGAGAATCGAGGAAAAAACCGCCGAGGGGTTCGAGGACAGAGCCAGCTATTACGTGCTCAATCGCAATAATTGGCACACCGTCGAGTACGACTTGCGCGACGTCAACGGGTATCTACTTATAACCACTGAAAACTATACCGTAAAGCTCAAACGCGACGCGAGCGACATTTCGGACGCGGGCGTGTATGCGCCCGACGGTTCGGCGCTGTGGAACTATACGGGCGAGACAAGCCCGAATATTTACCTGCCCAGCCCGTCGGACGCGCTCGACGTTTGGTATTTTTCGGACACCCCGCGCATTATTCCGTCCGAGTACGGATACGAGAGCTATGTGGACGAGTATTTGCAGGGCTGGGATTTTTCGAGCGTTGCGCCCGACTTTTTCGTGTTCGTGCCCGACGGCGATTACAAAACGTTTTGCAGGGATTATACGACGCTTACGGGCAAGTCGGAAATGGTTCAGCTTACGACGCTCGGGTTTTGGGATTCGCGGTGGTACGCGTACTCCTCGGAAACCGCATTGCAGCAGATAGTCGACTACCGCGACAAGGGTTACAGTTTGGACGTCTTGGTAATCGATACCGATTGGCGCGATTCGACGGGCGGCGTCGGATACGAAATCAACAAAAACCTGTTCCCCGATATGGCGGCGTTTTTGGAGGAGTGCCACAAGCTGGGCGTGAGCGTGGCGTTTAACGACCACCCCGAGCCTGTCGGCGGAACGACCAACGGCTTGGAGTCGGACGAGGTCAATTACCGCAACGACAAGCTGACAATGATACTTTCGCTCGGGCTCGATTATTGGTGGTACGACAGGAATTGGAGCGTTTCGCTCGAATCGTGCGACCCCGACGTGTCGGTGTACGCGTTCGGCATGTACGCCTATCAATTCATAACCGACGAGTATTTGCACAGCATTGCGGACGTGGACGAGTACGCCGAGCGCGCGCTCATCATGGGCAACGTGGACGGGTGCTTGCACGGCAAGTGGCTGTACGCGAGCGACATTTCCGCGCACCGCTATTCCATTCAGTGGACGGGCGATATCGGCGCGGATTCCAACGCGCTCGGGCAGGAGATATACGCGTCGATATTCGGCGGCGCGGAGGTCGGTTTGCCGTACATGAGCTCGGACATAGGCGGGCACACCGCGCACGTAACCGACGACATGTACGTGCGGTGGATGCAGTACGGCGCGCTGTCGACTATATGCCGCGTCCACTGCACCAACGCGAGCGTGATAGGCGACGAGGGGCGCATGCCGTGGTTGTTCGGCGAGACCGCGGAGCAGGTGACGAAGAACTACGTGGGCATGCGATACAGGCTGCTGCCGCTGTTTTACAACCTCGCTCGTGAAAACTACGACACGGGCTTGCCGATTATGCGCAGGCTGGATATCGAATATCCCAAGTACGTCGAGGCGAGCCGCAACGACCAATATCTGTTGGGCGAGGATATTCTGATTGCGCCGCTTTCCGAATCGGAGCTCATGCAGCCCGTGCCCGAGGCGTGGCTGTCGTGCACGGACGGAAGTACGCGCAAATCGGGTCTTGCCGCCGAGTATTACAACAACCGCAATTTTTCGGGCACTCCCGTGCGCCGTTCAGTAGACAAAAACATAAATTTCGATTGGGGCTCGGGCGGGCCAAACGGCGTGGGTGTCGACGAGTTTTCGATTAAGTGGAAGGGCAAGATACGCATAGGCGAAAAAGCGTCCGCGCTCTCGTTTTACGCCGACGACAGCGTGGTCGTGTATATCGACGGCGTCAAGGTAATCGACGGCGCGGACGTCTACGACAAACTGCTGCGCACGCCCGTGTACGCCGCGGGCAGCGAGCACGATATAGAGGTGCGTTACGCCGAGTTCGGCGGCAACGCGCACGTGTACATGTATTATACGGAGAGCGAGGAGAGCGAAAAGGGGCTTGTGCGCCGTACGGTGTTTATCCCCGACGGCGTGTGGATTGACGCTTGGACGGGCAAGAGGTATGCCGGTCCGCAAACGATAACGGTCGAGCACACGCTCATGACCTCGCCCATATTCGTGCGCGAGGGCGCGGCGCTTGCGCTGGCGCGCGACATGCAAAACACGAGCGAAAAGGATTGGTCGAAGCTCGCGCTCGACGTGTATCCGGGCAAGACGGAACGGCGCACCACGCTCTACGAGGACGACACCACGTCGCAGGCGTATAAGGACGGGCATTACAGAAAGACGAGCATCGTCAGCTCGTTCGACTCGTACGGCGGCACGCATAAGATTACGATAGGCAAGGCGGACGGAAGCTTCGACGGCGACAAGGCGTTTTCCTCCCGCGAGTGGACGGTGCGGCTGCACGCGCCGATAGAAACGGGCGCGCTCAAAAGCGTGCGGGTCAACGGCAAGCTCGTAAGCGCCAAGTCGATTGCCAAGGACGGCGATGCGATTCCGTTCGCGTACGACGGCGGCGCGCCCGACTCGCGTATCTATACGTTTACGTTTACTTGCGCCGTAGACGAGGAATGCGTAATAGAATATAAGCTCGAAAACGAGCTTATAGACCCGACCGCGCCCGCATACGACAGGACGGCGCTCGACTTTGACGTCGCGACGGACGACGCGGGCGACGTGCTCGATTTGACAGCAGCGGGCAAGTACGATTGGGCGTATTTCGGCACCGATTCGTCGGGCAACGCCGTGCGCAAGAGCGGCGGCGCGGGGCTTGTGGGTGAGGTTTCGTCGTACAGCTATATGAGCTTGCTCGGCGGGCTTACCACAGACGTTTTGTGGAAGGACGGCGATATCAAGCCGAGCGCGTTCGACGAAAAGAACGGGCTGGCGTCCGAAAAGAGTCTCGACCTGACGATAGACACTGTGGCGGGCAAGGCGGTATACGTGTTGCACCTATCGGGATATATGTGCACCGCCAAGGCGACAGTGCGCGACCGCGCGGGCAACGTAAGGACCGTCACGTTCGGCGATTTGAAGGGCAAGTTCGCCAAGCGCATTATTATAGAATGCGACGGCGCGGAAAGCTCGACGCTGTACGTTACGTACTCGGTGGTGTCGAGCGTGCCCAAAAAGCTGGAAACTCATTCGCGCATTGCGATTTCGGCGGTGTACGTTGCGGACAAGGCGGCGGATAAGGTCGTTTACGAATCGGCGACGGTGGGCGCGGTTATCGCAACTCCCGTTCAGCCCGCGGCAAGCGTCGATTTGTCGGACGCGACCGTTGCCGATTGGGCGGCTTTCTCGGGCGCGGGCACGCAGGTGAGCAAGGTCGGCGCGGATATAATCGGCTCTGTCGGGTTCGAGAGCGGTCGCGAGTTCGTCGATTATCAGTCGGTGATTTCGTGGTCGGACGGCGATATCAGGCCGATGGAAAACGGCACGACCAAGGGCACGTGCACGCCGGGCAGCATAACCGTTCCGCTGCGCGTCGCGGCGGGAAAAACTGTCGTAAGGCTGTACGCGGGCGCGTACAATTCGGATTGCACCGTCAACGTGTACGACAGGAGCGGCAAGCTCGTCGCCTCGGGCGCGAGGTTCGTTTCCTCGGGTGCGGCGGTAAACAGAATGGTGGAAATAGAAATCAACTCGGACAAGGATACGTCGGTGACGATAACCGTTGCGTCCTCGGGAGGCGACAACGTGTCGCTCGCTGCGGTGGCGGTTTTGGCGCGGGCTTAACGCGCGGACACGGTAATTTGATATTTCGGAGGAAAACGGAATGAGAAAAAGATTTTTGACTGTATTGTCGCTTATAGTCGCCCTTGCGGCGGCGTTGGTTATCGCGGCGTGCGGAAGGACGGAAGAAAATCCGCCCGCGCCGCCCGAAAAGCCGACGTACACGCTCAATAAGACGGAGGTCACGTTGGCGCTCGGAGCGAGCGATACGCTCGCCGTAACGCCTGCGCCCGCGGACGGCGTCGCAGTGGAGTGGTTTACTTCGGACTCGGCGTGCGTAACTGTGGACGACGGGCGTATAGAAGCGGTGGGATACGGCAGCGCGACGGTTACGGCGGTTGTCGACGACGCGGAGCTTACGTGCGCCGTGTCCGTTCCCGCCGAGTATACGTATTCGCTCAACGTAACCGAAAAGTCGATGCGAATAGGCGATACGCTGCGGCTCGCCGTATCGGTCGAGCCCGAAAAGGCTTTGGGCGAAATAACTTGGGAAAGCTCGGACCCGCAGGTGGCGACGGTCGCCGACGGGCTGGTAAAGGCGGTCGCGGACGGCACGGCGAAGGTGTCCGCAAAGGTCGACGGGAAAACGCTCGAATGCGCGATAACGGTGCTGCCGTACGAATACGAGTACGAAAAAACGCTCACTGTCGCGTTCGGCGACGAAACCGCAAGCATAGCGGTGAGCGTTACGCCCGATAAAGAAACGGCGTACGCGTACGAGGTGAGCGGCGATGCGATTTCCGTCGATGCGGACGGCAAAATAACCACGCTGGGCGTGGGCAGCGCGACGGTAGTCATCAAGGACGGCGGCAAAGCCGTGGGCGAGTGCGTCGTCACCGTCAAGCCGAACGTGCAAGTGACCGATAAGCTGATAATGCACTGCGGCGACACCGCGCGCATAGTCGTCACGATTGCGCCGCAGGCGGACGTGGAAATCGAATACGAAGTGACAGACGGCGCGAACGCGGCGCGGGTCTCCGAGGACGGCGTTGTCACCGCGCTCGAAAACGGCGCGGCGGTAGTTACCGTCACGGTGGACGGCGCGGAATACGTTTGCGAAATAACTGTGGCGGACGTGTACGTCGGCGAGGTTGAGATAACCGAGCTTGCGTCGGACAAGGACAACCCCATAGATATTACCGACGGCGCGGAGTATTGGGAGCAGTACATAGCCTGGAACGAGGTCAATCACAAGCGGTACGACACTGCGGACGAAGATATAATCTCGCATAGCTTCCCGCGCGTCGGCAATGAGGTTCATTATCTCGGCGATTACAAAGCGTGGCTGGCGTGGCACGGCGGCGCGTCGGCGGCGACTTGCTCGTGCGGCTTGTGCAACAAGGACACCCAAAACGGCGGCGACGGCGGTTGGAGCGAAAACGGCACGAAATCGTACTATTCGCAAAATCACGGCGTCAACGGGCTTGATATTATAAACACGGTTTACGCCTTCGATATTAAGGTTTTCCCCGGCGCGTCCGTAATAGAGATTTATACGGGGGGGCACGAAATGAGCGCGCGCATGACCGTCGGTATCGGCGATACGCTTTACGGCGGAGCCGAGTTCGAGCACGGCATGCACAAATCGGACGTCGCGCGAATTTCTGTGAACGTCAAGGACGCAACGACGCTTACGGTGCGGTTCACCGTGACCGACGCTAAGGAAAACGGATTTATATCGTTCTGCGCGGCGCGCGTTACGGGCGATACGTACAGACTGAATAATTACGGCGCGCGGCTGTTGGTGGGCGAGAGCGAAAAGATAACCGCGCTCGTAAACGGCGAGCAAGCGACGGGCGGCGTGACCTTTGAGTCGTCCGACGAGAGCGTCGCGACGGTGAGCGCGGACGGCACGGTCACGGCAGTCGCGTCGGGCAAAGCCGTAATAACGGTTTCGATAAACGGCAGAGCGCGTCGTTTCGAGGTCAACGTCGGATACGAGTACAGCCTCGTGCAAAGCAACGTTTCCATGCTCGTCGGACAAACGCATGATATAGCCGTCGCGTCCGAGCCGGTCGGCTCGACCGAGCGCATCGAATACGCGAGCAACGATACGGCGGTAGTCACCGTTGACGACAACGGCAAAATCACCGCGGTCGCGGCGGGCGCGACGACGGTGGACGTAACCGTCGGCGGCACGGTTCTCACGGTAAACGTGACCGTCGAGGACAGCGTCGCGGCTACGGCTGCGGGCGAAAGTTTCAAGGGGAAGTACGTAGACTTCAACGCAAACAACGTTATTTATTGGGAATACTACCTGTTCAACGAAATAACCGCGCCTACGGGTAAGACCGAAATCATTGACGGCTCGCTCCATGGCATTTCGGGCGAAACCAACGGGTACGGCGCGTTTATCAACTTTACGGGCGGCTCGCCCAAGCGCGATTCGTTCGACGACGCGGCGTACAGAAAATACAGCAAGGGTACGCATTTTACGTTCGACGTGACTGTGCCCGCGGGCAATCACCAAATTCGCGTATACACGGGCGCATGGGAAAACACCGTCAACAAGACTTCGCTGTCTAACGGCGAGAAAGAGCTTGCGTCATACGTTACGCCCAAAACGGCGGGCGGCGCGGCGACGCTTGTCACCTTCGATATCACGACCGTCGAGTCTGCCGTGCTCACCGTCGCAATCAACGCCGAGGAAGGCGATAATTGCCGGCTTATGGGTATGTCGGTGGTGGACAAGAGCATAGAGCTCGTCGATACGGCGACGACGACCGCGACCGTAAACGCCGAGCTTACCGAGGAATTGCAGGGCGCGAACGTTTCCGCCGTCAACCTCTCCGAAACGGGTACGCTCGATTGGACGGCGTACAACGTTCAGCCCAAGGGCGATTCCGAAACGCGCAGCGTGAGCAAAACGAACGCCGACTATATCGGCGATACTGCGGGCATAAACGGCGACGTGGGCTGGGATTATCGCGCCGCAATCACCTGGGACGACGGCGACGGCGAAGTTAATTCGGGCGACTGCAAGGACGGCGACTTGGCTGTCGGCGCGGGGCATAACAACTTTATCGTTGCCGAACAACGCGCCGACGTAAAAGTCAAGGTAAGCGCTAGCGTAAAAACGATAACCGTATACGCAACCTCTTTCAGCGCGGCGTACGCGATAACCGCTTACGATTCCAAGGGCAATATATTGGTGTGGAAGCAGTTAACAGATTGGCGTCGCGACCAAAGCGTGGCGTACAAGGTCACTCTCGATATCTCGGCGAGCGCGGAGGAGGAAATCACAGTGAGCGTGCTCAAAGCCAACGACGGCGCAAACGTAGGCATTGCGGCGATTGCGGTGGGCGGCTAGTCCGAACGCAAAAAACAAAATAACGCGCTTAGCGCCCTTCGTCGGAACAGGCGAGGGGCGTTAAGCTTTTGCGCGCGCAGCGCCCGTCGTGTACGCAATGCGGCAAGGTCGATAACGTGTTGCAAGCCCGCCCGTTATGTTAACGTTCACATATGCGGAGAACGAAATTTGAGGCATAGAGAGGCGGAACATATGTTAACGTTAACGTTCAACGAGGGGATATGGACGCAAGAAGGGTGACAATCAAGGACGTCGCGATGGCGATAGGCGTTACGCCGCAGACCGTGTCGCGCGTTTTCAGAGGCAAGGGCTACGTGTCGGCGGATACGCGGGCGCGCGTGCTCGACGCTGCGCAAACCATTTTCGTCAACTCGCACACAATCAACGAGTCGGTATATCGCGAGGCGCTGTCGCTGGGTGCGTCGGCGGTTATCAGCTTTCTCGAACCCGAGCCGTCGCTCGACGGTATAGTCAGCGACATGGGCGTGCCGCTCATGATTTTGGGCAGGCGCACCGAGCTCGCTTCGCTCGATTACATCACGACGGACGACGTAATGGGCGGCGCGCTCGCGGCTGAGCGGCTCGTTGCGAGCGGGTGCAAAAGCTTTGCGTATCTCGCTTATGCGTTCGGCATGACCTGCGTGCAGGACAGGTTTAAGGGCTTTTCCGAGCGGCTCGCCAAAGACGGGTATACCGCCGAAATTATCGACGTTACCTACGGAATAAAGTCCGCGCTCGCCGAGCGCGCCGCCGCGGGGCAGTTGCCCGACGGACTGTTTTGTTTCAGCGACATGATGGCGTACGACGCTATCAAAACGGTCAACGCCATGCAGGCGAGCGTAAAGATAGTGGGGTACGACAATATTCAGGCGGATATTTCCATGCCCATAGACCTTACTACGATAGGCGTGGATAAGCCCGAATACGTGCAATCGGTAGTAAGCGCGCTGCTCGCCAAGGTGGAGGGCGAGAGCGACGGGCGTATAGCGAACACGTTCGAGGTAAAGCTCCACGACGGCGAAACGGCGTAGCGCGCCGTTCGTACTGCGGGTCGACAAGCTCAATCGCGCCCCGAGCGGGCAATCGAGTAAACGGCAGCCAAGGATTTTTTAAAAATATGTTAACGTTGACATGTTGCCGCAGGCGTATCGCAGGTGCGCGTGCGGCGGACGCGGAGCTTTACGGCGGCGTTACGCTTGCGCCGCGCGAGAGCTTTGTTACGCCGGAGGCGGTTTGTGTGTATTCCGATTGCGGAATCGGCGGAATGAGCCGCAAGTTCCACGCGCTTTACCGCAAGCATTTGATTAACCCGAGGTTCGCGGACAAGCCGCGCCCCGTCGTTATCAACAGCTGGGAGAGCATGTATTTCGATTTCGACGAGCAAAAGCTTAAAAGCTTTATCGTCGGCGCGGCGGGCTTGGGTATAGACACCGTCGTGCTCGACGACGGCTGGTTCGGGCGCCGCGACCGCGACGACAGCTCGCTCGGCGATTGGACGGTGGACGCGCGCAAGCTGCCCGACGGCTTGAAACCCGTTATAGATTGCTGCAAGGCGAACGGAATGAAATTCGGTATTTGGTTCGAGCCCGAGGCAATCAGTCCCGACAGCGAGCTGTACCGTGCGCACCCCGAGTTTGCGCTCGCCACGCGCGGGCGGACGGGCGTTCAAATGCGTAATCAGTTTGTGCTTGACTTTTCACGAAAGGATGTGGTAGACTTTATCTACGAGGCAATGCGGAAAATTTTGTCCGAGTACGATATATCGTACGTCAAGTGGGACATGAACAGACCGCTGTCCGACGTGGACGACGCAAAGAAGTACATAGGCTACGTAAAGGGCGTGTACTCGCTGTACGAGCGTATTACGGCGACGTTCCCGCATATTCTTATCGAGGGCTGTTGCTCGGGCGGCGGACGGTTCGACCCCGCCATACTGTATTACAGTCCTATGATTTGGTCGAGCGACGATTCGGACGCGCACGAACGCACCAAAATTCAATACGGCTTGTCCTTGTGCTATCCGCAGCAAACGCTGTCCAACCACGTATCCGTATGCCCCAATCACCAAACGGGCAGGCATACGCCGTTGGCGACGCGCGGCGCGGTCGCGTCGCTCGGCTGTCTCGGGTACGAGCTCAATGCGGCGTCGCTCGGCGCGGACGAGCGCGCGCAAATTAAGGCGCAGGCGGAAGCGTACAAGGTCGACGCGCCGCTGATTTTGACGGGCGAGCTTTACAGGCTGAGCAGCCCGTTCGAGGACGGCGCGTTTTGCGAGCAGGTGACGGCAGCCGACGGGTCGGCGGCGTACGTCGTGTACGTCGGCGGGCTGGGACAGTGCAACATGCCCGTGCGCAAGCTGCGGCTTTGCGGGCTTGATGCGGACGCAAGGTACTCGATAGCGGAGCGCGACGGCGCGGTTTACGGCGGCGCGGAGCTTATGTACGGCGGTATACGCCCGAAAATCTCGGGAGATTTCGGAGCGGAAATATTGCATATTACGCGCGTCGCCGACGGCGGCGCATAAAGAGGATTTTATGAAACTGCTAAGAGACGAATACCCCAGACCGCAATTCCGACGCGACGATTGGATTATGCTCAACGGTGAATGGGAGTTCGAGTACGACGATAACGGCGACGGCGCGGCGCGCGGGCTCGACTGCGGCAAAACGCCGCTCGGAGCAAAGATAAACGTGCCGTTTTGCTATCAGTACGAGGCGAGCGGCATAGGCGCGTACGAAAAGCACGAAACGGTGTGGTATCGCCGCACCTTTAAAATAGACAAGGCGCACGAAAGCAAGCGCGCGCTGTTGTGCTTTAACGGCAGCGATTACATAACCGACGTTTGGATAAACGGCAAGCACGCGCTGCGGCACGTAGGCGGCTACGCGCCGTTCAAGGCGGATATCACGCCGTACGCCAAGGCGGGCGAAAACGTGATAGTCGTGCGCTGCTACGACCCCGACGACCCCGTTATCCCGCGCGGCAAGCAGAGTTGGACGGGCAAGCCGTTTACGTGCTGGTACATTCCGAGCACTGGTATTTGGCAAAGCGTGTGGATTGAGTTCTTCGGCGACGACGCGGTGTCCGAGTTTACGCTTACGCCCGATATCGACGAGCTCGCGTTTTCGGGCGAGATTGACACGCTGTACGGCATTGCCGACGCGGCGGAGCTTACCGTCGCGTTCGACGGCAAAATTATTAAGCGCGAGCGTATCACGCTCGACGGCAAGCGCACGCGCTATCGCGTGGGGCTTATGGAGACCGATTTCGTGGGCGACGAGACGTTCTGGACGCTCGACAATCCGCGCTTGCATTATGTGGACGTCACGCTGCTGCGCGACGGCAAGACCGTAGATACGGCGCACACGCGGTTCGGCATGCGCAAGGTCGGTATCGACGGCGGCGGCAACATAACGCTCAACAACAGAAAACTGTATCAGCGGCTTATACTCGACCAAGGATATTGGCGCGAAAGCGGCACGACTCCGCCGTCCGCCGAGGCGCTCAAAGCCGATATTCAGGCGGCTAAGTCGATGGGCTTTAACGGCGCGCGCAAGCACCAAAAGCTCGAAGACCCGTATTTTTACTACTATGCGGACGAGCTCGGATTTTTGACCTGGTGCGAAATGCCGTCGGCGTTCGATTACTGTCCCGACGAGGTGCGCGCGCTGTCCGACGAATGGCAGGAGATAGTCGCCGCCGCGCGCTTGTTTTCGAGCGTGATTTGCTACGTGCCGCTCAACGAGAGCTGGGGCGTGCGCAGGATTCTCACGGACAAAAAGCAACAGAGCTTTGCCGCCGCAATGTATTATATAACCAAGGCAATCGACCCGTCGCGCTTGATATCGACGAACGACGGTTGGGAAAACGTGCAGACTACCGATATAATTTCCATTCACGACTACGCGTACGACAGCCGCGATTTCGTCGATAAATACTGCTGCGCCGATAATTACGACAAAATATACCCGCAGGGCGTAAAGCTCATGTCCTACGGGCATACCGCAAAGGACAAGCCCGTGCTGTTTACCGAGTTCGGCGGCATAGCCATGCAAAACAAGACCGACGGCGCGAATTGGGGATACGGCAGAGGCGCGGCGGATTTGGCTGATTTGTATTCGCGGCTGCAAAACCTCATGACGGGCATTAGCGCCACCCCCTTCCAAGGATATTGCTATACGCAGCTTACCGACGTGCAGCAGGAGGTCAACGGCTTGCTCGACGCCGACCACAAGCCCAAGGCCGACTGCGCGCGGCTCAAAAAGATTTTCGAAATCAAATAAAACAACCGAAAAGCCTCGCCGTCGCGGGGCTTTTGCTATTGGCAAAAAGCGTGTCGGCATACGTGCGCGTCGGGCTTTGCATAAATCGAATGCGCAAAAGACCAAAGGCGATAAACGTGCACGCTGATTGAGCGCTACGAAATACTACGCGCCGCGAAAGACCAAAGAAGGCGTATGTGCACATTTAATGAGCATTACGAAATACTACGCGCCGCGAAAGACCAAAGACGGTATGTGTGCACATTTAATGAGCATTACGAAATACTACGCGCCGCGAAAGACCAAAGGCGGTATGTGTGCACATTTAATGAGTATTACGAAATACTACGCGTCGCGGAAGACCAAATAAGGCGTATGTGCACATGAATTGAGCATTGCGAAATACTACGCGCCGCGAAAGACCAAAGGCAATATATGTGCACATTTAATGAGCACTACGAAATACTACGCGCCGCGAAAGACCAAAGAAGGCGTATGTGCACACTGATTTATCATAACATAAAACTATACGCGGGCATTATTTCCTATATCCCTTAATGTGTAATGCGCGCAGCTTGTAGGCGTTGTACGAGCTAATCGGCTTGTCGAGCGCGTCGTAGGTGTGTGCGGCAATCAGTATTTGCGACAGCCTGCGCGCGCCGCCGCGCGGCGCGTCCACCACGACGGGCGAGTGAAAGAATTTGCCCGCGCGGTCGCCCAACTGAATTATATCGCCGACCTGTGCGTCGAGCGGGTCGATTATTTCGGCGAACGGTCCGACGCCCTCGTTGCCCGTCAAAAATTTGTACAAAAACTCCACGCCCGTCCAGGACGGCGTGCGGTTGTTCGTAGATATGTAAAACCACCCGAATACGGGCGTGTAGTTCATGACGCCGCAGCCCGCGTACACGCACTGCGACGCGAAGTTTGTGCAGTCGCCGCCGATATCGTTGAAATCGTAGTATGCGGGGTTGCGCCCGTACGCCCATTTTCGCGCGTACGCCGCAGCCGCCGCGCGGTCGTATTCGTATATGTTCATGCTATCGGTATATTCGCCGTGCCGCCGCGCGGTGCGTATAAACGGCGTGCGGTCGCCGTTATTTTCGCGCAAAAAAATTATCGAAAAAATTTTCCGAAAAGTATTGACAAACGCTTAAATCGGGTTTAAAATAAAATTACTTAAATGTTTAAGTAATAATACATAAATAATTTAAGCAATTTAAACTAAGGAGAAAATCATGGGTAAGATGACGAGGCTGGCGGTGGCGGCGACGGTAATCGCGACGGCGGGCTTGGCGGCAATCGGGTGCGGAAAGGGCGACGTCGAGCGCACCGTGACGTTCGTATACGGCGACGAGGTGCTGCAAACGGTCAAGGTTTCCGACGGCGGCAGCGCCGAGGCGTGGCGACCCGTCAAGGACGGATACGTGTTTAAGGGCTGGTATACCTCCGCCGATTGCGACGAGGCGTACGCGTTCGACGGCGCTGTCACAACGGACGTTAAAATTTACGCGGCGTTCGAAAAGGCGCTGGAAATTCGCGTCAAGGGCAGTTACGTTACGGGCTGGGAGCATTTCACTGCGCCCGAATACACGATGACCTACGACGCCGCGTCGGACCGATACAATTACGAGCACGAATTTGTCGAGGGCGACGAGTTCATGTTTTACAATTTCGAAAAGACGATAGGCGACGACGGTAAGGAGCATATGGGGCTCGGTCGGATAAATATCAATTCGGACAGCGTGGACAAGGACAATTCGACAGACAATCTTATAATCGTGCCGAGCTCGAATATCAAGATAGGCAAGCGCGGCACGTACTCGTTCGTGTACGACGACAACAAGGGCACTGTGGCGGTGTCGTATTCGGACAAGTTCGAGAGCGGGTATACGGCGGGCACGGAATGGTACATAGCGGGCGGCGGCATTACTCAGCCGCTCAAAAGCTCGGCGTTCGGCAGGGCGTTGACGGACGCGCACAAGCTCAAAGCGACGGAGGGCAAGACGGGCGAGTATTCCATTACGCTCGACCTTGCCAAAGGCGATATGTTCCAGATAGTCGCAAGCAGTTGGTACGGGCGCGCGCACAAGTTCGAGACGGTGGTTTCGCCCGAGGCGGACGGCAAAACGTACTTTGCCAAGCGGCTGGACAATATCGAGGTTAAGGAGTCGGGCAACTACACGCTCACGCTCGTATGCGACGCGGAATCGCCGCTCGGCGACAAGGTTATATGGACGCGCAACGGCGACGTTGTGCAAGAGCTGCCCATCGTTTACGACGTGTTTATGAAATGCGACGCCGACGGCTGGAAGCCGAGCGCGCGCTACACCGCCGCCGACGGCATCGTCAAGCTGAGCGCGCATTTCGATAAGGACGACCAATTCTGCTTTATTTACTACGACCCGGGCGTAGACGAGAGCGAGGTCGGGTCGTTCGACAATCCCGGCGCGCTCATCACGAACGCCATGAAGGGCGAAGCTACGGACAAAAATTTCAATGCGACGGTAGGCGCGTTTGAAAATAATTTCGTGTGCGAGGTCGCGGGCTATTATTCGATTACCATTGATTTCAACGGCGGCACGCCCGTCGTCGATTTCGTCGGGTATTCGGAAGCTGTCGCCGAGTACGAGCTGATTATCAAAGGTCCTGCGTACAACGGCGATTCCAAGTGGAGCGCGTCCGAAAGGTACCCGTCGAAGGACGGCAAGGTCGAGCTTACGCTTACGCTTACGTGCACCGAGGGCAAGCCGTCCAAAAACGAGTTTGGCTTCACTTGGTGGGGCGAGGACAGCGGCGAGTACGGCGAATGGGTCGGCACGGATTGCATAGGCACTGCGGGCGACGGGAACGACTTCATGGTTGTTGACGGCAAAAACAATTTCGAATGCAAGAGGACGGGCAGATACCGCATTGTGATTTCGGTCGTGTGCGGCGAAGCTACCGTCGATTTCTTTATCGTCGATTGACGCGCCGCGGCGTTCGGGCGTTCCGCTCCCGAAGGCATCGAATATAAAAGCTATCTCCGACACGCCGTCGTCGCGCCTTGTGCGCGGCGGCGGCGTTTTTTACGGCGGAGCGTATATATATTTGTTTTGCGGCAATAATCGCGTATATGAAAAATTTACGTTGTGTAGTCAAAAAACTTGTATGCGTGTTGCTGTCGGGCATGATATTTTTTTGCATACCGTCTATATTTTGCGGTTGTATTGACAATAATAAATACGACGGCGAGCTGCTTAGGCTGCATATACGCGCAAATTCCAATTCGCAAACCGACCAATCGGTCAAACTTAAAGTTCGCGACGCGGTTAACGAATACGTTTGCGCAAACGTGCACAAGTCCACGTTCGACGAGGCGTACGCCGATATCGAGACGAGGCTGAACGAGCTTACCGAGCTGGCGGATAAAGTGCTGCGCGAAAACGGTTTCGACTATGGCGCGGCGGCGCGGCTCACCAACGAATATTTTCCGTCGCGCAAGTACGAGGACGCGGTCGTGCCCGAGGGCTATTACGATGCGTTGATAATCGAGCTGGGCGCGGCGGAAGGCGATAATTGGTGGTGCGTGATATATCCGCCGCTGTGCTACGGCGAGGGATTCAAGTACAAATCGTTCTTTGCGGAGCTTTTCGGTTCGACGTAAAATTACTGACACAAAGGGATATCACACATGACAAAATCGTTAAAGCGCGTAAACCTGCCCGTAATCGCAGCGGTGCTGATGATAATCATTTCCACGCTTATGGGCATTACCGTGGCGAGCGCGAGCATTGTAGGCGGCAATACCTACGGTTCGGTCGCGGCGGTGCAAGCGCGGCTATCCACGCTCGGTTATTACACGTCGACCGTGGACGGCGCATGGGGCAGTCGCACGACGGCGGCGGTCAAGCGCTTTCAGTCCGATTACGGGCTGAAAGCGGACGGCATGGTCGGCTCGGCGACGGCGGGCAAGCTCGGCATTCGTTTGCCGATAAACGGCGGCATAAGCCTGGGCAAGACCGACGCAAACGTGGCGGCGGTGCAGGCGCGGCTCAGAACGTACGGCTACTACAAGTCGACCGTGGACGGCGCTTGGGGCAACAAGACGCTCGCGGCGGTGCTTAAATATCAATCGGACGGCGGGCTTGCCGTGGACGGCGTAGTCGGCGGCGGCACGGCGCGCAAGCTCGGCATTACGCTCAGCTCTACGGCGCGTTCGGGCGGCATAAGCAAGGGCAAGACGACGGCGAACGTAAAAGCCGTGCAAAACGCGCTCAAATCGCAGGGGTATTTTACCTCCGCCGTTGACGGCGTGTGGGGCAGGCGCACCATGTGCGCGGTCATGAGCTTTCAGTCGGACGCGGGGCTTACCGTGGACGGCGTGGTCGGCGGCGCGACCGAGCGCAAGCTCGGCATTACGCTAACTTCGGGCGGGTCGAGCGGCGGGAACGGCAGCGGCACGGTCGGCGGCAATATCAGCGAGAGCGACCTCAATCTCTTGGCGCGGTGCGTCTACGGCGAGTCGCGCGGCGAGCCGTACAACGGTCAGGTCGCGGTGGCGGCGGTAGTGCTCAACCGCGTGCGCTCGTCCAAGTTCCCCAACACCATTTACGGCGTTATCTATCAAAAGAACGCGTTTACCGCCGTCAACGACGGGCAGATAAACCTGACGCCCAATCAGACCGCTTACAACGCCGCGCGCGACGCTTTGGGCGGCTGGGACCCGACGGGGGGCTGCTTGTACTACTACAATCCCGCGACCGCTACGTCGAGCTGGATTTGGTCGTTGACGGTGCATATCAAAATCGGCAGACACAATTTCGCGCTGTAAGCGATACGGTCGTCGAGTAATCTACAAATTACTAATTTAACAGAGGATATTATGGTAAACAAACTTAACGAAAAACGAAGCTTTGCGGTAATAATCGCGGCGATAGTTACGACGCTGCTTATAATGATGGGCGGCGTGGTGTCGGGGCTCGTGCTTGCCGTGCGCAATCACCGCGAGCCCGACGACGGCAGGCAGTACGCCGCGCATCTTTTAATGGACGCCGCGGGCAGTCTCAAAAGCTCGCTGTCGTCCATGCGGCTGGTCAACGAGGCGGACCCCGCCGAGGAAATAATCAAGACCGCGCTCGTGCACGCCGTGCGCGCCGAAACAGCGCTCGAATGCGTGGGCGGGGATTGGGTCGCGAATCGTCCCAAAGAGGCGTTCCTCAACGACGTGGCGATAGTGCTGCACAGCTACGACCCGCTCGACGCCGTCAAAAAGGCGGATATGCTCTACGCGTATTCTGTCAAGTTCTTGGCGAGCGTATCGAACGGCGCACCCTTCGACTACGACGGCGAGCTGATAGGCGGCGAATTCGAGGAGGATATGACGCCGCCTACGGACGAGCAAAAGGCGGAGGCGGAAAGCATGGTGTCCGAGGTGCTCGACGCCGACGACGTGCGGTACGTCGGCGCGTGGGGCGGGCATATGGAGTTCTATATCGAACGCAAGGGGCTTACGGGCTACGCGCTCGTTTGCAACGGTAAGATAATCGAATATTCGTTCCTGCGCGGCGAGCCGAAGGAAAACGTGAGCGTCGAGCGCGCGCAGGAAATCGCGCAGCAAACCGCCGCCGCGTGCGGGTATTCCGATTTGGTAGTGCGCCACAGCGAGGTTATGGATAAGTCGATTGCCGTCGTCATGTGCCGCAATATCGACGGCGCGCTGGCGTGCGACGATGCGGCGAGCGTGGTGGTGTACGGCGGCGACGCGGTGGCGTTCTCCGCGGGCGGTTGCGACTGCGACCACAGCGGCGCGCCCAAGGCGAAGGTGAGCGAGCGCGAAGCGCGCAAGGCGGCGGGCGCAAACGCGGGCGAGGGCGTGCTCGTCGTGCGCACCGTCAACGGTAAGGAGCGCGTGTGCTACGAATATCGAATCGAGCTTGACGACGGCGTTCACTACGTTTACGTGTGCGCCGAAAACGGCAAGCAAATGCAGGTCAAATAACGCGATTTACGGCGGCTCGGTTAAAAGCCGAGCGACGGCGCGAATAACTCAAAGACAAAACAGCCGCGAAAGCGGCTGTTTTTACACGTCTGTGCGACAAAGCAAATAGTCGGCAGTCACTTCAAAGTAGTCGGCGAGTAATATTATATAGCTCGCTTTCGGCTCGTTGACGTTGCGCTCCCAATAGTCTATCGCTTTTTGACTCACGCCTATCTGCTTGGCGAGCGCATGCTGCGACAACCCCCGTTCCTTCCTCAATTCGTTTATCCTGTTCCCAATCATATCCATATTTTAGAAAATTTCTTCTTACAATGCTTGACAAAGAAGAAAACTTCTTGTATTATAAAACTGCGACGGCGTTTTTATTCGTCGCACGGGTCAGGCAAATTCGCTTAGACCTATTCATTTCCCTCATTATTGAGAAAAGTCGCGGCGTGCCGCGGCTTTTTTCGCGCGCAAATGCAGCTAATGGGTTGACTGTACATAAGCTATGTGCTATACTCTTTGCGGAGGACACAATGGACAGTACCGACGGAAGTTGTAGAAAATAATTCGCGTTCGCTCAAAGCAGGCGGGCGCGGTTGGCCCGTTGTAAAAGCGTTTATGTTGAATATTTATACAATGGAAAGCGGGAAACGCGAGCTTGTCGAGTGCGATACCATTTCGCCGGGCGTGTGGATTAACCTCGAAAACCCGTCCGACCTCGAAGTCGAGCAGGTGCGTTCCAAGACGGGCATTCCCGAGGATATGCTCAAAGCCGCGCTCGACGAGGAGGAGCGCGCGCGTATCGACGTGGACGACGACGTTACGCTCATACTTGTGGACATTCCCGTAATCAACGAGGAAAAGGACGCGTACGTGTACTCGACGCTGCCTCTCGCCATGATATTCAACAACGATTATTTCGTTACGGTTTGCCTGCGCGAAACGTCCGTTCTCAGCGATTTCACGAGCAACGCCGTGCGCGCTTTCGACGTAAACAAGCGCACGCGGTTTATATATCAAATTTTGTACGTCAACGCGACGAAGTATTTGTTCTACTTAAAGCTTATAGACAAGACGGCGAGCCGCATACAGCAAGCGCTGCACCGCGCGCTCAAAAACGCTGAGCTGTTGAAGCTTTTGGACCTCGACAAAGCGCTCGTTTATTTTTCCACGTCGCTCAACGCCAATCAAATAGTCATAAACCGCATACGCCAGCTCTCGTCGCTCAAACATTACGAGGACGACAACGACCTTTTGGACGACGTCGTAATAGAGAACAAGCAGGCGATAGAAATGGCGTCCATACACCGCGAGGTTTTGAGCGGCACGATGGACGCTTACGCGTCGGTCATTTCAAACAACCAAAACATAGTGATGAAGTTGCTTACGGCGATTACGATTTTGCTTACGATACCGACGCTCATAAGCAGTCTTTGGGGCATGAACGTGCTCGTGCCGCTCGCCGAAAACCCGTACGGGTTTTGGATTGTACTCGGCATAATCGTGGCGATACTCGTGCCCGTCGTGATAATAATGATACGAAAACGAATGTTTTAGCGGCATTGTGCCGCGGCTGCGAACGGCGCGCGCTCGCGGATTTTCGGCGTTTGTGTGCGTTATGAGTAAAAATTTGCTAAAATATCGTCGTATTTCGGCGCGCGGGATTGACAAAAGTATGCGTCGGTTGTATAATACGGTTAAGCTTACTTGCGGTCGCAAGCGGGTTTGTATTGTAATTTAAGTGTCGTAATTTACTTATGCTTGATTTCAGCGTTACATTCAATATAATATTCGCCGTCGTTGCGGGCGCGCTCGGGCTGTTCATGCTCGCGTCGTTTATCGCCGTTGCGGCGGTGGGAAAGCGCAGGTGCAACGCCTTTGACGTAATACTGCGCATTGTCGCGTCGCTTGCGTTTGCGGCGGCGGTTGCGCTTGTCGCCGCCGTCGTTTTGACGCGCTTGGACGGCGCGTACAAAATCGTCGCCGCACAAGCCTCCGCGACGCTCGTATTCGGCGCAAGCTCGTTCGAGCTGCCGTTGCCCGAGCTGTTCGTCGCGCTCGACACGATTATGGGCGCGTGCCTTGCGGGCGCGGTTTTCGTGTTTTCGTTGATTGCGCTGATATGCGACTGCGCGCTCGCCAACAAAAAGAAAAAGCGCGAGCTTAAAGTAACCAATTCGGTCAAGACCCCCGAGCAGCGGCGCATTGCCGCCGAGGTGGCTAAAATTCGCGCGATAGGCAATTCCGCCGTGCGTCGCACCGCTGCGGCTGCCGAAAACGCCGAGTCGACCGAGCAGTCTGAGCCGAGGGAGCAAGCGGACGCGTCCGTAAGCGCGCGGCAGCCCGACGGCGGCGACTATATAATACATAGCAAAAAAACGGATGAGGCGGCGTATACAGCGCGCGCCGACGGGCAAGCGCAAGCCGAGCCCGCACCCGATTGGCGTGCGACGGAAACAAAGCACAGCGATTTTGTGGGGCTGAGCGGCAATGCCGACCCCGATTTCGATACGTTCGACAGCTTCGACGAGTTTGTCGGAGCGGGCGACGGCGATGCGGATAATGCGGACGCCGATGCGCGCGCTAACGCGGCGGACGGCGTAAGCGCCGACTACGGGCATAGCGCCGACGCTTTCGAGGAGCTCGATACGGACGAAATTCCCGAGGCGTTCGACGAGGACGCGTACGAAGCCGCGGACGGCGAGCTCGATACAGACGAACAATTCGCGGCGTCCGACGACGCGGCGGAGCAAGCCGAGGCGCAAGCCGAACGCGACGAGTACGACGAGCGGTCGGAGTACGCCGCGCCCGACGGAGAAGCCGACGCGCAATACGGCTACGACGGCGATTACAGCGGCGAAGCCGAGGAATACGATAGCGACGAAATCGACGAGTACGGTGCGGTAAGCGACGACGCGCGCGACGCCGATTACGCGCCAAACCGCAATATTTATTTCCCGCGCGTGCGCACGATATCGCGCTATGCCGACGAGCCCGCGCAGGCAGCGAGAAAGCCCGCCGCGGCGAAGCCGAGCGCGAGCGGCACAAAATCCGCCGCGCAAAAGCCTGCGACTAAGGGCGGCAAAAAGCCCGCGGCGCAAAAATCGGCGCAAACGCCGCGCAAAAATCAAGGCGCAGGAGCGGCAAGGCGTGCGGCAAGCCCGAGCGGCGACGCTTCGCGCAAGCTTCCCGTAAACCGCCGATACGTTATCATCGACAGGCGCAGCGCGGTCAACATGTTCGGCGACTATTTGCGTGAGCGCGACGGCGAGAGCAAGGATAAGCTCAAATCGTCCATAAGCACGATAATTTTAAAGTAGCCGCATAATAATAGGCTTGCGGAAAATATAATTCAACGAGGTAAGAGCGTATGTATTGCGTAGGTATAGATATCGGCGGCATGTCCGTTAAGGCGGGCGTGGTCGATAAGGACGGAAACATAATCAAAAAGGGTCGCGTCGTAACCGACGTTGCGGGCGGCGCGCAAAAGATAGTGGACGACGTTGCGGGCTTGGTCAAGGACCTCGTCGACCCCGACGACCGCGATTTCGTGGGTATCGGCATAGGCTGCCCGGGCGCGATAAATTCGTCTACGGGCACGGTCGACCGCGCGTACAATCTTAATTGGGAAAACGTGTCGCTTGCTGAAATGCTGGCGCGGCATATCAACAAGCCGATACGCGTCAGCAACGACGCCAACGTTGCGGCGTTGGGCGAGACCGCGTTCGGCGTCGGGCGCATGTATTCGGATACGGTCATGCTCACGCTCGGCACGGGCGTCGGCGGCGGCATCGTTATAGACAACAAGCTGTACGAGGGCAACGAGGGCAAGGGCGGCGAGCTCGGACATATGGTGCTCGTTGTGGACGGCGAACGGTGCTCGTGCGGACGGCGCGGGTGCATGGAGGCGTATTGCAGCGCGAGCGCGCTCATACGCGATACCAAAAAGGCTATGCAAGCCGACAAAAGCTCGGCAATGTGGAAGACGTCGCCGCGGCTTGACGACGTGGACGGCAAGACCGCGTTCGAGTGCAGCAAGAAAGGCGATAAAGCGGCGATAGCCGTAGTCGATAATTATATCAAGTTCTTGGGCGAGGGCATGCTCAATTTCGCGAACATTTTCAGACCGCAGGCGATAATACTCGGCGGCGGCGTGTGCGCGCAGGGCGATTACTTAATCGACAAGCTCAAAGACTACTGCAAGGAACGGTTCTACGGATTCGAGGGCATGCCGAGGTTCGACATACTCGTCGCGCAGCTCGGCAACGACGCGGGCATTATCGGCGCGGCGGCGCTCATACTCAATTAGTACGGCGAACGCGTAGCCGCCGAACGGGCGGCGCGTGCGTAAATAATCGGACAGGTCGAAAGCTCCTTTGCGCAAAATCCGCGCGAGGGGGCTTTTGAATTGCGTTACGGCTTGAATTTTACTTTTTCGGTCAAACATTTGCAAAATATGCGATAAAATTCGCCGCGCGTCGGGGTAGAATATAGGAAATATATCAAGGAGTTTTCTATGAAAAACCTCAAAGGCACAAAGACCGAGGAAAACCTCATGACCGCGTTTTCGGGCGAGAGCATGGCGCGCAATAAGTACGATTATTACGCGTCCAAGGCGAAAAAGGACGGGTACGAGCAAATCGCCGCGATATTCGCAGAAACCGCCGCCAACGAGCGCGAGCATGCCAAAATTTGGTTCAAGCTGCTGCACGGCGGTATCGCCGACACCGCGACCAACCTCAAAGACGCCGCCGACGGCGAGCATTTCGAGTGGACGGACATGTACAAGACGTTCGCTGAGGACGCGGATAGAGAGGGGTTTACGGCTATTGCAGAACTGTTCCGCAAAGTGGCGGCAATCGAGCGTACGCATGAGGAACGGTACGTCAAGCTGTCCGTCAATATAGAGCGCAACGAGGTTTTCAAAAAGGGCGTGCAGGTAGTGTGGGTTTGCATGAATTGCGGGCATATGGTAGTTGCCGATGCCGCGCCGGAGGTCTGTCCCGTATGCGCGCATCCGCGCTCGTTCTTTGAAATGAAGCCCGAAAACTATTGAGTGTCGCGTAAACTCGTAAGAGGGATTGCGTCGCGTAATTAGCGCGCAATCCTTTTTTTTATTTTTGCGGGACAAATCGGCGCGGCGCGGTGTTGTTATATAAACGGCGCGGCGACGGATATAAATGTGTACGAATTTTCAAACGCTATTGCAATTCGCGTCGGAATTTGTTACAATATTACAGCTACCGTCGTTGCGCTCGGTAGGACTTCGGGGCTGCAATGTGTACGCGCTAAAATATTACGAGGATAACGGCATGGCGTTTCTTGAACTCAAAAATATAGGAAAAATTTATACGTCGTCCGGCAGCGTCGCCGTCGGTATACGCGGCGTAAATCTCGCTTTCGACAAGGGCGAGTTTGTGGCTGTTACGGGCGCGTCGGGCTCGGGCAAGAGCTCGTTGCTCAACGTTATAAGCGGCATGGACACGTACGAGGAGGGCGAGCTTTTAATAGACGGCAATCCCACCTCGCACTACTTGCAGCCCGATTGGGAAGAGTATCGCGAAAAGTACGTGTCGTTTATTTTTCAGGACTACAATATCATAGAAAGCTTCACCGTGCTGCAAAACGTGGAGCTTGCGCTTTTGCATATACGAAACAAAAAGGAACGCCGTGCGCGCGCAATGGAGTTGCTGTCGCGCGTCGGCATGAGCGACTGCCTCGGTCAGCGCGGCAGCAAGCTGTCGGGCGGGCAAAAGCAGCGTACCGTAATTGCGCGCGCGCTTGCCAAGGACAGCCCCATTATCCTCGCCGACGAGCCGACGGGTAATCTGGACAGCAAGACTTCGCACGACATAATCGAACTGCTGCGCGAGGTGTCGCGCGACAAGCTGCTAATCATCGTTACGCACAGCTTCGAGCAGGTCGAGCATTGCGCCACGCGGCACGTGCGCATTTTCGACGGCGCGGTGTCGTTCGACCGTGCGACGGACGTGGTTCGCGCGTACGCGAGCGGCGCGACTGCCGACGACGAAATAACCGACAGGCAAGAGGACAAAGCGACCGCGAACGATACGGCGGTAAACGCCGCCGCGGCCGACGGCTCGACGAGCGATACGGCGAACGATGCGACGACGAGCGACGGTGCTGCGGATGACAAGGAAAAGCCCGTCGCGCCCGCAAGGTCGCAAAAGTCCGAGCGCGGCGCGGCGCGCAGGCGCGAGATAAAAACAATGCTCAAAAACGGCGTTACGTTGGGCGCGACCATATTCAAGGCGACGCCCAAGCTGACGGTGTTTTTGTGCTCGCTCTTGATACTCGGCATATTGGCGGTGTTTGTGATAACGTCGTTTTGCGGCGACGCGTTCAAGCTGTTCGAGCGCAGGCACATGTTCGAGCATATCGACGGGCGCGTCGTCGTCACGCGCAAGGACGGCACGGTAATGACGGAGAGCGAGGCGTCGGGGCTTGCGGAGAAGTTCGGCGCAAAGCGCAGTATCCGTTACGACTCGCTGCTCGACGAGTATTCCATGCTAACGGCATATATAGGCGACGGCAGCTCGTACGATTACGACCAATACGTATACGTTAATTGTTTGAGCGTATGCCGCGAGAGCTTCGGCACGAATATAGTAGGCAGGTATCCCGCGTCCGACGACGAGGTGCTGCTGTACCTGCCTATCAAGTATCGCCCCGTATTCGGCAAGTCCGCCGTCGCCGTCAAAACGGTGAGCTTCGACGGGCTTGTGCTTAAAGTGTCGGGCGTCAAATATTTTTACGACAACACGAAGTCAGCCAAGGTTTTGTATACCGACAGGGGCTTCGCGACGGCTACGTATTACAAATATTTGTGCGGAAGAGCGGGGTGCGAAATAACCGCGACCAAGAGCGACCGTGCGTACAGATACAACTCGTTCGTGCCGTCGTTCGACATAGACCCGAACAAGATTTATATTGCCGATTTGCAGCTCGACGCCGACGATTATGCGGTTATCGGCTATCATGCGACTTACAGCGGCAATTATTGGTATTACGATTACGGCGGCGGAGGCGGCGAATATATCTTTAACGCGGAGTTTTCGCGCGAGGCGTTGGCGGACAAAGAGCCGAGCGAGCGCGATTTAATCGCGCCGTACCGCCGCGAGCGCGTGTATTTCGGCACGGAGGTGATGAGGGCTGTTGCCGAATACGTTTTGTCGACGCAGTATGCGCAAACCTCGCTGTTTTTCGAGAACGACTCCGCGGCGAAATCCGCGGCGGCGCGGTTGAAGGACGCGGGGTATATAGCCGTGCCGTCCGATACGAGCTACGACCCGTCGGCGCTGGATGCGCTGACTTACGCCGTCGAGGGCGCGTTTATGCTTGTAATGTGGATTGGCTTTATAATGTTTTTGGCGTTCTTTTTGAGTCTGTGCACGCGCCGCGCAATGGACGCGTTCAGGAACGACATGGCTATTATGCGGTCGATGGGAATACCGGTGCGAGTGATACGCGCGGGCATGTACACGCGCATGCTGCTGTCGCTTTTGCCCGCGTTCGCAGTTTTGCTCGCGGCGGCGCTCACGGTGTTTCTCACTCCGCAGCTTAACGCGCTGTTCGTATTCCTACACGCGTGGCAGTACGTGATGATTATAATCGGCATGGTCGCGCTTACGCTGCGGGTCACGCATTACCAAATTCGCAGGCTGTTTAAAGCAAGCGTCAAAAAATCTTTGAAGGGCGACGCAAAATGATTAAGATTTCCAAGCTTGATAAGTATTTCAATAAGGGCAAGAGCAACGAGATACACGTAATCGACGACGTGTCGTTGGAGCTGCCCGACAACGGCATGGTGGCGTTGTTCGGTAAGAGCGGGTGCGGCAAGACCACGCTGTTGAACGTGCTCGGCGGGCTGGACGGGTTCGCAGGCGGTGCGGTGGAAATCGACGGCGCGGATATTCGCGTCGGCACGGACGACCTGCGCAACCGCAATATCGGGTATATTTTCCAAAACTACAACCTCAACCGCGAACAGACCTGTTACGAGAACGTGGAAAACGCGCTGCGGCTGTGCGGCATGACCGACCCCGACGAGATTGACGGGCGCGTCGCCGCCGCGCTCGCCAACGTGGGCATGGAAAAGTTCGCCAAGCGCTTGCCCGACACGCTTTCGGGCGGGCAGCAGCAGCGCATAGCTATTGCGCGCGCAATCGTCAAAAACCCGCGCATAATCCTCGCCGACGAGCCGACGGGCAACCTCGACGAGGCGAACACGCTCGTGGTAATGGAAATACTGCGCGCGATTGCGAAGGAGCATTTGGTCGTGCTGGTTACGCACGAAGCGCACCTCGTCGATTACTACTGCGACAAGGTTATCGAGCTGGGTGACGGAAAGGTGTTGTCGGTGCGCGACAACCAATCGGCGGGCGGGTATACGGCGCGCGACAAAAACACGGTGTATCTGGGCGAGCTGGATAAGCGCGAGCTTAACGGCGACGCCGTCAATGTAGGATATTACGGCGATACGCCGCAAACGCCCGTGCGGTTGAAAATCGTGAACAGCGGCGGCAAGCTGTACTTGCGCGTCGATACGCCGGGCGTGCATATAGTGGACGAGTCGGGCGAGATTAGGTTCGACGACGGCGTATTCGAGCGCGGCGCGCCGACGGCCGCCGTCCAAAGCGTGGATATGTCCGAGCTGCCGCCCGTCAAGAGCGACGGCAAGTGCGGGCGACTGTTTACGTTCGGCGCGGCGGCGCGCGGCGGGCTTAAAACGCATTTCGTAAAAAAGCGCAGCCGCATATTTTTCAGGCGGCTCATGCTGTTGTTTGCGGCGGTGTTCGTGCTCGTAAGCGCGGTTTTCGGCACGTCCTTCCGCAAGTTGATTGATTTAAGCAATTCGTACAGCCACAACACGTTCTACTTGCGCGTCGAGAACGGCGAGCAATCCGACAGGCTCAACGCCGCCGTGGGTAGGGCGGATAGCGGCATCGACTACGTGACGATTGACAGAACGGGCATGCCGAGCGGCGCGGTATCGGTCAGGCTGCAAACGGGCAGGTTCGAAACGTTTTCCATAATGCGCGTGGACGGCAATTACGCGCGAAACGCCGTGGTGGTCGGCGCGTCTGTTTGCGGCGGCACGCTGCGCGCGGGTCGCAAGGACGGGCTTGCGAAAAACGAGGCGGTGATTTCGAGCATGCTCGCCGACGAGTTTTTGAAAAACTCCACGCTCGGGTATATCGAGGATTACGACGATTTGCTCGGCATGTGGGTGACGGTCGGCGACGGCGCGGCGATTATAGCGGGCGTGGCGACTGCCGACGAGCCCGTTGTGTACATGCACGATTTGACCGTCGCCAAATCGTCAATCGAGCAGTCGCAGTCGTACATTAGGCGCGCGTCCGATTTCTCGATGGAGCTCGACGACGGCGAAGTCGTATATCTGGCGAACGCACAAAAAAATCTGGACGTGCCGCTCGACGGCAAATTGATGCTGCACGGCGCGGAGTTCAAGCTCGTCGGCAAGTTCGACAATTACATGGGCTGCGTGTCCGATTACGCAGAGTGGTTGAACGCAAAGGCGTACAAGCGCGTCGAAGAGTTCGATTTTATTACCGCGCTTCTGCCCGATAGCGTACCCGACGACGTCGACGACGCCGACTTTATAAAGGCGTACGACGAATATTATCAGGCGCATTATTACGAGTATCTCGACTATTTCTACGAGTATTACGAGGAGTATTTGCGGTTTGCCGCCGCATTCGGAAGCGGCACCGTGGACGGCTTTAACGCGTGGATGTACGTCGTAAAGGGCGAAACGGCGTTGTACGACTACTTGACCGACCAAAACGGTTATTATTACGCGCGCACGTACAAGGCGCAAAACGGCGTCTACCCGACGGTGTCTGACGCAAATAAGTCCAATGCGGAATGCAACGCGGCGCTCGCCGCCGAAATCGCGCGGCTTAAAAACAAGTACGGTACGGAGTATTACAAGTACGCGTATAATCAGAACATCGACTATGTGAATTTCTTCGTCAACGACGCCGAATTTATTCGGCTGTCCAAGCGCGCGGGCGATACGCATTCTATGGCGTCGTCGTACTTTTGGCAGGACGATATCGTCACGGGCGTGCCGTTCAACGGGTACTATATGCGCGTGCATTCGTCCGACCCCAATCGCACTGAAAAGTTTTTGAGAGCGTTCGGCGACAGTCGGTTGCTGACGCCCGCCGACGTAAAGGAGGAGTTCAGTCAAGATTTGGATATAATGACAAGCTTGATTGCGCTCGCCGTTGTGGTCGTGCTGCTCAGTCTGTGCATGTACTTTATCATGCGTTCGGCGCTCATGAGCCGAATCAAGGAAATAGGCATTTATCGCGCGATAGGCGTGTCCAAAAAGAATCTCGTTTTCAAGTTCTTTGTGGAGGCGCTGCTGCTGACGACGCTCACCGTGTTTATCGGGTATTTGATTATGAGCGGGTTTTTGGCGGCGCTCGGCACGTCGTCGCTTATGGGGTATATTTTGTACTACCCGTTCTGGTACGCGCTGATTGTGCTTGCCGTGCTGTACGGCGTTTGCATACTGTGCGGCATTCTGCCCGTGCTGACGCTGCTGCGCAAGTCGCCCAGCGCGATACTTTCCAAGTACGATATATAGCGCGCAAAACGCTTGAAAAAATCGGCGCGGTTTGGTATACTTTATAGCAGTTATACGCGCGCGGCGCGGGCGTAACGGCTCGCGCGGCTGTCGTCGTTTTTTTCGAGGTAAAGATGAAAGGTAAATTGCTCATAGTTTTCTATTCCAAATACGGTTACGTCAAGCGTTACGTCGATATTCTCGGCAACGCCATAGGCTGCGACGCAGTGCCCGCAGACAAGTGCAGGGGCGACATGCTCGCGGGCTACGATAAGATACTGTATATCGGCTCGGTGCGCGGCGGCGTTATCAACGGGTTCGGAAAGTTTTCCGAGTATTTGGGCGCGGTATACAAAAAACTTATCGTGTGCGGCGTGGGCTATATGCCGTTCCGCAATCATATCCCGCAGCGCGTCAAAGAGGCTACGATAAGCGTCGCGTACGAAAAGTTTGTGCCCGTGTTCTATGCGCAGGGCGGGTTCGACCTCGACGAATTGGGCAGAATGGAAAAAATGCAGCTTGCCATGCGCGTGCGTCAAATTCAATCGGCGGAGATATTGAGCGACGAGGACACGTTTTTGATGAGCGTGGTCAAAGCCCCTATCGACGAGGTGAAAAAGGAAAACGTGCAGCCTCTTATAGATTATATCGAGGGCAGAACGGTGGACGAAAAGCTGTACAGCCCGCCCGAGATAACCGACGCCGAGGAGGAAAAACAGTTCTTTGCCGAGCTCGATTCCGCCGCCAAAGCGCCCGACGACAAAAAGCGCGAGCTTAAAAAGAAGCTCAAAAAGTGAGTTGCGTAAATTATGCGCGACGGAGCAATGTTCAAGGTTAAATCCAAGCACGACCGATTTTGCGTGCTTAAACGCGTGCGTGCCGCGGCGTGCGATTGCTTGGAGCTGCCCAAGTACTGCGACGGCATGTACATAGAGGAAATCGGTTCGGGCGCGTTTAAGGGCGGGGCGTTTAAAACGGTGATAATCCCCGACAGCGTCAAGCGGCTCGCGCCCAAAGCGTTTTGCGGCAGCGATATCGAGTATATCGTCGTGCCGGAAACGGTCGAGTTTATCGGCAAAGCCGCGTTTCGCGATTGCGTGAATTTGCGCAGCGTGGTAATAAAAAACGCGAACGTCGTAATACAGCCTAAGATTTTCGATAGATGCTATCACATAGCGCAAGCGGACGTGCCGATTTCGGTCGCCTCCAAAGCCGCGTTTCCGCGCATTGCCGAATTGACCGTTTCGGGCGCGGGGCGCATTGAAAAAAGCGCGTTCGAGGATTGCAAAAGCCTTAAACGCGTGACGCTCGGCGGCGGCATAACCGAAATAGGCGAGTCCGCGTTCGATTGCTGCGACGCGCTCGAAGAGGTCGTTTTTGCGGACGGCTTGCGGCGCATAGAGAGCGACGCGTTTGCGTACTGCACGGCGCTCGGCGCGGTCGAGCTGCCCGAGACGGTGGAGGAAATTTGCGCGGGCGCGTTTTGCGACAGCGGCATAAAGACTCTGTCCGTCGCCGCGGGCAACAAGGTTTATCACAGCGCGGACAACTGCGTGATACGTACGGCGGACAAGCGGCTCGTCGCGGGCTGCTCGTATTCGGTCATACCGAACGACGGCAGCGTAACGACGATAGGCGAGCGCGCGTTCGAGAGCTGCGACGAAATGACGGCGGTCGAAATTCCCGACCGCATAACCGAGCTTTGCGCCAACGCGTTCGCTTGGTGCGACGGTCTGATTGAGGCGGATTTGCACGAGGGCGTCGAGCGCATCGGCGATTGGGCGTTCGAGGAGTGCGCGGCGCTGGAAACGGTTATACTGCCCGCAAGCCTTGCGTATCTCGGTTTGGGCGTATTCGACGGGTGCGAAAATTTGAGCGAGGTTTGTTACAACGGCACAAGGGCGCAGTGGGAATCGCTCGATAAGGACGCGTATTGGAACAGCGCGCTTATCGAAACGGTGCATTGCTCCGACGGAGATATAAAGCTATGAGCGACTGCGTAAAGCTTGTATTCAAGCTCGATAAAAACAAGACCTGTTATATCCTCAAAAAGGTCAAGGCGCGTAACGCCGAAAAAATAGTCGTTCCCAAAATCTACGAGGGCAAGTACGTGGTCGGCATCGACACGGGCGCGTTCAAAAAGTGCGGCGCGCTCAAAACGCTCGTCTTGCCCGAAAGCGTCGTGCAAATAGCCGACGGCGCGTTTTGCGGTACTGCGCTCGGCGAAATCGAGTACCTCGGTACGGTCGAGGAGTGGGAAAATACGGCGTGCAGAGCGCTCGATTATTGCGTAATCAGGTGCGCGGACGGCACGTGCGGCGTAAGGTACAATCCCGCCGATTACGGCACGGGCGAAAAATCGCTTACGGAAAAGGTAGTGTACGCGCTCAATGCGGACGGCAAATCGTATTCCGCCGTCGGCGTGCGCGATGAATACAAGTACGAGGATAAAATCGTTCTTGCTCAAAAGCTCGGCGGCAAGCCGATGACGGCTGTGGCAAGCAAGGCGTTTACGCACGTTCACTTATTGGAAAGCGTCGGTCTGCCCGAGGGCATCAGAATTATCGGCGACGAGGCGTTTTGCGGCTTGTTGTCGCTCAAAAGCATAGAACTTCCGCGCAGTCTTACGATTATAGGGCACAGGGCGTTTTACGGCTGTTCTTTATCCTCGATAACAATCCCCGACGGCGTGAGGTTTATCGGCGAAAACGCGTTCGAGGACAATACGTATCTTATAAACGTTACGGTCGCGGGCTCGGTGGACGTAATAAGCAGGAGCGCGTTTGATTTTTGCGGCAGGATGCGCACGGCTCAGCTCGGCGAGGGGGTTAAAGAAATTGCCGAGCTGGCGTTCCATTTATGCGAAAAGCTGTACAAAATCGTTTTGCCCAAGTCGCTTAAAAAGATTGGCGCGCTCGCTTTCGAAGCCTGCGAGCAATTAAAGCTTATCGAGTACGGCGGCACTGTGGGCGAGTGGAAAAGGGTGGATAAGGGAAACGGGTGGGATTCTCAAACGCCCGAGTACGTAGTCAACTGTGCCGACGGCGCGGTCGATAAATCGGGCGCGCCCGTAAAAACGGTCAAGCCCGAGGCGGTCAAGCCGAATATTATCGCAGACGGCGCATACAAAGACCGCAAGGATATTACCGAGTTTTTTGTGCCCGACGGCGTGACGGAGATTGGCGACCTCGCTTTTTCGGGGTGCGTAAATTTGTCGCGCGTGCGCTTGCCCGACAGTCTTTTTGAAATAGGCGAGTGCGCGTTCGAGTACGGCGGTCTGCAAGAAATTTCAATCCCCGCGGACGTTGGACTGATAGATTACGACGCGTTTTCCGAATGTCGCGATTTGTCGAGGATATCGGTAGCCGAGGGGAACGCGCGGTATTACGTGAGCGGCGGCTGTCTTATAGACAGGCAAGAACGCGCGATTATCGCCGCCGTCAAAAACGCGGTAATACCCACAGACGCCGATATAGATAAGATATTCGACGGCGCGTTTTCGCAGCGCGATATAAAAAATCTTATCGTGCCCGACAACATAAAAGAAATCTGCGACCATTCGTTCAGGAATTGCGGCGAGCTTACCGAGGTCAGGCTGTCGCGCAGTGTGCTTAGCATCGAGGATTTCGCTTTTGAAAACTGCGAGGCGCTTACCGCCGTGTATATAGAACCCACGTTAAAGTATCTCGCGTTCGGCGTGTTCGAGGACTGCGAGGCGCTTAAAGATATCTATTACAACGGCACGAAAGCCGAGTTTTACGATATGGAAAAGGACGATAATTGGCACGGCGGCACGAGCTTGACGGTGCATTGCGGCGACGGCGATATCGAGATTTAAAATCGTTGACGTGCCTGTAAATATTCCGTTTGAGGCGACGCGATACGCGCCGCCTTTTTCGTTAAAAAAATTTTTAAAAAAAAAATGCAAAAAAGATTATATAAATCGGTTGACATATGCGCATATATGCTATATAATCACGCTGTTTACTTAATCTAAACAAAAAGTTTAAGTAAAATTAACTTTTCGGCGAGGTAAATTGTTGTGAACGGTAACGAAAGCGGGTTTTCGCTGGGCGGAAAGCTGCGCGACCTCAGGCTTAAAAACGGGCTTACGCAGGAGGAGCTTGCGGACCGTGCGGAGCTTAGCAAGGGGTTTATCAGCCAGCTCGAAAACGACTTGACGTCGCCGTCGATTGCCACGCTGATAGATATCCTCACGCTGCTCGGGTCGAGCCTGAAAGAGTTCTTTTCGGACGACGACGAGTCGCAGCTCGTGTTTACGCCCGAGGATTTTTTCGAGAAGGAGTCGGACGGCGTGAAAATCACTTGGATTGTGCCAACGGCGCAAAAGAACGAGTTGGAGCCCATTATCGTCGAGCTTGCCGACGGCGCTTGTACGGACGCGGACATTCCGCACGAGGGCGAGGAGTTCGGGTACGTCTTGCAGGGCGAGGTGGAAATTACGGTAGGCGACCGCAAGGCGCGCGCCAAGGCGGGCGAAACGTTTTACTACCCGTCCGACCGCAAGCATTATTTGAAAAACGTCGCTAAGGGCGGCATGAGCAAGGTGCTGTGGATATCGACCCCGCCCAGCTTTTGAGCGCGTATCCGCGTCGCTATGCGCGCCGTTAAACGAGTGAGCTCGATACCGACGTCATTTCGACCGAAGCGAGCGCAGCGAACGAAGCGGAGAAATCTTTTTTACGACAAATACGAGAATGGGAAGGTTTCTCGACTGCGCGCGGACGCGCACCGCTCGAAACGACGGTGAACAGGCTCTCGCAGCAACATTACGGTGAACGGCGCAATCGCCGACAAAGCAAACGCACGGCAAACTCCAAGCCTTCGGCTTGCACGCTTTTAAGGAGAACATATGGCAACAGTAACAAGAGAGAAGTTCGATAACATTATCGAAATCAAGAACGTGACGAAGGTCTTTGACGGCATAACCGTCGTGGACAACGTCAATCTTGCCGTGCGGCGCGGTGAGTTCGTAACGCTGCTCGGTCCGTCGGGCTGCGGCAAGACCACGCTGTTGCGCATGATAGCGGGGTTCGAGCTGCCGACGGCGGGCTCTATATTTTTGGAAAAGCAGGACGTTACCGCTATGCCGCCGCACCTGCGCCCCATAAACACCGTGTTCCAAAAGTACGCGCTGTTTCCGCATTTGAACGTGTTTAAGAACATTGCGTTCGGGCTCAAACTCAAACGCATACCGACGGGCGAGCTCGATAAAAAGGGCAAGCCCGTATACCGCAAATTCACCAAGGACGAAATCGCCGAAAAGGTGGAGCGCGTGTTAAAGCTGGTCGGGCTGGACGCTTACGGACATCGCGACATTACGGGGCTGTCGGGCGGACAGCAGCAGCGCGTGGCGATAGCGCGCGCAATCGTGTGCGAGCCCAAGGTGCTGCTCCTCGACGAGCCGCTCGGCGCGCTCGACCTCAAAATGCGCAAGGACATGCAGTCGGAGCTTGCCGCCATGCACAAGAATATCGGCATAACCTTTATCTACGTTACGCACGACCAAGAAGAGGCGCTCACCATGTCCGACAAGGTGGTCGTTATGACGGACGGTGCGGTGCAGCAGTACGGCACGCCCAAAAAGATTTACGACGAGCCCGCGAACGCGTTTGTCGCCGACTTTATCGGCGAGAGCAATATTTTGTCGGGCGTCATGAAAAAGGATTTTTGCGTCGAGTTTTGCGGCGCGGAGTTCAAGTGCTTGGACAAAGGGTTCGGCAAGGACGAGCGCGTCGACCTCGTCGTGCGTCCCGAGGATATCGCGATTGACGCCAAGCGCGGCATGCTCGAAGGTAAGGTCGTGTCCACCGTTTTCAAGGGCACGTATTACGAAATGGAAATCCTCGCCGCCGATTATCAGTTCACCGTGCAAAACACCGTCGATCGCGCGGTCGGCGAAACGGTGTGGCTGTCCGTTGAGCCCAACGGCATTCACATCATGAAAAAGCTCAAAACCGTCAACGAGTTTATCGGCACGGTTGTGGACGAAACGCTCGTGGCGTTCGGCGGCGGCGAGTTCGAATTCGTAAACGACGGCACGTATCAAAAGGGCGACGCGGTGCGCGTAAAGGTGCCGTTCGACAAGATAGAGCTTACCGACGACGAGGAGGACGGCAGCGTGGGCGCAAACGTCACGCAAACGTTCTACAAAGGCAGCTACTATCAAGTGCAGGTGTACACCGACGACGACGCGGATTTCTTTATCGACACCGTGGACGAATGGGATATGAACGACCGCGTCGGCATCAAGATAAAGCCCGAGGATATCGCGGTCGAGCATACGGAATCGACCGAGCTCGAACATGCGCAAGCCGCTGACGCTGCCGATGCGTCGGCGCAGGCGGAGACCGAAAAGGAGGAGACCGAAGGTGCAGAGTAACTTAATCGTCGCGGGCGCAAAGCCGCAAAAAAAGCTCAAAATACGCGGCGTCAAGCGTTCGGCATTCGCGTTGCCGTACCTCGCGCTAAGCGTGCTGTTTGTAATCGTGCCGCTGTTTATAATGCTATACTACGCGTTTACCGACGGCGCGAGCGGCGCGATAACGGGCGCTAATTTCGTGCACTTTTTCAGCCGCCCGAACATAATGGCGGTCATGGGCAAATCGTTTTTGGTCGCGCTCATAACGACCGTGCTTTGCTTCCTTTTGGCGTACCCGCTGGCGCTCGTGCTCAGCTCGCCGACGTTCAACAAAAAACTCATACTCGTAATGCTGTTCGTATTGCCCATGTGGATAAGCTCGCTTTTGCGCACGTACGCCGTCAAAATCGTGCTGTACATGCTCGAAGTGTCCAACGCGTGGGTGGCGGTCACGGTGGGCATGGTGTACGACTTTTTCCCGTTCATGCTGCTGCCGCTGTACTCGGTGCTGTCGGGCATGGACCGCTCGCTAATCGAGGCGTCGCAGGACTTGGGCGCGTCGGCGCTGACCACGCTGTTCAAGGTGCGGTTGCCGCTGTCGTTGCCGGGGATTGTGTCGGGCGTGCTCATGGTGTTTATGCCCACTGTTTCGTCGTTTGCCATTTCCGACGTTTTGGGCGATACCTCTACTTACATGTTCGGCAATATAATCAATCAGTGGTTTGCCAACAGCGGCGGCTGGAATATCGGTTCGGCGTATTCGCTCATTCTGCTCGTGCTCATAGCTGTGACGGTGGTGGTCGCCAACAAGATAACCAAGGGGCGCACCGAGATAGGGGGTGTGCTGTGAAAAAACAGGTCAAATCCGCGCTCATGTGGACGGTCGTCGGCGTCATGCTCGCGTTCATGTACGTGCCCATACTCATACTCATAATCTATTCGTTTACCGACGCGAAGGCGCTCGGCGTGTGGGGCGGGTTTTCGTTCGCGCTGTATGCCGATTTGTTTACCAACAGCAGCATACTCGGCGCGTTCAAAAACTCGTTAATACTCGCGTTTGCGTCGGCGGCGCTCGCGACCGTGCTCGGCACGTCGGCGGCGGTTGGAATTTACTATCTGCGCAAGTGGAAAAAGACGACGGCGAGCTTTATCGCCAACATTACCATGGAGAACGCGGAGATTGTCACGGGCGTAACATTCATGATGTTCTTTCTCGCGCTGCGCCTGCCGTACGGCTGGACTACGCTCATTATCGCGCATACCATGATAACCGTGCCGTACGTTATTTTGTCGGTCACGCCCAAGCTCGCGCAGCTCAATCCCAATCTGTACGAGGCCGGGCTCGACCTCGGCGCGTCGCCCGTAAAATCCATGCTGTGCGTAGTCGTGCCGCAGCTCGTTCCCGGCATGCTCAGCGGGTTCGTAATGGCGTTCGCGCTGTCGCTCGACGACTTTATCGTATCAAAGTTCGTCAACGGCAGCGTGGAAACGATACCCGTTTATCTGTATAACGCGCTGGCAAAGCGCGGCGCAGACCCCACGCTGCGCGCGCTCAGCTCGGTGCTGTTCGTGGCGGTGCTCGCCGTGCTTATAGTGCTCAACGTAGTGACGGAAAAACGCCGCAAGGCGCAATTTACGGCGAAATAGGAGGGGTTCATGAAAAGACGAGTTGTTTCGGCAGCGCTTGCGTGCATGCTTGCGTGCGCGTGCGTGCCCGTTACCGCGGCGTGCGCGCCGCGCGACGAGGTGCTCAAAATCTATAATTGGGGCGACTATATCGACGAGGAGCTTATAGGCGATTTCGAGGAATGGTACGCCGAGGAAACGGGCAAAAATATAACCGTGCAGTACGATACGTTCGACACCAACGAATCCATGATTATGCGTATCGAGGTGTTGAAAAGCGACTACGACCTAGTGTGCCCGTCCGACTATATGGCGCAGCGCATGATAACAGGCGGCTTGGCGCAAAAAGTGGACAGGGAAATTTTCGACATGACCGCCGACGGGTTTTTGTACGACGGCTTGGCGGAAATGGTCGAGCCGTTCGACGCGAACAACGAATATTTCGTGCCGTACGTGTGGGGCACGTTCGGCATAATGTACGACACCAATCACATAGACCCGCAAAGCGAGGAAATGCGCTCGTGGTCGGCTATGTGGTCGGACGACTACTCGAAGCGCATACTCATGAAGGACAGCGTGCGCGACGCGTACTCGGTGGCGCGCATTTACGGCAATACGCAAAAGCTTTCCGATTTGTCCGACGGGTTCGGTGATTACAACGACGCGTATCGCAACGAGCTTAATTCGTACTTTACCGAGATAAGCGACGCGGCGATTGCCGAGGCGCAGGCGCTGCTTATCGAGCAAAAGCACAAGCTTTATAAGTACGAGGTGGACGACGGCAAGAACGACATGCTCGCGGGCACGACCGACGCTTGGCTCGGCTTGTTCTGGTCGTGCGACGCGGGGCTAATCATGCAGGAGGACGGCGGCGACCATTTCTACTACGAAGTGCCCAAGGAAGGCAGCAACGTGTGGGTGGACGGCTGGATAATCCCCAAGTATGCGGGCAATTACGTCGCCGCTAACTATTTCCTCAAATTTATCAATTTGTACGACGACGAGCACGATTTTGCCATGCGCAACTTCGACTATATGGGCTCGTCCATGGCGGGAAAAACCGTAATGGAAGAAGCGAAAGCCGCTTTGGAAGAGGACGACGGCACCGACGAGGAAAGCGTGTTGTACGGCAAAGACCCGTGGTTCAAGCAAATGTATATCGACATGATGTTCCCGCCCGAGGACGTTCTGGCGCGTTGCGGCGTTATGGGCGATTTCGGCAAGGCGAGGAGTACGGACCTTGACAGTATGTGGATAGACGTCAAAACGGGTTAGGACGCGGATACGCGTCGCGGCACGGGCTACGTGCGCAATGGGTGGCTTGGTCGCTTAGGGGGTTCTAAGCTCCCTCGCCACCGCTCGTATAGCTTATTGTAGCGCAGTAATAATGCGCGTGAATTTCGCCTGTGACGACGTGCGCCGCCTGCCGCTCGTCTGGCTCGCGTCCCCGCGTTTCGACTGACGGGCGGTAATAATTTTATTTGTTCATTGTGCGAGCGTATTGCTTTTTTTATCCGCGCGTAGTATAATGAAAGCGACGACGGTTTGTACGCATACGGTTTTAGCTATGCGCGATATCAGCCCTTTGATTTATCGAATATATTAAGCATAGCGAATTTATTCCGAGGTGTTATGTCTGACAACAAGAACAAGAAGCTGCCGACGTGGGCGGCGGTCATAATTACGCTTTTTTTCTTCGGCATGATGATTATGATTATCGGAGGCGACGCAATCCAAAATCCCGCGCTCAGAGTAGCGGGCATTGTGTCGCTTTTCGTCGGAATTGCTGTCGTTATAATTATAATAAACGCGGTTACGCGCGCGCGTCGAGCCAAAGGCGGCGACGACGGTTCGCTTGACGAATACTTGCGCAAACAAGAATCCATGTACCGCGCTAATAAGCTCGCCGACAAAACGCCGCGTACCAACGTAGACGAGGTTATGGTGCGCGAGGATTTGTTGCATTTGGCGTTCGAGCGCAAAAAGCGCGACGACCTCGCGGACGAGTACGACGCCGCCGCCGACGTATATTGGCAAAAGTATGCGGGTGACACCTGGGACGAAAACGTAGCGGCAATCGACGCGCTCATCGACGAGTATTACGCAAAGCTTAATCCCGAGGAGCAATCGGACGCCTGCGATACGGACGCGCCCGACGGCGAAATCGACGACGCGCCAAACGTGTTTACCGAGCTGTTCGCGCCCGAGCAAAAACCTACACCCGCGCCCAAGCCCGTCGAGCACGCAGTACCTGTCAAACCCATAAAGCCCGTAACGTATGTTGCGCCAAAAGAGTCCGACGCGTCGGATATTCCCGTTGCGCCCGTTGCCGCCGACGACGTGCCGAGCGCAGATACAAACGCCGCGCCGCCGAGCGCGCCGTCCGTCGCTCGTGCCGACATTTCGGAAACGGTCGAAGCGCAAGCCGAGCCGACGGATAGCCGCGCCGATAGCGCGAGCGCGCAAGCGCCTACTCCGCCCGCCTATAACGGACGCACGAAGAGCGCGCGGATAGGGTACAAGAGAATAGGCAAAAAGTAAAGTGTGCGGCGGCAAGCCGTCAAGGGACTGCTTTTGATTTATGCAAAACAAGCTTTATTATGACGCGATAGTAATCGGCGCGGGGCATGCGGGCATTGAGTCGGCGCTCGCACTCGCCAAGACGGGCGTAAAGACGCTCGTCACGTCCATAACCGTCGATAACGTCGGGTATATGGCGTGCAATCCGTCGATAGGCGGCACGGGCAAGGGGCATCTCGTGCGCGAGCTGGACGCGCTCGGCGGGTTTATGGGCGTTGCCGCGGACAAGTGCGCGACGCAAATCCGCATGCTCAATTCGTCCAAGGGCTTGGCGGTGCGCAGCTTGCGCGCGCAAGAGGATAAGTACAAGTATCACGCGTTTACCAAAGCAGCTTTGGAGCGGGCGGACAACCTGACGCTGCGCCAAGACGAGGTAAAATCCATAACAAAGGACGGCAAGGATTTCACCGTCGAATGCGTCACGGGCAGCGTGTACGCGTGCCGCGCGGTGGTCGTGGCGGCGGGCGTGTATTTGGACAGCACGATTATTTGCGGCAGCTCTGTGCAAAAACGCGGACCCGTATGCTTTTCGCGCAGCGACTATCTCGCCGATTCGCTCAAAGCGCTCGGCTTTGCCATGCGCAGATTCAAGACGGGCACGCCAGCGCGGCTCGCGGGCAAAACTATTGATTTTTCGCGGCTGGAAATTCAAAACGGCGACAGCGTGCCGTACACCTTTTCCGCGCTCACAAAGAAACAGCCCAAAAACACCTCGGTGTGCTATCTCGGATATACCAACGACAAAACGCACGAAATCATACGCGCCGCGCTCGGCGATTCGCCGCGGCGGCTGGGGCTGATTACGGGCACGGGCGCGCGCTATTGCCCGTCAATCGAGGACAAAATCGTGCGCTTTGCGGACAAACCGCGCCACACGTTTTTTCTCGAACCCGAGGGCGCGGGCACGGACGAATGGTATATTCAGGGCATATCGACGTCGCTTCCGCCGCGCGTGCAGCGCGAAATGTACCGTTCGATAGTCGGCTTGGAAAACGTGTCCGTCGTGCGCGACGCGTACGCTATCGAATACGAATGTATCGACGCGCGCGAGCTGTTCCCCAGCCTCATGTCCAAGCGCGTAGAGGGACTGTTCTTTGCGGGGCAGATAAACGGAACGAGCGGGTACGAGGAGGCGGCGGCGCAGGGCATGCTCGCGGGCATAAACGCCTCGGCGTACGTGCGCGGCATCGAGCCGCTCGTGCTCGACCGCACGAAAAGCTATATCGGCGTAATGGCGGACGACCTCGTGACGGTGGGCAGCGACGAGCCGTACCGCATGCTTACGGGCAGGGCGGAATGCCGACTGAGTTTGCGTCAGGACAACGCCGACCTCAGGCTGACCGAGCTTGCCGAAAAATACGGCACGGTCACGCCCGAGCGTAAACGCCTGCTCGACAGGAAAAAATCGCAAATCGAAAAATGCCGCGCGCTGTCGGCGCAAGTCCTGCCCGCGGCAAAGGTCGCGGAAATATTCGCGGCGGCGGGCGAGGAGAACGCGCGCGCAATGACGGTGGGCGAGGCGTTGCGCCGTCCCGCCGTTACGCTGGAATTGTTCGACGCACACTGCGACGCGTTCAAAGACGTGTTGCCCGCGGCGCGTTTGGAGGTGTATGCGGAGCTGCGGTACGACAGCTATTTGCGCCGTCAGGACGCAGAGCTTAAAGAAAAATCACGGCTCGAAGGCATGCGCCTGCCCGCCGATTGCGATTATTCCGCGGTGGACGGGCTGCGGCTGGAAGCGCGCGAAAAGCTGAACGCCGCCAAGCCGCTGTCCATAGGTCAAGCTTCGCGTATCCCCGGCGTCACGCCCGCCGACGTGTGGGTGCTTATTAAATGCGTAATCGGTAATTCGTGATTGCCGATTTATTTTATCGCTTTACATCTATCGAAAAACATAGTATACTATACGCATGACTATTATGTCGGACAAGTCAATGCGACCGCTCATGCGCGAAAAGCGCAAGCGGGTATGGGAGCTCGATTTTATGCGCGGGTTTGCCGTGCTTTGCATGTGCTTCGACCATTTGATGTACGACTTTGCTTTTTTGATAAAGGACGTTTTTTCAAACGTAAATCAAGTAAACAATTCGTTTATAAACAATCTAATGGAGCTTGCGCAAGCGTATTGGCATTCGGCGGCTAACGGCGTTTACGGCTTTCGGTTTTGGGCGCACTATATATTCGTCTTTATTTTCCTGTTCCTAGTCGGAGTGAGCTGCGCGTTTTCGCGCGACAATATCAAGCGCGGCTGTCAGCTTTTTTTGGTTGCGCTCGCGTTTACGGGCGCAACGTTTGCCGCGCGGGCAATGGGATTCATGCAAAGCGGCGTGGTGTTCGGCATACTCGACTGTATCGCGCTGTCCATACTTTGCGTGGCGGCGGTGGATATCGCCACCGCGCGCTTCAAGCCGCTCAACGTGCTCGCGCCGCTCGTGCTCGGCGTAATCGTTTGCGCCGTCGGCGTAGGCAAGCGGTTTTGGCTGTGGGGCAAGCCGTTCGAGACGGCGTTCGACGCGTCGCATCTGTTCGATTATATAATCGGCACGCGCGGATACGGCGACGATTGGTTTGGGCTGTTCCCGTACGTGGGCGCGGTGCTGCTCGGCATGTATTGGGGCAGGGCGGCGTACTCCAAGCGTATATCGCTCCTGCCCGTGCCGGACGGCAAATGGAACAAGCCGTTTTGCTTTGTCGGCAGGCACGCATTGATTTTTTATATCGTGCACCAAGTCGTTTTGGCGGCGCTCGTTGTGCTGCTGTGCCTGTGCTTGGGTTACAGAATGTGAGGGAGTGAATTATGTACCTTTATCAAATGCTTAAAAATCACGTCAAAATCGACGGCAAATCGCCCGCGTTTTTATACATGGGTAAAACGGTGTCGTACGGCGAGTTTCACCGCGCCATAGACGACGCGGCGGCGCGGCTCGCGCCGTTGGTGGGGCGCGGCGAGGTCGCTACAATCTGCATGCCCAACACGCCCGAGTGCGTGTACTGCTTTTACGCGCTCAACCGCATCGGCGCGATAGCGCACATGGTGCACCCGTTGACGCCGTACAATCAGCTCAAAAAATTCATGACGGCGGCGCGCTCGAAGCTTTTGATAACGCTGTCGATAAACCTCGATAAGTACGCGCCCATATCGGAAATCGCGCCCGTGATTTCCGTGCACCCCGCGCGCTCTCTCGGCGGGTTTGTTCGCGCGCTGTTCAATATAAAGGTCAAGCCGTATAAGGGCGATATGACGGGAATAACCGATTACGACGACCTGCGCAAGGTGCCGTTGCCGCCCGAGCCTACGCGGCCCGATACGGACACGGGCGTGTACCTGCACAGCGGCGGCACGGGCGGCGAGCCCAAGATAATCGAGCTCGGCGACAGCGCGATAAACGCGCTCGCGGCGCGCGGCAGAGAGGCGCTTTGCAAGGACGACGTGGCGGGCATGCACATGCTCGCGGCGCTGCCGATGTTCCACGGGTTCGGGCTGGCAATGTGCATTCACGCGGCGCTGTCGCACGGCTGCGTGAGCGTGCTCATGCCCAAGTTCGAGCCCAAGACGGCGGTCAAGCTGATTAAGCGCGGCAAGCTCGATTTTATAATCGGCGTGCCGTCGCTGTTCCGCGCGCTGCTCAGGCAAAAGGGGTTTGACGGCGACGCGCTCAAAAACGTTTTCGTCGGGTACGTGGGCGGCGATTGCGCGCCGCAGGATTTGCTCGACGAGTTCAATGGCAGAATGGAAAAAGCGGGCGCGCGCGGTCGGCTGTTCGAGGGATACGGCTTGACGGAAACGGTGACGGTGTGCGCGGTCAACAACTACGCGCACAGCCGCGTCAAATCAATGGGGCGCATGCTGTCCGACCTCGACGCGATAATCGTCGAGCCCGACGGCGTAACGCCGCTGCCCGTAGGCGAAAAAGGCGAAATAGCCGTTTGCGGCGACACGCTGATGAACGGGTATTTGGACAACCCCGAGGAAAACGCCAAGACGTTTTTCGAGTACGACGGCAAGCGGTTTGTGCGCACGGGCGATTTCGGATATACGGACGCCGACGGATTTTTGTATTTCGTGCAGCGGCTCAAACGCATTATCAAGATTGCGGGCATAAGCGTGTACCCCAAGGAGATAGAGTCGTGCGCGCTCGAAATAGAAGGCGTGACGGGCGCGTGCGCCGTGGATTACGACAACAACGGCAAAACGGCGATTGCGCTGTTCTTGACGGGCGCGCCGCAGGACGCCGACGCGGTGCGGAAAAAGGTAGAGAACGATTTGTCGCGGTACGCCGTGCCCACAATCGTAGAGCACATAGACGCTATACCCGTTACGCCCGTAATGAAGGCGGATACGCGCGCGCTTACCGCCATGCTCGAACAAAGACTTAAAGGCGAGAGCGGCGATGCGAATTAAATTTTTGGGCACTGCGGCGGCGGAGGGCGTGCCAGCGGTGTTTTGCAACTGCGAAACGTGCAAGCGCGCCAAGGCGCGCGGCGGCAAGGACGTGCGCACGCGCAGTCAAATACTGATAGACGACGACACGCTGTTCGATTTCCCCATGGACACTTATATGCACATGCTTGCATATAAGCTAGATTTGTCGCGCGTCAAGCGCGTGCTCATTTCGCACGCGCACATGGACCATTGCTATCCGCAGGAATTCTGCATGCGCGGCGAACCGTTTGCGCACGGCATGACGGAAAGCGCCGTGACGGTGTTTTGCAACGCGACCGTGCGCGATATGTTTTTGAGCGATATAGCGCGCGAGGTGCGCCCCGAGGTGGAGCGCGGCATTCGTGTGCGTGTGCTGCGTCCGTACGACAGGGTAGTCGACGGCGACGCCGAGCTAATCGCTTTGCCCGCCTCGCATACCAAGGGCGAGGAGTGTTTGGTGTACTATGTGCGCCGCGGCGGCGCGGGCGCGTTGCTGCTCAACGATACGGGCGAGCTGGACGCAAGCGTTTACGAGCGGCTGTACGCGCTCGGCGGTCGCGTCGATTTCGTCTCGCTCGATTGCACGTACGGCGCGATTAAGTGCGACGCGGGGCGGCGGCACATGGGATTGTACAACGCCGCGGAGCAAATAGAGCTGATGCGGCGCGCGGGCGTGCTTAACGACGGCGCGCGGCTGTTCGCGACGCATTTTTCGCACAACACCGATTTGGATTACGTCGGCATCGTCGGAAAAGCCGCGCCGCTCGGCATAGAAATTGCGTACGACGGCTGTGAGGTCGAGCTGTAAAATTTTTTACATTGACGCGTAAAAAATCGCTCAAAGCTCTTGCGCGCGCCGCGCATTTGTGATAAAATGTATAAAACAATGTTAATACGGAGGGAAATGATGGCACAGAAAAAGACCAACACCGAGCGAATAAACGAGCTCGAACAACAGGTTGCGTCTTTGATTGGCGACAGGTCTGCGGCAAAGCCGAAATCGACTGCGACGAAATCGACTGCGACGAAATCGACTGCGCCGAAATCGACTGCGCCGAAATCGACGGCGGCAAAGTCGACGGCGAAAAAGGCGTCGACGGGCGCTTCTACTGCGAAAAAATCCGCGGGGTCGGGACAGTCTGCGAAAAAGACGACGGGCAATTCGACCGCCGCAAAAAAATCGCCCGCGAAAAAGCCTGCGGCAAAAAAGGCGGACGCCGCGAACGCGGATAACGAGACGGCGGCTGCCGTAGCCGATTCGGTCGTCGAGCCCGTCGAGCCGAGCAAGCAGCCCGAGCCCGTCGCGCAGCCCGAGATTGCGGCGACTGCCGACGCGCAGCCCGAACGTGCGGAAAGCGACGCGCCGCCCGAGTCCGAGGTTAAGGACGAGCCGAAAGCGGCAGACGAGGCGAACGCCGCGGACGCCCCGACAGTCGCGGACGAGCCGAAAGCGGCGGACAAAGCTGCGACGGATGCGGCGACGCCCGACGCGGCGGCTGCCGACGAGCCTGCCGAAAAGACCGAAGCAGAGCAAAGCGACAACGCTCCCGCGCCGTCCGAGAAGGAGAAGGGCGGCAAGGCGCGCGCGTTTGCCGACAAGGCGAACGACGTCGTCAATAACAAGGGCAAGCTGCCCATATTCATAGTGGCCAACGTGTTGCTCGTTTTGAGCACGGTGCTTTTGATTGTAGCGGCGTTCAATATAACGACCGTCAGCTTAAAGACCGTATCGTACAATTTGTTTACGTATTTCGGCAAGAGCGCGGAAGTAAAACGCCACCTCGCGCTGATGGCGGGGAGCTGGGGCAACGGCGGTTATATCATGATTGGCATACTCATGATACTCGCCATGCTCGTGCCGTTCGCGCTTGCCGTAAAGAACCTCGTGCTGTTCCTTGTCAAAAAGGATAAAAACGTACACATGTACGACGCGATAATCACGTTCGCGTTTATGCTTGCGTACATCGGCATTATAAATCTGTACGGCGCAAACGTGACGGCGGGGCACGTATCGGCGTTCGCCATTGCCACCGTTTTAGTCGCGTTCACCACCTTTGCCGCGTTTATCGCAAAAAGCGGCAAGGCGTTGCCCATTTACTCCATGGTCAATATTCCGCTCATTATCGTCGCGGTGTTCCTGCTTACGGCGACGCCGACGCTTGCGGGCGGCGACGGACCGTACTACGGCGCGCGTGCGGCGGGCGTTTGCGGCAACGGCGGGTTCTCGTTTATAGTGCTGCTCGTGTCCGTGTTCGCGCTTGTGCTGCTCTCGATAATGCAGCTCAAAAAGCTGCCCGCGGTGCTGGAAATAATCGTGCCCATCGTGTCGGCGGGCTGCGCGCTGCTTGCGGCGTTGCTGTTCGGCGCGGGCAGGGTGAGCGGCACGCACGTAGGCGCGGGGCTTATTTGCGGCGTCGTATTCGATTTGCTGCTCGCAATCGCCAACGTAGTGTTCACGTTGCACCCCAAGCTCAAACGCCATAAGGTTCAAATTAAAGACTAAAACAAAAGCCGCCTTCTGAAATGCACCCCAAAAGTTAGACAAACTAATGGAGGTGCATTTTTATGGCAAAGAAAGGACAAACATTCAAGAAGTATAGCGCAGAGTTCAAGTTATGTGTTATACTGGACATGCGTGAACATGGATTAAGCTACCGTGAGACTGTGCGCAAATACGAATTAGGCGACAATCAATTCGGTGGCGCACGACAAATGTTGCAACGATGGGAACGTATATATCTAACCGAAGGAGCGGAAGGCTTTATGGTAGAACGGCGAGGACGAGGATCAAAAGGCAGACCGAGAAAGAAACCGTTACCGCCCGAAGCGGAAAGTGATCTACTCGATGAAGTGCAACAGCTTCGGGAACGTAACGAGTATTTGGAAGCGGAGCTGGAATACTTAAAAAAACTCGATGCCTTAGTTCGAGCGGAAGAGGAACGGAACGGCAAAAAGCCGAAATAGTATCCGAGCTAAGGCATAAGTTTCCGCTGA
>CAJTNI010000009.1 GCA_910577945.1 uncultured Christensenella sp. | reverse complement strand
GTGTAATTATTAGAACCGGTATAGCTGTAATTGAATACGTCGCCCGGCTTATATGTGCCGTTCGTAAAATTGGTACGCAAATCGCCCGTGACGTTATTGTACGTGGTGGCTGACGCGACAACCTCGCCGCTGCCGCCGACGCCGTCAACCGAAGAAGGCTTGTTTACGCCGTAAAACAGCGCGCAAGTAAGACCCAGCGCGATTGCCACAACCGCGCTTATTACCAGCAGTAACGCCTTCTTGATTTTGCCGTCGTTTTTTGTACCGTTTCGGCTGTTTCTCATATGATACCTCGCTCCTCGCAAGCATATTCCAATATAAGCGTTTTGTTAACAATTTGTTCACATTTCTGTGCTTATACAGATAAATGTTAACACATTGTTCATATTTTGTCAATACATTTGCGGCTTTTTTCCGATAAAACAGCCGACAAAATTTTTATAAATTCCCTATTGTGTTGTAGTAATTTCGCTTGACATTTTTTAAGGTTCAAACTATTATATATACGATATTAAAAAAACGGAGGCAAATACATGAACATCAAACCATTATTCGACCGTATAGTAATCGAGCCGTTGGACGTTGAGGAAAAAACCAAGAGCGGCATCGTTCTTCTCGCCAAGGACCAGGAAAAACCGCAAATCGCGCGCGTGACGGCTGTCGGCCCCGGCGGATTCGTGGACGGCAAGGACGTTAAAATGGTCGTCAAGGTCGGCGACAAGGTGCTTTATTCCAAGTACGCGGGCAGCGAATTCAAGGTTGACGGCAAGGACATTACCGTCATGCGTCAAAGCGACGTTCTCGCTATCGTAGAAGACTAGTTTCAAGGAGGATTATACAATCATGGCAAAACAAATCAAAACGGGCGACGACGCCAGACGCGCGCTCGAAAAAGGCGTTAACACTCTCGCCGACACCGTAAAAATCACGCTCGGCCCCAAGGGCAGAAACGTAGTGCTCGACAAAAAGTACGGCACGCCGCTTATCACCAACGACGGCGTTACCATCGCCAAGGAAATAGAGCTCGACGACCCGTTCGAGAACATGGGCGCGCAAATCGTCAAAGAGGTTTCCACCAAAACCAACGACGTTGCGGGCGACGGTACGACCACGGCATGCTTGCTCGCGCAGGCGATTATCCGCGAAGGGCTCAAAAACGTTGCGGCGGGCGCTAACCCCATGGTAGTGCGCAAGGGCATCGAGAAAGCGACGGCGGCGGCTGTCGAGCACCTCAAAGCAATCAGCAAGGTCGTCGACGGCGGCGCGTCCATCAAGCAGGTGGCGGCGATTTCCGCGTCCGACGAGACTATCGGCACGCTCATCAGCGAGGCTATGGACAAGGTCGGCAAGGACGGCGTCATCACCGTCGAGGAGTCCAAGACCATGACCACTCACCTCACTCTCACCGAGGGCATGCAATTCGACCGCGGCTATGCGTCGCCGTACATGTGCACCGACACCGAGAAAATGGAGGCAGTGCTCGACAACCCCGTAATTCTCATTACCGACAACAAGATTTCCAATATTCAGGAGATTCTCCCCTTGCTCGAAAAAATCGTTTCGCAGGGGCTCAAACTGCTCATTATCGCCGACGATATCGAGTCCGAACCGCTCGCTACGCTCGTAGTAAACAAGCTGCGCGGCACGTTTAACTGCGTCGCGGTCAAAGCTCCGGGCTTCGGCGACCGCCGCAAGGAAATGTTGCGCGATATCGCTACCCTTACGGGCGGCACGCTCGTTTCCAACGAGACGGGTATCGAGCTTAAAGACGTAGACCTTTCCATGCTCGGCAGAGCAAAAACCGTCAAGGTGGACAAGGAAAACACCACCATCGTCGAGGGCAAGGGCGCAAAATCCGAGCTCGACGCGCGTATCGCGTCCATTCGCTCGCAGATTGCCAACACCACCAGCGATTACGACCGCGAAAAGCTGCAAGAGCGGCTTGCCAAGCTCGCGGGCGGCGTTGCGGTAATCAACGTCGGCGCGGCGACCGAAGTGGAAATGAAGGAAAAGAAGCTGCGTATCGAGGACGCGCTCGCCGCGACCCGCGCAGCGGTCGAGGAAGGCATTGTGCCCGGCGGCGGCGTCGCGCTGCTTTCCGCCGCGCCTGCGGTCGATAAGCTTATCGAAACCCTCGAAGGCGACGAAAAGACGGGCGCGCGCATCATTCGCAAAGCGCTTGAAGAGCCGCTCAAACAAATCGCGGTCAACGCGGGCGTAGACGGCGCGGTCGTAGTCAACACCGTGCTCACCTCCACCAAAGCCAACTACGGATACGACGCGTCGTGCGACACGTACTGCGACGTCGTCAAAAAGGGCATAATCGACCCGACGAAGGTCACACGCTCCGCAATACAGAACGCCGCGTCCATCGCGTCCACGCTGCTCACCACCGAGTCGGCAGTGTGCGACATTCCCACCCCGCCCGCGCCCGCGCCCCAAGGCGGAGACATGGGCGGCATGTATTAAGCCGAATAATCAAAAGCAAACGAAAACCACGCCGAAATCAACCGCGGCGTGGTTTTTGCTTGCTTGTTTTCGTTTAGCGTGAAAAGCTGTTGTTATCTACGTAGTCAACTACCAAACGCACGGCGACATAATCGACGCCTATTATGTATATAGCCGTATCGCAAAAATCTGTCGATATTTTATAAATAATTCTGACAATAATATCCTATAAATTATCACTAATATCCTATAAATTATCACTCGCCGATTTTGCTTATGTTGACCATGCCGCCCGCGGCTTTGACTATCGATTTTTCGGGCGGGACTATGAAGAAATATTTGACCGTTTTCTTGCTCGCGGGCAGATTTAGATTGATGCTTATGTTCTGTCGCGCATCAATCATGAACTCGCCGCCGCCTTCGCCGTCCAGCACGAAGTTGCGCACCACGAACTTGCCGCCGTCGCCCTTGAACATATTTATATCGTCCATTATGAGCGCCGTGCTTTCGTCCGTAACCTCCAAGCTGTAAGTGTGATTTAATATTTTTAGGTTGCTAACCGAGTTTGTACCGCTTATAAACGTACCGAACGCCAGCGCGTTTTTCAGGTCGGGACGGAAATATTCCACGTCGATTAACGCCTGCATGCCGATTAACGCGAGCATATTCCCGTTTGCGGAAATATACGCGTCGCCGCGCGCGCGCTTGCCCTTAGGCAAATACACCGAATAATTTTCCACGGTGTCCGACTCGTTGGCTGCCCAAAGCGCGGCGGATTTTTGCGCGACCGCGCCCGCCAGCTCGTCCAGCCCGTACCGCTTCAAGCCGTGATACACTATAAAATTTACGTACGGCACGATACTGCCGCGGTATTCCAGATACGGCGGCGTGCGCCTGCCGTTGTTGTCGGGCTTGGAGCGCTTGCCGAACTCAGCATTATCCACCGACAGCGTGGGGATTACGTAATCGCCCCAAAACCGTTTGGTGTCGGTCAGGTTGTTAACTATCAGCGACAGCTTTTCGGGCGTGTCCACCGCGCCCGCCAGCAACGGGTAAAACGAGGTGCTGCCTATCGCGCGCGCCCACTGTCCCGTCGTATAACGGTTGATATACAAGCCCTCGCTCTCGCACCAAAACGTTTCGTTTATAATCTTTTGCATTTCGCGCCGCGCAGCCGCGTACTTGTCGCGCTCGGGCGCGTCGAACATGGTCGCCAAGCGCTCCAATACGTCGAACGCCAAAAGTTTAAGCGCCGACAGGTCGAGGCTGAACATCGGCGTGGAATTGAATTTCTCTTTCAGCGGCGAATCGTGCTGTTTGTACGCCACCTCGTTCTTGCCCTTTTCCGCAATCACGGGCGACGCAATCGGCGGATACAGCTTTGCGAGCTTGCGGAACGCAGTCAGCATTTCCGATTTGTCGGTCATGTGCATGAGGTTGTGCCACACCGCAAACACCGCCATTATCTTGTCTTCCAACGCGTATTTGAGCTGCTGCGCGGCTTTTTCCGCGCCCGTATAGCAACCGAGTATCGCCGAGCAGTTTTCTTCCGTGCCGTCTATATCGAAATAGTTGTCGAGCACGGAGCGCTTGGGCGAAAAAATCTCGGTCATAAAGTACGGGTAATACACGCGCGACCACAGCACCGCGTTGAACATACGCTCGACGGGCGCGCCCAGCTCGCCCGAGCCCATTGTCTTGTTTACGCCGTAACGCAGCTCGCTCGTCTCGATTAAGCTCTTTACTCTGTCGAACCGCGGCAGCTCCGCGTCGAAAATATCCGCGTCGCCTACGGTTGCGTACACGTAGACGCTTTGCTGGCGCTTGTTCAAAACAAACTCCATTATCGCCTCGTTGAACGCGCCGTTCGCGGAGTCCAACGGCGGCATGTACGACATGGCGTGGAAATACTCGCGGCGGCTGTCGTCCTCCACGAGGTATCTGCCGCGGTACACCGCGTTGTTGTCGGTAAGCTCCATCGTGCCCGGCACAACCGCCATATACGGGCTTCTGCCGCTTACCGCCGAGCCCGCTATCGACAGCTCGCCGGGGCAATCGTAGCACGGATAAAATATAATGCGGACGCGCAGCTTTCTGCGGTGCGCGCCCACCTGCAATATGAGCGAACGGTCGTTATGCCTAACCCATCGCACGCTGAGCGGACCCGACGTAAAATGCGCAAAGCTGCCGTCGGCGGTGTTTGCGCTCGCGCCGCCCATGTGTCCCGCAAAATCGGCGCTGTCCAACCATTTCTGATTGGCGTAATACAGCACGCGAATGCCCCACATTGACCCGTGCTTGCCGATTATCATCGCGCCGTTTATCGCACGGTAATCGTACCCCGCGCCCATGACGTATTTTTGCGGGTAATTATCCTCGCCGATAGGCGGACCTTTATCCGACTGCTCGTAAAACTTGTCCGAAAACGGCGGACGAAACGCAAAGCCGTATTCCTTGTTGATATATTTCATTTCGCCTGCCTCAAACCAAAAGCACCGCGTTATCGGGCACCGTCAGCACCACGCCGCTCCTTGCGCAAATTCGGAAGCTGTTGGGCGCGACCTCCGCGCTTGCCGACAAATACAACAGCTTGCCCGCGAGCTGCGAGCCTGTGAGCGTCTCGAAATACGCGCCGCGCGCGAGCGCCGCAAACGCCGCGGGATTGACCGTTATTATCGCCGCACTGCACATGGGGTCGTCGAAAATATCGACCAACTGCGACTTAATCTTGCGCGCCAAAAAGTTGGGCGACACCGTGCTCGCCGCGCCGTGACAGTGCGGACACGGCACGAGCAGCAGCGATTGCAGCTCCGAGCCCGTTTTCTTGCGCGTCATTTGCACAAGCCCCAGCTCGGTCATTGGCAGCACGCGCGTTCGCGTTCTGTCGCTTGCCGTTTCCCTAACGAGAATATCCACGACCTCTTCGTTATGCAGCGGGTCGTGCATGTCGATAAAGTCTATTACTATCATGCCGCCGATATTTCTGAGCCGCACCTGTCGCGCTATCTCCGCCGCCGCCTCGCAGTTGGTTTCGAAAACCGTTTGCTCTCTGTCCGCGGTATTGCCCACGAACCGCGCCGAATTGACGTCTATCACCGTGAGCGCTTCGGTATAGTCGATAACGAGCGTGCCGCCGTGCGGCAGCTCCACCTTGTGCTTTAAAAGCTTTTCCACCTCGCTCAAAACGCCGTATCTTTTGAGCACGTCGCCCTCGCTCTGACACGTCACCTTGACCGAATGCGCCAAGTTCTCTTGCAAATAGTCGTTAAGCTTGCGTGCGACAAGCTCGTTATTGCACACAATCTCGTCCACCGTGGAATTGAGCACGTCGCGCACCGTGCGGAACACCAAATCGCCGTCGGCGGACAGCAGCGACACGCCGCTCGCCGAATTGTACTGCTCCAAAATTCGGTTGTACGTTTTGGTGAAATACTCGATTTCGTCTATTATATCGGAACGGCGCGCGTCCTTTGCCGCTGTGCGCGCAATCAATCCGCAAGTCGGCGTCGGGCGGAACTTGGTGAGCGTTTCTATCAGCTTGGCGCGCGCGCCCTCGTCTGTAATCTTATTCGACACACCTATAAAGTCTACCGTAGGCATGTACACTACGTATCGCCCGGGAATGGAGAGGTTTGCCGAAAGCCGCGCGCCCTTGGTCTCCGTAGGCTCTTTGACCGCCTGCACGAGCACGTAGTCGCCTTCCTTAACGTTGAGCTTGGTCGGGAGCGAGCCCGAATGGGACAGCGCCGAGCGGTCTTCCAGCATGTCCGCCGCCGACAAAAATCCGTTCCTGCGTCCGCCGATATCGACGAACGCCGACGACAGCCCCGGCAAAACGTTTACGACGCGACCCTTGTATATATTGCCCGTAATACGCGAAACGTTGCGGTCCTCGACGTAAAATTCCTTTAAAACGCCGTCTTCCAACAAAGCGACGCTACACATATAAGATTCGTAATCTACGAGAATTTTACTTTTCAATGCGCAAAGCCCCTAAATCCGATTGCGTGCATTACAAAGATGTTAAAAAAGTTCGGTTTCGACGCAATCGCGGATTGGCTCGCCCGTCGCGAACGGGCATTCTCTCCGCACGTTGCGTCTATTGTATTTTATCATATTATTGCGTTTTTGTCTATTGATTGACCGCGCAAATTCCGCATTTTAAAAATCGGTCGCGCGGCTATTCCGTATACAATCGGCGCACTGCGTACACCAGCTCGCTGTACTCGCGCCGCGGCACGTCCGACACGGCAAGCGGCTGCGCGCCGTCGATATAGACATTGCGGCCGACGCGCACTACGTCCTTCGCGCGGAAAAACAAGAGCTTGCCGCAGCCGACCGAGCCGCCGCCCACGCCGTCCAATTCCGCGCCGACGCAATAATCGCCGACGCGATACAACGCGACGGTCTGACCGCCGCCGCGCCGCTCGCAAAGCTCGAAGCCTATGCGCTTGCGGTTCTTCTCGAACGCGTCGCGCGCAATCATGTCGCCGTAAAACCTGTACGAGCAATCTACCTCGCCCGACAATACGTGAAACAGCGGGCGCCCCGCCTGCAAAAACGGCTGTTCGACGCCCGATGCGAAAACGTCCGCTAGCTCGGCGGGCGCGTCAATCGGATGCAGCACGTAAATATCGTCGGCGGCGTCAAGCTCTGCGACGCTGTCGTTCAAATCCGTAAATTCGCCGTTATTGTACAGCAAAACGCGCGTATACCCGTTTTCGCGCGCGCAAAAGAAAGTCCTATCCGCAACCTCGGCAAAATCCTCTCCGTCCAAAAGCTCCGACCATTGCGCGAGACTGAGCGGCTTGCCGTCCGCCATGAGCCGCTCGAAATACGCGGGCGCGCCGCCCTTGCGCTTTTTTTCGCGCTCGTCGAGCAGCGCCCTGACGCTCTTGGACTTGTCCGCCGCAACGGTTTCGTCCAAAAACGCGCGCACTCGCCCGTCGTTTTTCATAACCAAAAGCAGGCGCACAATCGCCACGCGCTCGTGCGCGTCCGCCGTCTTGTACGCCTCGAACAGCGCGGGCGCGGCGTCGGCGCAATCCATAAGCACGTCGCGCACAAACGCCTTGTTGATATGCTTTTCGTAAACCGCCTTATTGAGCAGTCGCCGCACCGCACGGGAGCGGTCCACCTCGATAAGCACGCGGTACTTGATATATTTTGCGTCGAACCTGTCTATCAGGTCGGCGATACCGTCGAAATTATCGGCGGCGCGGCGCTTTACGTATTCCTCGACCGCACAGTTCAACCGCCCGAGCGCGCTGTTTTTATCCGCGTACCCCGCGGCAAACAGCAACGGCGCATAGTCGCTTTCCGTAAGCCCCGCCGCGGTGCAAATCGTAATCAGCTCGCGCAAATACTTTTGCTCGATGTTGCGCACGGATACGGTCGCGTCGCCGTCGTAGAACGCGCCCTCTGCGGACGCGCACGCGACCTCGGACATTTCGGCAATTTTGGCATACTCGTCCGCCCGTCCGCCGCGCACCAGCTCGGCGACCAAAGCGTTGTACTCGCGCCTGTTGTATTCGTAAAGCATGCGCGCGAAATCCCTGAACGCAGTACCGTTCAGCCGCCGCGCGCTCTCCAAATAGTCCATACCGCAAGCATATCACAAAAAGCGCGAAAAATCAAGTATTTTCGTCAATTTCGGTCAGTCCGAACGCCGCCGCCGCGCTTATCGCATACCCGCGCGACTTTACGGCGTCCAACAGCTCGGTTTCGCTGACGCTGCGATTGGGCGCGGCGTTCCCGTCGCACAGCACGAAAACGGTGTAGCGGTCGGGGTCGAGCGTCCTGCACAGCTCGATTAGCGGCGCGTCGCGCGACACGGCGAACGTGCGCGTTTCGAGCGGCTTTTTGAGACGCTTGTCGCGCTCGCCCGTCGCAAACAGCGCGTAATACTGCGCGCGTCTATCGGGAATAAACGCCGATAACAGCATGAACAGCCCCACGCTCAAAAAACACACGTTTGGCGAATAAATCGCCGACAGCACGAACAGCGCCAAAAACGCCGCGCCGAATACCGCCGACAGCACGCGCATTACCTTGAACGCCTTGGCGCGCCGCAGCCGCACCGATAGCAGCGCGAACGCTATTCGCCCGCCGTCGAGCGGATATACGGGGATTAGATTGAAAAATCCTATGTAAAGATTGCACATGCAAAACGTGGACGTGAACGCGTAGCTCGCAGGCACTAGCCACCAGGTCGCCGCAAACACGAGCCCCAGCAAGAGATTGAAAAGCGGACCTGCGACGGCGATTATAATCTCGTGCGCGGGCCGCATGTCGGTAATTCCGCACAGCGCCGCGCCGTACGGCATCAGCCTGATTTCACCGAGCGCGTAACCGAGCTTTTTCGCGACGCGCGCATGCGCGCACTCATGCAAAATCACGGCGGTCAGCGAGCACGCAAGCTCGTACGCCATGCCGAAAGCGACGAAAAACACCGCCATTATAAGCATTATCGGAGATATGTAGACGGATACCTCCGTGCCGACCTTGCGACTTACCTTGACGCGGCCGCGCTTAATTCGCTTGCTTCGCACCGAATATTTGCTCTAAAACGGGCGTTTCGCCGAACCCGTCGCGTCCGAAAACGTCGTAGCACAGTACGTCGTGCGCCACGTCGCGCACAGGCTGCATAGCCGCTATGCCGCCGTACCGCAAAAGACACATAAACCCGACAGCTACCGCCGCCACCGCCGCGCGCGCCAAAAACGACGCGAGCCCGCGCCGCTTGACGGTCTTTACGGGCTTGGGCGGCGCAGTCACCACGCTATCCACTATATTGCAACCCGAATACTTATCCATGGTTAAATTATATGTCGGGCGCGCGCATAAAAGCACGCAAAGCCGCAATTTAAATGGTTTTGCGCGCACAGTCGGCGCGCACGCATCGCATATTATCCGCTTATTTTGCCGATATCGTAGATTTTATCTACCTCGGCGGTGACGGTCAGCGTATACGCGTCGCCCGATTTTTCAACGCGCATATCTAATTTTTTCACGTCCATAAACTCGCACAGCAAATTCATCAAATCGGCTTGCGCAACGCGCAGCGTGCCGCGCATGCTCCCCGCCTCGTCGTTTTCGAGCATACGCGTCAATCTTTGTACGTCCATGTCAGCCTCTTTTAAACTTGCGCCTAATCGCGCCGAACAGCCCGCGATAATCGGCGGCGGGGTCGAGCGGCTCGCCCGTGCCGTAGCACACGCGGCGCGCCAACAGCTCGAACGGCTTGGTCGGCATTGCCGAATATCCGTAAACGCCGTCCGTCTCGGGTATCACGCCGTCCACCTCGGCTTTGAGCATTTGCGTTATTTCCGCAGGCGTGGGAATCTTGTTTGCCGCGAGCAAATCGCCGCGCACGCGGTTGACTATTAGCGTCGGGCAAAGCTTGTACGACGACAGCAGCGCGACCACCTTGTTCGCGTCGCGCAGCGCGCTCATGTGCGGCGTCGTAACCACCATTGCGCGTTCGCACGCGCCCACGGCGCGGCGAAATCCCGCCTCTATACCCGCGGGACAATCCACCAGCGCGTAATCGAACGTAGCGGCAAGACTGTTGAGCACAAGCCTGAGGTTTTGCGCCGTTACCTTTTCGCCCAGATATCCGTGCGCCGACGGCAGCAAAAACAGATTGCGAACGTCGCTCTCCACCAGCGCCTGTCGCACTCGACAGCGATTGTCTATCACGTCGGCTATATCGTACGCCACTCGGTTCTCCAACCCCAAAACCACGTCCAGATTATTCAGCCCGAAATCGGCGTCCATAAGCACCACGCGCTTGCCGAGCGCCGCGAGCGCCTTTCCGAAGCACGCGGTAACGGTAGTTTTGCCGACGCCGCCCTTGCCCGACGTTATAACGATACTCTTCATTGCCACATTATACCCGACGGCACACAAAAGCGCAAGCGGAAATTTGTACGCTTTTGTCGTTTATAAAAAATTAAATCTACCGCGATTTTAGCCGTGCCGACGATTGCCCGCGCAACAAAAAAAGGACTTTCGAAGCCCTTTTTGACGTACCGATATAATACGTTCGTTTATCAAAGATTGTCGAGTATCTCGTTGAGCAGCGCGTCGTTGGACAACAGCTTGCCCGCGCCGTACACCGTCGCGTACTCGGGCGAATCCGCCACCGTCACGGCAAGCCCGAGCTGCTTGCTCATGAGCTCGGCAAGCCCGGGTATTTTAGCGCCGCCGCCCACCACCGTTATGCCGCTGTTTTGTATCTCCGCCACGATTGCGGGCGAACACGAATTTACCAAGTCGGACACCGCGTGAATTATATTCATATAATAATCGTACAGCACGGGATACAGCAAATCCGCCGACATGTTGTTTACGTACGAACGGTGATTTTGTATATCCTTGCCGCTGATACGCTCGGTCATGCAGTCGTTGCGAATAAGGCTCGCGATATGCTCTTTGAGCTTGCGCGTGGACGACTTGCCTATGTTCATGTGGTAATATCCGCACAGCATGTCCAGCAACGCTCTGTCCATCATGTCGCCGCCGACGTTCATCGCCATGCCGTCGATAAGCCCGCACAAGCCGACTACCGCCATTTCCGTCACGCCGCCGCCTATGGACACCACAGTGCCGCCGTAATTGTGTCGCACGTTTAGCTCCGCGCCGATAGCCGCGAGCATGCAGTTATCGACCATGATCACTTCGTTTATGCCCGCACGGCGCAGCACGTCCTCGTACATACGGCGCTGGTCGACCGAAACGCCCGTAGGCATGCCCAATATGGCGCTTATTCTCGGTTTGAATACGTACGACTCGGGCAAAACGCGCTTGATAAATTCGCCGAGCATGAGCGCGCATTCGTCGGGATACTTGATAACGCCCTCGACAATCGGGCAAACGATTTTCGTCTTGTCGTTCCCCTTGCCGAGCAAGTCGTAAGCCTCGCCGCCCACGGCGCAAAGGCTGTTGCCGTTGCCCTTTTCGTAAAAAGCGATTGCGGACGGCTCGTGCAAAACAATATTATTGCCCTGTACGAATATCGACGTGAACGAAGTTCCGAGTTCAAGTGCGATGTCCAATTTCGCCATATAGATTCTCCTCGATAAGTTTTTCCGTCAGCCTTACGGGCAGCCCGACCACGTTGTCGTAATCGCCCGCGACGCGCTTGATAAGCGGCTTGATATGGCGGTCGTCAATGTTATAACCGCCCGCCTTGTCGTACGGCGCGCCGCTGTCTACATAATTATACACCAATTGCGCATCGAATGCACCGAATTCGACGGTAGTTTTTTCGATTTTTTCGATTATTTTCGATTTAACGCGAAAATATACCGCCGTATATACCTCGTGCGCGCGTCCGCACAGTTTTTCGAACATTTCGACAGCCTGCGCTCTATCCTTGGGCTTGCCCAACACCTCGCCGTTTACGCCGACAACAGTGTCGAACGCAAGCAGCGGCAAATCGGTAAGCGTCGACGCAAGCTCGCCCTTTTTTCTCGCGTTTACAATCGCCGTCTCGCGCGCGGACGGCAACGTAACCTCGCGCGCGTCCGTCTTGAAAAACACTGGGCGCACGCATTGAATTTTGGCAATCAGCTCGCGACGGCGCGGAGACGCTGTCGCGAGCGCGATATCAAAGTATTTCAAGGTTTTTCCGATAAGCCCGCGCAAAATCCGCGCCCGCGCCGAGCGCGTCTTTTATTTCCAGCGAGCAATCGCCCTCTACCTCGGTTTTCATGATGACCGAATCGCCGAGCACGTCGCACGTAATGCCCTTGACCGAGCCGGACATCGACCTATCCAAGGAATCGGCTATGCGCATAATCACGGCGAGCCGCATTACCGCCACCAAATCCTCCTCCTGCACGACGCCCGCATACTTGTTCCATTCCGCGAGCGAAAGGTCGTCGAGGTTGTGACTGCGCACAACGAACGCCGCAAGCACCAAGTCGCGATGCGATACGCCGTACAGATTGGAATTCATTATGTAGTATGCCGAATGCCTGTAATGGTTGTAAAAGCTTGTCCGCATGCCCGATTCGTGCAGCAATGCCGCTACGCGCAGCACGCGCACGTACTGACGCGGAAGCTTATGCAATACTCGGAGCTGCTTGTAGAGCTGTATAGCGAGATTGCAAACGTGCTCGGCATGCGTTATATTCAAGCCGTCGTAGTGCAAGCGCGTGTAAATGGAGTATCCGAGAATGTCGGTGATGGGCTTTTCGAGCGTCGTGGGCACGGTGTGGTTAAACAGCAAGCCCTCGCGAATGCCCGAGCCAGACACCACCATTTCGTCGAAATCGGTAAACTCCAAAAGGCTCTTTATGCAAGACAGCGCCGCGCAAAAAATATCGGCGCGCTGTGCGGACAGCCCCTTTATTTTGGAACGCTTTTCCACGTCCAAAACCTTTATCATGTCGTACACCTTGTTGAAGGTGTCTATGCCGATGCGATAGTTATGTACGAGATTGAGCGGATACTTTTCGATACGCTGTACAATATTGGCAAGATTGCGGAACGACCCGCCCACGCCGATAAACTTGTAATCCGGCTCTAACGTCCGCAGCCACTCGATAGCCGCAAATTGGTCGCGCATATACGTTTCTATCAACTGCGACTGCTGCAACGGCGTGGTGCTCTCGTCCCACAGCGACGAAAGATTCATCGTGCCGAGCGGTAGGTTGACGCGATTGACTATCATGCGCCTGTTGTACTGAATGAGCTGCAACGACGAGCCAGATATGTCGAGTATGACGCCCTTGGGAATTTCCAGCGAATTGATAACGCCGTAGTAAATCTGCGTCGCCTCCTGCTCCTCGTTGAGCACGTCCATTTTGAAGCCGCAAACGGTGTTTATCTCTTCCAAAAAGCTGCGTTGGTTCTTCGCCTTTCGGACCGCGTTGGTGGCGAACGCGTAAATCTTGTCCACATTGTTAGCGTCACACAGCTTGCGGAACATTTTGAGCGTTTTGACCGCCTGCGCGATGCGCGCCTGCTTTAAATACCCGTCGCGCTCCATATCCTGCGCGAGTCTCAACGATTCTTTGAGCTCGTCGTAAACGACAAAATAGCTTTCGCCTACGACGTGAGCCAACACCAAACGTGCCGAATTCGAGCCTAAATCGATTATAGCAATATTATTCAATTCTTACACCTTCGGGGTAGTAAATCGTCCGATAACCCCATTTTGATTATTCGCAATAAAATTATAACACAAAATTTTCCTCTTGTAAAGGGGGTATTTTGCATAAATTTATAAAAATTTTTTATCACTTTTAGCCAATACGCGCCGTCGTACGGGTCGGCGACCGCGGTATAACGCATTTTTACGCGCAAATCGCGGTCTGTACGCGCAAAGCCACAGCCTCGGCGCCGCTGAGAACAGCGCCGAAAACAGTCCGTTCACGTGCGTTCGACCGAGGTCGCCGACCCGTAACGCGCAAAGCGACAAAATTCGTCAAAACTCTTTACATTTTTTGCACGCCGTGGTAAAATATCCATTATGAAAAGTTCACTCGTCAAGTCTGCGCTGCTGCGCGTTTTTATATTGATTATCGCTATCGCCGCGGTCGCCGCGCTCCCGCTTTGCCTGCGCGCAAAAGCCGAGGACGCGCCCGTCGTCGCGCTCTCGCCCGTCGAGGCGAACGCCGACGCGGCGTACTATTATTTCGACCGTCCGCAATCGGTTTTCGCCGACGCGGCGGGGCTTGTGATATCGGACGGGAACGCCGTCAAAACCGCGGTCGGACCCGAAATTACGAAGCTAGCCGACGTTGCCGCAGACAAGACGCTGCGACGCGGCGACCGCCTTATCACGCTCGAAAACGGCGGCGTTTACATGCGCTACTGCGGCGACGACGAGACCGCGGCGAGCGACGACAAGCTGCAAACCGACCTTGTCGTAACCGATTTCGATTTAGACGGCACGACGCTGTACGCCGTTGCCGAGGACAAGCTTATAACCGCCGTGCTCGGCGAAACCGCGTTCGTCGGCACGCCCGAAACCGCGACGCTAGTATCTACCGAGCACGCGCGCGTCAACGCGACCGCCGTCGCGCTCTCGCACAACGCCGACGGTTTGATTTGCTACGTCGCCGTCGATTCGGAAATGTTTTCGGCGGGCAAGCAGGATATTTGCACGGTCGCGCCCGACGGCACGCTCGCCATCGTGCTGCAACAAACCGACCGCGTTTCCGCGCTGTCCGTTATGGATTACAGCGAAACGCTTTACACGCTCGCCCCTGCGGGCATAAAAGGCTATGCGTATACGGGCGGCGGGCTCAAAGAAAAGTTCCGCGCGGCGACCGATTCGCCCATGCTGTGCTTTTGCGCGTTCGACGGGTTCGTATACGCCTTCGATTCGGGCTATGCGCTGCATAAGCTTGCGGCTGACCTTTCCTCCGACGTGACGCTGTTGGCGTCGGCAAGCTCCGCCGACGGGTTCTTTTACATGCCGACGGGCGGCGCGGTCAAAAACTCCGCGCTGTACGTGTCCGACGCGGTCAACGGCAGAGTGGCGATTTACGGCGACAAGCTCGAATATTTAAACGGGCTGACCAACCCCGTATCGGTTGCCGCCGACTGCTTCGGCGCGGTGTACGTAGCCTACGACTACAACAAGGTGGGCATTTTTTCGGACGGCAGCGAGCGCACCGTAGCGGTGGACGGCTTGATTAAGCAAATCGCGGTCGACGCGGACGGCAAGCTGTATATACTCGCCGACGACGGGCTGTGGCTGTCCGAAAACGGCAAGACGGCGCAGCGGCTGCTCGACGCGCGGTTCAAGTCGATTACGCTGAGCGTGGGGCGCGAAAAGCTGTACGCGCTCGGTGACGGCGCGGTGTACCTAATCGACCCGAACGCCGACGGCGGCGTCAAAGCCGACAAATTCCGCGACGCGCCCAAGGACGCGTTTTCGCTCGCCGTCGATATTTCCGACAACGTATTCACGCTTTCCCGCACGCATATCACGCGCATAAGCGACGCGACGACGACGTACGCGCTCACCGCAAACGACGCGCCGTACTCGCTCGGCTTTACGCGCGGGCAAATATTGCTTTCCACAGTAAGCAACAGGTATGCCGATTACGGCGACGTAATAGTAATCGACGCATACAAGCACCGCGTGTTCACCGCAGGCGGCGCGCCGCTCGGCGTTACGCTCGTTGACGACGACTACAACGACAGCCATCTCGACGTAAAGGGCGACGCCCCGACCAAGGCGGACGGCACTCGCATTATCAGAAAAGCGCTGCGCGACGCGGAAATCTTCGACAGACCGATGGGCAGCCCGCTCGGCTACACGATAGCAAAGGGACGCAACGTAATCGTGCCGCTGTACACGCTTGACGACGCGCGCGAGTACGCGCTCGTAATGATTGACAATCTGACTACGGGCGAGCTCGTGACGGGCTACGTGTACAAAGGCGCGTTGTCCGAGCCGCTCCCCTACGCCGAGCCGCCCGCAAAGGTGTGCACGGTTTACAGCAACGCCACGCCCGTCTACAAATGGCCGAGCCGCGGCGCGAAAAAGCTTTCGGGCGGGTTTTCGGCGGTCGAGCGCAACACGGTTTTCGACATGCTCGACTTTGTGGACGCGTACCGCGACGATTACGATAATCTTTGGTACAGAGTGTCGATAAACGAAGCGTACGAGGGATACATTCTCGCCGCCAACCTTTCGCTAAACGGGTACGAGCCCAATTTCATTCGCCCCGCGTACAATGCGGAAATAATATCGTATAACGGCAGCGAGGTCGCGCAAACGTACGCCAAAGACGAAAACGGCGAATATACGCCGCTCGCCGCAGTATTGCCCACGGGCACAAAGGTAGAGGTCGTGGGCACGTTCGATACGTCGTTGCCGTATACGCAAATAAAATACCTCGACCCCGATTTCGGCACGCTCACCTGCTATGTGCAAACCGTGTACATAGACTACGGCGGCGTCAACGTAGTTTTGATTGTGGCGGTCGTCGTGATTATAGTGACCGTAATTCTCGCCGCGCTCATTATTTGGCGGCAGGTCGCGGCAAAGAACAAAATGCAATCGGAAGAAAAAGAAGTGTTTTAAATAAACCCGCGCTTGAAAATACGAATAAAGGAATACTCGCGACTGCTTGCAGCCGCGAGTTTGTTTTTAAGAAACGGCACGTTTTTACGCGCGTCTCGATTACGAATTATCGAATGCCGATACGAATTATATCAATCGTCGGACGTGGACGCGACCTCGCTCTCCTTGTGCAAAAACTCCACGCAGCCTATGGAAAACTCGTACGCCGTGCGTATTTCCGCGCTGCCGTCGTCGAGACGCTTGGTGTATTGACGAGACTGTATCCTGCCGCCCACTTCGAGCTTTTGCCCTACGGACGCGTTCTTTATGAGCCGCGCGTTCTTGCCCCAGGCTATGCACGGAATGTAATCGGATTTGGAATACGCGCGGTTTACCGCGAGCAGCACGTCGCAAATTTCTCGGTTGAACGGCGTGGTGCGGTAAATGGGCGGCTTGCATATGTATCCTATAAGCTCGGCGGAATTGGGGTTCGCGTCCGCCTGCGGCTCGACTATTTCGCGCGCGAATACGCTCAGTATAAGCCGCGAGCGCTCGCCGTCGGGACGGTTAAAGCTGCGGAACTGTCCGCAAACGCCGATTGAATCGTTTTCTTTGAGTGATGCGGCAAGCGTTTCCGACACGGTGACGGGTATTACGTCGAGATGCTCCGATAAGCGCGGCACGTTGAGCTTGAACTCGTAAAAGCGTTCGCCGTACAAATCGTGCGAGTATTCGGGCGCAGAGCCTACGCGCCCCTGTAAGTACACCGTGTTGGTCGGTTTGTCGTTTTTCATGATGTTTTTAACTCCTTATTTGTCTGCCCGTATGGTCGATGGTGTAGTTGTCTTTGTAGATGAGGTCGCCTACCGTCTTGAAGGTAAAGCCCTTCGCCCTCAGCCCGTCGATAATCGCGGGTAACGCCTCCAACGTGTGCTTGCCGTCGTTGTGCATCAGCACAATGCTGCCGTTGCGACAGCCGCTAACCACCCGCGACGCGATTTGCTCCTTGGAAAGGTTTTTCCAATCGAGCGAATCGACGTCCCACTGAATCGTGTACAGCCCGTTCTCCTTTGCCGTAGCGAGCAAGGCGTCCGAATAGTCGCCGTACGGCGGACGGAAAAGCTCTACCTTCCTGCCCGTAATGCTCTCTATCAGTGACTTGGACGTAGACAACTCCAACGCCATCTCATTCTTAGACAATTTAGACATGTACGGATGTGACGCGGAATGCGTACCGATTTCGATTTTTTCGGATTTCGCGAGCTTTTTGAGCGTATCGGAATACTTTTCCGCCCAAAATCCGACCAAAAAGAATGTGCCGCACGCGTCCTTTTCTTCCAGCGTTTCCATTATGCCGAGCGTTTTATCCGCGCCCCACGCCGCATCGAAGGTCAGCGCAACAGCCTTTTCGTCGGTCTCGACCGAGTATATAGGCACTTTCTTGGGACTTACGTTGTTGTAAATCGTCGCCGCGCCCGTGTAATACACGCCCGTAACCGCAAGCGCAATCAGTACCGCCGCCAACGCGATTGCCACAATCGTCCGTCTCTTGACAACCAAAAACCTCATCGGACATCTCCTATACAATACCATATTTTCAGATAAGCGCATTGTCTCTTTATGAGAAATTTTGTCTACTTATGTAGTTTCAAACAGCCACATGCAAATACGACCGCCATTTATCCGCTTAACCTACGCCCTAGTCTATTCGCGGCGCGCGCATAATATGCCGCATATCGGGCTTTGCGCAAAAATTTAAGCACGAAAAAACCGAGACCGCTCAAATGCGTCTCGGCTGTTTTAGGTTTGATTATCGGTTAAGCGCTTACTGCTCCCTGCTCGCAAGCGTGACTATGCCCACCGTGCCTACGCCGATATGCACGCCGCCGACGGGACACATAGACTCCACCTCGATATCGGGCAAGCCGAACGTGCGGAACAACCGCTCTTTTAGCGGCTCGATATTCTTATCGTCGCCTATATAATACACGAGCAGGCGGTCGAACTTTTTGGGCAGGTGCGCTATCGCCGCCGCCACCGCGCGGTTAAATCCGAGCGTTTTTGAATACACCGTAAGCTCGTTTTTTGCAAACTCGAATACGGGCTTAACGTTGAGTATGCCGCCTATGCGCGCCAAAAGCTTGTTCACCCTGCCGCCGCGCGCAAGCTCGTTGAGCGACGCGGGTATAAACTGCATGGCGATGCGCTCGACGAGGTCGTCGGACAGCGCCAAAAGCTCGTCGAACGACGCGCCCGCCTTTGCCGCTTTGAACATTTCCTGAAAATACACAAGCGCGGAAACGCCCGCCTCGCACGTGTTTATCGCTTTTATTCTGATATTCGGATACTGCGCCGCGGCAATGCTCGCAGAGCCTATCGTGCCGCTCAGCCTGTCGGCTATCGTAAGAATGAGAATTTCGCTGTTCGCGTCCTCGGCAAGTATCTTGTCGATTGCGTCCTGAAACTTTTGCGGCGAAGGCTGCGAGGTTTTCGCGCCCGATTTGGATTTGACAAACTTTTTATAAAACGCGTCCCAATCCTCGCGGTATCCCTCGACGTACTCCTTGCCGTCGAGCAATAGCGTGAGACTTACGACCTGCACGCCGTTTTCCTCGGCAAACGCCCGAGAAAGTCCGAAAGTCGAATCGACTATAAACCTTACCATAATTCACCTTCCGTGCGCGTTTTACCGCGCGCATTTTTTGCGCCGACCATGCGAGCAAGGCACACAAAACCGCAAATTGGCAAAAACCGCCGCATTGTATCGCATGCCAAATCGGTCGTCGGCTTTATCTTACGATATAATTATACCATTTTTGCGCGTAAACAGTCAAACCCAACTGCCCCGCGCCTTGTCGAAAACGCCCGAAAAACCGTCGTTTTAGCGCGATTTTATGGTTATATACCCCAATTTTTCGCAATGCTTACTAATTTATACCTCGATATCGCCGCATAATTATATTTCTATATATATCAACGCAATCGTTGTTATGATAAAAACCTTGCAAAATTCGGAAAATCGAGCGAAAATCGCTTGACAAATTCGGCGGCAAGAAATATAATTACCGTGCAAATTAAGCAAAGGCGCTGTGAGAAATCACGGCGTTTTTGTATTTTAAAGGAGATTGTATGTCTTACATCAGCGAAGTAAGAGCGGCGGTAGCCGCACGCAACGAGGGTCAGCCCGAATTTATGCAGGCAGTGGACGAGGTGCTTACCACAATCGCGCCCGTGGTGGAAAGCGATTGCGCGTACAAAAACAACGCGGTGTTGGAGCGCATCACCGAGCCCGACCGTCAAATCATATTCCGCGTGCCCTGGACGGACGACAACGGCAACATCCGAGTTAACCGAGGCTTTCGTGTTCAGTTCAACAATGCGATAGGACCGTACAAGGGCGGGCTTCGCCTCCACCCCTCGGTCAATCTTTCCATTATCAAATTCTTGGGCTTCGAGCAGATTTTCAAAAATTCGCTTACGGGCTTGCCCATCGGCGGCGGCAAAGGCGGTTCGGATTTCGACCCCAAGGGCAAGTCGGAGCGCGAGATACGCGAGTTTTGCCAAAGCTTCATGACCGAGCTGGCGCGCCATATCGGCGCGGACACCGACGTGCCCGCGGGCGACATAGGCGTCGGCGGCAGAGAAATCGGCTACATGTACGGTCAGTACAAGCGCATCAAAAACGTTTACGAGGGCGTGCTCACGGGCAAGGGTCTCACCTACGGCGGCTCGCTCGCGCGCACGGAGGCGACAGGCTACGGCTTGGTGTATATCGTGGAAAACATGCTTAACGCGCACGGCGACGGCATTAAAGGCAAATCGGTCGCAATATCGGGCTCGGGCAACGTGGCGATTTATGCCGCGCAAAAGGCGCAGCAGCTCGGCGCAAAGGTCGTCACCATGTCCGACTCCAAGGGCTGGGTGTACGACCCCGACGGCATAAAGCTCGATATCGTAAAGGAAATAAAAGAGGTCAAGCGCGGACGCATAAGAGAATACGCCGACGCGGTAAAGGGCGCGAGATTCAGCGACGGCGGCAAGGTGTGGCAAGTCAAATGCGATATCGCGCTGCCCTGCGCCACGCAAAACGAGCTTGACGAAAACGACGCCAAGCAGCTCGTCAAAAACAAAGTAATCGCCGTCGGCGAGGGCGCGAACATGCCCTCCACCACCGCCGCGATAAACGTGTTCCGGAGCGCAAAAACGCTGTTTATGCCCGCAAAAGCGGCAAACGCGGGCGGCGTCGCAGTTTCCGCGCTGGAAATGAGCCAAAACTCGCTGCGGCTCGGCTGGTCGTTCGACGAGGTGGACGCGAAGCTCAAAGGCATTATGAAGGGCATATTCGACAAAGCCGCCGACGCCGCGCAAAAATACGCCTCGCCCGCCGATTACGTGTCGGGCGCGAACATCGCGGGCTTTATCAAGGTAGCGCAAGCGATGATTGCACAGGGCGTGTAAGCGCACGGTTTCGATATTCACATTAAAAAAACACGTCTGCGAAAAAAGCGCAATTCCCATAGGGAATAAAAAACTGAATTTTTAATAATTGCACTTTCAAGCGATGACAAACGCTCTCGAACGAAATGTTCGAGAGCGTTTTACTGCTAACTATTAGAACGCTAAATTGAAATTTATATTATGAACTTATAGATTGTTGTTTTTTGCATCTTGGGGGTCGGTTTCCGACTGTTCGGATAATTGCATTGCAGGTGCAAACTTCCCTTTTTTCAACAGAAAGAACGGAAGAATAATAGCGGTGCCTATAATTAAACCCAAAATCAACGCTACGTTATGACAAACCGTCGTCCAACCAAAGCTTACAACGTAGGTTGTAAGCACACCGTATATCGCCGATACTATGATTGTAGGCATGCCTATTTGTTTAAAGCTTTTCAAATCGAAAAATACTGCCGCAAGACACGCGCCCATCAGTCCGTATACTCCGCCCGACGCGCCCACGCTTATATTAGAGGCAATCTTATCCGCCTTATCGGGTGCCATTGCAAGGTACAGTGGGTCGGTAATAAAGCTTTCGATAAATCCCACCAAAAAGAACAACACAGCGGTCATCCACCAACCGAAACGCTTTTCGGTATAATTGCCGATAAAATACAATCCGACAAGATTAGCAATTAAATGCAAAATTCCGCCGTGTAAAAGCATTTGGGTAAAATGCCTGTAAATTTGAGTTCCGCTTGGATCAACTATTGCGCCCATAGCCAAAGAATTTGAAAGTAATCCCCCGCAACTACCGAAAATGTAATTTAACACTGATGAGCTATCGCTATTCCAGGACGTATACCCTGTGTACCCTTCGGGCAACGGCAAATAGCAATCTAATAAATACATAATTATCAATATAACAGATAATACGTTTGTAAATGTAATAAGTTTTTTAAAATCAACTTTCTTTTTCATTTATTGTTCCTGCCGTAAATACTGTTTATCGTACGGTAATTATAGCACGAAAAATGAAAGAACGCAACCGATTGGATTTACGTAATATATAAAAATATCAATATCTCACCGAGCTACGACCACGAAAAAAGTACAGAATAGGCATAGCCTAACGCTAATGCCTAAATCTTTTTATTTGCGTCTTATTAAGTTCCCTATCGGAACTACGGCAATTCGCGGACGCGTTTTTTATGGCGTCTAATCAATCGTACAGTCCCATTTTCCGCTTGAAAAACTCGGGAAGCTTATAGATATGCTTTTCCGCGATTTTTACCAAATACAGCTTGCGATTATCTGCTCGATTAAGTAACGAGCCGTTTACGCTATCGTGCAAGAATATTTCCATTCGCCCCGGTTGTTCGCCCGTGCCGCAAAACATGAGCGATAATACGGCGCCGATATAATTTATCAAGCTCGGCTTTACATAGCTTATTCTCTCGATATCGCTTGCTTTTACGCCGATTTCGCGTCCGTCCTTGTAGTAGAAAACAACGCCGTCGTCGTAAAAAACAGTTCTGGGATACCCAATTCTTTTCGGAATTTCGTAGCTGTACATATTTTCCCCGTCTATCGCTTTGCTTGTTTGCGAATAACGCGACTACGCCGACGCGGCTTTTTTTGCCGCCGCTTTGTCGGCGTTTATTCTATCGAGCAGCGCTATGCCCTCGCCCATAGGCAAAATGCACTTGCGCGGGCATTCGGCGGCACATTTCATACAGCCTATGCACTTGGTATAATCAATCGCCGCGAGGTTGTTGGCAAGCTTAATCGCGCCCGTAGGACAACCGCGCTCGCACTTGCCGCACGCTATGCACCCCACCTTGCACACCGCCGTCACCTCTTTGCCCTTGGTTGTGTTGGAGCAGGCTATGTACACCTTGGCGGATTTGGGTATTCTGCCGATTAGCTTTTTTGGGCACGCCTTTACGCACGCGCCGCACGATGTGCATTTATCGTAATCGACCTTCGACGCGCCCGTGTCCTTGCATATGGCTATGCTGTCGTTCTTGCACACGTGCACGCACGAGCACATACCCATGCACCCGTATTCGCACGCCTTGCTGCCGCCCGCGAGTATTTCCGCGCTTTGGCAATCGCCGAAGCCCTGATAATCGTATTTGTCCGCGGCGCGGTTGCCGCCCGCGCAGTGCACGACGGCGACGGTCGCCTCGCTCTCGAACGCCGACATGCCCAAAATTTTGGCTATGTTCTTTTTGTTTTCGGGCGGCGTGGGATTGCAACGCGACAAATCCGCCTCGCCCTTGAACAGCGCCTCGGCAAACTGCGAGCACCCCGCATATCCGCAGCCGCCGCAGTTCGCGCCCGAAAGGTTGCGCTCTATATCGTCTATCCTCGGGTCGCGCTCGACGGCGAGTTTATCGCCGAGAAACGACAGACAAAACGCAAACAATGCGGCAAGCGCCGCCACAATCAACACGGGCACTACTATATTCAAAAATATTTCCATTGCTTCGTACCTCGATTAAGTAAAGGATAAGCCCATAAAGCCGTAGAAAGCCATAGCCATAATTCCCGCCGTGACAAGCGCAATCGGGAAACCCGCAAACGGGCGCGGCACGTCGTACAGCGTTTGCTTTTCGCGTATGCCCGCCATGAGTATGAGCGCCACGGTGAAGCCCACGCCTATCGAAATACCCGTAATAAGCGTTTGGAAAAAGTCCAGACCTTGCGAAATGACCGCGTTTGCCGTGCCGAGCACCGCGCAGTTGGTCGTGATAAGCGCGAGATAAACGCCGAGCGAGCTGTACAGCGCGGGCGAAAGCTTTTTGAGCACTATGTCCAAAAGCTGCACGAGCGACGCTATAACCAATATAAACGTAATAGTGCTCAAATATCCGATGGACAGCGCGTCGAGCACAAACGTATATATGACCCAGCACACGCACGACGCTATCGTTATGACGAACGTGACGGCAAGCCCCATGCCAATCGCAGACTGCGTCTTTTTGCTCACGCCCAAAAACGGGCACATGCCTATGCTCTGATTGAGCACGACGTTGTTAGTCAATATGCCCGAAATAACTATCGAAACTACCGCGAGAAAGTAATCCATATTTACGGCTTATGCCCTCCTATCGTATCGGCAAGCGGTTTGAAAGACAACTGCCATTTATGCAGCCTCTCGCTCGATTAACGCCGTTTTGCGGCGTTTAACGTCCTTTACGTACCCGTACACGGCGTTGAATGCCGCCATTACAAGCCCGAGCACTATAAATCCGCCCATTGTCGTGTCGAAAAATCCGCTGCCGAACGCGAGCGTCAACAGCTCGCGCACCGCGCCCAAAAGCGTTATCGCCGCGATAAAGCCCAAGCCCATAGACACCCCGTCGATAAGCGACGGCAACACCTTGTTCTTGCCCGCGAACGCCTCCGCGCGCCCGAGAATAATGCAGTTTACCGTAATCAGCGAAATAAACGCGCCGATGCTGTCGTTGAGCGACGGCAGGAACGACGACACCACCATTTGCACGAACGTGACCAACGACGCAATGACGATTATGTATGCGGGCAAATGCACCTTGTCGGGTATGACCTTGCGCAACGCGGAAATTATCACGTTGGAAAATATCAATACGAACGCCGTGCACAAGCCGAGCGAAACCGCGTTTATAACATTGTCCGACTTGGCAATCGTGGGGCACATGCCCAACACCAACACAAACACGGGGTTGTTCGTAAGCCCGCCGAGCGCGGTTCTTTTGAATTCCTCTCTTGTCATTTACCACCCCCGAGCGACGCCGACGATTTTTTGGAAATCGCGTCGCGTATTCCCGTCATGTAGTCGAGCGCGAACTTATTGGATAGATTGACGGCGCGGTCTATCGCGTTGAGCGACAGCGTCGCGCCCGTCTTGCCGATAAGCCCGTTCATATCGACCTCGCCGCTCACGCCTTCGAGCTTGTCGAAAAGGTCGGCGGGCAGCTTTTGCCAATAGCTTTCGCCCTGCTTTTTCACAGTAGCGCCTATGATTTTTCCGTCGGCATACGCCGTGAGTATTATCACGTCGCCGTCGCGTCCCGCGGACTTACTCTCGATTATGTACGCGCCCGTGTTTTCGCCGCGCGGCTCGCCGTACACCGCGAGCACCTCCGCCTTCGAGCTCTTGTTCGTTTTGTTAAAGTCGGCGAGCGTAACTCCGTGTTCGCTCTCTTGCAGCATGACGATATAACCGTCGTCGAACGCCGTTTGACTATCCTTGCCCGTCGAACAAATGCCGTTGATAAGGTTTGCCGTCGCAGCGTCCAACGACGGCATATATTTGGGGAAAAACATATTGCACACCGTCAAAACCGTAACGCACACCGCCGCAATGCACAGCAGCACGGTCATCGACTTCAACGCTCTCACAACCGATTTACTCATTTCCGCTCACCGCCTTTTCGCCGCCCTTGCCGCGCCGCTTTTTTTGCTTAATCGGCTTTACGTAACCGAACGGCTTGGGCACTACGTATTTGTCAATAAGCGGCGTCGCTATGTTCATGACGAGCAGCGCGAACGAAAAGCCCTCGGGGAAAGCGCCGAACGCGCGTATTAGCGCGGTTATAAGCCCGACGCCCACCGCAAATATGACCGAGCCCGCAAAGGTATTGGGCGTAGTCGCGTAATCGGTTGCCATGAACACCGCGCCGAACAGCAATCCGCCCGACAGCACGTGCGCTAGCGTTTCGTACAGCATGCTTATGCCGCGCGCGCCCGACGGAACTACGTCGAACAAAAACGCGAACAGCGCCAGCGAGCCGATAACCATGAGCGGCACGCGCGGGTCTATCACTTTGCGCGCCGACAAATACACGTATCCCGCAAGTATCGCGATTACGCACGTTTCGCCGACGGCAGCCGTCGCGACGTTGCCCAAAAACATGTCGAGCAGCATTGCGCCCGTTACCGACGTGCGCTTGCCCAGCCAGGTCGCGCCCGTCGCCGCCATGCCGCTGCCGAACAGCGAGCTTGTAAGACCGAACGCGCCAGCGCCGCCGAACGCGATAAACAGAAAAATTCTGCCCGTGCATGCGGGGTTGGCAAAGTTCTTGCCTATGCCGCCGAACAGCATTTTTACGAGCATAATAGCAAATATCGAGGCGAGCGCGCACAGCACGACGGTGTCGAAGCTGAAAACTACGCTGCCGTTCTTGCCGACGGCGGTCATACCCCACTTGGATACGGGCATGACCGCGGGCAAATTGAGCGTCAGTATTACCGCCGTGACGGCGAACGACAAATCCTTTACGCTTGCGTTCTTTACGCCCTCGGCGTTCCATTTTTTACCGATAATCAAATTGTATAGCAGTTCCGCGCCGAAGCAAAACGCAAGACACACGACGAGATTGATTACAACGTGATAGCCGTAAAACACGCAAGCCGCAATCACGCACGGGCACAGCGCAATCAAAACGTCTATCATTATTCGGCGCGTCGAGTTTTTGGACGCTATATGCGGAGATGCGGATACCGTTTTCATAGTCCAAGCTCCCTGATTTTGCGTTTACACAGCTTTACGGACTGCACAATAGGACGTTTTGCGGGGCACGTATACGCGCAGCATCCGCATTCTATGCAATTGAGCGCGCCGAACCGTTTGGCAGACGCATAGTCGCCGCGCAGCGTGTACGCGTCGATATACATGGGCATCAGATTCATGGGGCACGCCTTTGCGCACTTGGCGCAATTTATGCACGCAGACGGCTGCAACGTGTTCGCCTCCGTCCCGCTCAAAAGCAATATCGACCCCGACGTTTTCGTCACCGAATAATCGAGCGAGTCAAGCGCAAACCCCATCATCGGCCCGCCCGAAATCATCTTTACGCACCCGTCGTCTATGCCGCCGCAAAAATCGACGCAGTCGGCGTAGGTCGTGCCCGTGCGCACCCACAGGTTGGACGGCTTGACCGCGCTCCCGCCGCATACCGTAAGCGCGCGGCGATACAGCGGCGTGTCGTTTTCCACAGCGTCGAACAGCGAAAACGCCGTATGCACGTTGCCCACGACCACGCCCACGTCGGCGGGCAGCTTTCCGACGGGCACTTTTCTGCCCGTAACGGCGTAAATGAGCTGTTTTTCCGCGCCCTGCGGATATTTGCTTTTGAGCGCGATTATATCCGCGGGAATATTATTCTCCGCGGCAACGCGAACGAGAGCGTTTATCGCGTCGGGCTTGTTATCCTCGACGCCCACGTAAAACCGCGGCACGCCGAGCACGTCCGCCAGCATTTTCGCGCCGCAAAGCGTCTCACGCGTGCATTCCACAAGCAAACGGTAATCGCAGGTTATGTAAGGCTCGCACTCGGCGGCGTTTATTATAAACGTATCGACGAGCGTCTTGGGCGCGTACTTGACGTGCGACGGAAATCCCGCGCCGCCCATGCCCACAAGCCCCGCGTCCTTAATGCGCGCAAGCAGGCTCTCCCGCGAACGGTCGACAAGCTTGGGCAACGACTCGGTTTCGTACAGCCCGTCGTTTTCGATAACGACGTGATTGCAGCTGCCCGTAGGCGTTCGGCGCTTAGCTATCGCCTTGACCGTACCCGACACCGACGAAAATATATCCGCCGACACGAAGCCGTCCGCCGCGCCTATCCTTGTGCCCGCGCGCACTCTCGCGCCCGGCTCGACCGCCGCCGTCGCGGGCTTGCCTATGTGCTGAGCGAGCGGAATATACACCGTGCTCGGCGCGGGACAATCGGCAAGCGCGCCCGCGCCCGCATGCTTGTTGTGCGGAACGCGCATTCCCTTTTTAAACGTTTTTACTTCCAAAATGCGTCCTTTCGACAAACATGAATATTTTTCATGTCTTGTTTTTCAAAGATATTATATCAACAATATACGCATTTGTAAAGGCGTTTACGAAATTTCTACATATTTTTTATTCGGAAAAAATTATTCGGGCGAATACGCCGCATTGCGCGCCTGTCTGTGTTTTTTGACCGCCGCCGAAATCACCTTGTACATTTGCACGACGCCGAGCGCGACGAGGAACGCGCCGAAGCATGCGCGCAGCAAGTATCCCTTAGCGTATTTGGCGGCGAAGCTGCCGCATACCGCGCCGACGAGCGCGATTGTCGCAATGGGCGCGGCGGGCTTAAAGCACACGTAACCGTTCTTTTTGTGTATACAAACGGCAATAATCGACATGGGCACGAACGCGATTAGGTTTATCGCCTGCGCCAAATGCTGCTCGACGCCCGCGCACAGCGTGAGAAGCGGAATAAGCAGCGTGCCGCCGCCCATGCCCATGCCGCCTATAAGTCCGCCGAGCGCGGACACTATTATGATTATGTGTTCCGGTCTCATGCTACTATCAGTTTTATCCCTATGGCTATCATCAGCGCGGCGAATATCACGCCTATCGCCGTGCCGTTGAGCTTGTCGAGCGCGAGCGCGCCCGCCGCGCCGCCTATGCTCACTCCGATTATCGCGCACATTACGGCGTTCGCGTCGAAATACCCGTTGGCTATATATATCGCCGCGCTCACTATGCACAACGGCAATATGACTATAAGCGCGGTGGCGTGCGCGCGCTTGACGTCCAAGCCGCGAAACTGCAACAGCGGCACGCACAGCATGCCGCCGCCCCCGCCGAAAAATCCCGATATCAAGCCTACCGCCGCACTCGCGCCGTAGGCGACCGCCGTTTTCACTCTGCCGTTCATGTAAATAGTTTTGCGCGGTTTTGCAAAAAATAACCGCACGACGACCGTCTTATTCGGCTTTACGCGTTGCGACCGCGCGCTCGAAGCCGCCAGCCCGCCTTCCGACGCGGCGACGGCGAACGCACCCGTCGGGCAAAACCGCAAAGCAAGAAAATTGCGGCATAAACGCGATTTTGACCTCAAAACATTTGCAATTTGCCTGCGCTTACTATATAATAGAAAACGTATAAGAAAAATCGTAAAAGGTGTTTTCATGCGAAATATCAAAAGATTAACCACTGTAACGTCGGCGCTCGTTGTTTCGATTGCGTTGGCAATCGCGCTAGTGTTCGGCTCGCTCGTTTTTGTGTTGCCGTTTGCGCGCGCGGAGAGCGACACGACCGAGTTCGAGCTCACTTCGCTCTCGCTTGCCAACACGCAGTTTTCGGACTCGGGCAGCGGCACGCCCGGCGAGCCGTCGTCGTGGACCAAGGACGCCGTAGGCGACGCGAATATCGTCGCGGGCGTGGTGGACCTCACCCCTACAGCCTACAACACCGCGGACAAAAAGGGCAATAAGGAATACAAACTCGACCAATACGACGAGTACAAAACCGAGGACCTTATCCCCGTTACCATTTTCGGCAAGCCCGAGCGCGAGAACACGGACGCCAAAACGCTGTTGATTAACACACCCAAGGGCGCGGAGGCTATTTACGCCTACAAGTCCGCGGACATGACGTTCGAGCCCAATTCGTTCTACCGCGTTTCCGCCTGGGTCAAAACGGGCAATTTCAAGCCCGACACCGGCGCGACCATCAAGCTTACGGGGCTCGGCGAAACTTGCTCGTTCGTCAATATCAACACTGTCAAGTCGCTCGGAGAGCTCAATAAAGACAACGATTACGGTTGGGTGCAGTACAATATCTACGTGCGCACGTCCGCGTCGCTTTCCAAAACTGTCAACCTGTCGCTCGGCATAGGCAACGCCGTTTCCGAGGACGAAAAGCCGCTCGCCACCGCGCGCGCCGCGTCGGGCTACGCCTTCTTCGACACCGTCGAGGCGTACAGAATTTCCGCATTCGATTACGCGTTCAACACGGGCGTGTTTACCGAAACCGACAGAGACAACGTGACCGTCGGCAAGAACGGCACGAGCATGGCTATCGACCTGTACGACACCGAATTCTTCACGGCGGACGGCAAGGAAATAGGCTCGTTCTCCGACGACGAGAACAACAAGCTGTGGACCAACGCCGTTTACGACCCCGACGAGGAAAGCAGCGTATCGTCGGGCACGGCTGCCGTTTCCGTTTACGACTCCGCAAAGCGCGTAAATATCGAAGAAAATAAATTCGGGTTTACCAAAAACCCGTGGGCGCCGCTCGGCAGGTCCGAATACCACAACGTTATCAACAACAACAACGACGGGTTCGGCGGCAACGGCAACATACTTTTAATCAGCACGTATAACAACAGCACCAAGTCGTTCGATAAGGGCGCGCGCGGCGTAGCCTCGCCCGACGTGACTATCAAGCGCTTCAAATACTACCGCTTCGGCGTTTGGGTCAAGGGCGATTCCGTGACCGACGGCACGGGCATTTCCATCGGCGTCAAGGGTCAAGCCAACAACTCCGACAACGACAACAAGCTTAAACAATGGTACGACAGCCTCGTCGGCGACGACAGCGCCACGGCGCACTACGGCTGGAAAGAGCAGGTCGTTTACATTCAGGGCTCTGTGCTTTCCGACCTGACCGTGCATTTCGAGCTGTGGCTCGGCTCGCCCGAATCGCAGTCCTCGGGAATCGCGATGTTCGACAACGTGACCTTCCGCGAGGTTTCGTACAGCGAGTACACCGAAATGTCGGGCGCTGACGGCGGCAACGTGCTTTCGCTCGACAAGGCGGCGACAGACACGGGCGTGACCAACGGCAACTTCATGTCGGTCGGCGATTACGAGAAGTTCGAGTATCCCCTGCCCGTCGCGAGCTTTACGCAAAGCACGCCCGACGCCGTGAATAACAAAGGGTTCTCCAAAGCCAAGGTGGACACCGAAAACGCGGTTTACGGCTTAATTCCCACCGATACGGCTACGTTTATGCAAATCAAAAAGAGCGGCGTAATCCCCGGCGTTAGCAATCCCGCCACGTTCGTCAACGCACCGCTCTACAACGCGCTCATTCTCTCGTCCGTCACGAAAACGGCGTTCTGCTACACCTCGCCCAACATAACCGTGCCCACGGACAGCGCGTACAAAATGACCGTCGAGCTCGCCGTAGACGGCGTGTCCGACAACGGCTACGGCGCGTCGCTCGTGCTCAAAACGTCCGAAGGCGCGGTGCTCTCCACTATCGAGAATATCACCGATACGCACAAAGAATTCGTAGCCTACACATTCTACGTAGACGCGCCGCTTTCCGAAAAGACGCTCAACGTAGAGGTTTGGCTGGGCATGAACGACCGCAAGGATAACAGCAGCAAGCTTTCCGACGGCAACGTTTACGTTAAGAGCGTGTCGGCAGCCAAGTGGGAAGCCGCGAGCGAGGACTCGACCGTCGACGCCGAGTTTGCCGCGCTGCTCGACGAATACAAGCAATTAACGACCAACAAGGCGTTGCTCAAAACGCTTAAATTCGGCATGTACTCGTTCAAAGCGCCGTCGCTCGACTACTACGACGCATACTCGTATATGAACGGCAACGGCTTAGGCACGCTGTACGGCTGGTCGTCCACCACCGCCAACTCCAACGTAAAGAGCGGCATGTTCGATTCCGACAGCACGACGCCGTACGACGGCTTCGACAAGAAGGACCTTTCGGGCAACATGCTGTATATCTACAACACCGCGCCCGGCTACACCAAGTATTCGTACGACAACACGCTGTCGCTCGTCGCCAACACCTATTACAGGCTTGACGTGACGGTCAAGGTGCTTATCGACGAAGCGTCCAAGAACAACGAGAACGCAATCGGCGCAAACGTCGCGCTCAAAGGCACGGTCGAGGACGTATTTGAAAATATCAAAGATACCTCTACCCTGCAATCGAAAAATCACGAGGAAACTCGCGATTACGAAACGTTCAAGACCTACACGTTCTTTATCGCCACGGGCGAGAACGGCGGCGAAATCGGGCTCGATATCTCCTTGGGCGGCGACAGTAGAACCAAGTATATTCAGGGCAAGCTTATAGTCGGCGACGTTAAGCTCACCTCCATCAACAATACGGCGTTCGACGACGCGGCGAACGACCTCGACAAAACGTATCAAAAAGCGGTCAGGCTGTCCGACGAAAAGAAGGACGATTCCTCCGACAACACCGAATCGACGCGCGGCGACATTGCTTGGTGGATTATTCCCACAATAATATTCAGCGCGTGCATGCTTGCGGCTATCATACTCATCGTCGTAATGCGTATTCGCGAAAAGGTTAAGAGCAAGAAGAAAACGACGTACACTACCGAGTACGACCGCAACGCGACGCTCAAAGATATCGAAAGATTGCAGGCGCAACGCGACGAGCTTAACGCAGATACGCCCGACGACAGCAATGCGGACGTAATGCCCGAGGATGATTTCGACGAGCCGCAAGCGCAAACAGACGCGCAAAGCGACGCCGATACGCCCGTTGCCGACGACGGCGCAGGTTCTGCCCCCGAGCAAGAGCCTGAGGCGCAAGACGACAATCTCGACGATTGATAAACCGACGCAAACAAAAATACAACCGCCGAATAGCGGTTGTATTTTTGTTTGAAATAAATTACGGTTATTTAATCTCGGACAAACGCGCCAGCGCGCCGCAGCACCAATCGTAAAGCTTGCCGAACGCCGAGTCGAAATCGAAACCGCTTTGAGGCATTGACAGTATTTCGGAGTCGGCTTTGCCCGCGCGCGTCACCAAAGCCTTTTTGCCGACTATAAACTCGCCGCTTTCCAAGTAGTGCAGGTTTTGAATAATAAAGAACACGCCCTTATATAATTCGGCAAGACGCGCCGTTTCCTTTTGATTTTTCGCGTGCAGGTAGCCGTGGCACAAAATATGATAAACGTTGCCCACGCTCAACTTTAAGAAGTTTATCGCGTCGGCTCGCGTATACTCGGGCACGAGCGGCTTTAACTCGCCGTATGCGTCCTTAGTCGTATGCAATAAATTGCATATTTCCAACGGATTCCAGCGCGCCAGCTCGGCGACGCCGCAAATAAATCCGCACGACAGTTCGAAATGCCCGACGCGCTCCAAAACAGCTCTGTACTCGTCCAAGTCGGCGACGGTCATTCCGTCTATTACGACCATAATATCTATATCGCTGCCGTCGTGCGCCTCGCCGCGCATATAACTGCCCTGCAAGCCGATATACGCGAGCCTTTTCCCGAAAGCCCCGACGCACTCGTCCGTCAAGCTCTTTACGTAAGCGTCTATATCTATCATACGAATATCAATACCCTCCGTCCACGTGCAAAAGCGCGCCGTTTATAAACGACGACTTTTCATCGGCGAGAAACAGCGCGGCGTGGCTCACGTCCTCGGGTCTGCCTATACGGCGCACGGGCGTGTTATCCACTATTCTTATAAGCGCGTCGGGCGGCACGGGGTCGTTCATTTCCGTCGCTATGAGTCCCGCGACAATCGCGTTTACGGTTACATATTCGCCCGCTTCGCGCGACAGCGCTTTCGTAAGCCCGTTTACGCCCGCTTTCGCAGCCGAATACAGCGTTTCCGTGCTCGACCCGCGCTCCGCCCAAAACGAGCTTATATTGATAATACGCCCGTAACCGCGCTCTATCATTGCGGGCAGGCACGCGCGCGTCACAAGCCAAACGCCCTTTAAATCCACGCCGATTACTCGGTCGAAATCCTCTTCGCTGTCGTGCTGCAAAAGCCCCATGTGCGCAATGCCCGCATTGTTAATCAATACGTCAACCGCGCCGAACATCACCGATTTTACCATGCGCTCGACCTCGGCGGCGTTCGACACGTCCGCCTTTATCGCTTGGCACGCGACTTCCCTGTCGTTCAGTTCGTTGACAAGCGCCATGGCTTGTCCTTCCGACTTATTGTAATTGATTACCACGTTGTATCCCGCCGCGCCGAAATCGAGCGCCATCTGCCGCCCTATGCCGCGCGCGCCGCCCGTAACGAGCACCGTTCTTTTCATGCGTTGTTCTCCGTAACCGCAGCGCGCCGCGCGCGCCGTCAAGCTTGATAATTTGTTATTTGATATTGTCGGGCAAGTCGTTTTCAAACAGTATTGCGCGCTTGCCTGTAATTTCCTTCAACGCCGCCACAGCCTCGTCGCGCGAGCCGAACACGCTGACGGCGGACTCGTTCATGCCCGCGCCGAGCGCGCCCTTTTTGATATCCGTCGCACGCGAGCCGACCAAAAACGCATAATCGCAAACCGCCGCGATTTGCGCGCCCAGCTCCGTATTGCACTGTTTTTCTATCGTGCCTAGCTCGACAAAGCCGGGCGTAATGATTATCTTTTTCGCGTCGAAGCAGTCGAGCACGGCGAGCGCGTTTTTTGCGCCGACGGGATTGGAATTGTACGCGTCGTCGATTACCGTAACCTCGCTGTCCGCCGACGGCACGAGTTGCAGTCTGTGCTCTACGGGCGGCATTTCCGCCACCGCTGTCGCGATATCGTCCGTCGATACGCCGAGCGCGCCCGCCACCGCCGCGCAAACGGCGGCAAGCTCGGCGACGTGCGCGCCCAACAGCTTGGAGCACACATGCCGCGTCTCGCCGTTTACGGTAAGCTCGAAGCTCGTGCCGTTCCCGTCGATTACGACGCTTTCCGCGGAAGCCTCCGCGCCGTTCGACGCAATCAGCTTTTTGCACGCAGTGTCGCGCGCGCCGAGCGCGGCGCAATCGGCGTTATAGCCGTTAAGCACAAGCAGCCCGTCGGCGGGCAACGCGTCGCCCAGCTCGAATTTGGCGTTAGCGACGCCCTCGCGGCTTTTAAGCGTTTCCAGGTGCATGTCGCCGACCGACGTTATAACGCCGTACTTGGGCGAAGCTATGGCGCACAGCTCGGCGATATCGCCCTTATACCGCGCGCCCATTTCCGCTATAAATACCTGCTGTCCGTCGAGCTCGTTGTTTACCGTCAAGCACACGCCCATCGGCGTGTTAAAGCTGCCCGGCGTTGCAAGCACCGTATACTTTTTGCCGAGCATTGCCGCCAGCATGTTCTTTGCCGTGGTTTTGCCGAAGCTGCCCGTAATGCCTATTACAATAGGCGCTTGCTCGGCGAGCTTGCGCTTGGCACGCTTTACGTATTTTTTGTTGTTGAGCCGCTCGAACGGCGAAGTCACGGCGTTTGCCGCAATTACGGTAAACGGCGCAAGCAAGCCCAAAGCGGCGGCAAGCGTTTGGCAGTACGGCGAATAGTACGTCGCCCACGCCACGCCCGCCGCGGGAATCAGCGATATCAACATGTTGAGCGCGAACAGCCGCTTTACTCTGCCCGTAAACTTGGCGTTGCAATTTCCGTTGCGCACCGTCGCCGCCAAAAACACCGCGCACAAAATTACGTACGGCAATACCGCACAATACCGCACGTATTCAAACGACGAGAAACAGCCGACGAACACTACCGACGCTATAAAGCTCAGCAGCATGAGCGCAAAATATCTTATGGGCGCGTCGTAAGCCGTGGCTTTCCACCAAGCGACGACGCCGCGCGCCTTGTACCCCGAAAGCTGAATGATTTTTATAATCGGCAATCCTATTGCGCCCGACAGCAACGCCGCAACCGCTATAAGCCCAACTGATACGTAGTAATCCATAAATCCTATTCCAAAACGAAAGATTTGACGAGCCGCAAAAATTTACAGTTGCTCTCGACGTAGCCGTAATGCCCGCCGTCGATAAATACGAGCGCGCTGTCCGCTATGCCGCGCTTAAACCGCCTTGCCATGTACGGCGGAGTTTCTCGGTCGGTCTTGCCCCACACGATGAGCGTTTTGCACTTGATATACGGCAAAAGCCTATCGAGATGCGAATTGACTATGCGCACGAACACTCCGCGCATTCCGACCTCGGTATTATTATAATCAATCGAGCCTGTTCCGTCAAGCGGTTTGCCGTGTTTTACTCTGTAACGGTACTTGGCGATTTTGTATTTTTTGCGAATATCGAAGCGCGGCTTCAAGCCCGCGCTGCCCGTGAGCACGAGCTTTTTGCATTTGCCCTGCGACGCGAGAATCACCGCGACGCGCCCGCCGAAGCTGTGTCCTATCAATATCGGATTTTCGACGCCCGCGCTTTGCAAAACGCGCTCGGTAAGCGTCGCGTAGTCGTATATGCCCCAATCGCTCGGCACGGTTTTCGGGAACGCGACGTTGACGGCGTTCACGCCCCAATCGCATGCGGCGTTGTACGCGCCCGCAAACGAGCGCAGGTCGCCGCCCCAGCCGTGCAAAAACACCAGCGTGTCGCCGTCGTTTACGATATGCGTTTCGTACTCGCACGCAACGCCGTCGATTTCGATAAGCATGGCACACTCCGACAGCTATTCAAGCTATAAATTTTTTATCATTACCGTTGCGTCTTTGCCGTTGTAATATCCGCTACGCACGCGCAATACCTCGAACCCGAACCGCTCGTACAGCGATACGGCGGCGATATTGTCGCTGCGCACCTCCAAAAAAACCTTTCGCGCGCCCGCGGCCGCTACCGCGCGAAACAGCTCGGTCATCAGCGCGCTCGCCGCGCCGCGACGGCGATAATTTTCCGCAACCGCGATATTGCCGAATTCGCATTCGTCGAGCGTCGTTTTTGCAGATACATACCCGATAAGCGCACCGCCGTCCTCGGCTACCAAAAACGTAACGCGTTCGTCGGCTATCTCGTCCGACACCTGCGCTTCCGTCCACGGGCAATCCATATACGCGCGCTCCGCAGCCGCGATAACGCCCGCGTCCGCGGCAACGGCTTTTCGCACCGTCATAGGTCGCCTTCGCCGCGCTCGGGCTGAGCCTTGCGCACGTACAGCGGCAAAAGCCTAGTTTGCCGCTCCGATTGTTCCAAGCCCCGTTCCGCGACGAGGCGCAGCTCGCGCTCGCCCACGCCCGCAGTGCCGCCGAATACCGCCGCCAGCTTATTGTCCGTAGACACGCCGAAATCGGCATGCTCCGCAATAATACGCTTTGCGTCGTCGAGCGTGACGCACTTGTTTTCGATAATCTCCGTATCGCCGTCGAAACCCGCGATATAACACACCTTATTGCCCGCGTCGGCGACGGAAATCACTTTGGCGTTCATATTGTTATATGAGTTGAGGCGCAAATTGTTTACCCCGAAGCACGGTTTATCGAGCGCGTAGCAAAACGTATTTACGGTCGTAAGCCCCACGCGCAAGCCCGTAAACGACCCCGGACCTATGCACGCGCCGAATATATCCACGTCTGATATCTTGATTTTCGCGCGCGCGAGCAGCCCGTCTATCATGGGCAAAAGCGTTTCCGACCCCGCGTTTTTCATGTTTTCGTCGTAATGATAATTGCCGTCGGCAAAGAGCAACGCGCGCGTGCCCTCCGCAGTGTTTATCATCAAATAGTTCATTCTATCACCACCTCTCTGCCGCCGTTCTCGGTCTTTGCGACCGACACGTGCACAACGTTCAAGCCGTCGAAAAGCTCGGGTACGTTTTCCCACCACTCGACGGCGCACACGCATTCGGGATTGCCTATAAAGTCGGTCAGCCCCGCCGCCGCCGCCTCGTCCGCGTCGGCAAGACGGTACGCGTCGAAATGACACAGCTTGACGGCGCGCCCGAAATATTCGTTCATCAACGTAAACGTAGGCGAAACGACGGGCTCGGCAACGCCCAGCCCCGCCGCGAGCCCCTTGCAAAACACCGTCTTGCCCGCGCCAAGCTCGCCCGAAAGCAGTACCACGTCGCCGCCGCCAAGCTGTACGGCAAGCCGCGCGCCCAGCTTTTTCATTTGCTCGGCGGTCTTTATATCATACACGCGCTTTTGTCCGCGCCCCAATCCGCAGTTCATACGCTTACCTCTTAAAGCTTAATCGCTTTAAAAATCACGGGAGCGACGAACGCCGCCCAAAACGCCATAATGAAATACCGCAAAAATCCGTACAGCATAGGGATATCGGACGGCAAAAACAGCTTGAACGTTTGCTGCACGGCTATCGCAACGCCGCCGCCCAAAACGATGCGCAGCGCGCATTTCCACCACTTGCGATTTACCGCGACGTCGTACTTGACGAATTTCTTTTCCAAAAAGTACCCGATATCGAACGCAACGAACGCGCCGACGCCCTTTAAGATATCCGCGCCGCTCGCGCCGTCCATGCCCGTGCCGTACATTACGCCGATTAACACAGCCGTCAATACGGCGGCGGGTATCAAAAACAGCTCCTCGCGGCTGCCGAACAGCGACAGCAACGCGTTGAACGCGATAGCGACGAGTACGCCCAGCGTCAAGCCGCAAAACACGTCCGATAAATAGTGCTGCCCCAAATACATGCGCGACAGCATGACAAGCAGCGTGAGCACGGCGAACACGACGGGCACTGCCCTGTGCTTTTTGCCGTACTTGACGGTAAGCAGCGTCGATATCGACGCTATGCTTTCCGTATGCCCCGACGGGAACGAGTATGTGGTTTCGGGGTCGCCTATGCTGACTACCTTATCGGGATACGCGTTGAACGGACGCGGACGCTTGAACCCCTGCTTGAAAAAGTTTGTTACCGCCACGCCGAGAATATACACGTTGAAAAATCTGTACGCATATGCCTTGTCTATGCACCAATACAGCGTCACCGCCACCGCCAAGAACAGATATTCCGTGCCGAAAAGCGAGGTCGCTTTGCCGACGAAATCGGTAAACCCGTTGGACAGCGTTTGCAACGCCTTGATTATGTCCGCCTCGAAGCCCAAGCCGTTACTCTCCGCGACGCAGCACGTTGCCGCCGTCCGCCCACAATCTTTCTATGTTGTAAAACTCGCGCATTCTGTCGGTGAACACATGCACGATAACTCCGCCGTAATCGAGCGCGACCCACTCGCTGTTTGTGTCGCGTTTTAACGGGTCGAGCCCGTACTTTTTGGTGAGCACGTCCTCCACATACCCGCACAGCGCCTTGACCGCCGTGGTCGAGCTCGCCGAGGCGATTACGAAATAATCGGTTATTACGGTTTTTCCGCCTACGTCGATTATGTCTATGTCGCGCGCCTTGTGCAAATCGAGCTCCGCCGCCACGGTTTCCGCTATATCGTAATTGAGCTTTTGTCCGTCGTCCGTCGGCGCAAACGCCTTTACGGGCGCAGTCGTTTCCGTTTCGTCGACACTCGCCGCTTTATCTTCGACCTCGGGCTTTACCTCGGGCTTTACTGCGTCCGCGACAACGCGCACCTGCTTGGAATGCGCGACGCGCACCGCCTTCGACCCCACCTCGGACACCGCCGCCGACGCGCGCACCGCGGGCAGCGACCCGCCGAGATTGATTACCGCCGACGGCGTTTTTTGCTCGGGCAGCTCCTTACCCGCACAGCGCGCCGCATAGTATTTGAGCGCGTGCTTGGAATATTTGTTGGGCTCTACGCCGTCCAGGCTGCTCACCTCTTTGAGCGCGAATAACATTGCCAAATCCTTATCGAGCGCACACAGCTCGCATTGATAAGCAAACGCTTTGTATTTTCTGCCGCTCTCGGTCTTGTCGGCAAGATACGTCACCTCGCCGAGCAGCGACATGCCATCGTCGCCCGTAGAATGCGTGCGTATAGCTTCCGCTATCTCGTCCGATACGTCGAAAACGTTTTTGGCGATATACGCGCCGACGGGGGCGTGCGCGCACTTTTCGGGATATCCGTGCGTGTCGACCTTGCTCTCGAACTTTTCCGCCTTGTCCTTGCCTATATCGTGCAGTATGCACGCGATAACCGCGTCGTTTACGTCCGCGCCGTACAGCTTGGCGAGCTGCGCGCCGCGCACCGCCGTGCGGTACGTGTGCTCTATCCTGCGCTCGTTAATCATGTTGCCGAGCGCGGCGGCGTACTTGCCGTACGGATTGAACAGTCCGTTCTTTACGGCGCACGCATACACGAAATCGGGCATAAAGCCGTTGGGCTTGCCGAACGCCATATCTATTCTGATGCGCGTGGACGAAATATCCACGCCCGAGAACTTGGCGATTTTAAGCTTGATTTTGCGCGCTTTGAGCGCCTTTAACGCCGTTTCGTTTATATCGAATTGCGGACGCGGCACGACGAAAAACTCGACCAGCGTTTTGAGCCTGTCGATATCGCGCCACTTGTCGAGCCGCACCAATTCCTCGCTGCCTATCACCCAAAACAGCTTTTGCCCCGCGTATTTTTTCGCCAAGTACGCGGCGGTGTCCACGCTGTAACTGACGCCCTTATTGGAAATCTCGTAGCGCGACACCTCCGTCCTGTCGGACGAAAACGCCCTTTTGCACAGTTTGAAGCGCGTCGCCGCGTCGGTCGCGCCGCTCTTGAACGGCGAAACGAACGACGGCATGACAATCACGCGGTCGAATACTTTTTCGAGGTTTTTAACTATATCTATGTGCCCGAAATGCAACGGGTCGAAGCTGCCGCCAAGCACGGCGATTTTTTGTACGTTACTCTTCATAAGTGAACTCCGTATCGAGTATGCGGACGGTATCGCCGTCCTTGACACCCGCCTTTTTTAGTTGCTTTGTAACGCCGCTCGTGTCGAGCCTGCGCTGAAAATACATGAAGCTGTCGCGGTCCTCCAAGATGACCGTGCGCGCGAGCCGCTCTATAAGCTCGCCGCCGAGCACGAACGCGCCGTCGTCGGCACGGGTAACGCTAAATGAATTGGGGTCTGCCGTTTCGTACGAAAACGGCTCGAACTCAATCGGCGTTTGCGGCGGCAGCGTTTTGAGTTTTGCGATTATCGCGTCCGTAAGCGCCGCCACGCCCGCGTGCGTCGCTCCGCTAATCTCGTATATCTCGCCGTCCACCGCCGCACGAAAAGCGTCTATCCGCTCTTGCGACGCGCAATCGGTCTTGTTGAGCGCGATTATCTGCGGCACGTCCGCAAGCTCGCCGTTGTACGTTTTAAGCTCGTTGTTGACCGTGTTGTAGTCGTATATGGGGTCTCTGCCGTCCGTGCCAGCAACGTCCACTACGTGCACGATAAGCCGCGTCCTGTCCACGTGCCGCAAAAACTTGTGTCCCAGCCCCGCGCCGCCGCTCGCGCCCTCGATTAGCCCGGGTATATCGGCTATCAGGAACGAAAAATCGTCGCGCGCGCACACGCCCAGATTGGGCGAAAGCGTGGTAAACGGATAGTTGGCTATCTTTGGATTGGCGCGCGTCATTACCGACAGCAGCGTCGATTTGCCCGCGTTCGGAAACCCGACGAGCCCCACGTCGGCAATGGTTTTAAGCTCCAAAACCACCGCGCGCTCCTTTGTCGGCTCGCCCTTTTGACTGAACCCGGGGGCTTGACGGCGCGACGACTTGAATCGCGCGTTGCCCTTGCCGCCTATGCCGCCCTCCAAAACCGTCACTTTGTCGTCCGCATAGAACAGGTCGGCGATAATCGCGCCGCTTTCCGCGTCGCGCACCACCGTGCCGCGCGGCACGTACAGCACCGTGTCCGCGCCGTTTTTGCCGTGGCGGTTTTTGCCCGAGCCGTTGCCGCCGTTTTCGGCGCGATAATGCTTGCCCAAGCGGTATTCGGACAGCGACGCGCGCGAGGGCTCGACCGCAATTACGATATTGCCGCCGTCGCCGCCGTCGCCGCCGTCCGGTCCGCCGTTGGGCACGTACTTTTCGGTGTAGAACGACGTACAGCCGTCGCCGCCGTCGCCCGCTTTTATATAAATTTTCGCTCTGTCGGTAAACATATGGCTCCGTCTCGTTTTTATGTATTCGCCTTGGGCTTGTCCGCGCCGCGCGACGGACACAACCCGTTCAAAAAGCACCCGTCGCATTCGGGATTGCGCGCATGACAGCAGTCTCTGCCGTGGCGTATGAGCAAAAAGTGCACGTCGCGATAATCCTTCGGCTCGAACGCCGCGCACAAATCGCGCTCCACCTCGTCGGGCGTTTTGCCGCTCGAAAGCCCCAAGCGGTGCGCCACGCGGAACACGTGCGTATCCACCGCGATTGCGGGCTCGTTAAACGCAATACTGAGCACCACGTTGGCTGTCTTGCGCCCCACGCCCGCGAGCGACATAAGCTCCTCGCGCGTGCTCGGCACTTTGCCGCCGAACCGTTCGGTAAGCTCCTTGCAGCACGACTTTATGCTCGCCGCCTTGTTGCGGTACAGTCCGCAGCTTTTGATGCGCTCTTCCAGCTCGGGCTGCGGCATATCGCAAAACGCCTGCGGCGTATTCGCGACCTTGAACAGCTCGGCGGTAACGGCGTTGACGCGCTTGTCCGTGCACTGCGCGCTCAGTATGACCGAAACCAACAGCTCGAAATCGCTCCCGTAATTAAGCTCGCACGTAGCGTTCGGGTACGCCTCGGTTAATCTTTTAAGTATTTCCATAGTGAATATCCGTAAACGGGCGCAGCGGCTGAGCGATAGCGCGCCACCCCGCCCTTTGCATTATTTTACCACGCCGAACGAAAAAAGTAAACATAAATTCGGGTATTCAACCTTATTATATATATTTTTGCCGTTACTGATTGAACGCATTGTACAGCGTCTTGTAGTTTTCCCCGTCGAACTCGTATATTGCGCGCAGCGCCGCGTAATGCCCGCGGTTGAGCACGCCCTCGCACAGCTCGTAGTCGGAGCACTTGACCGCCAGCCCGCAGCCCGCCCCGCTCTCTATCGGCGAATTGACCAGCTTGGCGAACCCGCCGAACGACACGACCGCATCGCAAAACCGCATCGCGCTATTTCGCGAAGAAAACGAAAAAATGTAGTGCATATTCCCAAATTTCCTCTTTTTTGTTCTAAACCGTCAAATTTCGCATTTTCTAGTAGTAACGGCTTATTACCGTTATATGAATTCGGAGTGTGTTCTGTCATGATTTATTTGGATAACGCCGCAACCACGTACGTCAAGCCCGAAAGCGTAATCAGGTCGGATGGCTACGCGCTAAAAGCGCTGTGCGCCAACGCGGGCAGAGGCAGTCACGCCGCAGCGGTCAAAGCCGCCACAATCGTCTACGAGGGCAGAAAAGCCGTTTGCAAGCTCGTCGGCGCGGACGAGGTTATATTCGGGCTGAATTGCACGGACGCGCTGAACACGGCGATTTTCGGCACTGCGCGGCGCGGCGGACATATCGTAACGACAATGTACGAGCACAACAGCGTGCTGCGCCCCGTAAGCGAGCTCGGCAAGCGCTACGGCACGGAGTTTACGGCGGTGTCGCCCGATAAGCACGGCGTAATCGACCCCGCCGATATAGAACGCGCTATTCGCCCCGACACGTACATGATTATAGTCAACCACGTTTCCAACGTTACGGGCATAGTCGCGCCCGTCACGCAAATCGGAAACATCGCAAGACGGCATAAGCTGCTGTATCTCGTGGACGGCGCGCAATCGGTCGGCTATCTCGACGTGAACATGAAGGAAATCGGCTGCGACTATCTGTGCTTTTCGCCGCACAAGGGATTGCACGGTCCGCAAGGCATAGGCTGCCTATGCGTAAAAAACGGCGCGCCGCTCAGACCGATTAAGTTCGGCGGCACGGGCACGGCGTCGCACACAACCGAACAGCCGAACGACGTGCCCGAAGGCTTCGAGTGCGGCACGCTGCCCGTACAATCGGTATTCTCGCTCATCGCCGCGATTTCCTGCCATAACAATCGACCGCGCGGCGACGCGGCGCGGCTTGTCAAGCTGGGCGAAACGCTGCGCACCGAGCTTTCCAAAATAAACGGCGTAAGGCTGTACGGCAAGTACAACGTAATGCCGACCATCGCCTGCTTTAATATCGATGGGCTTAACTCCGCCACCGTCGGCGATATTCTCGGCGAGCAATACGACATAGCCGTGCGCTGCGGATTGCACTGCGCGCCGCTGTGCCACAAGTTTTACGGCACGCTGAACACGGGCGCGGTGCGCGCCTCGCTATCCTACCACAACACCGCGGCGGAGGTGGAGTTCTTTATAAAAGCCGTGTCCGAAATCGCCGCAAGGTAATTTACAAATACGCAGCTTTTCGAGCGCGCAAAACACGAGCGCCGTTATGCTGCTAACGCAGCGTTACGAATTGTCCGCGCTCTCGCCGTTTATCATGCCGACCAGCTCGCCCAGCCGCGCGCGCGATTTTTCGTCTAGGTTGGGCGATACGAATTCGATAAATTCGCGCAGCTGCTCGGAGCTGAACGTGCCGTCGCCCTTGGCGCGCGCCACGTTTTTCAAAAGCTCCTGCATAAGCTCGTTTTCGGACTTACCCGAGTATTTGGCGGCGAGGTCGTCCGCCTCGGTTTTGGCGTCGGAGGAAGTCTCCGCTCTGTAATTTTTAAGTCGGCGCATTATGTAATCTCCCGCATTAGTTTATGCGCCGCGGCATATACATGTTCGCAAAAGGAGTAAATACGCATGGATTTTAAGCAAATGCTGCCGTTGTTATTGAAGGGCAAGCTCGGCGAGCGCGAGCAAGCGCTGTTAAAGCTGACGCAGAGCTCCGACCCCGCCGCGCTCGGCTCGCTGCTCACGCAAATGTATACGCAAACGCCGCGCACAGACCTGTACGCGACGCTCAAAAAGATAATCCCCGCAAAAACGCTCGGGCAGATTATCAAGTATTTCGATATGCAAAGCGCGAAATAGCGGCGCGTTCGTGCACGGGGAACTGCCCCGTAGCCCGCGGATTTAAGTCTACGGGCTATTTTATCGTTTTGAAAATCAGGTACGCCGCGCGGAAAGTCATGGCGTCGTTAAAGCTGCGGATATTCAGCCCCGTCATTTTTTCTATTTTGTCCAGCCGATATATAAGCGTGTTTCTGTGTACGTACATGCTGCGGCTCGCCTCGGAAATATTGAGCGAGTGGTTCATGAACGCAATCGCCGCCGTCATTAGCTCGGCGTCGCTCAGCACCGCGCGGTAGTTTTTGTCGAGCACGGTCTTTACGTAACGCTCGCGCTCGACGACGGATAAGCCGTACAGCATGTTCAAAAGCGCGTATTCCTTGTACGAATAAATATTGCCGATAGGGTCGAACTCCGCGCCGCTGACGAGCGCCGAATTGGCGTACCCGTACATGGCCGCAAGCTCGGACGTGCCGTGCGCGACGCCGCCCACGCCTATCTTGACGTCGTACTTGATTTCCTCGGCAAGATTTTCGCGCAGCACCGCCGCAAACTCGCCCGCCGATTGATAATCGCTGTCGTTCTCCACTTTCTTGCAAAACGCAATCACGTCGTCCGTCATGTCGCAAACTACGTCGCTCGCGCCCGCCATCGCCGACAGATATTCGAGCACGCTCTTTTGTCTGTCCTTGCAATACACCGCGAACACGTAATAATCGAACGCGCCTACGCGCACGCCGACGGGCGTCGCGCCGCCGTTCAAAAACGCGCGCATGCCCTTATCGCCGTCAACGGGCTGCGTCGCAACCGTAAGGCTGTACTCGCGCGCGAGCAGAGCGAGCCGCAGCCCGTTCTCGCCCGCGCCGTCCAGCTCGAATGCGTACGTTTTGCCGCCGAGCGGAAGCGCGAACACAGTTTTGCCGCGCGTCTCGTCGCACAGCGCGCCGCACGCGGGCATGGCGTCCGGTAATTGCGTTTCCGTAACGTCCAAGCCGCACGCGCGCTTTAAATTTTCTATTATTATTTGCGATTGTTTCATGGTCCTACTACTATTTAACCGCGTCGAACGCCTGCGCCAAATCGTCTATAATATCGTCGGCGTTTTCCAAGCCCACGCTCAAACGGATTAAGGACGGGGATATGCCCGACGCTTTGAGCGCCGCGTCGGATAGCTGTCTGTGTGTGCTCGACGCGGGGTGCAGCGCGCAGCTTCTCAAATCCGCGACGTGCACGAGCAGCGACACGAGCTTCAACGCGTTCATGAATTTTACGCACTGCTCGCGGCTGTCCAGCTCGAACGATATGACGCCGCTGCCCTTGCCGCCGAGATACTTTACGGCACGCTCGCGCTCGGGGTCGCCCGCAAGCATTGGATAGCTTACGGCTTTTACGCGCTTATTGCTTTTTAGATACTCGGCTACCGTCAACGCGTTTTGGCTGTGCCGCTCCATGCGCAAATGCAGCGTTTCCATGCCCAGGTTGGTAAGCCACGCGTTGAACGGCGACGCCTGCGCGCCCATGTCGCGCATGAGCTGCACGCGCGCCTTGGTAATATACGCCGCGCGCCCGAAATCGCGCGTGTACGCCACGCCGTGATAGCTGGCGTCGGGCTCGGTGAAATCCTTGAACTTGCCGTTCGCAAAATCGAATTTTCCGCCGTCGACTATAAACCCGCCGACCGCCGTGTCGTGTCCGTCGAGGTATTTTGTGGAGCTGTGAATAACCACGTCCGCGCCGAACTCGAACGGTCTGCACAGCACGGGCGTGGCGAACGTGGAATCCATGATTAACGGAATGCCGTGACGGTGCGCGATATCGGCGATTTTTTCGATATCGGTTATTTGCAGCGCGGGATTGGCGAGCGTTTCGCAAAACAGCGCCTTGGTATTGGGCTTAATCGCGCGCTCCACCTCGTCGAAATTGCGGAAATCCGCGAATATAAAATCTATGCCCAACCGACGCAGCGTAACGTCGAACAGGTTGAACGTGCCGCCGTATATCGCCGCCGACGATACTATGCTGTCGCCCGCCGACGCGAGCGTGAGCACCGACAGCATGGACGCGCTTTGCCCCGACGCCGTCATCATTGCGCCGACGCCGCCTTCGAGCGCGGCGAGCTTGCCCTCGGGCACGGCAATCGTGGGATTGCCGAGACGCGTATAGAAATACCCGTCGTCCTTTAAGTCGAACAGGTCGCCCACCTGCTCGGTAGTATCGTATCGGAACGCCGTACTCATGGCGATTGGCGCGACGCGCGGCTGCCCGTTTTCGGGGTAATACCCCTCGTGTATACATTGCGTTTCTTTTCTCATATCTCGCTTACTCCTCGCAATCTTACTTCCATGCACAATCGCTTTCGGGTCGCTTATTTTCCCACCTTGACTACCCAACCGAACTCGTCGGGGATAACGCCCGTCTGTATGCCCGTAAGCGTATCGAACAGCATGCCGGCTATCGCGCCCGCCTTACCGCGCACGCCTATCGTGTAATCGACGCCGCCGTCGCCCAGCCTATCCACGGGCGAAATCACGGCGGCGGTGCCCGTGCCGAATATCTCGGTGAGCGCGCCGCTTTTCGCGCCGTCGAGCACCTCGGCTATATCGACGCGCCGCTCTTCGACGGGTATTCCCTTGGCTTTGAGCAGCTTTATGCACGAATCGCGCGTAATGCCGGGCAGTATCGTGCCGTTGAGCGCGGGCGTAACCACCTTGCCGTCAAGCACGAAAAATATGTTCATAGACCCGACTTCCTCTACGTATTTGCGCTCGCCGCCGTCCAGCCACAGCACTTGGTCGTATCCGTCGCGCACGGCGAGCTCGCCCGCCTTTATACTAGCCGCGTAGTTGCCGACCACCTTGTACGCGCCCGTGCCGCCCTTGCTCGCGCGCACGTACTCGCGCTCCACTTTGAGCGCGACCGGCGCAAACCCGTGCGAATAGTACGCGCCCGACGGCGACAGTATTATAATAAACTTGTAGTTATGCGCGGCGTGTACGCCGAGCGACTCGTCGGACGCGAACACGAACGGGCGTATATACAGGCTTGTGCCGCGCTCGACGGGAATCCAATCGCGCTCCAAATCGACCAGCGCGGTAAGCGCGTCGAGCGCCTCGTCCGCGTCCACGGGCGGAATGCACAGTCTGTCGCACGAGGTGCGCATGCGCGCAAAGTTATCGCGCGCGCGGAACAGCCTTACCGTGCCGCGTCCGTCGCGATACGCCTTTAATCCCTCGAACGCCGCCTGCCCGTAATGCAACACCGACGAGCACGGCAAAAGCTCTATCGCGTCGAACGGTCTGATTACGCCATTGCCCCATTTTCCGTCCGCATACTCGCGCACGTACATGTAATCGGTAAACACCTTGCCGAAGCTGTCCGCCTTTTCGGGCTTTTGCTTCAAGCGCCCGCATTCGATTATATCAATCATTGTCGTTTCCGTCCTTTAACGCAATCAGTCGCTCGCCCGTCTTGCTCGGCACGATACCGAGCGGCGCGAGCAAGCCGTAAAAATCGTTTTCCGCGAGCGGCGCGAGAACAGTAATACCGACGCGCGCGCCGTACATAATGCGTTCGGTCTCGCAGCCGTTGCCGCGCAGCACCGCCGCCAATTTCTTGTAAACGTCGCCGTCGCATTCGATATCGTACACGCCGTATCGCTCCGTCCGCACGAGCCCCGCGTGCTCGATAAGCTCCGCCGCGCTCTGTCTGTACGCGCGCGTAAGCCCGCCCGCGCCCAGCTTGATTCCGCCGAAATACCTGACGACCGCTATCAGCGTGCGCCGCGCGCCCGCCGCGCTTATCGCCGAGTATATCGGCTTGCCCGCAGTGCCGTTTGGCTCGCCGTCGTCGTCGTAACCGAAATCGTCGCCCGTCTCGTCGGCTATGAAGCCGTAGCAGATGTGCCGCGCCTCGCCGTGCGCTTTCCACAGCTCGGCGATTATGCGCTTTACGTCGTCGCGGCTCGCTATCGTATACGCGCTCGCTATAAACCGCGAACGCTTGATTTCGAGCTCGCGCTCTGCGGGATTAACGCTCAAAAACATTAAAAAGTCACTTTGAGCCGCGTCTTTTTGCCCTTGCACAGCACGAACTCGTGCGCCGCCGTAAAGTCGGAAATCTTGGAGTATACGCTTTCCACCTTTTTGTCGTCGATACGCACGCCGCCGCCCTCTATGAGCCGCCGCGCCTCGCTCTTGGACGCGCACACCTTGACAGCAACCATTACGTCGATTACGGCGGTATCGCCGCTTGCCGCGACGCTCGCAGTGGGCATTTCCGCCGCGCCGCCCTCGAACGCCGCCTGCGCCTTGGACGCGGCGTCGTCTGCCGCAGCCGCGCCGTGGATAAGCTTTGTAACCTCGTACGCAAGCCGCTTTTTAGCCTCGTTGATATGCTCGTCGCGGTGCGCGCACAGCGCCGCGATTTCGTCGAGCTCGACGTAGGTCAAAAGCTTTAAGCAGTTTTCCACCTCCTCGTCGTCCACGTTGCGGAAATATTGATACATTTCGTACGGCGTGGTCTTGTCGGCGTCCAGCCACAGCGCGCCCTTTTGCGTCTTGCCCATTTTCTTGCCGTCTTTCGTCTCCAAAAGCGTGCAGGTAAGCGCGTACGCGTCCTTTCGCGCTACGCGGCGTATAAAATCCGCGCCCGCGAGAATGTTGCTCCATTGGTCGTTGCCGCCGATTTCCAGCGCGCAGCCGTAATCCTCGAAAAGCCGCAAAAAGTCGTACGCTTGCATGGGCATGTAATTGAACTCCAAAAAGCTGAGCCCCTTTTCCAGCCGCGTGCGGAAGCAATCCGCCGTGAGCATTTTGTTGACGGAGAGATACGCGCCGTAATCGCGCAAAAAGTCGATATAATTGAGCTTGCAAAGCCAATCGGCGTTGTTGACTATCTGTGCGGCGTTTTCGCCCTCGAAGCTTACGAACCGCGCGAGCTGCGACTTGATTTTTGCGACGTTCTCGGCTATCGTTTCCATGGTCATCATTTGACGCATGTCGTTGCGGTTGGACGGGTCGCCGACCATCGCCGTGCCGCCGCCGACGAGCAAAATGGGCTTGTGCCCCGCCTTTTGCATTATCGACGCCGCCATAAGCGGAATAAAATGCCCTATGTGCAGGCTGTCCGCCGTCGGGTCGAACCCGCAATAAAACGTGACCGACTGCGAGCCCAAGAGCGCGTACAAATCGTCCTTGAATACCGTTTGCTTGATAAAGCCCCTGCTTTCCAGCGTGTCGAATACGTTTTGTTTCATTTGCGTCGTTCTCCTGTTTTACGTTTGATTATTTCCGCGAGCGTCGCGATACCTTCGTCTATGCGCGCCTCGTCGGAGCTTGAAAAGTTAAGTCTTACTGTGTTCGCGCCGCCGCCGTCGGCGAAAAACTCCCTGCCGCTTATATACGCCACGTTGTTCGCTATCGCCTCGGGCAGCATTGCCGCCGCGTCGATACCGTGCGGCAGCGTCGCCCAGATAAACAAACCGCCGTCGGGGCGCGTATACGTTACGCCGTCGGGCATGAACTTGTCGAGCGCGGCGAGCATTGCGTCGCGTCGGGTCTTGTACACGGCGAGGTTTTTTGCGAGCGTCGGGTAAAAATATCCGCGCCGCAAATACTCGGCGACTATCGCTTGGCACAGCGCGGGGCTTTGCACGTCCGCGCCCTGCTTGCCTATGGACAGCTTGCGTATCGCCTCGGGCGGACCCGCAGCCACCGCGGCGCGCAAGCTCGGCGCGACCGTCTTGGAAAAGCTGGTCACAAACACGACCGTGCCGTTCCTGTCGAAGGTCTTTAACGGCGGCACGTCCGCGCCGTCGTAGCGCAAGCGGCTGTACGGGTCGTCCTCGATAATGACCGTGCCGTAGCGCTCGCACAGCTCGACGATTGCCCTGCGGTTTTCCGCACAATACGTTTTGCCCGTGGGGTTGGAAAAAGTGGGCACTACGTACAACAGCTTGGGCGCGTACCTTTTAAGCTTGCTTTCGAGGTCGTACAAGACGAGCCCGTCGCCGTCCGCATCCACGCCTACTATATTCGCCTCGTAGGTCTTTGCGATTTGCAAAAACGCAAGGTACGTCGGGTTTTCCACGAGCACCGTGTCGCCCTTGTTTAAAAACGCCTTGCACATGAGGTCAAGCCCCTGCTGCCCGCCGCTCAATACCTGTATGCCGTCGTCGGCAACGCGAATGCCGAGCCGCAGCAAATACTCGGCGGCTTGCTCGACAAACGGCGCGTAGCCCTCGGTCTTGCCGTACTGCAATATCGCCGTTGCGCCGTCGCCGCTCAAAAGCGCGGCGGTTATATCGGCAATCTCGGCGCGCGGCAAGCACTCGCTCGCAGGCATGCCGCCCGCAAACGAAATAATATCGGGACGGCTCGTAAGCTTTAAAATCTCGCGCGTCGCCGTGCCGTTTAGGTCTTTTAGTCTGTCGCTGAACCTGTACATTTATTTATATCCGTTTTTACCTCTGAACGCCGAGTACGGCGTTTGTTTTATGAGCGTGTACGCCAAAAGCCCCGTAAACGCGCCCGCGAGCAGTCCCGCGGTCATCATGAGCGGCAACAGCGGCAGCATGCTCACGCCCGTAACCGCCGTCGCCACGCCCAGCTGCGCGGCGTTAAACGCAACCGCGCCGATTAGGCTTATCATCGCCACCGACATCTTGTCGAACGCCAGCAAAAACAACAGCACCTCGACCGTGAGCGCGAGCACGCCCGACGGCACGGAATACATAAGTCCCGTTACGCCGCCCGAGGCAAGCGCGCCGAGCAGACACTTGACGAACATTACGAGGTACGCGTCGCCAACGCTAAGCATAATCAACGCCAACAACGGCGCGATATTGCCCAGCCCGAGCTTTGCCACCGGCGCGAGCGGCATGAGCGGCGGGAACGCGTTTTCCACCAGCCCCGCAATAAGCGCGACGCAAACGAGCAGCGCGAGCGTAGTCACCCGACGCGTATCGAACGCGCCGCCGCGCTCCGATTTTACGGTCAAGTTTTTCATCCCAGCACCCCGTGCAGCCCGCCGTCGCCCGTAAGCGTAATGACGATTGCGTTGGGCAAGCACACGATTTGCTGTCCCGCGCGGCTTATCGCGCCCGCATGCTCGCACAGCTTATCGGGACAATCCGCGTCCGTAACCCACACCTTGCCGTCCTCTATGCGCACCGTCAAGTGCTCCAAAGCCACGACTTGCGCCGCGCCGTCCAGTTCGATTACGGTCAGCGCGCCGCCGTCCGAAATCTCCAAACGCATTGCGGGCTTGCGAAATATGAGTACGCACGCCGCAACCGTCGCCGCGACCAAGATTGCCGCGACGATTGCGTCGAGCACCGTGAACGGCTTGGAGCGCTTTACCTTGGCTATGCGTTCGAGGTTCATAGCGCCGCACCGCGCCGCGCGCGTTCCGTGCGCACGGGTTTTTCGCTGTCAAGGTTCATATTCGTACGCCTTGTGCCCGTCGTACTCGTCGGGCTTGTACAGCGGTACGTTACCGATTATTGTATACCTTTTCTCGGTAAAAATCAACCCTTTATACCCGACCTTTTGCAAAAGCGCAGCGCCGTCCTCGTACCCGAGTACGCACACCGCCGTAGACAGCGCGTCGCACATTGCGCTGCTTTCGCCCAAAACCGTCGCCGACACGACGAATTCCTCGCCGTTCTTCCACCCTTCGCCGTCCGCGACTACGCCTATCGGCACGCCGTCGCGCCCCGTGATATGCGTGACGTACACGGGCGCGTCGCCGCTTTCGCAAACGTAATAGCGCATGTAGTCGCCGCTCGTAACCGCCGACTCGCCGCCAGACAGCGACAGCGCGCACAGCAAGCCGCGCGTGGGCGCGACCCTCGGGCGTGGCGCGGTTATGCCTATATTCCACAGCCCGTCCGTATTCAACGCGTAGTCGCCGTACGCATAAAGATTGCCCGCGATATCGAGCAAAGCCGACGACACGCCGTATTCGTCCAAAACCTCGACGCACTTATCTATCGCGTATCCCTTGGCTATGCCGCCGAAATCGAGCGCGGTGCGCGCGTCCGACTTGGTCAGATACCGTTTGCCGTCCGCCTCCTCCGCAGCTACCGATTCGGGATTGCAGTACGCGAGCGTGCTTGCGACCTCCTCTGCCGTCGGCAAGCTGCCGTAAACGCGCTCGCCGTCCGCCTTGCGCTCCATTTCCGCAAGGCTTGCCGCGTCAGTATGCCACAGCTCGCAGAGCGGCGACGCGGCGCAGTTGAACGCGCCGTCGGTAAGCTCGTAGTAATCGCGCGACAGGCAAAACAGCTCGTACGCGTACTCGCTCACCTCGACCCGCTCGCCCGCGGCGGCGGCGTTAAGGCGCGATAAGTCGCTGTCGGCGCGCGTGAGCGATACCGCTCCGTCTACGTCCGATATTATCTCGCACATGCGCTCGTAGGCGTAATCGACGCGCCCGCCGAGCATGCGCGCGGAAAACAAAATATCGTCCGAAAACGCGAACGTCGGGCGGTATACCGTGTATCCGACCGCCGAGCAGCCGCTCGCGCCGACTATAACCGCCGCAAGCGCGGCGAAACATGCATAAACGCGTTTTTTCATATGCTACGATTATATCACAACAAAGCGCGCAAAGCAAAGCGATTACAACCGAAAACGCGGCGTATAGCGCGCGAAAATTAAATTTTTCGCTTGATTTTCACGTAGGAATATAGTAAAATATAATTATGGTAATAAACGAAAAATTCATACGCGAATTTACGGGACTCAAAGTCTCCGTGCGCGAGCGTTGTTCGTCCACCTTCGACGAAATCGGCAACAACGACGTTATTGTGGCGTTAAGTCAGGAACACGGCGCGGGACGCGGCGACCACAAGTTTTTTTCGCCCGAGGGCGGCGTGTACATAGTGATGCGCGCGCTCGGCTTACATATCGACGCGCACACGCTCACCCCCGCTATCGGGCTTGCCGCATACGACACGATTAAGTCGGTTTTGGGCTTGGAAACGCGGCTTAAATGGGTAAACGACGTAATGCTCGACGGCAAAAAAACGGCGGGGATTTTGTGCAAGTGCCCGCGCCGCGGCGAATACCTCATCGGCATAGGCGTAAACTACGCCACCGACCCCGCCCGATTCGTCAAAGCGGGCTTGCCCGACGCAACCTCGCTAAACGCGCCCGAAACGCGCGTAACGGCGTTCGTCACGGGCTTGATTAAGCGCATGCGCACCGCCACGCTCGCGACCTTCGATTACAGGCGCTACAACGCGGTCTGCGCGACCGTCGGCAAGAACATAAGCTTTACGCATAACGGCGCGGAGGTGCGCGGCTTTGCCGAATCGGTGGGCGCGGACGGCTCGCTCATCGTGCGCATAGGCACGGCAACCGTCGCCGTGGACTCGGGCGAGGTTTCCATTGTGCGCGAAGCCTCGGAAATCCCCGACGAATAGTATCTCGATATTAAAAACGGCGCGAACCGCGCCGTTTTTGCTTGACGAACGATTTATATTACAGCGGCAACAGCGCGATATCGGACGGCTTTTCGACGATAAAGTCCGCGCCCGCCGCCGTCAATTCCGCTTTATCGCCGTACCCGTACAGCACGCCCACGCTTTTGAGCCCGTGCGTTTTCGCGCCGAGTATATCGTGCTTGCGGTCGCCTATCATCACCGATTTTTTCGCGTCGATAGCGCCGCGCCGCAGCGCGTACTCGATTACGTCCGCCTTTTCTATGCGCGACTTGTCGAGCGACGCGCCCGCCGTAAACTCGAAATATTCGGCAAGCCCGTAATGCTCGATTATCCGCACCGAAAACGTCTCGGGCTTGGACGTCGCCACAAACAGCTTTTTTCCGCGCGCGCGCAGCGTACGCAAAAGCGGCACGATTCCGTCGTACAGCGTGTTTTGGAATATGCCCTTTTCCGAATAATATTCGCGGTAATACGACACGGCGCGCACCGCGTCGTCGTCGCTCAGCCCGTAATATGCAGAAAACGATTCGAACAGCGGCGGACCGATAAACACCGACAGCGCGCGCCTATCCTCCACGCTTATCCCGAACCGTTCGAGCGCGTATACAACCGCGTTCGTTATCCCGTCGAACGGCTCGGTAAGCGTGCCGTCGAGGTCGAACAAGAAATTTTCCGCAGTAAAAGCTTTTTCCGTCATTTCTTTTCCTTTCGTCTTTTGTCGTTGATTATTTCGAGCGCCTTTTCGTCGATTACCGAAATGCCCTCCTCCTTGGCAATCGCCGTCATTTGCGTCAGTGCCGCTTTGAGGAAAATTCTGGGTATCTTGGTGAGCCGCGCGCACGCCTCGTCGGTGAACGTAACGTCGGGGTCTATGCGCTTGGCGGCGTACTTGACCGAGCCGATATCGCCCTCCTTCGCCTGTATGCGTTCGGGGAACGGCTTGCGAAACGCCGAACACCAAAAGTTGGTGCTGTCTCTGTATCCGTAATCCACGGGCACGCGCGGGAAGCTGCGCGCGCTAACGCCGTTTACTATCGCGTCGTAATATTTCTCTTTCATCAAAATCTTGTCGATTTTCAGTATGAAGTGCGCGCCGAACATACTCGTTATACCGTTAAAATTGCGATACGGCGGCTCGTAGCCCTCCAAGCGCCCCGGCTTGTCGAGGTACGCGTCCTCCAAGCCGCTGTCCCACGTACACTCGAAAACCTGAAACGCGTCCTTTACCACAAGCGGCCGCTCGCCCTCGGCGATGCCATTTTCGAGTTCGAATATGCAGTCCTTCATCTTGTCGTCGGTGGAATCGCCCGGGAAACCAAGCCGCACCGCCTCGCGAAAAAGCTTGCGGTCGTCGGGGATAAAGCTGAGCGACACCGCGCTCCCGCGCAAAATGTTTTGCGCCGTGTTAGAGCTGTTGCGGCACTCCAAAAGCATGGCGTACCTATCCTTGCCCGCAATGTAGTACGGGAAGCACAGCGAATACGAACCGAGATTTGTCTTGCCGTTTTCGGTCAGCGTGCCGACCAAAACCGTGGGCATCGGGAAAAACGCCGACGTTTGATAGAAATTATCTACGATACGCAAATCCTTGAAGGAGCTCATAACACACCTCGACACAAAAATTTTATCACAATTTAATATGCTTGTCAATACGGCGATATGCCGAAAAGCATACTCCGCCGTCGGCTTTCGGCTTACGTCGGCGCTTATTGTTCTTTAATAGGCGCAATCCGAATTTTATCGCGCTCGCTAAGCTCCTCGCCCCGTGTACGTCTGCCTCGGCCGCATGAATATCACCGTTTTGAAATACTTTTCCCCAAAATCGGTCAACGCCTTAATTTCTTCCTTTTTCAGCTTGACGCCCTCGGGCGCGACCACCCACTTATCCTCGACGTCGTTAAGCCTGTGAATTACCGCAATCACCACGCCGTCCAGCGCGTCGAGCGGCGCGTCTACGCCCACTATGTACGCGTCCTGCGGCTCGCCGTCGCCACCGATTACGCCGTCCACGTAGCCGTAATTAAGCTCGTAATACATATCGGCGTGCTCGGGGTGGACGCTGCCCATTTTGCGGTCTACCGTCACGTGCACGCGCGTGCCGATTGCCCGAGACGCGGCGACGCCGCGCCGCTCCAAATCCTTTACGCGCTTGCGCTTTAACAGCCTTTGCACGATAAATATTATCAAATGCACTGCGGTGACCCCGCACCCCACGGATAGCAATATCGTTCCCAAAAGCTTATGCCGCGAGGTTTCCGCATTTACCAAAATCGCAATACCGCATAAAGTCGTCAAAAATACGGCAACCGTAATAACAATGCAAATTAAATTCAATACGATTTCAGTGCGCTTGCCGAGCTTTTTATTCGGCATTATAGCCGATATCAAACCGAAATACAGCTCGCAAAATATTTCCACGACAAGCTCTAAAAGCCCTTCCATACCGCCTCCCTCTGTAATCTTATGTCAGCATAGCACAAACGTAAAAATTTTTCAAGAGCTGCGCCCCGATTTACGGCAAACAAAAGCCCCGAGCAAGCTTTTAGGCTATGTACAGGGCGTACGTACGCTTTACTGATTAGCGGTTGAGTCGTCGTAAGCCTTCATGTACTCGGCGATTTTAGACTTTGCATCGTCCACGCCGAGAATGGTTTGCACCGCCGTCACCTTGCCTTCCAACTCCTTGTACACGGTGAAGAAATGCACCATTTCGTCGAGTATATGGCGCGGCAGCTCGTCGATGCTTTTGATGTGTCGATACTCGGGGTCGCCGAACGGCAGCGCGATAATCTTTTCGTCCAAATACTCCTGGTCGGTCATTAAAATCATGCCTATCGGGAAGCAGCGCACCAAGCACTTGCTCGATATGCGCTCGCTGCAAAGCACTACGCAATCGAGGTGGTCGCCGTCGGCGGCAAGCGTACGCGGGATAAGCCCGTAATTGGCGGGATAGTGAGTGGACGTAAACAGCACGCGGTCGAGTATCAAATGCCCCGTTTCCTTGTCCAGCTCGTACTTCATTTTGCTGCCCTTGGGTATTTCTATAAGCGCGATAAAGTCGTCGGGCGTGATACGCTCGGGTCTTATCTTGTCTATTTCCGCCATGGCCGTCTCCTCCCCAAAATACCGATTCTGTGCGGCTTTACGCTCGCCCGTTAAATCTCGTACCGCGTTTCCGCTTGATTGGCAAACCCCAGCACGAGCGCGGCGAACACGGCGGGCTGTTCGTACATGGACGCGTGCCCGCTGTCGTTGATTATAACATGCTTGCTGTCCTTAATGCAAGCGTGTAACAGGTTTTGCTCGGTAATCGGCGTAATTATATCGCTTTGCGCGCTGATAATAAGCGTCGGGCACGATATCTCGCCCAGACGCGCCGTAACGTCGTAGTTTTCGGCGCTGTCGGTCAGTCTGACGAGCGCTGACAGCACTTCGGGCTGCGAAAAGTACGGAACGAGCGTTTTTACGCGTGCTTTCATCCATTCGGCATGCGACTCGTAAAACTCCGTCGAATAAATGACGGGAATAGCGGTAAGGTAATAAAGCCTGCCGTCGCCCGTCGCCGCCGCCGCGTTCCAGCAGTGCCCGATATCGCGCAGCCACGCGGACGTGCGCGCCGCAGTGTTTGCCAAAATCAGTCGCTCGACGCGCTGCGGATATTCGAGCGCAAACCGCAACGCCACCTCGCCGCCGTACAATAAGCGCGATAATCGACCTGCCGTTTTTGGAGTTTTGCGCGCCGATAACGCCTTTTGTCAATAGGGTTTATGAATTTTTTTCATAAATTTATGAACATTTTTCATGCAAAATCGACGGGCTTGCTTTTTGTGTACAATGCGTGTTGCGACGCTTGATATTTTCGGAGATATTTGTTATAATGGTATCATGAAAGAAAAAAATATCTTGGGCGTAAAGCTGCCCAAAACACAACACGGGAACGATAGATTCAGAGAGTTGCTGCAAGCGGCGGAGGTCGTATTTGCAAAAAAGGGGTTTTACGAAACGTCTATCGTAGACATTTGCAAGGCGGCGGGCACTGCGGTCGGCACGTTCTACATTTATTTCGAGGACAAGATTGCGGTTTATCGCTATCTGGTGTACGATTTCAAGCTGAGAATAAAGCGCACGCTCAACGCCGCCATACAGGGCTGCGAGAGCCGTTACGACCGCGAGCGCAACGGCATTAAGAGCTTTATTCGGTTCGCCTACGAAAATCCGCAATGCTACAATATAATTTGGGGCAGCCTTTCGGTAGACAAAAAGATTTTCGAGGAATACTATATCGACTTTGCGCGCAGCTACGCCGCGGGGCTCGTGCGCGACAGCTCGGAGCTTAAAGATATAGATATCGTAACAACGGCGTACACGCTGATGGGCATAACGAACTTCGTCGGGCTCAAATTCATATTGGAGGACGATTTCACAGAAAAGCACCTCGACGCCGCGGTCGATACCGTCATGAACCTGCTGACCGACGGCATATTCAAACCGCTGTCGCTCAAAAAAAGTCAATAATTTTACACAGTACAAAAAACCGACGCGGCGCTCTCGCCCGTCGGTTTTTGCGCGTCTTTAATTGATATTATTTGTTCCTGTATTTAACCAGCGTATAAACGAACGCAAACGCGCCGACGGCGGCGAACAGCCCTCCCACCGCGTACAAAATCACAATCAATACGCTGCGGCCCGAAACAAAAACGCAATCCTCGGGATTGTCGGGGTTGTACGCTATCTCCCTGTACGCGCCTATGCTCGGACGGACGCTCGACCACACGTTGCTCGGCTTGACGTACGTGACGCCGTTCACCTCGTATTCGACGATTTCGCGGTACTTATAATCGTAGCCGTCGTCGTCGGACTCGCGCCGCTCGTCGTACCTCACGACGCACGCCGTCGCATGCTGCCAGCCGTCGGTTTTTTTATCGACGGCGCGGTTGTACAAATACACGCCGACGACCAAGCCCAAGCCGACTACAATCGTGATTAGAGAGCCGATTATTCCGCCCTTCTTTCCGCCCAAAACAATACCCATAAACCACACCTCGCTTAAATCGCAACCGATATTTCGCAATCAAATCGCCCATCGCAAGCTACCGCAACATAATCATGTGAGCCGCTCGACAAGCTCCGCGAATTTCTTTTCCGACAAAATCTCGTTGGTAACGTACTCGCCGTTATAAAACACGGCGTAATTCGTCCACGCCGTCGGCGCGCTTTGCGCTTTTTCCACGCTGTCGATAAGCACGCTTTCAAACTCCACGCCCCGGCTTTTCGCAACGCTCTCGATTAAGGGAACGTACTTAGCGGGATACGGACAACCGCGCGTATAATACACGGTAAACCCACGCTTATCTATGCGCGGACGCTTGGCGCACGCCTTAAACGCGGGCGGCGGCGCGCCGTCGTCAAACGGCAAATACATAAGCGTAAAATACGGCGCGGCGGTATCTGCGACCTTAAAGCCTTTATATGCCAAATACTTGGGGTCGGACAAAAAGGACGCTTTCTTTTGCGAGGATACGACTGTAATTCCGCGCTTACCCCGCGCCCTCGCGTCCGCAACGCAAGCCGCAAGCAAATCGTTTGCGTAGCCGTGCCCCTTGAACGAACCCGATACCCAAAAGCAATTTATATGAATATACCCGCTAGCGTCAATCGGATACCACGCGCTTTCGGCGGGGATATACTCGATAAAGCACTTGCCTCGCTCGACGGATTTCAAAAATACCAAGCCGTCGTCCAGCCTTTCGGCAAGCCACGCCTTTTTGCTCGCGACCTGCGGGTCTTTGTTACTGGAAATGGCGCAGCAAATATGCTCGCGTTCCAAATTGTCATGCGTAATTTTTACGTATTCCATATTAAGCCAATAGCTCCAACGCGCGCTTGTACAGCGGGTCGAAATCGCAGCCGCAGCTTCCGCACTCGGCGTCCGCCTGCGCAATCGCCGCAGTCAAAGCCGCCCTGTCGCACTGCCCGTCCAACCACCGTTGCGCGGGCGCGGATATCAAATCCCAGCCCGATGCGGCAAACTTTTCCAAAATCGCTTTAAGCTCCATACCAAACTCCCGTTAATTTATACCTTCGATTTTCGATAGCGTTTCCGCTTCGACAAGTCGATAATCGCATATTATCGCAATCGGAAATCAAAGAAACTCAAACTTGACGCGCCTGCCGCTCGGTCCGAATTGCTTGTCTTTAAATCCGAAATACTCGTACTTTTCCAAAAGCTCTTTCGTAGCGGTTATGCTTTCGAGGCTCGTGCAATTTTCGAAATACGGATTGCAAACGTACGTTACGGTAGCCGCAATTTCGACGCTTTTAAGCTTTTCACAGCCCTCGAACGCATTGTTGTATATTTCCTCGACGCCGTCGGGAACGACTATGCTCGTCAAATCCGCGCACCTGTCGAACGAGTAATTGTCGAGCCGCACCACGCTGCCGTCCGACGGGATAACGCTGTCGTTGCCGCCGCGCAGCAAAATCTTTTTTTCCGTGTCGATAAGGCAATTACCGTCGCTGTGAAATACGGGATTGCCTGCGTCCACGCTTATGCTTTTGAGCCCGCCGCACCCGCTGAAAACGCCGAAAAGCTTGGTCACGCCCGCGGGCACGACGATTTCCGTCAACGCGCAGCAATTATGAAACGCGTACGTACCTATTTGCGTGACGCCCTTCGGTATGTTGACGCTTTCGAGCGCATAACAGCAATAAAAGGCGTAGTACCCTATCGAAGTAAGCGTATCGGGCAGCTCGACCGTCTTTAACTTGACGCACTGATAAAACGCCTCGTCGCCCACGCTTGCGCAAACGCTGTTTTCCACGAACTCGACGCTCGTGATATTCGGCGCGCATTCCGTGCCGCCGCTCGCAAAAAGATTGCACGGCAGCTTTTGTACTTTTGCGCCGACGCGTACGGCGATACCGCTAGTATTTTTGCCCGCTTTGCAAAACGTATTGCCGCCGACCGACAAGTCTCCGCAGCATTCCGCCTCGAACGATATTTCGGTCAACGCCGTGCATTCCGCAAACGCGTCGACGCCAATCGCGGTCACACTCTCGGGGATAGCCACGCGTTCAAGCGCCGTGCAGTATTTAAACGCGCTCGGACCGATTGATTTCAGCGATTGCGGCAGCGTTATGCTTTTTAATTTATTACAGGATTTAAACGCGCACGAGGCGATTGTCTTTACGCCCGCGGGCACGACCAAGCTTTCCAGCTCCGCGCCCGCAAACGCGTTTGCGGCGATTGTCGCCACGCTGCCGTCGGCGGGAATTTCGCTGTCCTTAAAGCCGTAAACCACAGTTTTCTTTTTGATATCTATAAGGCAGTTGCCGACGCTGCGATATGCGGTATTGCCGCTTGCCACGCTTATGCTTTTCAGGTTTTCGCACCGCTCTATGGCTTTGTTCGCGATTGACGATAGGCTTGCGGGCAGCGTTATGCGCTCTACGTATTTCTTATTGAAAAACGCCTTGGCGGCAATTTTGGTAACGCCGTCGGGAATAACTACGTCCTGCGCTTTGCCTTTATACTTGATAAGCACGTTGTCGGCGATATCGAAACCGACGACGCCCGTCTTTTTCGGCGCGGCGACCTTAACGGCGCACCCGCCGAACACGCCGCTGCCCATAAATTCGACGGCGGCAGGCAGCTTAACGTCGCTCAGCTTTTCGCAATATGCAAACGCACCGTTGCCTATGTACTTGACGCTGTCGGGTAGCTCGACGCTTTCCAGCGCATCGCAGCCGCGGAACGCGTCCTCGGCTATTGTTTCGAGCCCGTCGCAAAAGCTTATTTTTTTGAGCTTTTCACAGCAAAAAAACGCGCATTTTCCAACGGTTTTCACCGTGGGCGCAAGCTCGACCGTTTCGAGCGCGTCGCACTCGCTGAACATTTCCTCGCCGACCTCTGTTGCGCCGTCGAAAAACTCTATGCTTTTAAGGCTTTGGCATTTCCTGAACGCGTTTTTGCCGATTGTCTTTAAATTCCCGCCGACCTTCAAGCCCGTAATGCCGCTGTGATAAAACGCGTATGTGCCCAGCTTTGTAAGACTGCTCGGCAAAGTCAGCTCGATATTCAGCTTTTCGTCGTACTCGAATGCGCTGTCGCCTATGACCTGAACGCCGTTGCCCAGCTCGATGCTTTTAAGATTGTAGCACCGCATGAACGCACGCTTTTCGATAGTCTTGACGCTGTCGGGCAGCACGACGCTTTCCAGCCTGAAATTGAATTCAAACGCGTATTTGCAAATTTTGGTTATTCCGTCGGGTATGACGATTTCCGTTATGCCTTTGGAATGCACGTTGTTCCGCGGGTGCGCGCTGTCGTTGGAAAACGCGCTGTCGCCTATCGTAGTAACGCTGCCGTCGGCGGGAATGACGCTGTTTTTGCAGCCGCGCAGCAAAAGCTTTTTCTTGGTCTCTATAAGACAGTTGCCCGCAGCGCGGTAAACGGGGTTGTCCGCGCCAACCGTTATCTCCTCCAAATCGCCGCAATTACAAAACGCGTTCGCCCCGATTGAAGTCACGGAGCTTGGTATATTGATTTTTTTAAGGCTGTGGCAGTTATAAAACGCCTCGTCGCCTATCGTTTCGACGCCCTCGGGTATGACTATCTCCTGCAACAGCTCGCAGCAAGCGAACGCGCGCTTGCCGATTTTGGTGACGGTAGACGGAACGATAACCGTCTTTATCCCGCAATACGCCACCTCGAAAGCGCCGTTGCCTATTTCGGTAACGCCGTCGGATATCACTACGCGCCCGTCAAAGCCGTGCCACTCCCGAAACGATACCAGCCTGCCGTCTATTATTACGCCACAATAATCGGTATTGCTCATGTTTTCCTCCGCAACAAAATAGAGTGTTTTTATAGATTATAAATGCCCAAACGATTTTTGTCAATCTTTTTCACAATCGACGAATTAAAGCGAAGAATAATAACGCCTGATGAACAGCCGACTTTTCTTTTTCGTGCACGCCTTGTCCACGACACAAAAGCTGCTGCCCAGCGCATGAAAAGTTATTCGGACTATTTTATCTTTGTCGTTTATTTCATCTATCAAGCTTATGATATCACAGTTGTCTTCATGAAAATGCCCGCGATTAAAAAATTGACTTTTTTGATAAGAATAAAATACGGTGGTTTCATAAGCGTCAATATAAAATTGCAAATAAACGCCGCCTAAATCCCATAAAAAACTATGTTCGTCTATCTCCACACTACCCTTTAAGCTTGCAGACTTTACATATGCCATTATAGTGTCAGCTTCGTTTTTATTTTCCGCATTCATTCAAGTGCGCGCTCCGAAAATCACAGTTTATCGTGTAATAGATTATAGCATACGCAACCGATATTTGCAACAACAAAAAATAAATAATCATGCTATCACGCTTAAATAATTAAGCGCACACGGTTTAATTCACGCTCGACTTTTCACATAGATGCAAAAGCCGTTAACTCAAATCACGCCCACGTCTTAGCGGTTACGGCGACGCGGTAGCAACAAAAACGAATTACTTACAGTATCGGTAAATGATTGAGGCACGGCGGCAGATGCATCATATGGTGGTCGGTCAACGGCGTAAGTATCATTCCGCCGACAGTCAATCTTCCCCAATACACCAACAGCCATACCGAACGGACATCGGTCGTAACACCGCCGACACGAAGAATTTGCATAACTCTTTCTTCGGGAACCATAGAGTTTATTTGTTCGAGCGTCAAATTCTCGATTATCGTGCGCGTATTTTTCCCGACGGTGATAATGTAATCTTTCAGCGCAGCAACGTTAAGTTGTTTGCCAAACTCTATCGCTTCGTCAAATTCCAATGCGTTACCCGTATCGGTTATAGGCGAATTGATTTTCTTTTGTATTTCGTCGTTGAATATTTGCGGCTTATCGGCAATCAATATATTCGTAACCAAATCTTCGATACGATATGTATGCCAAAAATGCCAACACATAGGCACTTTTTCCGTTCCTGCCCAATTCAAATCAACGCCGCAGTCCATTCTCGGCACAAGTTTCGTTTTGTTGTCCTTTTCAAGCAAATAGTTTAGAACATAATCCGCAATGGTGTCTTGCTTTGCGCCCGAAACGGCTTTCGGGTGCACCATAGCGTGTACTTTTAACGTTTGCTCGATAATTGCACCTAAGTCGTTTGTTTGCAATACCGATTTTAACTGTTCATATTCCTTATGGATAGCGTCGTAAAGGTCTTGCGATGTCATATTTTTGCTCCTATGTTTAATAATTCCATTTTATCATAATCGACTATCTTTTGCAATACCGCAAACCGAAAAACTAAAAATGGCATTATGGCGGGCGCTTGATAAGTTTTTCAGACTTTAATCAACAAAAGAAAAAGATTGAACGAATTTTAGTTCAATCTTTAACGGTTTTGGTGGACGGGGGTGGATTCGAACCACCGAAAGCGATGCTGACAGATTTACAGTCTGTTCCCTTTGGCCACTCGGGAACCCGTCCATAGCATATTGTTCGGTTTGCGTTCGCGGCGATTACGCTACCGTCGCGAACGTTATTTAATTTACCATAAATTTCCACCCGTGTCAACTAAATAAACGCAATTTGCACAAAACGTTTAAATTTCCCGCTCGCCCAGACGCGCGTCCGCCATACGGAATTGTATTATGTCAATCGCGTTTTGCCGTCATTTCGCAATCGTTCGCACACATTCGCGTTTGTTATCAAATATCGCGCGCCGTTCTCACACAAAAAACCGCTCAAATCGAATATAATCGCATTTTGAATTATCGCAAATCGTGCGCTCGGGCAACAAAAATAAAATCGCTATTTAATTAAAAAGATAAAAAAATCGTTGACAAACGCCGTATAATATGGTATTCTTGATAAGCACGCGCGGGTGTAGCTCAATGGTAGAGTTTCGGCCTTCCAAGCCGACCACGTGGGTTCGATTCCCATCACCCGCTCCAGCCTTGCGCCCGTAGCTCAGCTGGATAGAGCAGCGCCCTTCTAAGGCGTTTGTCGAGGGTTCAAATCCCCCCGGGCGTGCCATGTGGTGGGTATAGCTCAGTTGGCAGAGCGCTAGATTGTGGCTCTAGAGGTCAAGGGTTCGACCCCCTTTACCCACACCATTCACGTAACCGCCGCGTGCGGTTACATGTAGGGGTATCGCCAAGCGGTAAGGCACGAGACTTTGACTTTCGCACTCGCAGGTTCGAATCCTGCTACCCCTGCCACTGACAACTCTTGTTGGGGTATCGCCAAGCGGTAAGGCTACGGACTCTGACTCCGTCATCCGTAGGTTCGAATCCTACTACCCCAGCCATACGGTCCATTAGCTCAGTCGGTAGAGCACTTGACTTTTAATCAAGTTGTCCCGCGTTCGAATCGCGGATGGATCACCACTGAATCGGAACAATTCGCATGCGGATTGTTCTTTTTTATTGCCGAACGCACGGCGCGCAAACGTTAAAGCTTTCGCGCAAAAACAAAAGGTATTACTTAGGCAGTCGCGGCGATATTTGCTTCGGTTTTGGCGCATTACAGTCGGCGCATTGTTTTGTCAAAGCCGTTTGCACGTGCCGCAAGCACGCGCTTCGCGACTTTTCCTCGCACTGATTGTCTCTAAATGCGCCAAAACTGCTGCGAACCCGAGGACGAGGGATTTCCGTCCGAGACAAGGCAAACGAGCGAAGTTGTAGTCTCTGCGCTACTACGAGCGAGTTTAACGCCGTATCGGGCGGAAAGACCCGCCCCTCGGGCGTAGCAAATATGCTCACTACTGCCCAATCAAACGCCTATTCTTAAAATATTCCCTGTCGCCGCGCATTAACGCGACGACGTCGGCTAGCGCGTCGTTATACCCGCGCGGATGCCAGTGATTGTTATCTGCGATAGGTCTTTTCGTAAATCGCCCGTATCGCGTATATTCTACATAAAAACAATATTCCAAAAACGCGTCATCTTCCTGAGACAGCGTCATACTGCCTATATCCGACTTGCCGACAATTGCGTACTCGCCTTCCGGCTTAAATTCGATTTCTTCCGTGCGTTTAAGCTCCACGGGCAAGCCGAGCTGCACGCTCTTTCTATAAATATATTCGATATTAGACAACGGCTCGCCGAACTCACGCTGTTTTTCGATTAAGCCCAAACTCGCGCATCACACGCAGCAAAACGTTTTTCTCTATCGTCCCGACCAAAACTCGCATATTTCCCTCTCAGCACTAAACGCAAAAGCGTTTGCAATCTATATTATCGCCGTCGATTTCAACAACGGCATACGACCCGCAGCACAGCGCGCCCGGATTTATCAATCGCACGCCGTTTACGACCCCGTCGAAAAACACGTGCGTATGCCCGAACAGCGCGAGCTTGCACCCGTCCCGCGCAGCCCCCGCGCTCAATGCGTCCAAGCCGCGTTTTACGCCGTATTTGTGCCCGTGCGCGACGAACGTATTAACGCCGCCGAAATCTATACATGCGGCGTCGGTCAAAACCGCGTCGAAATCGTTGTTACCGCGCACGCATACCGTCGGCACGCAAATACGCCCGCGCGCGTACAAAAACTCGCGCGCGCCGTCGCCGCAGCACACCGCGCAATCGGTCGCGTTCATTTTGGGAATCAGCCACTCGAGCCTGCCGATATCGCGGTGAATATCCGATATTACCGTGAGCTTATACACTCGCGCACGCTCTATATGCCGAGCTTGCGTTTAAGCTCGACAAGCGCTCGGGCGCGATGGCTTACCGCGTTTTTCTCGTCGTCGGTCGCCTCGGCGAACGTTTTAGACAAATCGTCGCTCATGAACACGGGGTCGTAGCCGAATCCGTGCTCGCCGCGCGGCGCGGCGCAAATATACCCGTACGCCCTGCCGTCGGCGCGTACGATATTTTGCCCGTCGTAATACACGATACAGCTTTCGAAATACGCCTTGCGATTTGCTTCGCCTTCGAGCGCGCCGAGAAGCTTTACGATATTGTCGTTATCGTCGCCGCCGCTGTACCGCGCCGAACGCACGCCGGGCGCGTCGCCCAAAGCGTCCACGCACAAGCCGCTGTCGTCGGCTATCGCGGGCTTACCGCAAAGCGCGTTAAGCGCGCGCGCCTTTATTAACGCATTTTCGTAAAACGTTTCGCCCGTTTCCTCGACGTCGAAGTCGAGCCCCAGCTCCTTGGGCGTGACAACGCGATAGCCTTGCAGCATCGCCCTGAATTCTCTCAATTTTCCGACGTTACCCGTCGCCAATACGATTTCTTTCATACGTTGATTGTACACCCGTTTGCGGTAAATATCAAGAGTTTTAAAGTATAATCTCGCACTTCGTCATGCTATAATAACATTAAACGACTTACAAAAACTTTGTTTTTGTGTTGCTGTCGCAACCTTGTCCGCTGAACGCGAACATTAGTCGTTAGTTGAAATACTGCGTAAAAAAGCCCTTGCGAGCAAGCTTTTTCACTTGTATTATACAAAGCTAAGGTCGAGCGCAACGCAAAACGCGCAAATTACGACTCATGCTTCGATTTCGCAACGCGATAACAACGTGTCGAGCATACCCCTTTGCAGTCGGCAAAGCCTTTCGTTCATGGCGATAACGTCGGCACAAAACCCGCCGCTCAACCATTCCGTTATTTGTCCGAACAGCTCGCATTTGAAAAACCGAACGATTACGCTTTTATCTTCTTCCCTGATTTTGCGCGCCTCAAACTCGCGCGACAAATACGTTTCCACTATGTAATCGCAAATGCGCAAAAGATAAGTTTGAAAAATATCGCGATTGGCGGAATTGTAAATGTGCAGCGCCGCGCGCTTGCGCTTGGTGATAAAGAACTCGCCCGCAACCCGCAAACACTCCTCGAACGATTCGGCCGTCGGGTGCTCGGAAATAATTTTATTCACCTCGTCGGACACAATCTCGCATATAAGCGACGGTACGTCTTGAAAATGATAGTAAAACGAATTGCGATTTACTCCGCAATCCGCGACAATATCCTTGACGGTAATTTTATTGAGCGGTCGTTCGTCGAGTAGCTTCAAAAAAGACGCCGCTATCGCGTTTTTGGTAGAATTGGACATACGCTCCCTCTCGAATTTGCGGTAATAATATACGACTCGGTCAAGCGTATTATATCAATTCCAATATTGTCTGTCAATTCTTTGCCCGATAATTTGCGTCGACGCAAACCTCAAACGCTTGCGTTTCCGCGTAGCTTATGCTACAATAGACTACGCAAACAGCAGTCAAACGCGCGAGCGTGGCGAAATGGCAGACGCGCCGGACTTAGGATCCGGTGGGCAACCGTGGAGGTTCAAGTCCTCTCGCTCGCACCAGACAGGAACAAATTGAACTATTATGTTTGTATATTGCATAATTGCTTCGTATTTGTCTGTCCCATTTGAAAAAAGTCGTTACTATTCGGTAGCGGCTCTTTTCTTTGCATACAAAAATTCCCCGCTTTTACACGGGGAATCGAGATATTACAGCTATTTACTTATATGCAATGACACATTCAGATAGCGGTTTTCTCGGCGTTACCGTCGCACTTGGTCGCAACGGGTAGCCGAACGAGATTATTGCCATTAGGTCGTAGCGGTCGTTATCCACCTGCAACAGTTCTTTCACTTCGGTTTGTCTGTCGAGTATCTCGCCTATCCAGCATGAACCGATTCCGAGCGATGTAGCTGTGAGTAGCATATTCTCTATACACGCGCCGATTGATTGACAGTCCTTTGTGCGGTCAAACGCACTGTCCTTATCCAAGAACACACATATGAGACAGTCGGCGGTTTTTATAAATGTGCTACGTTGCATTAAACCGACTATGTCGCGTATCAATGCTTTGTCTTGTTGCACCACAACAAACCGCCAAGGTTGAATATTCTTTGCACTCGGAGCGAGTATAGCACATTGAA
>CAJTNI010000008.1 GCA_910577945.1 uncultured Christensenella sp. | reverse complement strand
CGTTGGTCGGACCGCCGCCGTCGCCGCCCTTGCCGAACGTGCCGTCCGCGCCGCAAACCTGCGTCGCCGACGCCGTAATGCTCGCGTTTGCGCCGTTGGAATAACCGCTGGTGTTTGCCCACGGCTTAGAGCCCGTGCCGCCCGCGGTTTGCGAGCCGCCCGTCGCCGCATAGCCGTCGGTGGTCTGCGCCGTGCCGCCCGTAGTGCCGCCGCCGTGACCGCCCTTGCCCTTTGCCGAACAGCTTCCGCCGCCGCCGCCGCCGCCCGCAACGAGCAACACCTCGCCGCGGTAGCTGTTGTAATTGGACAGCACGCCGCGCTGCGTGGTGGCTATGTGGCTCGCGCCGCCGCCGCCGCCCGCAGGACCGTTGCTGTCGGTATCGCCGCGGCACATACCGCCGCCGTTATATCCGCCGTATATCTTGGGATTGCCAGACCCGTATCCCGAGCGCCCTCTGCCGCCGAGGTATATGTAATAGGTAGTGGTAGCGGTGAGCATTACCTCGCCCTTGGAGTATCCGCCCTGACCGCCCGCAATGTTTACCGAGTCGATAGCTCCGCTACATCCGTCGCCGCCCTGTCCGCCCCAAATCTCGAAGCGATATCTGCCCGCGGGCAAGGTCAATTTTATCGAGCGCTCCGCCGTATCGTCGGCAAGACCGGTCGACGCCGTGTTGCGCGTAAAGGTCTTGGTATCGCCGCTGTTGAGCGTAGACGCGGTATACGAATACGCGACCACCGCGCCCGTTACCGCAATATCTTGATTAGCCGACTGATTGACCGACCCCTGCTCGGGCGGATTCACCGTAACGCCGTTACCGCCCGCAAAGCATAAAATACCGGTAGCGCCAAGCGCCGCCGCGATTATAACACACACTATAAGCGCGATTATGCGCTTTATTCTCTTATTGCCGTGAACGTCGGTAGCTCTACCGTTTCTCATTCGACACCTCGCTCATTCTGTCGGACGCACGCCTGCGTTTGTTAACAATTTGTTCACAATTATGCGCCTATACAGATAAATGTTAACATATTGTTCATATTTTGTCAATAGATTTTACGGAATTAGTAACGTGCAATGTGTAATCGTCGGATTATGCGCCGCGTAGCGACCGATTGCGATTTATTTGTCGAAAACTCCATGCGCAGCCGCCCGCGCGCGGCAAAAAGCATATCAATTCGCAAAAAAAATATTGACATACATAAAATAGTATTGTATAATGTAATACAGCGCGAGGTGACTATGGCGGAAAGCGATTTAATTCGCGGTAACGTAGATACCGTAATATTAAAGGTTCTGTTCGAAGGCGACAGATACGGCTACGATTTAATAAAGCAAATTAACGCACGGAGCGGCGGACAGTGGGAAATCCGCCAAGCCACTCTTTACGCAAGCCTTAAAAGACTGGAAAAGCAAGAGTTCATATCGTCGTATTGGGATTCCTCGGAATCGGAAAGCGGCGGAGGCAGACGCAAATATTACTCTCTTACCGAGCGCGGCAGAGAGGTTTTCGTAACATACAAAAACGAATGGGAGCGGTCTCGCGACCTGTTCGGCGAGCTAATCGTCGGCAGCAAGCCCATTCTCCCCACCGACGATTTTTCGGACGTGGAGGACGAAACGTACGACTTGCCCAAGCGCCGAGCCAAGCGCAAGCCCAAAAAAGCGGACAAGCAGGCTAAGGCGGAAGCGCCCGCGCCCGCGGAAACCGTGTACGAGAGCATAACCTCGCCCGCCGACGCGGCAGCCGCGCCGCAATACGAGCAACCGCAGCCCGCGCCCGTCGCAGAGCCGACGCAAGCTCAGCCCGCGGCGGACGAAACAGAGCAAACCTCGCAGGCGGACGACAACATGACGGGCTTTGCCTCGCTGTTCGATTTGCTGTACACTCCCGAGGAGGAGACGGCGCGCAACGCCGACGCGACGCAAGCGCAAGCCGAAACGTCCGAACCGCAAGCGCCGACCGAGCGGCAAGCTCAGCCCGCGGCGGACGAAGCAACGCAAACGGTTTACGCGTCCGACCCGCACGAAATATTGGAGCGCATGTACGCGCAGGAGCAAAACGGCGAAAGCTACGCCGACGCGCGCGGCAGATTTTACAACGAGTATTCCGCCGACGCGATAAGACAGTCCGAAAAACCGACCGCGAAGGCTGCCGCGCCCGTTCCGCCCGCACCCGTCGAGCCCGCGCACAGCGCGCCGACCGTGCCCGCGCCTGCGGAAACCAACGCGATAGCGCCCGTCGATAATCGCAACGAGCTCGCGCCAGTCGCCCTGCCCGAAGATGAATCGGCGGCACGGCTCGCGTACAAAGAGATATTCGCCGACCTCGTAAATCGGTTCGACGGCGCGCAAGCCGCGACCGCCGAGCAAGAGCAGGTTGCCGCCGACGGGTACGAGGACGAGTACGAGGAAGAAGAAATTCGCATACGCAGGTTTTCGGGCGTAGAGCAAGCGGCGGCGGAGCTTGGCAACGCGGTAGACATTCGCGAGCACAACAATTCCGCCAAGCAGTACGCGCACGAATACTATTATTATTCCAACAAGCTGATGATGACGCAGTATACAATCACATGCGCGGCAATGTTCGTCGTGGGACTGTCGCTGTTCCTCACCTTCTACATGGGGTTGGGCATGCGCATGCGCTACGACTTTGCGCTGTATATAGCCGCGGGGCTGTTCCCCATCGTCATGTTTATCGCCGCGGTGCTCAAATTTGCGGGCAATCCCGATAAGAAAAAACGCATAAACTTGAATTTCCGCGTGTCGGTGTTCGTACGGTTTATAATAATGCTGCAAGTCGCCGTCGTGGTGTACTGCCTCAACCTCATTTGGGGCATGCCCGTGGCGTTCTCGGTCAAGCACGTGCCGTCGCTCGTAATACCCATTGCGTACGCGCTGTTCATTCCCATCAACAAGCTTATATTCATATCGTTGCTCAAATCGGGACGCTATGCGCTAGATTGATGACATGAGCAATTACTTCGACGAAAGAAACGAAAAAACGCTCGCCGCAATCGACGAACTGCTGGATTGTCTCCCCGACTTTGCGCGCGAGTTCAACGTTGGCATAGCCATGCGGACAATGCCGCTTACAAGACTCGGATATCTGCGCGACGTCCGAGTTTTTTGCGACTACCTGATAAAAAAACGGTTCAGGAGCAAGCAGATAATCGAGCTGACGCTGTCCGACCTCGCCAAGCTCTCGCCCACCGATATAGAAGCGTTTATCGACTACCTGTCGTCGTATACGCTCGACGGCAAAAAGCACTCGTGCCGCGAGAACGCCAAGGAGCGCAAGGTGTCGTCGCTGCGCACGCTGTTTAAGTATTTTTACAAAAAAGAAAAGCTCGACCACGATATCATGACAAAGGTCGATACGCCCAAGACCCACCAAAAGCCTATAATTCGGCTCGACGTGAACGAGGTGACGGAAATACTCGACGAGGCGGGAAACGGCGAAAAGCTGAGCGGACGGCAAAAAACCTTTCACAGCAAGACCGCCGTGCGCGACGAGGCAATGCTGTCGCTGTTTTTGGGCACGGGCATTCGTATAAGCGAGTGCGTGGGGCTCAATCGCAACGATATAAATTTCGAGGACAACAGCTTCGTGGTTACGCGCAAGGGCGGCGATACTTCCATACTGTATTTTTCGGAGGAGGTCGCCGACGCGTTGCGCAAGTACGTCGATTGGCTGGACGACCAGATAACCGAAAAAACGCCGTTCGGCAGCCGCGTTTACGATTTCGACGCGCTCTTTATCTCGGGCAAGGGCGGGCGCATTACGCCGCGCGCCGTCGAAATGATGGTAAAAAAATACGCCAAGGCGATTACGCCGTTCAAGAAGATTACGCCGCACAAGCTGCGCAGCACGTACGGCACGACGCTGTATCACGAAACGCACGATATTTTCGTAGTGGCGGACGTGCTCGGGCACAAGGACGTCAACACCACGCGCAAGCACTACGCCGCCATGAGCGAGGACATTCGCCGCGATGCGGTAAACAAGGTAAAGTTGCGCGACAACGATTTAACGGACGAGACGGACGAAACTGACGACGACGAATAGCCGCGCGCGCAAGATATCATGCAAAACTTTTCTCACGACAAGCTTCTAAACGATGCGGAAATAAATTTCCTCGCAGACCTGTTTCTCGCCCACCTCGGCGCGGACAAATCGACGCGCGACTATCGGCTTTTGCGCAACGCGGTAATACTGTACTCGCACGGCGCGTGGACAATCGGCAAAACGTACGCGCTCGTCGGCAGCTGCGCGGAGCTCTCGGCAGACGAAACGCGCAAGCGCATAAAGCGACTGCTCGACGGCTTAGCCGCGCCCGCATACGAAACGTTCACCCGCCGCGCCGTACGAAACGCACACTCTTAAAATCGCCATGTCCGACAAAGCGGACGTCGATTACGTCGTATCGTTTTTCGGTTACGCGTTTTTGTACTTAGTCGTCACCAATTACAACAAATACGAATATCTGAATATCGACTAGCTGCTTTTCTCGGCACAATACTTTTGCACACGCAAAAAGCGACGCGACCATTCGGCGCGTCGCTTTAACTGTCTCGGACGGCGTTTCGGTAACGGAAGCGCCGCGCTTAAACTATGCGGTTATCGTCTATTTAATCGCTTTGGTTTCGATTTCCTCGCTAATCGTTTTAAGGAAATCGTCGTAGCTCATTTGCCCGAGGTCGTCGTTTCTGTGGCGCACGGACACCGTGCCCGCCGCCGCTTCTTTGTCGCCGACTATAAGCATGTACGGCACTTTGTCGACCTGCGCTTCGCGTATCTTGTACCCGATTTTTTCGTTGCGGTTATCGACCGTCGCGAGCACGCCCGACTCTTTGAGCTTTTTGACAATGCCGTCGCACGCGCCCGCAGTGCGCTCGGTGAGCGACAGCACGCGCACCTGTTCGGGCGAAAGCCACAGCGGGAACGCGCCGCCGTACTTTTCGATGAGCAATGCGAGCGTGCGCTCGTAGCAGCCGATAGAGCTGCGGTGGATTATATACGGCGTTTGCTTTACGCCGTTTTCGTCCACATACGTCATGTCGAACTTTTCGGCGAGGAACATATCCACCTGTATCGTAATGAGCGTGTCCTCTTTGCCGTACACGTTTTTAATCTGCAAATCGAGCTTAGGTCCGTAGAACGCCGCTTCGCCTATACCCTCGACGTATTTCAAGCCGATGTCGTCGAGAATGGTTTTCATGGTGTCCTCCGCCGCCTTCCACTTTTTCGGCTCGTAAATGAACTTTTCCTTATCCTTGGGGTCCCAACGCGAGAACCTGAACGAAATATCGTCGCGCAGCCCGAGCACGTCGAGCATATACATACACAAATCGAGCGCGCCGCGGAACTCGTCCTCCAACTGAGACGGCGTGCACACGATATGCCCCTCGGACAGAGTGAACTGCCGCACGCGTATCAGTCCGTGCATTTCGCCGCTCGCCTCTTTTCGGAATAGCTTGCTCGTCTCGTTGTAGCGGCACGGCAAATCGCGGTAGCTTTTGAGCCCGTTTTTGTAAATCATGTATTGGAACGGACACGTCATGGGACGGAGCGCGAGCACCTCCTCGTCCATTACCTCGTCGCCCATTATGAACATTTTGTCGCGGTAGTGCTCCCAATGCCCGCTGAGCTTGAACAAATCGCTCTTTGCCATGTACGGCGTCATAGTGAGCATGTATCCGCGCCGCGCCTCCTCGTCCTCGACGAACCGCTGCATGGTCTGCATGATTTTCGCGCCCTTGGGCATCATGAGCGGCAAGCCCTGTCCGATGCGCTCCTCCGTCATAAAGAGCTGCAAGTCGCGCCCGAGTTTGTTGTGGTCGCGCTTTTTCGCCTCCGCGAGCTTGGTCAGGTACTCCTCGACCTCCGATTTCTTTTCAAACGCCACGCCGTATATGCGCGTGAGCATTTTGTTGTGCTCGTCGCCCTTCCAATACGCGCCCGCGAGCTGCGTGAGCTTGACGTGCTTTACCTTGCCCGTGGACGGCAGGTGCGGACCGCGGCACAGGTCCACGAAATTGCCTTGGCGGTACAGCGTTATCTTGCTGCGCGCAGGCAGCTCCTCGATGAGCTGCATTTTGTACACCTCGCCGAACCCCTGCATTTGCGCGAGCGCCTGCTTGCGCGTTACCGTTACGCGCTCGATAGGCAAATCCGCGGAAATTATCTCGTTCATTTCGTTTTCCACAACCGCCAAATCGTCCATGGTTATGGCGAACGGCAAATCTATATCGTAGTAATATCCGACGTTGGTCGCGGGACCGATGGCGAGCTTTGCCGCAGGGTACACGTGCTTAATCGCCTGCGCGAGAATATGCGACGCGGTATGGCGGTACACCTCTTGCGCCGCCTCGTCCCTGTACGTGAGGATTTCCAGCTTGCAGTCGCCGTTGAGCGGCGTTTTGAGGTCTACAAGCTCGTCGTTTACGCGCGCGACGAGCGCGGCGCGCCACAGGTTTTCGCTGATTCCGCGCGCAATTTGCTCGCAAGTAGAGCCGTTTTCTACTTCTATTACGTTTCCGTCTTTGAGTGTGATTTTCATATAAAATCTCCCGTGAGAATGATTGTCGTCAAGTCGCCTGCCGCAACGCCGCGTTTTCGCAAAAAAAACGTCCCGAGACCGATAAGTCTAAGGACGATTGCTAACCGTGGTTCCACCTTAATTCGCGCAAAAAATAGCGCCTTGTTTCTTGCATGCGGCAAGCCGCTCCCGTCGTTAAGCGGTGGTTTCGCTTGGCGTCTCGAATGCAAAGTCGCAGCAACCCTTTGCTCTCTGAAAATCTCCACGCGGCTACTTGTCCGCCGATACGGAATATTCGATTGAACTTAATTTTACCACCGCGCCGCCGCAATGTCAAGCGATTTAAGAGACAAGTCGGAAATTAACGCGCGCCGCTAGCGCCGCCCGCGACTGCGCGATTCGATTTTGCGCTTGACCGCACCGATTAAAATGAACGCCACGAGCATCAAGCACGCAATCGCCGTCCATACCGCTATTCCCCAACCGTCGAACGGGATTATGCCGCTGCCCAGATACGCCGTAATGCCTATCATTACGGGTCGGGTGAGCAAGCACACGACGGTAAAGTACACGTACGACATGGACGTTATGCCCGCAATCATGCACAGCATGTCGTCGGGGAACGCGGGGAACAGCAGCATGATTATAAACACGAACCTGCCCTTTTCGCCGAGCAGCTTCGCGTACTTTTCGGTGTTCTCCTTGCCGAACATCCAATTACACAGCCTGCGCCCGAACACCTTGCCGAGCGCAAACGATATCAACGCGCCAATCATCGTGCCGATTACCGACAGTATAAAGCTGACCGTCGCGCCGTAAATCGCCACGCCCAGCAGTATAGTAACCGCTTCGGGTATGGGCAGCACCACAACTTGAAACACCGTCAGCCCGATAAACACCGCCACACCCCAAAACCCGCTGTCTAGTATAAAACGTTTGAGCGCGTCGAAATCGTTAAAGCGTTCGGACAGCCCCGTGGACAAGTACGTCACATAGCACGCCGCCACGACAATCGCCAGCACAGCGAGCACGAGCGCGACGCGCGACGCCTGCGGGTGCTTTTCGCCGTCGATTACGTTATACGCCGCCGCGCAAAGCGTTACCGCCGTTACCGTAACGTAATAAACGACGGCGCGTTCGTATATCAGCAGTCCGCACGCCGCCGCTACGCCTATGCCGAGCAGGCTTATAACCGACTTGATAACCGCCGTTTTCGTTTGTTGCTTCACACTTATATTATATGTAGTTTGTCGAATTATAACGATATCCGCGTATCGAAAAAGCGGCATGACCGCAATCAAGCCGCTTTTTCGTTCTACAAACTGACTATCGAGTTTTCGTACACGTTTGGCAGCAGCGTGTATATATTACAGCCGCAGCGCGCGTCGAAGTATTTTTTAATGTCGATGAACTTGCGCCAACGCTCGACGGAATACTCGCGTATGCCGTGGCGCAGCACCACGTCCACAAGTCGCTTTTCCATAATGCACGCGCCGCTCGGCAGCGATATGCTGTCGCAAAGCTGTATCAGCAGGTCGTAGTCGTCGAACTCTATCCCGTCGATATACTCGCGGATAAACCTCTTTTGCTCGTCCGTACAGCTCGCGTTGGCTATGTACGTGCCCGCATAATTTTTCGCGGGGAACGAATGCGTAAGGCAAATGCGCGCGACCTCATGCTCGCCCTTTTCGACCATGTAGTCGTACCCGTCGAAAATATGCACTATATCCCACGAGCCTTTGCGCCGACCTATATCGTGCAGCAACCCGAATATATACGCTCTGTCGCCGTCCATGCCGCATTTCTCGGCAATCAGCCGCGCGTTGAGCCCCGCCGAGCGGCTGTGCGGCACCCATTGCCCGGGCGTCATTGCCGCCGCTTCTTCCAATTCCTTTTCCGCTTGCGCTACCGTCATCATAACTCGATTACCTCCTTACAGCTTGCCGATTTCCGCGCGCGCGTACTCGTCGCAGCGGTTGTTGTACACGTTGTCCGCGTGCCCCTTTACCTTGACGAAGGTCACTGCGTGCGCGCGCAGCAGCTCGGTCAGGCGCTCCCATAAATCCTTGTTCTTGACCGCCTGCTTGCCCGAGGTTTTCCAGCCGTTCCTGCGCCACCCGTCCAGCCAGCCCTGTTCGATAGCGTTTACCAGATACGCCGAGTCGGAATACAGCTTTACGACGCACCGCTCTTTGAGCGCGGCAAGCCCCGCAATGGCGGCGTACACCTCCATGCGGTTGTTGGTGGTATCGGGGTCGCCGCCCGCGAGCACCTTCTCATTGCCGCCGTACAGCAATATCGCGCACCACCCGCCCTTGCCGGGATTGCCGCTGCACGCGCCGTCGGTATAGATTTCCACCGTCTTAGCCATTGCGCATCTCCTCCGCGCGCGCTATCGCCGCGCTTATAGCGCCGCGCAGCGTGTTCTTGAACTCGCCGTCGCGCAATACTTTAAGCCCCGCCGCCGTCGCGCCGCCGGGCGTCGCCACATCGGATATAAGCGCGTCGAGCGCGCCGTCGTAGCGTTCGGCGCAAAGCGCGCTGCCGTAAAACGCCTGCACCGCCATGCGCTTGGCAAGCTCGGGCGCGAACCCGCGCGCCTCCGCCTCGGCGCAAAACGCCTCGATTGCCGAAAACACGAACGCGGGCGCGCAGCCCGCAAGCCCCGTCGCCGCCTCGATATCGCGTTCGGGCATTTCCTCGAACGCGCCCAGACTGCCTAATATTTGTTCGACTATACGCTTATCCGACTCGGAAAGCGCGGTCGCGCAGTACGCCGTAAACGACTCGCCGACCGTCGCGTTGAGGTTGGGCATCGCGCGCACGATTTTGCCGCGCGGCGCGAGCGACGAGAGTGCGTCGGTCGTTACGCCCGCCATGAGCGATATTACGAATTTGCCGTCTAGGTTTAATTGCGAAAGCGCGGGCGCGGCGGCGCACGGCAAAGCGACGATTACGCAATCGCAATTCGCCGTTGCCTGCGCGGCGGAAAGCGTCACGGCGCACCGCCCTTTAAACGGCATGAGCTTCGCCTCGTCCGTGTCGCACGCGGTTACGCGCAGAACGCTGCCGCTCGCTTTTAGCACCGCCGCCGTCGTCGGGTTGAGCAAGCACGACACGACCGCGCCGCCCATTGCTCCGCAGCCTATGACAGCCGCGTCGATTTTATTTTTCATAAATGCTCCCATTTTCATTGACTTATAAAAAAAACAATGATAGAATATTAAGGCATAGGGGCGTAGCTCAGTTGGTAGAGTCGCGGTCTCCAAAACCGTTGGTCGCGTGTTCGAGTCGCGTCGCCCCTGCCACAAACCCCCACCCACACGGGTGGGGATTTTGCTTTGGCGGGGGTGCGCGACGAGCTTGCGCCGACTGTTTGCCTAACCAACCTATCACTTGTAAAAGAACAATAACTACTGCCTTTCGATACGATTTTTTCGGCGCTTGTTCGCTAGACTCTTGCCGCTTGCGGCAAAGTCCGTCCGCGCTCAGCGGACAGTCGCGTCGCCCCTGCCACCAACCCCCACCCATCGGGTGGGGGTTTTGCTTTGGCAGGGGCGCGCGATAAGAACAGCGCCGACAGTTTGTAAAATTCACTATTTGCCTGTAAAAGAACTACCTATTTCAACCGCCGACCTATATTTGTGCGCTTGTTCGTCAAGCTGTCGCGGCGATATTTGCTTCGGTTTTGGCGCATTGATTGTTTAAATGCGCCAAAACTGCTTGTGCACCCGAGGGCGAGGAATTTCCGTCCGAGACAAGGCAAACGAGCGAAGTTGTAGCCTCTGCGCTACTGCGAGCGAGTTTAACGCCATATCGGACGGAAAGACCCGCCATCGGGCGGAGCAAATTCGCACGTGACTGCGTAGGCGCTCGGCACAGCCGTAGCCCGTCCGCGCTCGGCGGACAATCGCGTCGCCGTCGATTTCACGATATCGGCGCGGCGCAGCTACCGTCGGCACGAAGGCACGTCGGAGTCCTTCGTCGCCGCCGTTTCGTACGCGTTGTCGTAGAGCGCGAAGAACGTTGTGCGATACGTTTTTCGCTTAATCGCTTTAAACGCGTAGTACGCGCCCGTAAATACCCAAAACATCGATACGTACACAAGATACAAAATTATCAAGTATATCAGGTTGAACTCGCATTTCCACAACATGAACGGTACGGTCGGGCACGGAATAGGCAGCGGATTGATTTGAGTAAACGCGTAATTCGGATATATCCATTCGCTTTCGGCCAGCGTGTAACCGTCGTAGGAAAAATTCATGGACGCGGAGGTCACCGCCCCGCTCGCCAATGCCGCCGCGACGATTACGACGCAGTAGTACGCCATGGGAATTATGCAGTCTTTGAGCACGAACTTGTAATGTCCGAGCGCCGACGGCAACACCGCCAGCATAAACAGCAGCACGTGCGTCACGCAAAAATACAAAATCGAATGCCCCGCAAATATGCCGTAATTGGATATTTCGTCTCTGCCGAAATAGACGAACACCGACAAAGCGCCCGCCGCGTGCACGAAAAAGCTAATCGAATACAGCGTTCTCTTTTTGAGTATAACGGACAACGCCGCTATATACACGCCGATATTGCAAATAAACAGCGGCACGCACGCGAACACGTGATTATATACGTTGTACCCGTCGCCGAGCACGAACGAGTCCTTGCTGTGATACTGTATAAGCAGGGCGAAAGCTATCGCGCAAAGCCATTCGCGCTGTAATTTCGCTCGCTTTCTTTTCAGGAACAAATAATACGCGATTGTGCAGAGTATGAGCGCGGCGAGCATTAGAAAGTGCCACACCGTGAAATTTTTAAACCACAGCGGGCTGTCTCTGCCTATCGCGTTTACGTCGTAAAGGTTTTCGAAAATATTAAGCGGCATGACCGCGACAAACGCAAGCGCGAAATGCGTCAGGCTGTTAACGCCGAACTTGTATCCGTCGCGGACAAACAACAGCGCGCAGCACGCGAGCTCCAATACCGCGGCGCAAAAGAACAGCGCCATGTTCGCCGATTTAGGAACGAATTCGTTTATGCTTGCGAGCACCTTTTGCGCGGGCGGCGCGTCGTCCGTGAGCATCGTTATATCGAAAAACCGCCCGAACGCGAACATACTGAACAGTATAAACGCGGGCAGTATGTACTTTGCCGCTTGCGCGCAACGGTTTTTCTTAAAATACGCCGCCAGCGGCAGCAACAGCAAGCCCGATTTCTTTACCCATTGGCTCAATACGAAAAAGAATCCGAACTCCCCCTCCGAATACCCTATCTTATTGAATATGTAATAATCGGATACCGTAAAAGTGAGCGCAAGCGAAGCGACTACAAACAGCGCGCAGCACACTTTAAGCGATATATCGACAATACGCGTCTTTACCATGCGTACATTATACTACATTCGCACGCCGTCGGTCAATCGGTGAATGAACATTTTTTTCACGCAATTTGTCGGCGTAAGATATATCGCCTTGCGCGAAGCCTATTTAAGCCCGCGCTTTACGCCTTGCGCGGACAGCGCGTGACAAATTGCGGCGGCGAGCGCGTCGGCGGCGTCGTCGGGCTTGGGCGTGTCGCGCAGGCGCAATAGCGATTTTACCATATACTGCACCTGAGTTTTTGCCGCCGTGCCGTTGCCCGTAACCGTCGATTTAATTTGCAACGGCGTGTATTCGAACAGCTTCGGACAGAGCTTGGCGCAACACAGCAAAATCACGCCGCGCGCCTGCGCCACCTTAATGCCCGTCGTTATATTGGTGTTGAAAAACAGCTCCTCGATAGCTATCTCGTCGGGCTTGACCTCGCAAATAAGCTCGGTCACGCGCTTTTCTATCATCACGAGCCGCTCCGCGGTGGGCAGCTTGGCAGGCGTTTCTATCGCGCCGTAATCGAGCGGAACGAGCTTGCCCGCGTCGCTTTCGATTATTCCGTACCCGACTATCGCATAGCCCGGGTCTATTCCGAGTATTCGCATTGTTTCTCCTCCGCGTAATTTCGATTGCGAAACAGACGCAACGTACGCGTCGGCGCGCGTGCTATCTGTACAAGCCCGTGACCGCCGAAAACGTTTTAAGCCGATTGCGCTGCGTTGCATATTGCGGCAAATGCTTTTTTACCTCCGCCCAGAACGCCGCGCTGTGGTTGTGATAAACCGTGTGCGCGAGCTCGTGCACGATTACGTACTCGGTCAATTCCCTGTCGAGCATCACCAGCCGCCAATTAAGCCGAATATTGCACTTGCCGTCGCAGCTCCCCCACTTGGTGCGCGCGTTGGTAGTTGCAAAGCTTTTAAAGCCCAAGCCCGTCCATGCCGAATAATCGTTAAGCAGCGCGCACAGCTCCGTTTCCGCCGTACGTTTGAGCCACGCCGCAATCGCCGCCGACTCCTTTTGCCTATCGGCGTACTTGCTCGGAACGACGAGCACGCCGTCGGCGAGCTTTATACGCCCGCGTTCGTCCGACCGCGATATGCGTACGAACGCGCCGTGCAGCAGCACCGCGTCGCCGTCGGTCACGGGCTTTAACGCGTCCGTTTTCGCGGCTTGCTCCGCCAGCTTTTTTTGTATCCAAGCGGCATGCTTATCGACAAAACGCTCTATCTCGGCGACGGAAGCCCTATTCGGCGCTTTGACCGTAACCGCGCCGTCGCGCACGCTCACCGCCAGCGTCTTGCGCTTGCTGCGTTTAAGCGCGTATTCAATCACTTTGCGCGCCGTCGAAATCGGTCGGTTTAACGTTGTCCGCGTATTCCTTGCGCGCGCGGAACTCCGCCATGAAATCGCCGAAACGGTCTTGCATAATCGCCGCGCGAATACGCTCCATGAGCTCGGTCAAATAGTAAAGATTGTGATACGATATCAGCCGCGCGCCAAGCACCTCGCCGGTGTTGATTAAATGCCGCAAATACCCGCGCGTAAAATGCGTGCACGTATAACAATCGCATTCGGGGTCGAGCGGCGTGAAATCCTCTTTGTACACGGCGTTGCGCACGGTCAGCTTGCCGCCGTGAGTAAACGCCAAGCCGTTGCGCGCCGTGCGAGTAGGCAGTACGCAGTCGAACATGTCAATGCCGCGCAGCACGCCCTCGGCGAGACAGTCGGGACTGCCAACGCCCATGAGATAGCGCGGCATGTTTCGCGGGTACTCGGGTCGCAAAGCGTCGAGCATGCGGTACATAATCGACTTGGGCTCGCCGACCGACAGCCCGCCGATTGCTATGCCCATGCGCGCGTAAGGCAGCGCGGCGCGCGCCGACTGCACGCGCAAATCCTCGAACATATTGCCCTGAATTATGGGGAACAGCATTTGCTTTTCGTTTTTGTGATGCGCGTAGCAGCGGTCGAGCCAACGATTGGTACGGTCGAGCGCGCGCGCGGCGTACGTCTTGTCGCAGCCCGCCGCACTGCATTCGTCGAACGCCATGATAATATCCGAGCCGAGCGCGTTCTGAATATCCATCGACTTTTCGGGCGTGAACACATGCCGCGACCCGTCGAGATGCGAATTGAACTCGACGCCGTCGTCCGTTATCTTGTTGAGCTTGGACAGCGAAAAAACCTGAAACCCGCCGCTATCCGTGAGTATGGGCTTGTGCCAATCCATAAACTCGTGCAAACCGCCCGCACGCCGCACGGTCTCCTCGCCGGGGCGCATGTACAAGTGATACGTATTGCCGAGAATAATTTGCGCCCCGAGCTGTTCGAGCTCGTACGGCGCAAGCGTCTTTACGGTCGCCTGCGTCCCGACGGGCATGAACACGGGCGTTTTAATCACGCCGTGCGGCGTGGTAAACTCGCCGACGCGCGCGCCCGTCTGTTTGCAAACGTGTATTTCCTTAAATGAAAAATTTTGCGACATAATCAACCGTTAAAATAGATAATAAATAAAATACGAGGAGCACGCAATTTATTGCGAAGCTTGCATACGCTCATGAACAGTCAATAAGAATGCCGCGACTTTCTATGAGCGAGCAGTACAAGGCACGCAAGGCGGGCGCGAGGAAGTGTGAACCACCTACATGACCGAGGCAATCGAAAACATACTACAAGAGTGCTCGCACTTTGCCCACTGTGAGTGCAGAGATGCGAGCAAGACGGACAGCTGGCGACGAGCGCGACGGGAGTTTACATAGACGTAAATGACCGAGCGCAAGGAGCACGCAGTCCGTATGGCGAAGCATATATGCGCTCACAGGAGCAAAGTGGCGTCGCCGAACGAGAAAAACCGATACCGTTCCTCCACAGCCATTCTATACAGTTCCAGCGTCTTTTCCCTGCCCAAAAACGCGCTTACCAGCATAATCAGCGTGGACTCGGGCAAATGGAAATTGGTTATGAGCGCGTCCACGGCTTTGAACTTGTACGGCGGATATATGAAAATCTCCGTCGCGCCGCTTTCCGCGCGCACCGTGCCGTCGGCGTCGGCGCACGATTCCAGCACGCGCACGGACGTCGTGCCCACCGCCACTATCCTGCGCCCCGCCGCACGCGCGGCGTTTATCTTATCGGCGGCTTCGCGGCTCATACGGTAATATTCGCTGTGCATTTTGTGGTCGAGGATATCGTCGGTCTTGACGGGCAAAAAAGTGCCCAGTCCCACGTGCAACAGCACCTCGACGATTTCGACGCCCTTGGCTTTGAGCCGTTCCATAAGCTCGGGCGTAAAATGCAAGCCCGCCGTGGGCGCGGCGGACGAGCCAAGCGCTTTTGAATACACAGTTTGATACCGTTCTTTGTCTTCGAGCTTTTCGTGAATGTAATGGGGCAACGGCATTTCGCCTATCCCCGCGAGTATCTCCTCGAACACACCGTCGTACTCGAATTTAAGCGTGCGCGCGCCCTCCTCGCCCTCCGCGACAACCTCGCCGCGCAGCCGAGGCGAGAACGTAAAGCGCGAACCGACTTTGGCGCGCTTTGCGGGGCGACACAGCGTTTCCCAGGTATGCGCGTCGACGCGCTTACTCAGCAAGAACGAAATATTCGCGCCCGTTCCGTCCTTTACGCCGTTTATCATGGCGGGTAGCACGCGCGTGTTGTTTATCACGAGCACGTCGTCCGCGCGCAAAAGCTCGGGCAAATCGTAAAAATGCTTATGCGAAACCGCGTCCGTCTTACGGTCGTAAACCAAAAGCCGCGACGCGTCGCGCGGCTCTATCGGCGTTTGCGCGATTAGCGCCTCTGGCAAATCGTAAAAAAAATCGCGTTTATTCATCGCCCGTCTCGCCGTCCCAAAAACTGAGCTGCTCGCCCGCGCGCTTTGTCGGAGTGTAGCCCAAGTGCTTATACGCGTCTTTGAGCGCAATCCTGCCGCGCGGCGTGCGCGCTATAAAACCGAGCTGAATTAGATACGGCTCGATTACGTCCTCGATAGTGCCCGCGTCCTCGTTAATCGCCGCCGCAAGCGTATCCAAGCCCGTAGGCCCGCCGTCGAACTTTTTAATAAGCGCGTCCAATAGCTTTTTGTCGTTGTAGTCCAGACCCAGCGGGTCGATTTCCATATCGTTGAGCGCGCGCACGGTAATCGGCAAATCGATAGCGCCGTTGCCGAGCACCTGTGCGAAATCGCGCACGCGCTTTAACAAGCGGTTGGCTATTCTCGGCGTGCCACGCGACCGCGACGCAAGCTCGTTCGCCGCGTCGGTCGCTATATCGATTTTCAACAGCCGCGCCGAACGTCCGATTATGCGCATTAGGTCGCTGCGCGTATACGGTTCGAGCCTGAGTATCACGCCGAACCTGTCGCGCAACGGACCCGTGAGCATGCCCGCGCGCGTCGTCGCGCCGATAAGCGTGAACTTGTTTAGGTTGAGCCGAATGGACGTAGCGCCCGCGCCCTTGCCCGTCGATATATCGAGCGCAAAATCCTCCATTGCGGGATACAGCACCTCTTCAATCGAATGATTGAGCCTGTGTATCTCGTCCAAGAACAGCACGTCGCGCTCTTGAAGATTAGTCAACAGCGACGCAAGATTGGCGGCGCGCTCGATGCCCGGTCCGCTCGTCACCTTTATCTCGACGCCGAGCTCCGCGGCGATGATATGCGCGAGCGTGGTTTTGCCCAGCCCCGGCGGACCGTAAAGCAGCACGTGGTCGAGCGCCTCGCCGCGCGCCTTGCTCGCCTCGACGTACACCTTTAAATTCGCTTTTACCTTTTCCTGTCCGATATACTCGTCGAAGGTTTTGGGTCTGAGCGACAGGTCGCCGTCGTCGATAACGAGCTCCTTATTTGTAATAAAACGATTGTCTTGCATGCGTCACTCTTTAACCGTGCAAAACGGCGTAAACTATTTGCTCAGTAGTCATATCGGGCGACGCCGCGCGTTTTACGGCGTTTTCCGCCTCTCTGCGGTCGTAACCGAGTCCCATGAGCGCGAGCACGGCTTTTTCGTCCAGCCCGCCCACGGGCGCGATATCGCCCGCAGAAACGCCGTCCGCCGCGCTTGTCAGCTTGCCTTTGAGCTCCAACGCGATGCGCTCCGCCGTCTTTTTGCCGACGCCCTTTACGGACGAAATCAACGCGGTATCGCCCGTCGCGACCGCCGCGGCAATGCGCTCCGCACCAAGCCCGCTAAGCGCCGTAACGGCGAGCTTCGGACCGACGCCCGACACCCCGACGAGCAACAAAAAAATCTCGCGCTCCGCCTCGTTCGCGAAGCCGAACAGCTCCAACGCGTCCTCGCGCACGGCAAGATACACGGGCAGGCGCGCCTCGCTCTTGCCGTTGCATTCCCTGCACGCCGCGGCGGTCGCGGTGAGCAAAAAGCCTACGCCGCCGCAGTCTATAACGACGCGGTTTTCGCCCACGCCCGATACCTTACCAGAAATATAATCGAACATAAAATTCCACTGCCGCGCGCCGCTGCGCGACGAAGCTTTGCGCTTTCAATACAAACGGTCGACCGCTGCCGCCGCGCCGCATTACTCAGCGCTTTCCTCGTCGGCGTCGCTCGAACCGTCCTCGAACGGCAGCCCGCCCTTGTTGGAAATCGCGGCGCGGATTTTGGTCTCCAACTCCGTCATGAGCTCGGGGCGCGAGTTTATAATCTGCTTGACGGTCTCTCTGCCCTGACCGAGCCGCTCGTCGTTGTACGAGAACCACGAGCCGCTTTTCATGATTATGCCCAGCTCGATTGCCATGTCCAAAACGACGCTCTCATTGGAAATACCCTTGCCGAAAATGAGGTCGAACTCAACCACCTTGAAGGGCGGCGCGAGCTTGTTTTTGACTACCTTCACCTTGGTGCGGTTGCCTATGATAGTGCCGCTATCCTTGATAGCCTCGCCCTTGCGCACGTCCAAGCGCACGCTGGCGTAGAATTTGAGCGCTTTGCCGCCCGGCGTGGTCTCGGGATTGCCGTACATGACGCCGATTTTTTCGCGAAGCTGATTGATAAAGATAATGCAGGTTTTGGTCTTGTTGCACACGCCCGCTATCTTTCTGAGCGCCTGAGACATGAGCCGCGCCTGCAAGCCGACGTGGCTCTCGCCAATCTCGCCGTTGATTTCCGCTTGCGGGGTGAGCGCCGCGACCGAGTCTATGACGATAACGTCCATCGCGCTGCTGCGCACGAGCGCCTCGGCGATGTCGAGCGCCTGCTCGCCGTTGTCGGGCTGGCATATGTATAAGCGCGACAGGTCTATACCGAGGTTTTGCGCGTACACGGGGTCGAGCGCGTGCTCCGCGTCTATAAACGCGACCATACCGTTGGTCTTTTGCGTTTCCGCAATCACGTGCAAGGCGAGCGTGGTTTTACCGCTCGATTCCGGTCCGTAAATCTCTACGATTCTGCCGCGCGGCAAGCCGCCTATTCCCAGCGCGAGGTCGAGCGTAAGACAGCCCGTCGGTATTGCGTCCACTTGATTGACCACCGAATCGGTCATGCGCATAATCGAGCCTTTGCCGTACGTTTTTTCGATTTGGGCGATAGTCTCGGCGAGCGCCTTTTCCTTTTCCGACTGCGTCATGTCGGTGTTGTATACCTTGAACTTTTCCTTCTTATCCATAATATAAACTCCTAACGGTTAATTTGTGTGATTGTCGCCTACGCTTTGCGCTGCGGCGGGCGGCGGCGTTTGCGCCGTTTGAGCGGCTTGTGCGGCTTGGCTCGCCGCTTTTCTTTGCGCGCGGTAGGTTCGCAAGCTCTCGTACATGAGGAACAGCACCTTTTTTACTCCCAGCCTGATATTCTCCTCGCGGTCGCCGTCGAACGTGTATCGCACGACCGCTATACGCGACATCGGAGTAAGCCCTATCGCCACAAAGCACAGCCCAACCGGTCCGCTTTGCGAGGTCGGTCCCGCATTGCCCGTCGTGGCGACGGCTATATCGCAATCGCCGCTCGCCATGAGCCCGTGCGCCATGCCGTAAACGGTATCGCCGCTGACTACGCCCTTTTCGGCGATTGTTTCCAGCCTGACGCCCAGCCGCTTATGCTTGGACGCGACCGAGTACGTGACCAAGCCCTCCGCAAGATATTCGCTCGCGCCCGCCATCGACGTAAACTCGCGCGCTATCGCGCCGCCTGTGAACGACTCGGCGATTTTGAGCTTTAATCCGTCCTCTTTGAGCATTTGCGCCACGCATTCGGCAATGCCTTTGCGCTCGTACGAATACGTGAAGCTGTACAAAATCTCGTTGAGCCGCGCGGAAACGTCGTTCATCTCCTCCTTGGGCATGTTCGACGAGCAACGCGCGTGCACCTCGCATTCGGCAAGGTCGGGGAAATACCCGAGCTGAATTTTGCCCTTTTTGTTAAAGTCTTTGAGCAAAATTTTGAGCTCGCTCTCGATCTTGCCGTAGGTTTTGAAAACTATTACGCCGTAACGCTTTTTGCTCTTTTTTCCGAGCAGCGGAATTACCTTTTGATTGATATACTCGGGCGTCGCCGCGTGCGTGACGCAATGCAGCTTGCCGTCCTGCTCGTAATTTTCCGGTCGCGACGATAGCGTGTCCTTGAACGCGTCGTACAGTGCCGACTTATTCCCCTCAATCACAATCGCATCGCAAACCGTGCGCAGCTGCGCCAGCGCCCATTCGATATCCGCCGCGGCGACGGTCAGGAACGGTCCTGCCGTATGCCCGTTGTCGAACAACGCGATTTGCGCCTCTCTGCGGTCCACATACGCGGCGTCAATCGACAAAAACCCAACCTTCATAGCTTGCTAATCCTCCAAAACGTGCTTGTTCTTAACCAAATAATGAATGCCCGAAACTATCGTAAGCACGGTGGCTATGCCCAACAGCAAAAACCCGCCGTAATAAAACACCTCGCCCGCAAGCGCGTTCCACGCGTAATAATCGGTAACGGGCAGCAATGCGAACAGCGCCGCCATTTGGAACAACGTTTTAAACTTGCCGACCATATCTGCGGCTATGACCGCGCCCTTGTCGGCGGCAATCGTCCTGAACCCGCTTATTACAAACTCGCGGCACAGTATGAGCATTGTAAATACGGCAGTGAGAATATAGTACACGTTGGCGGGCTGAACGATAGGCGTGGTGACGCAAATGGCGATAAGCGCGCACGCGACAATCATTTTATCCGCAATCGGGTCCAAGAACTTGCCGAGATTGGTTACGATATTGTTTTTGCGCGCCAGATACCCGTCGAAAAAGTCGGTAAAGCACGCCAAAACGTACACGAGCGCGGCGGCGAGCGTATGCCCCTCGAACTCTACGAAAAACAATACGATAAACACGGGTATCATGAGGATACGCAATATAGTCAGCTTTGTGGGGGTATTCAACTTAATCATTCAACTTCTCCGTAAAGGTCGTAATCGTCGCTTCGGTCTATGCATACGCGATACACGTTGCCGACGTCCACTCCGTCCGCCTTGAAATACACTCTGCCGTCCACGTCGGGCGCTTGGAACAGCGCGCGCCCCATAAACAGGTTTTTGTCGTAATCGACGTCCTCGTACAGCACGTTTAATGTTTGACCGCAAAGCCCGCGATTAAACTCGCGCGTGACCGCCGTGCAAATACCGCCGAGGATTTTTACGCGCTTGCGCTTGTCCGCCGTCTTTACCTGCCCGCTCAATCGCGCCGCAGGCGTGCCGTCCTCCTTGGAATACGCGAATACGCCGGCATATTCGGGCTTGGCGCGCTTGACAAACTCGCAAAGCTCGCCGAACTCCGTTTCGGTCTCGCCGGGAAACCCGACCATGAGCGTAGTGCGCACCGTTATGCCGCGCGCGTGCAGCTTGTTTACGAGCGCTTCTATTTGCGCGCCCGTCGCGCGCCTGTTCATAAGCTTTAAAATCTTATCCGAATAATGCTGTACGGGAATATCTATATACTTGGCGATTTTCGGCGACGACGCGATTTTTTCTATAAGCGCGTCCGTCACCTGCTCGGGATAGCAATACAAAAGCCGCAGCGTCGCGCCGTCGAGTTCTTCGAGCGCGTCGAGCAACGACAGCAGACTTTCGCCTATATCCGTGCCGTAGCGCGTAACGTCCTGCGCCACCAAAATAAGCTCCTTGACGCCGTCGTTGACAAGCTTTGCCGCCTCGGCGACTATATCCGCCTTAGGTCGCGAACGGTACGCGCCGCGTATGGACGGAATAGTGCAAAACGTGCACTTGTTGTTGCAGCCCTCGGCGATTTTCAAATACGCTACGTGTGGGTACGTAGTGAGAAGCCGCCCCGCATTCTCCGCCGCGGTAAACCGCTCGCGTTCGGTATCGAACGCCGTTGCCGCCGTTTCATCGACGCCGCCGCGCTCAATCGCGTCGATTATTTTCTCGTAGTCGAACGCGCCCAAAAACGCGTCCGCCTCGGGCAAGGCGGCGACAAGCTCCGTCATGTGCTTTTGCGGCAAGCACCCCGTGACGATAAGCTTTTTACAGCTGCCGCTCTTTTTGAGCTCGGCGCACTGCAAAATCGTATCTATGCTCTCCTGCCTTGCGCTCTCTATGAACGCGCAGGTATTGACGATTATAACGTCCGCGTCCGCTATATCGACAATTCCGTATCCTCCGCGCGATATGCGATACAGCATATGCTCGGTGTCTATTCTGTTTTTATCGCACCCAAGCGATATCACGGCAACGTTTTTCATAAACTACCAATTCGTCTCGACTACTCGCCGAACAGCTCTTTTACTTGTGCGACGGTCACGTTTACGGAATGCGAAAAGCTGTTCCCCTCGCGTTTTCCTATGTACCCGTACTTGACCATAAACTCGAAAATACGCATTGTGCGCACGTAAGGCAAGCCGAATTTATATTGAACGTCGGCAGTCGAGGCAACGCCCTTTTCCGCAACGTATTTCAATACGGCGACAAACAGCTTGCGGCTTTCGTCGTCGGCGAACTCGGGCACGCCGATACGCGCTTCGTCGTTTTCGGCGTTGGGCAAAGCCCTCAAAGCGCCGTCGATTTTGTCCGTTTCGTCGATTATATCGTCGTCGTCCAACGCGAATACGAATTTATCGAAATAATCGTCCACATAGTCCGCATCGTCTATATCGTCTATATCGTCGGTTTCGTCGTAATCGTCGTTCGAATCGAAATCTATTACCTCGTCGACAGTACATTCGGAGTTGCGCAAAAACCGCTCCTCGAACTCGGCGCGGCTAATCAACACCTCGCGCGGCTTGCCGTTTCCCGCAGCCGACGATATAAACCCGCATTGCTCCATTACGTCGAGTATACGCGCGACGCGCGCATAACCGATAGAGAACTTGCGCTGCGCCGCGGAAAGGTTCACCGTTCCTCCGTCAACGAAGAATTTGAGCAAGGACACAAACAGCGGGTCGCAGCGCGACGGGTCGTCTACGTCGTCGGTATATTTGCAATCGGCATTGCTTCGCAACGCATTGTCGAGCGCGGCGTCGCAATCGGCGCGGTTATGCACGCTCAAAAACTCCACAACGCGCTTTACCTCGTCGATACCGACGAATGCGCTTTTGAGCCTGACGGGATTGATAATATCGTAATTCGAGTACAGCGCGTCGCCCTTGTACGAAAGCTTTTCCGCCCCCGTAAATTCGAGAATTAAACGCGACTCATATACCGTCGGAGTTTTAAACGCTATTCTTTCGGCGACGTTGCACTTGATTGAGCCTTTGAGAACGTCGGACGACGGACGCTGCGTAGCCAATATTAAATGAATGCCCGCCGCGCGCGCTTTTGCCGCCAATATAACGACGCGGTTTTCTATAAGCTCGCGCTCAGACGATACCGCGTAATCGGCAAACTCGTCAACGATAATCACTATGTGCGGCAGCTTTTTTTCCAAGCCCGAAACGACCTCGGTGCGCGCGTTGTAATCGTCGATATTGGCGCTGCCGCACGACATCAACAATTCGTAACGCTTTTCCATTTGCTCGCACGCCCAGCCGAAAGCAATGCTCGCACTTTCGGGGCGGATTACCGATTCGTCGGTAAGGCGGTGCGGCAAATTCTTATACACCCTGAAATCCATCATTTTCGGGTCGGCAAATACGAACCGAACGTCGTTCGGTCCGCACTTATACGCCAAGCTCAAAATAATAGAATGCAGAAGCGTAGTCTTGCCCGTGCCCGTCTGACCGCCTATTATGAAATGCGTGTGCTTATGTAAGTTTACAAGCTGCGGCGCGCCGTCCGCGTCACAGCCGACTACGGCGGTGAGCTTGGGCGCGGCTTGGAATTCCTCCGACTCGATAAGCCTTTTGAGCGACGCGGCTCTTATATCGGCGGCGGCTTCCTCATAATCGTCCAACAACGCTATGGGCGGCACGACGTAATCGTTTTCATTTGTCCTTCTGGCTATCACTTTAACTCCGTTAACCCTCGTCGCCCTCGTCGCCGAAAAGCTCGCTGTATTGCTCCTGCGTGATTAACACCTCGCGGGGCTTGCTGTTGCCCGTAGACGGACCGATATATCCCTTTTCCTCCATGTAATCGATTATGCGCGCCGCACGGGCATAACCTATGCTGAACCGACGCTGCACTACCGATATGGACGCTTGCTTGGTGGAAATCGCGAGCGAGAGCGCGCGAGGAATGAGCGGGTCCATATTGCCGTTGCCGTCGCCGCCGCCGATATCTCCGCCCTTGCCGCCCGAACCGCCGAACACGAACTTAGCCGCCGATTCGTCGAAATCCGTTTCGTAATTATCCTTTACGTAATTGACGACCGCAGCCACCTCGTCGCCGTCGATAAACGAGCCCTGCACGCGCGCGGGCGACGAAAAATCGACGGGCGAAAACAGCATGTCGCCCTTGCCGACGAGCGCCTCCGCGCCCGATTGGTCGAGTATGATGCGCGAGTCGATAAGACTCATGACCTTGAACGCTATGCGGCTCGTGAGGTTGGTTTTGATTGTGCCCGTGATAACGTCCGCCGACGGGCGCTGCGTGGCGACGATAAGGTGAATACCCGCCGCGCGCGCTTTTGCCGCTATTACCATAATGCGGCTTTCTATATCGTTCTTGAACTGCGATTGCATCAGGTCGGCAAGCTCGTCCACAACTACTATTATGTGCGGGAGCTTGTCGATATTGCCGTTTTGCACGTCGGGCAGCTTGTTGAACTCGGACAACTGACTGCACGCGTACTTTTGCAAAACGGTGTAGCGGCGTTCCATTTCGTTGGCAGCCCATTTGAGCGCGTTGAGCGCCTCGCTCGGTTCGAGCACTATTCTGTCGAAAAGCAGGTGCGGCATGCTGTTGTACTTGCTGAACTCGACGCGCTTGGGGTCGATTAGAATAAACCGCAAATCCTCGGGGCTGGACTTGTACAGCAAGCTGACGAGCAAGCCGTTTAAGCATGCGCTCTTGCCGCTGCCCGTTTGTCCCGCGATAAGAAGATGCGGAACTTTTTCGAGGTTGCACATTACCAGGTCGCCGCTTATGCCCTTGCCTATCGCCACCGTGAGCGGAGACTTGGCTTTGGCGAACTCCTTGGAGTCCACAATCTCGCGCAAGCCGACCGTGCCTTGCTCGGGGTTTGGCACCTCTATACCGACGGCGCGCTTGCCGGGGATAGGCGCTTCTATACGAATGGCGCTGCTCGCCGCAAGCTCGTACTCGATATTGGCGCGCCGCGCCTCTATCGCGCGAATGTCCACGCCCATGGGCACGTCCAGCTCATACCGCGTAACGGTAGGACCTACGACGATGCCTATTACCTTGACCTCCGCTTTGACGATGCCGCCCACCACGACTTCCAGCCGCTGCGCGTTTTTGCTGAGCTCGTCCTGCGACAGCTCGTTCTTTTCGTAAATGCGCAAAAGGTCAATCGGCGGCGGCGTATAGCGATATTTCTTATGCCGCTTGCGCTCGTTGAGCACCACCGAATCGGCGTTCGCCTGCAACACGTTTGCAATCGTGATTTGATTTTCCAACGGCGCGTTGCCCTTTGCCGCGCGCTTGGGCTTTGCCGCAGGCTCGGCGGGCTGTTCGTCCGCCGACACGTACATGCCCGACGAATCGCCGCCGTCGATTATATCCGAGGTGACGTCGTGAGTCTCCGACAAATCGCGCACGGGCTCGTCCGATATCACGAGCGACGACCGCCCGTCCATTATTCCGTCGTCGCCGACGGGCACGGTTATCGAGCTTACGGGCGCGGCGGCAATGCTCGGCGCATCCTCCAAGCCCGTGATAATATCGTCGTCCGCCTGCGCTTCGACGGCGTCGCTCTGCGCAAACCTGTCGCGCTGCTCGAACGCGTCGATTATATCCTCCTGCGGCGGCAAGTCGAGCGTATCGGAGACTGCCTCCGCGAACTCCTCCTCCGGAGTGCGCGCGTCGAACTCGGGCGCGTCGAACGCCTGTTGCACTGGCTCGGGCGCGGGCGGAGCGACGGGCGTTTCGATAATAGGCGTCTGCCGTTTCGACCCGTCTATAATCTGCTCGACGGGCTCGGGCGCGGCAGTAGGCGCGCCGAACGCAAACGTCGGATTGGGGTGCTGCGGCGCGCGCTCGAATTGACGCGCGTCGGTCAAATCGCTCAGCACTCGCGCTTCGTTTTGCGCTTTGAGCCGCGCTGTTATCTCGTCCACGTTCTCAATACCCTCGTCGTTGAAAACGGGATTCTTTTCCACGGGAAAAGCGAGCAACGAAAAATCGTCGCTCATGCCGTCGTAATCGACGCGCTTTGGCGTGTTGGCGTTGCGCGCGTCGGCGTTGACGCGCTCGTACGGCTCAACCACGCCGCCGTTGGGCTTAAACTCGATATGCTCGTCGTAATGCGGCGGATGGTCGTCCACTTGTCTTATGAACTCCTCCGTCGTCTTTTTGTAAATCTCGTTTTTGTCGCCGTACAGCGCGGCGTGCGCCGCCGATTGCCGCCGACTATCCGACTGCTCATCGCGGTCGTAGTCGTAGTCGTCGGTCTCCATGAGCGGCTCGTGCGAATAATCGCTCACCCTGCGCTTTTCGCGCGTCGTAAGCTCGGACGCCCTGCCCGTCTCCGTTTGTATCTTTGCTGCGTTAGGCTTGATTTCGTATATAAACAGTTCTTTTTTAGTCTCCAACGGCGTCACGCGCTGCGGCTCTGCGGGCGCGGCAAAGTCGGGACGCTCGGGCGGTTTTTCCGTCTGCTTTTTGGGCTTGACCGCGCCGCGCCGCGCGCGAATGCGCCCCACGACGTCGAACATGACCGCAAGCACCGTGAGCACGGCGAGCGAAAACACAATGTAGCACGCTACCTCGGTGATAACCGATTGCAAGCCGTACGCGAGCGTGCCCATAATCACGCCGCCCGCCGAGTATTTAGCCGAGTACACGCTTGCGATATAATCGACGTAGCTTTGCTTCAAAAACGCGTGCGTCGTGGCGAGCTGCAAAATCATAAGCCCGAAGAACGCAAGCAATGCGGTGCAAACTACCGCCTTCACCGACAAAGCGACGGTCTTGCGCCGCAAAATGAACACGCCGAGCATAAACAGCGCGACAAGACTCGGGTATGCGGCAAAGCCGAAAACGCCGAGCATAATATTGAATATCGCGCGGCTGACCACGCTCAAAATGGGCGGGATAGCTATACATATAAATAAAAACAGCGATATTACGATTAGTATAATACCGAGAACGTCGTGATTTCCGCCTACTCTGCCGTTTTTATTCTGTCGTTGTCTTTGCTTAGCCAACTTGCGCCTCTAAAATACGTTACTCATAGAAACAACACAAATTTCTACGTTCTACCATTATACCATAGACGCATTCTTTTTTCAAGTCTTTGACGCAAATATTTTGTTGATTTAAAAAGCTTTGTAATAAATGCCGCCGAATTACGCGAACGCGACCAAACGCGGCGCGACTTGCATTCCGAGTCGCTCTACGACCGAGTATCGGGCAATTCGTACCCGCTCTTAGCCGAAAGACCGTTTTGACGGTCGTAATTTTCCTTGTTCTTTTTGAGGTAAATATCGAAAAGCTCGTCGGCGGTCATGCCGCTGTCAATGCACAATCCCAAAAAGAAATGCAATACGTCTACGATTTCCTCTTTGAGCGCAGCGTCGTTTATTTCAGTCGCATTCTTCCACCATTTGTAATGCGCCTCTTCGACCACCTCCGCAAGCTCGACCATAAGCGCCTGCGCCTTTTTGCACACCCATTCGCCTTTCGTAAAATCGAGCCCGCGCTTTTCGCGTATGTACCCGTCCAATCCCGCTTGCATGCGGAACAGCACGTCGAGCTTGTCCTCTTTTTTTTCGGTATTTCCGTTTTTCACGATAACTCCTTTACAATGCGTAATTTTAAATTATATGCGCAACCGAGCGATTGCCGCCCGCGCCTTTTAAACCGCGTACGCGCCGCCGAAACGATTACGCACTGCGCATTATTGTTTGTCGTTCCAAATTTTATCGAGCTTTTCTTCCGCACCCTTGCCCGCATACGCCAGCGCGGGCGACGCGGCAAAGATTTCTCGGGCGAGCGCGTCCACGTCGGGCTTGGTTATTTTTTCCACGTTTCGAATTATCTCGTCCACGTCGTACTCTCTGTCCAACAGCACGCGCCAGCGCATGAGCGACAGCATATAGTTCATCGGCGTTTCCGTGCCGAACACCGCGCTCACCTTCAACTGCGTTTTCGCCTTTTCCACTTCCTCGGGCGTTACGCCGTCGCGCACGACCTTGTCTATCTCCTCGCGTATCGCAAGCAGGCTCTTGCGCACGTTTACCGAATTTACGTTGGCGCACACGGTGAACAGCCCGTTGTTCTTGCCCATCCACGGCGTCGAATACACGCTGTACACCAAGCCCATTTGCTCGCGCAGCCGCCTAAACAGCCGCGAGCCCATGCCGCTGCCGAGTATTTGGTCGAGCGCGGACGCAATCGGCGAGCGCGCGCTGCCCACCGTACACGGTGACGGGAACGCCACGGAAATCTCCGACTGCTCGTAATCGCGTATAAATTCGCCGTAACCGCTCCTGAACTCCGCCTTGACGGACGCGGGCGGCGCGACGTATTCGCTCTCGGTAAGCTCGCCGAAAAACTTTTCGACAAGCCCGAGCGCAGCACTTTCCGTGATATTGCCCGCAAACGCGATAACGGTGTTGCTCGGCAAATAGCGACTTTTTTTGTATTCCGTAATATCGGCTTTCTCGAACCTCGACACGTTTTCGCGCGTGCCTAGTATTTCCATGCCGATAGGCGCGTCGCCGAACGCCGTTTTGTACAGCACGTCGTAGCACACGCCGTCGGGCTCGTCGAGACTCATGTTGATTTCTTCGAGTATGACCTTGCGCTCGCGGTCTAGCTCCGACTTTTCGAACTGCGAATGCAAAAATAAATCGGACAGTACGTCCACGCACCGCTCCACGTTCTCGTCGATTGATTTAAAATAGTAGCAGGTGTATTCCTTGCCCGTAAAGGCGTTGAACGTAGCGCCCGCGCGGTCGAACTCGTCCACGATATCCTGCGCCGAGCGCCGCGCCGTGCCCTTAAACTGCATATGCTCGATAAAGTGCGATATGCCGTTGTTGTCGCGCGTTTCGTGCGCGCTGCCCGCGCCCACCATAACGCCCGCCGTTACCGACCGCAGCGACTTGTTCTCGGCGACGATTACCGTCAGACCGCTTTTGTATTTTTTGACTTTCATTATTTCTCCGATTATCGTCGCGTCCCGCGCAAGACGGCGTTTACGAACGTATATCGCCGTTCAAAACCTCGCTCACGGGCGCAATTCCGAGGTTGTTGGAAAACGTCTCGATTATTATGCGTTCGAGCGCTTTGAGCGTACAATCCGTAGGGTGCATAAGTATGAGGTCGCCGCCCTTTATGTTCTTGACGGCGCGCTTGTATATAACGTCCGCGTCATGGTCGCGCCAATCGATTGTATCGCGCGTCCACATTACAGTCTTGTACCCGAGCTCCTCCGCCACGGCGAGAGTGCCCTTGCCGAACGCGCCCGACGGCGGCGCGAACAACGTCATGTCCACGCCCAAAACGTCCTTTACCACGTCGTGCGCCGATATTATCTCCTTGCGGTTGTACGCGTCGTCCAGCTTGGAATGGTCCTTATGGAAATACCCGTGATTGCCGATTTCGTGCCCCGCGCCGTAAATAGCTTTGAGCGTTTCGGCATTGCCCGCCGCCCACGACCCGCCTACGAAGAACGTGGTTTTTACGTTATACTTTGCGAGCACGTCGAGCATGGGCGCGATATATTCCGTGCCCCAATACACGTTTACCATCAAAGATATCTTTGTGTTCGACTTGCCCGAATAATAAGGCTCGGCGCTCTGCGCGCCCGCGTCCGACGACCGTTTCGCGAACGCGAACACAGCGAGCGTGACGACCGTCGCGCATATTACTATATTGCCCAATATCAGACGCAAAAATTTCGATTTGTTACGTATCTCGCTCATAAAAACACACCTCGGACTATTATATTCACGCCCGAGGTGGTAATATTCGAGTACCGAGCCGCTTGACGGCTTTCGTTATCGCTTAGCGGCGTCAAGCAAATTCGCGTCGTCGGTTATCAGTGCTTGTCGCCCTTCGGCTTGCGACCGTCGTTTCTGCGCGGCGGACGCGGCTTTTTGGGACGGTCGTCGAAATCGTCCGCACCCTCGGCTTTGACAATGGGGTCGCCGCTGAGCTTTTCCACAAGCTTCAAATCGACCTTACCCTGCTTGCTGAAACTTACTACCTCGACCTTGACGGTGTCGCCCACTTTGAGCACCTCGGACACCGCTTCCAAACGCTTGCCCACGTACTTGCCGAGCTTGGCGATATGAATCATACCGTCGCGGCTGGGCGAAAGCTCCACGAACGCGCCGAGCTCGTCGCGCACGGTAACTACGGGTCCGACGTACTCGTCGCCGATTTCGGGGTCTTTGACGATGGAGAGTATAATCTCCTTCGCCTTGTCCGTCATGGCTTGGTCTACGCCGGCGATAAATACTCTGCCGTCCTCCTCGATATCGATTTTGACGCCCGTGTCGTCCACAATCTTGTTAATAGTCTTGCCCGACTTGCCGATGACGTCGCCGATTTTCTCGGGGTCGATTGTAAACATGATAATCTTGGGCGCGTACTGCGAAAGCTCCTCGCGCGGCTTGTCGAGCACGGCAAGCATTTTACCGAGAATGTGCAGTCTGCCCACGCGCGCCTGTTCGAGCGCCGTGCGGAGTATCGTTTCGTCGATACCCTTGATTTTGATATCCATTTGGATAGCGGTAATGCCCTTTTCAGTGCCCGCTACCTTAAAGTCCATGTCGCCGAGGAAATCCTCCAAGCCCTGAATATCGGACAGTATGGCAAGGCGGTTTTTCGCCTCGTCCTTGATAAGACCCATGGCGATGCCAGCTACGGGCGCTTTGATGGGCACGCCCGCGTCCATGAGCGACAGCGTAGAGCCGCAAACGCTCGCCTGCGAGGTAGAGCCGTTGGACGAGAGGATTTCCGATACCACGCGAATGGTGTACGGGAACTCCTCCTCGCTCGGTATAACGGGTTCGAGCGCGCGTTCCGCGAGCGCGCCGTGACCGATTTCGCGCCGACCGGGCGCGCGAAGCGGCTTAGCCTCGCCCGTCGAGTACGGCGGCATGTTGTATTGGTGCATATAGCGCTTGGAATCTTCCTCGTCGAGGTTGTCCAGCTTTTGCGCGTCGCGCGAAGTGCCGAGCGTGCAGATGGACAGCGCCTGCGACTGACCGCGGGTAAACACCGCCGAGCCGTGCGTGCGCGGCAATACGCCGACCTCGCACCATATGTCGCGGATATCCGTGGTCTTGCGCCCGTCGGGACGAACGCCCTTTGCGAGTATCTTTTCGCGCACTTTTTCCTTGGTCATGTAGTACAGCGAATCGCCGATTTCGCGCTCTCTGCCCTCGAACTCCTCTTTGAAATGCTCCATGACCTCGGCTTGCAACGCGTCCTGATTGGCTTGACGCTCTGCGCGGTCGAACGTGTCGAGCGCTTTGTCGAGCTTTTTGTCGGCGTACTTGCGAACCGCCTTGTCCACGTCCTCGCCGATATGGTAAAGCTCCATTTCCAGCTTGGGCTTACCCACGGCTTTGACTATGCCGTTGATAAACTTGACCTGCTTTTTGATTTCCTCGTGCGCGAAGAGAATGCCGCCGAGCATTTCCTCCTCGGAAACCTCGCTCGCGCCCGCCTCGACCATCATGATAGCGTCGGCGGTGCCCGAAACGTATACGTGCATGCTGCTCTTGGCGCGCTGCTCCGAATCGGGGTTGATAACGTATTTGCCGTCCACGCAGCCGACAACAACCGAGCCGGTAGGACCCGCGAACGGTATGTCGGAAATCGACAAGGCAATAGACGAACCGAGCATGCCGAAAACCTCGGGCGGAATGTTGGTATCGACGGAAAGCGCGGTAGCCACGACCGACACGTCGTTGAAAAGACCCTTGGGGAACAGCGGGCGGATAGGACGGTCGATAAGCCGCGACGTGAGTATCGCCTTGTCGCTGCCTCTGCCCTCGCGACGCTTAAAGCTGCCGGGGATTTTGCCTATCGAATAAAGCTTTTCCTCGAAATCCACGCCGAGCGGGAAATAGTCCATACCGGGACGGGGCGAGTCCGCCATCGTCACGTTTGTCATTACGACGGTGTCGCCGCAGCGGATTATGCACGAGCCGTTGGCTTGTCCCGCATACTTGCCGATTTCGACGGATACCTTGCGTCCGCCGATTTCGGTCTCGAAAATTTTGCAATCCATGTATATATACTCCTAAATGAAATCTCGTAAAAACACAAAAAGCGAGGGGCGTAAAAATACGCCCCTCGGGGGTGTCGAAAAATTACTTGCGCAGTTCGAGCTTTGCGACAAGGCTTCTGTATCTCTCGATATCTATACCTTTGAGATAATTGAGCTGACTGCGGCGCGAACCTACCATTTGCAAAAGACCGCGTCTGCTGTGGTGGTCCTTCTTATGCGTTTGCAGGTGCTCGGTAAGGTGATTGATACGCCAGGTCAACAGCGCAATCTGTACCTCGGGACTACCCGTGTCGCCCTCGTGCGTCGCAAACTTGGCGATGATTTCCGCCTTTACGTTCTTGTCCATTTTTTACCTCCGACAAATGTATTCGCCCCGAACTTCCGTATATGCGTGGAGAGCGCAAAACCGAGTATCGGGGTATCTCGGGCATTGCTTAAATTTTACCCGATTGAATTATACCACACTATTTTCCTTTTTGCAACCGATTGTAACCGATTTTAAAAGAGAATATTCAGCAGCCAGAGGCTGCGCGAATGCCGTGTGTGGGCTTTGTCGGCGATTGTGCCGTTCACCCGAATAAATAACGGGAACGTAAACTCAATCACCGTCGTTTCGAACGGAACGCATCAGCGCACCGTCGAACAAGCCAAAGGCTGCGCGATTAACGTGCGCTGGCATTACCTGCGATTTTGCCGTTCACCCGAATAATATGATACGTATCGCAATGTAAAAATTCCCGTCACCCCGAGCGCAGTCGAGGGGTCTGAGCGAAACGACGCAAAGCTGAAAACTTATTGCGCATGCCCGCCCTTTTCGCAAAGCCGTTTACTACGCCGCGCCGCGCCGATGCACATACGATTTACTCACCATTATCGCCCAAACAAAAAGGCAAGCCGATTTTACTCGACCTGCCCTTTGAGTATAATAACGCACGATTAGTTAGAATACAAAGCTATCATTTTTAACGACACAATTCTTTAAATCATTAGAGCTAACACCATCCAACCCCGGAATCGAGCTTGTGAACGTAAGTTTACCATTTTCGACTTTAAGTGTAAATGTCTTACCTATATGTTTCGCATCACCATAATTAGTCTTATCTGTTATGGTGCAGGTAATAATATCCCCACTCAATTCGCCGACAAATATAAATCCATAGTTGGTACCCAGCATCAATGTACCAGAAATAGTTGTCGTATCGTCAAACGTTAAAGTTAATGCAGTATTCGACTCCCAATTATTGTCATAGTAAGTTCCGCTAAACACAAGACCCGCAACTATACTCTTACTCAGAAAAACCTTATTATCTACATCGATACCATATTGCACACTGCTTTGACCATCGTAAATTGTAATTGACTTACCGTTAACAACATACGTCTTTCCGTTACCTGCGCCGCCGAGACCGTCCAGAACGATAGTTCCGCCTTCGGGCAAAGTATAAGTACCAGAATATCCGTCTTGAAGTTTGGTATAGATACCGTCACTCAATTGCACTATATGCAAAGTATTTGCGGCTACAAACACGAATTTGTCTTCTACTCTGGTATATTCTACGGTTTCGCTACCAACAGTAAAGTGCCCGTAACCGTCGGATACAATATTGCCGATAGACCCGGTATAGGTGCCCTCAGAACCGTCAGCAAGCACAAAGTTATTATTGAAATAACCGAACTTGTATATCACGCTATTCGGTTTATCGGTAATAGTCATTATATTTCCGACGCTTGCATAATTTTTGGTGTCAATAACCGTCTCTCCCGCACTATTCACAACGGTTACCGCAACATCGCCATACACTTTATTATTATAAACGAAGACCAGTTTTTCCGTCTCACCGACAGTCAACTTAGCAATCACACTTGCCCTGTTATCCCATTTCACTATCATAGACGAAGTAACTTTTACGCTATTATCGGACACTAATGTACCGATAAATACAGTACTCGTAAGATTGTCATATGAACCGGATGCAAAAGCAATCGTCTTACTTGCGCTATCATAAAAAGCGTATCTTGTAGAATTGCTGCTATTTTTAAGCAATAATATTCCAGTATTTTCGTCATAAGATACGATAGACAGCGTATAACTACCCGTTATATTGCCTAATGCGTCAATCGTTATATTTTTATCATATATGGCATTATTAGAGCCGTAACTCTCGCCACCTTTATATACACCCATAAGCGCGTGAGGAACAACCCAATAAGCCGTCAACGTAATGTTTTCGGTGGGAGTCAATTCGGTCACGACAACAGTCTTATCCGTCTCGTACCAACCGACGAAATAAAAGCCCTCGGCAGTCAAGGTCGGCAGAGTGCTTACCTTGATATTTTTGTTTACGGGCATACTTTCCACCGCACCGTGTTCTGTAACAAAGGAAATAGTTACCATCGGTTTTACGAACGTACATGTCGTCTTATCCGAGGGATCGACAGTCAGTTGCCAATACTCGGATTTAGACGCGAGATACACGTCGAACGTATAATCGTCGCCGTCGACAGCTTTTTCATATGTGCCCGATTTGGAACCGTAAGTAATTCCGCCAACGCCGTCGAGAACGATTTTATCCGTTTGCTCGGGAACAGTATACTCGCCGTAGTATTCGTCAAGTAACTTGCATTTTTGTCCTTCGCTGAATTTCTTATCGCTTGCCGCCGCAAACAATATTTCGTTATCGACCTTTACAATTATGCTTTGGGCATTTTTAATATCGGCAATCGAAACAAGATTATTTCCCGAGACATCGGTGGCTGTAAATTGCGTATAGAACCTATTGTTAAATATCAATACGATACTCGTTATTTCGCCCTTTTTAACAGCAACAAAACGCGTTTCGGAAGCACTATAACCTGTTCCCGTCGAAAAATTACCATTACCATCCAATTTATACATAATGCCGATATGATCGACTATTTCACCATCTTTAACGGTAAAATAAATATCGCCACCCATTGTTTTCGTTGAATGACTGCTATATCTAGAAACCAAAAGATTTAAAGTAGGCTCATACCATAAATAATAAGTACTATTGCCTTTATTCAAAGTAATCAATTGCGTCTCTATATTATAGTCCGTTGCTCTACTACCTTTCAAATTCGATTGTGTGGTGGCATCGGTCAACAACCCGCTAGCATCTACAACAAATGTCATTGACCCTGTTTGACTAGTCGCACCATATAATTCTTTTCCGACAAACGTACCGGCAAAAACAACGGGGTCCGCCCACTTGGCGTAGAGCTGTATATCGGCGGTAATCGGCGTTTCAGCGGTATATTCGGCATCCCATTCCTCTCCGTTTTTAGTAAACCAGCCTATGAGAGCAAGTCCATCGGGGTGAATCGGGCTTTCGGGTAATTCGACAGTACGTCCGTTGCCCACCTTTTTAGACGCTATTTCCGACGCGTCCGTAAAATTCGCATTAAAGGAAACAGTGCGCATAGCTATCCATTTAGCATATACGACTCCATTTTGCGCAAAGGTTACCTTATCGACTTTCTCGCCGGTAGCGGAATCAAGCCACCCGTCAAACGCATAATTAGCCGCATCATTCAATTCTTTGGTCAAATTGAACGCTATATTGGCATTTATCATATCCGACGCTGCGGAAATATCGTCTATGCCCGTCGCATCCTGTGGCAGATTTACATCGTACGTCAATTGCACCATTATCTTTTCGAGCGTATAAGCTTTGCCTGAGCCAAGCGTCAGCTTGTAATACTCGTCAAGAGTCTTGGTATAGGTTTTAGTGGTTGTGCCGTAATTGTCGTCATCCTCCGATTCTGTCACAGTGACGATGTAGAAATACACGTCGTAGCCGTCGCCGTCTGTCACAGGCGCATACGAAGCATACATCTTTTGATTTTCTTTGAGATTTGCCGCAACGCTCTTTTCATTTAGGATATCTCCGATAAGTCCGCCCACGCCGTCCAAAACAATCGTACCGCTCTCGCCCGTATACTCGCCGTATACCGCGTCAAGCGCTTTGACTACATCGGATTTACCCATATTATCCTTAGACAACGAGAAATTTTCGGCAGTCGTACCCAAAGCGATTATGATTTCGCCCTTGCTGTTTTTGACTACTATCGACTTTGCATTCTTTACGTTATCTACATTATAGTCTTCCGTACCGAGCACGCCGGTGACCGAAACATTTCCGTAAATTCTGTCGTTACAAATTAGCGCAAGCTTGTCTGCACCGTATGCGATAAGCTTGGTTTTTGCCGTTTCCGAGCTGCCGTTGTGGTAATCAAAAGCAAAATTGTCGCCGATTTCGCTACCCGCTTTACCGAGCACAAACGGGAACGTATCCATTTCGGTGTTCGTGAGGTCGGCGGGTATTGTAAGCAAGCCCGTTTCGGCATCCAGCCACATATATCTCGCGTCCGTGCCGTCCGTAGTATACGTTATGCGACCCGTCGCTTTATCGTAGCCTCTCACCGTACCCGTCACGGCTCTTTCGTTTTCGTTATCGCCAGTGAAAATCGAGCCGCTGATTTTGCCGTGCTCGTCGATAGTTATCTCCGCGCGCTTGACGTAAGCAGAGCTCGAAAGCATTTGCTTGCCCGTGCGCTCGCCGTAATAATCAGGAAGCGTCTCGAACTTGGCGTAAAGCTTTACGCTCTCATCGAGCGCAGCATTGAGCGGCGCGGCAATGGTGCACTCTTCGTTCATGAACCAACCGACAAAGTAACGATTTTTCTCCTCGTCAATGCCCATAATCGGCAATTTGCTGCCCAACTCGTCACCCTCGCCGCACTCTATCGGATATTCTACTTCGTCGATGACCGTCGTGACGATAAGCTTCCTCGTCCACTTGGCGTAAAGCGTCGCGTCCGCCGTCGGGATATATCCGCCGCTCGCCGTGAGCTTAACGGGCGTCTTCAAGGACGCGTCGGTAAACCACCCGCCGAAGAACATGTTCTCGTCTGTTAAATCGGTTGGCAGCGGCACTTCGATATTCTTGTTAAACTGCGACGTTTTCACGTCGAAATCGCCGTAGTCGGACACAATCGTAATAGTCACCATCGGCTTGACCGAGGTAAACGTGCCGTCGTCGCCCAAAGTAAGCTCGTAGTACGAGCCGTCTATGTACGCGCCGAGCGTATAGCTCTCGCCCTTTGCCGCAATCTCGTATTTCGAGCCGCTTATGCCCTCGAATACGCCGTAACCGGAAACAACCAATTCCACGTCGCTCGCGTCGGCGTCGAGCTTACCCGTATAACTCCCCTCGTATCCGTCCGCAACGACCATTTCCGTTCCCGTATACGCGAACGCGAAGATTTGGTCGTCGCCGCGCATTACGTAAAGGTGCTTGGCGTTGTAGCAAGCGCCGCCGTCGATAGCCGTGCCGCTTGCGTCCTTGCTCGTCTTAAAATCGACGCCGAAATAAACCGCATTGTCGTAAATGAAAATGTTGTGCGTGTCGCCGTCGTGCGTCGTGTAGCTTACGCTAAGCGCGGTAAAGCTGCCCACCGTCCATGCCGACGCTTTTACCTTCGATTGCGTCAAATTCGCATCCGTATCGAACGGCGTAGCTATTACGGGCTCTGTATTGACCGTACTGAACGACGTTCTGGGAAATACGAATATGCCGCTCTCTACGTCCAAATACGCGGTGGTCGATTTTGTGATTTTGCCTGCTTCGTCCAACTCGTTAAGCGAAATTAAACCCTTGTCGTAATCACGCATAAGTATACGGAAGTCCTTTCCTATGGAACCGAACAAGCTACCGTTGGTGGGAACACCCGTTGCATTCTCGTCAAGCGCTACGTGCTGAGCAAGCCACGTTGTTTCGAATTCTAACTGCCCATTCAAGCGGTTAGAATTAATTAAGAACGGTATGCCGTAATACGTTTTGCCGTCGTACGGCGCTACGAGCTTGGGCGCGTTTTCGTCCTCGAATACGATTTTTCCGAACATGCTCGTATATTCGGTACGCCCACCCGCGTTGTAGTCGGCGTCGAATTCCTCTTTGGTCCACACATTCGTATCGGACAGCTTGGCGACTTCGACAATATCTTTCTCGTTGTCGTCCGCGCACACGCGCTCGGCTTCGCCCGCCTCGGTGAGCGTCGGTTCTTTCGTCATAGTCCAATCGCCGTAGGCGTGCGGAATGCTGTCGAGCGCGACTGCCACCTCGCCGTATACGCTCTTGTATACGTCCTTGCCCGCTTTAAAGTGCGTGGGCGCTTCCGACTTTTCGGCGTCCTTGGTCCACACCGACGTATCGGAGAGCTTGGCGACTTCTACGGTATCCTTTTTGCCGTCCGCCGCGCACTCGCGCGTCGCCTTGCCCTTTTCGGTGAGCGTCGGCTCTTTCGTCAATTTCCATGCGCCGTAAGCGTGCGCCTCGGCGGGAACTATTATTTCCACGTCGCCGTAATCGGAGGTGTAAACAATCTTGCCCTCGATGCCGTGCCCCGCATCGACCGAATTTTCCGCGTCGACGGTCCACACGCTCGTATCCGTAAGCTTGGGCAAGTCGAAGGTGTCGGGCGTCTTGTCGTCGCCCGTGCAATAACGCGTGGCAACGCCGCCCGTCGTTTCCGTCGGCTCGGTGGTTATGACCCACTCGCCGTAAGTGTGTTGGTGCTCTTGATTCGTACCGCCGCCGTTGTCACAGGCAATCGCCACAGACGACAATGCCGCAACCGCTACGGCGAGAGCCGCCCACTTGCCTTTTTTCATAAAAACCTCCAAAGAGTTTATTCCGAGTAAATTCAAAAATGCAAAAATCGGCGCCGAAAGACATCTTTGTCAATTTCAACACCGATACTTTTGTATATTCTAACCGATTTTAGCCATATTGTCAACCATTTAAATGGTGTTTTGCAAAGTATATGGGATAAAGGATAGATTTCTCGACTGCGCGGCGTTGCCGCTCCGCTCGAAACGACAGTGTTATGTACGTAACGCTCGACAACCGAAAACGCCCGCACAAGGCATTCGCGCAGCACACGGCAGTCGCTAAGCGTTTGGCTTTTATTCGGGTGCACGGCAAAAACCACCGACACAGTAAACACACGGCAGTCGCCAAGCTTCGGCTTGTCAGTCGAGTACTATCAAACCGTCGGAGACCTTGCCCCACGCGACGATACGCACGCGCTTTTCGCCTTCGGACGTAGTCAGCTTCAACACGCTGCCAGCGTCGCCGCTGCCGCTCTCGAACACGACCTCCGCCGTTTCGCCCGCGAGCGTCGCCGCCTTGGATACTATATAGGTCTTTTGCGTGCCGACGGTGAACTCGCGTATTACGTACCCGTCTACGCCGCAAACGCGGTTAGCGCCCGTCGTAAAGTAATCGGTAAGCGAAATCGCGCCCGTCGTAGTCACCTTCAAAATGCCGTCGGCAACCTTTTCGCAATCGGCGATTACGACGCCGCCGTCAGCCGAATACGCCTTAACGACGAACTTGCCGTCGACCATTGCGCTTGCCGTGCCCTCGTACCGCACGCCCGTCGCGATTATCGTCGCCAAGCCGTGCGCGTTGAGGTTGAGCGCTACGTTGCCGTTCATCACGCCCGAGCCGAGCGCGGTATAGACGGTTTCGTCGCCGACCACGGTATCTACAATCTGCACCGCGTAGTTTGCCGTAACGCTCTTGCCGTTGACGCTGAGCGCTATCGAGTAATTATAGAACCCGGGCTTATCGAAGGACACGTACGCGAGGTTGATTGCCTTCTCTTTTGCGTCATCGTCCAGCTCTCCGTCCTTTGTTACGATGCGTATAGACTGAAACAGCTCCTTCTTGCCCAGCGTGGTCGTCGTTTTGCCGATAACGCTCGTTTCCACGCTTATGACCGCGCCGTCGGTGACGAGCGCGTTCACGAAACGCTTGCCCGCAAATACCGCGCTGTCGCTGTATTTGACAGTGAGCGTGTTCAAGAACTCGCCCATATAGAATTCGGCACGCTCGCCGTGCGTAAAGCTTTGCGAGATATTGACGAAGCGTATGCTAACTACGCCGCTGTTTACCGTGTACTTTATTTGCGTATTCGCAAACATGCTCGTATCGAAATTGACCGCGCCCGTGCCGTACCCGTCGAGATAGATAAACATGCCGTCTACCTCGTACCTGCCGTAGTAGCCGTCGCGCTCGACTACGGTAAACGTGCCGTTGTCGGGGTCTACCTCGAACTTGTACGAAAACGCGGGATTGCTGCCGTCGTCCTTGAACCTGTACCCGAAAATAGTCTTGTTGGCGTTGTCTATATAGCTGTTTTTGTAGTTGCCGAAATCGTTGAGTATGTACGACGCGTATTTCTTGCCGCCGACGGTAAACTCGAAGCCGCCCGTATCGCTCACGATAAGCCGCGCGTCCTCGCCGTCGTAGCTGCCTCTGTACGTACCGCCGAACGTCGTATTGGCGTTCGCCTTGTTAACTTTGGCTACGGTCGCGCTTTTCATGGTAAAGCCGTATTCGTCGCCTAGGAACCGCACTGACGACACAGCGCCTTCCTTTTGGCTGAACCCGTCGGCGAACTCAGCCTCGCCCCAAGACACGCGGTAGAGCGTATCGGCGCTGTGCTTTTCCACAAGCTGCACCTTTAAGCCGTACCACATGACCTCGTCGCTCGTCGTGCTTTTGAGCTTGAACGTGTCAATCGTATATCCCGTAAACGAGTTTGACAGCACGTGCGAGTCCGAGTAATTGATTTCCACCTTGCTCTCGACCGACCACGCGTCGGCGTTAAAATACACCATGGGACGGCGGTAATCGGTAAACCCGAGCTTTAAGCTGTTGTCGGGGTCGAGCACGATTATGCCGTTGTCGTAATACATGGTATATCTGTTTGTGCCGATATCGAGCAGCAGCGTGCTTTCGTCCACGCCGCCCACTATGCTCGCCTTATATCCGTTAACCACAATCGAACCGTCCTCGCCGATTATCATATCGCCGAGCGTGGTTGTTCCCGTAGTCGAGGTAGCGCGCGTCGCGCCGCTCGCACTCGAGTACAGCGAATATTCGCCGTCGCCGTACCAATCGTCGCCGCTGCCGCCCCAGCCGTAATCGCCGTCGTCATCGTCGTCGGTATCCGTAACGGGTATCGTCGTGAGCTTGGTGCGGTATGTGCCCTGTATGCCCGTTTGGAAAACCGTTACGGTAGCAGTCGCGGTTACGCCCTCGTAGTTCGCGGTTATCTCGTACACGCCGGGCTTGAACGTGTCCGCCTTGCCCGAAATCATATCGTACGTGACCTCGACGGGCGCGCCGTTCCGCTCGATAACGAACAAATCCTTGGTGTACAGCGTCGCGCCCGCGAACACGCCGATATCCTTGGCGGTAACGGTAATGCCCGATTCGATTGTAACGTAGAACGTCACCGTCACGGGGTCGGCGTTAAGCCCGTTTGCGTACACGTCCACGACGACCGTTTGCGTGCCCGCGTCGGAAAAATCGATATCGTCGGACTTGACCTCGGCATAACACGTAATCGCGCTTACCCACTCTCTGTTGTCCGTAAGGTTCATGAGCTTGCCGTTCACGACAACGCCGATATTGCTAAACGGATTGTACGAGGTAGTGCCGCTCTTTAACGTGACGTGCTCTTTATAGACGCTCACCGTACTGTCGTACTCGCTGACCACGTACTTGACCGTCTTTTCCGTGTACTTGAACGCTACGCCGCCCGATATGGACGGACGGGTATTGGAATACGGTATTTTGAGCGTGACCTCGTACTCGCCGACCGTATCGAAATCGAGCTCGTCCAAGCCGACCAAATACGCCTCGGGTATCGCCAAAAATCCGATACCGTCGACAGTGACGGCAAAGTCGCCCGCAAACGGATATTTCGCTTTGTCCGTGCCCTTGGACACGACAATCGTCGCGCCGCGCTTGTACGCAATCACCACGCCCGATTTGACGGTAACGTTGGCTTCGTACTCTTTGCCGTTAAAGGTGAGCGTGATTACGCTGACCTTTTCCGACTCGCCGTCCTCGATATTGTAATCGACCTCGCCCGTTATCATGTCCGAAGTTACGGGCACGGGCTTGCCGTCCTTTTTAATCTCGAACAGCGTAGTTAAGTCAATGTTCTCGGCGTGCGGATACGTTTCCGCGTTCTTGACGCTTACGGTATACTGCGCCGCGCCGACCACCTTGACCGCTACCGTCGCGTTGTACGGCGTGCCTTTATACTCGTACGAAAACGCCACGTCGAAGGTGTCGCCCTGCTCGGCGTTTTCCGCCGCAGTCGCATCCACCATGCTCTCGGTCACTCTTACCGCCTTGCCCTCTATGTACAGCGAGAAAAGCGAGGTAAAGTCAAATCCGTCGAGCTCGGTTACGGGCACTTCCGCCGTGCGGTATGCGGGCACGACGAGAATGTCGTCGCGCACGGACACGGCGAGCGTAAGGCTGTACCCTGCGTAAGTCACCTTGTACGTGTATTCGCCCGCTTTGTCGGCGACGTCGGTCTCGACCATATCGGCGGTAATCTCCACTGCCTTGCCGTCCTCGGTCGCCTTGAACAGCGCGTTAAAGTCGTATCCGCTCACCTGCGAGCGCAAAAGCGTAATCGCGCCGCCGTTTGCCGCCGCCGTAAAAACGAGCTTGTGCACGGTAGCCACAACCGTGACCTTGACCGTTACGACCTGATTTCCGTACGAGCAAACGACCTCGTACTCGCCCGCCTCGGTCTTGACCGCCGACGCGTCTACCCACGCGGAATCGACGGTTACGACCGCGCCGTCCACAGTGACCTTGAACAGCGAGGAAAAGTCGTAACCGCTTATTTCCGTGTCTTTAAGCACTATTTGGTACGAGTCCGCGACCCCGACGCTTATTTCGCGTTGGGGCGCGGGCGCGTCGGTTTTCGCACAACCCGTAAGTGCCAAAGTTCCCAGCACTCCGAGGAGTACCGGGAATTTTATGCGAGATTTCATATAATCTCCTTTGCCCGTTGCGTTACTGTGCCGAGCTGCCGCGGGTGTAGTCGCCCGCATTGTAGAAATAAATCCAGAAGTTCTTGGTGTGGTTGTTGGTAATCACAACCGTGATTTGCGAGTTGGAATACACGAGCACAAAGTCGCTCCTGCCGCTCTCGCCGCCCGTGATGTCGGTCAAAGCGCGGTCGAGGGTAAGCCCCTTGGCGCCGAAGGTTTCCGTCGCGATGCGCATGATATCGTCGAAGGTCTCTTTGGAAATCTGGCTGTTTTCGTCGTACCTGTCGGTGCGCGCGGTGAGCGACATATAGCGAATATATTTCGTCGAGCCGTCGGCGAGCGTCTTGGTCTCGTCGTCGTAGAACGGACCGCTCACGTCGTCGCCGAACATCTTCATCATGTCGGGAGGCGTAGGCAGCGAGCTTGCGTTGTCGCCGAATATCGAGCGCACAGCCATGCCCGCGTTGACCTCTTTGGACGAATTATCGGAAGCGTTCTCTTTGTAATACTTCATGGTGTATTCGTCCCAGCTCTGTCTCCAACCGCGCGCCACGTACTCGTTGAACGCGTCGGGGCGGAGCTCGGTGCTGCCGATTTTGCTGTAAGTGGTGGTTACGTACCCGATATACGTGCCGAACGTGACCGAATACGGGAACTCGGTGGAAACGAGGTTGCCGTCTTTGTCCACGTTAATCGTGAGACCGCGAGACGAGCTTGCCGATGCGCTTTCCGCATAGTTATCCATGGAAACCTCCATGGCGATATCGCGCGTCGCGCTCGTCGAACGCAGTTTAAACGAATACACGGTTTTCTTGTTGACAGTGCGCTCGCCCGTGAACTCGAACAGCTCGGGCGCGAAATCGAAGCCGGGCAGTTTGTCGGTCATTTTGCCGCGTATGGACTTAGTGCCTTTGAGCGCGCCGTACTTATTCGTCGTGCCGTTGTCCGACGGAATTACTACCGCGTCGCTCGCATACGCAAACTGCTCGTAATAATCGTCCTCGCCGCCGTTGCTTATAATGGGCTTATAACCCGTAACCTCGGTGCGGAAATTGTTGCCGTCCATAGAGCCGGAGTATTGAAAAGTGCGCAAAAGCACTATGCCGTCGGCGGTCACGTGCCCCGTAGTTCCTACCTTGCCCGTGCCCGACGTATAGCTGTAATACGAGGTGTACGACTTGCCGCCCAAATACTTGTCGGAGGGAGGCGTCGTCGTAGCGCGCGCCGCGGACTTTACGGATGCCGCGGACGCAGACTGAATGTCGTAATCGCCTTCGTCCGTCGACGGCGCGGACGTGGTGGTGTTGACCGCGTCGAACGTATAGTTCGTGGCGGTTTTCATTTTGTCGAGCGCGGTTTTGAGCTTATCCATATTCTCGGTCGCGGTATACGGCGTGGGCTCTTCGACCTCGGTCGTGCCGATATTCGAGAACTCGAACGTGAGCGTGGAGTAGCTCATCGCGTCCCAGCCCGTAAGCGTGCCCGTTTTATCGTACGTAGGATTTGTGTACTGCGGATAGGTCTGCGCGCGCATGCCCGCAATTTCGTAATCGCCGTTTGCGTCGGGCTCTTCGGTAAGCTCGATAATAACGCGTTGGAACGTTTCGTCGAGCATGGGCGTGAGCGAGAACGCAAGATACGTCATGAGATACTGCGAATTGATATTGCTCTCGTCCGTAACGTACGTATACTCGTACGGATTTGCGGGGTCGTACTTAACGTCCGCGACGGGGATTTTGTCGAGGTGATTCCAATAGTGCTGAGCCTCCCACACCGCGGGAATGCTCACGTAGTTGGTCTCCGTCTTGCGCGTGACTTGGTTGTTTTTATCGATATAGACCGATTGCAGCTCTTTGCCCTTAACGCCGTTGGCGTCGGTAGCGTCCTTGACGCCGCGTTCGTAGACGTTTTCTATCTCGGTGATGCGCTCGCCGTTCTCGTCGAGCCCGCCCCAAACGCCGCGCCACTTGCCGTCCTCCATTTGAACGGTCATGGAATAGTTTGTTTCCGTATTGTCCTCGGGCTTGTTCTTGCTTACGTAGTAATCGGTGAGCGTGCCGTCGACGGTAATGCTCGGGTTGCCGAGCGCGTTGAGCATATCGGCTTTAAGATAACCGGTCTGTCCCGACTGCTTGGCGGCTTTTACGGTAAAAGTGCGCTCCGCAACGACCGAATAGTCGGATTTGAGCTTTGCCTTTACCGTTACGAAGATATCGAGAATTTCGGGCTCTTCGATGACCGAAACCAAGCCGTCGCTCGTGACCTTCAAATATCTGGGATTGCTCGATTCCCAAACGACCTCGGAGCTGTCCGAGTTTTCGACGCTGACAGTCAACTGAATAGGCGCGTCGCCCAATGCGAGCACCGTGGTCTCGGTTTCGCCGATACTGATTGTGGGCGGGGGCGGCGGCGGGTCGACCGGTCCGTTCGGAGTATCGGTTCTGTGGCAAGCCGCGAGCGGCAACGCCATTGCCGCTACCAACGCAAAGCTTACGCAGGGTCTGACGATTTTCTTGTAATTTTTCATAACTTACCTCTTTTAAGATTAGATTACCGTAGTTACGCCTCTGTTTCCTCGGGCGGAGTGGGCTGCGACGCGGCTTTGACGCGCCAAACGTTAATGTTGAGGTCGAGCGAAGAATCAACTACCTGCACTCTTATCTCGCCCTTGGAATATACGTCGTCCTTATCGCGCGTATATCCGTTGTCCGTCAAAAGCTTTTTCACGGCTTTTATGGAGCTTTCCAACGAGTAATCCACGTCAAGCGGAACGTCGTAATAGAACACTATTGCGGGCACCATGTTCGAGCTGTGCGGCGGCGCTTTGTACGTCGTAAGACCGAATCCGTACGTGTCGCCCAACGCCAGGTTGAAGAACGGCAGCTTTTCGGCGATATCCGCGTCGTCGAAGAAATTTTGCAAATGCACCAAACCGTTTTCCATATGCTCGGTGTCCGTGCTGTCGGGCGTGGTGATTATTTGCACCTGCTCCCACTTGTCGGGCACTTCGCGCGTTTCCATGGTTGCGAGCTTTTCGTCGACGTACATGGGCATTTGCGTCATGTTAAAGTCCTTATAGTCTATTTCTATAACGCCGTACATGTAACCGAGATAGTAATAAAAGCACGATTCGATTATATACCCGTCCTTGACCGTCACGTACGGCGTAAACGTCGAATTTTGCGAAATTCTGCCCTCTGTGGCAAACAAGCCGAACAGCGCGTCGTCGTTGCCTACGCCGCAATAGAACGTGGACGCCACAGGCGACATTACCGAGTTGACGTAGAACGTGGTCGTGCCCTCCTCCTCGTCCACGCTGTACATGTTGAAAATTTCGGGCGCGAACGCAAAGCTCGGCATGCTGTTTGCAAAATCGTCGGTGTAAGCGCGGTTTGCCGAATAGCTGCCGTCTTTCTCGGTCGCATACATATTGTACAAACCCTCGCGACGCCACGAATATCCGTAGTCGTCGTCCGTGTACGTGCGCACAACCGTTTCGCCCGTGCCGTAAGAATCTTGAACAAACGGTCTGAAATGTCGATTTTTCTCGGTTATATATTCCGTATATCCGCTTATCGAGTATCCCGACGCAAACTGCGAACCGCCGATATTCAAAAACTCTACCGTGTAGTTTTTAAGAGCGCGCATATTGTCGATTGCCGTTTGCAGCTCGTCGTGAATATCCGCATGCTCGAACTTTGTAATCGTCGGCACGTCCACTACCTCGCCCACGTTGATTACGGCGACAAGCTCCTGCACGGCGTTGTACTGCTCGACGAGCGTAGGGTCGGGCTTGGCTTTGGAATATATGCCCGCTATCTCGCCGTCCGTTATTATAAGAGCAAGGTTGGTCGGCTCGAACTCGTACGGATTGGCGGACGCTATGATGCGTTCGACGGTCGTGTCTACCGCCGCGCCGTCGGCGTTCTTGTATTCCCACCGCCACGTTTCCTCGTTGAACTCGAAATTGTCTACCGTGAGTCCTTTAAAGTTGTTGTACAATCCCGAATCCGTCCAGGTAACGGGGTTTAGGTCGTCGTCGAGCATGGGCGTGAAGCTTTCCTCGTTCATGAAGCTGACGCTCACTTGGCTCGCAATGCCGCCGTCGTTTTTGTAGTACATGCCCTGCGTAGTACCCGTAGTCGCGTTGTCGTACTCGGTATACCAATTAGTGCCGTCCATTGCGGTCTTTACGTCCGAAGTAAAGCTGCGGTAAAATTTGTCGCTTATGCCGAACTCGTAAAGATTTACGTTGACGTACCCCTCAAACCCGAGCTTGTCGGACGCCGCAACCGCGTCGAGCATGGCTTGCGTAAGCACGCTCTTTGCGGTAATCGTTATCACGCGCCGCGCCGACACCGTGGGGTCGGCTTTGCTCACCGCCTTGACTACGATTACTCTATCGCTCGTTATCTTGTCGTCGCCCGCCGCGGTAAGCACGCCTTTTTCATCTATCTGCGCGTACTCCGCGCCTTCCTCGATTGACCAAGTGACGGCGCGGTTAGTCGTATGCGCGACATTTACGGTAAGCGTCATCTTGTTGCCGGGACGAATCTCCGACTTGCTTATTATGCCGAGCTCGACCTTGGGCATTTCGTATCGCCCCGTCGCCGCCGCAGAGTCCTTGTACCCATTGGCGCGCGCGACAATCGTAAAGCTGACGTCCTTGTTGCCGTCGAGATAGAAATACGGGGTGTTGCAGATATGCTCCTCGCCGTCTACCGTTACCACGTATTGGGTCGCGTTGACGTCGCCCACCCAGGTAATCAAGCCCTTTTCCGTCACCTGAATGTTAAACGGCGCGGAGAGCGTAGACGTTTCCGATATCGGCGGAACGTCGGGCTTGCCGTTCGGATTGCCGGTGCCGCCGCGGCATGCCGCGCAGCTCAGCGTCAATGCCGTCGCGAGCAAGCCGCAAATAACCTTTTTCATTGTTTTGTTCATTTCTGCTCTCCTTCGGCGTCTCCGTTGTTATCCTTGCGCCCTTTAAGCACGGACAGCGTTATAATCACGCACGACGGCGCAACGACCGCCAGCATAACCACGATGAGCACAATCCACCATGCGGCGGGCGCGACAGTCTCGGGCTGCGGCGCGGGCGGAGTGACGCCGCCGCGCATGGCTTCGATTTTGGCTTTCGCGGCGTACACCATATCGACCATTTCGTTCCACTGCTCTTCGGTGTATCCGTATTTGGTCGCGTCTTGCTTGATGCCCTTGTACGCGCTTATCGCTTTATCGACGAGCTTCTCGTCGGCGATTGTCACGCTCTCAATCTCGGACAGCAAGCGCGCATACTCGACGAAATCGACGAAGAACTCGTCGCGTGCGATATACGTGCTGCGCGACGCGTCGCCGACCTTGCCGAAATACACCTCGTACACGATGGAATCGTATCCCTTGACGCCTGCGTTCGCGGGCAAAATCATGCTGATAGGCTCTTTCTTGCCGACCATATCGACAAACGTGAAATAACAGAGCTCGCTGCCGAAAATATTGAACTGATTGTGAATTATGCCGTAGCCGGGCGCATTCTCGTCGAGCGCGGCGTCCTTGATATACGCGGACTCCAACGTCGGCGCGGTATACGACCTGAACTCGACCGAGGTGAGCGCGGCGTAACCGAAGAACGCGTAATTGCCTATCGACATGAGCGAATCGGGCAATACGATTTTCTCAACGGTAGCGTTATCGTTGCCTGCGTAGAAATCTATCGCGCGCGTGCCCTCGGCAACTACGAGCGTGTTATCCTTAAAGCGCTTTGCCGCAGGCACGGACGCGAGCGTCCATTCCTTGTTGTCGAGCTTGATATACAGCGCGCCGTCGGAAATCATGGCAAAGCCGTTTGCCGACTTTTGCTCGCCGCTCGCAAACGCAAAGCTCTCCAAGCGCGAGCAGCCGTTAAACGCCAGCAAGCCCAAGCGGCTGAGGTCGTCCGACAGCACGAACTCCGTGAGATAGCGGTTGTATTGGAATGCGGCAATGCCGATTTCCGCAAGCTTTTCCGCCTCGAAGCTGTCGATATACGCCGATTGGAACGCATAGTCGCCGACCGTGACGAGGCTGTTCGCCGTAATATCGCCGTCGAGCGAGGTGGACGCGAACGCGCCTATGCCAACGCTGACCGCCGACTTCAAATCGACCGTTTCGAGCGATTTGGCGGAGGTAAACGCATAGTCCGCTATTTCGGTAACGTTGCCGAGATTTATTTGAGTGAGTCCCTCGCAGCCCGCAAAGCTGTACACGCCGATACGCGTGATTCCCGCGGGCAGATTGATAGACCCGAGGCGAATGCAATACGCAAACATGTAGTCGGGCACCGCCGTCCAATGCGACGGCAGCGTTACGTCGGAAAGATGCTCGCAGCCGAGGAAAATTCCGTCGCCTGCCTCGGTGAGACTTTCGGGCAGCACGACCGCCTCGATAGCGGGCGCGGCGCCGTTCTTGTCGTAGCGCGCAAACGCGCCCTCGCCGATTTTCTTGACGTTGGGCATGACTACCGCCTGTATGGACTCGCAATCGCCGAACGCATATCTGCCTATTTCCGTAACGTTGTCCAGACGCACCGCGCCGTTATATCCGCGCAACGCCTTGCAGCCGTAAAACGCTTCGCTCTCGATAATCGCGTCGTGCTTGGAAAGGTCGATTGTCATAAGCTCCGCATCGTTGGCGAAGCAGGACGCGCCGAAATGCACGCCGCCGTTGACGGGCATATTGACCGTCTTTAAAACCAAACAGTTCTGGAACGCGCCGTTGCCGAATATGGACGACGCGCCGATTGTAACCGTAACCAGCTTGGAGTGGAAGAACGCGCCTTCGCCGAACTCGGCGTTCGCGCCGAGCGTCGCGGTAGTCAAGCCGCTGTCCGCAAACGCGTAATCGCCTACGTACTTGACCTTATCGAGCCCGTTGACCGTGCGCAGCTTTTCGGTAAAGCGGAACGCGTGCGCGCCTATGCTCTTTACGCTGTCCTTAAACGTTACTGTTTCGAGCACGTCGCAACGCGCAAAAGCATATTCGTCAATAGTTACGTTTTCGCCCTCGAACGTGACGCTTTTCAGCGTGACGCCGCCGAACGCACCCGACGCAATGCGCGTGATTTCCTTGGGGAACACGTAGCTCGCGTAAATGGGCGCACCCGTCAATACAGACTTAAAGCTGCCCGTCGCGGCGAATATGACCGTGTCGCCCGCCTTGTTCAAAAGCAGCTTGCCGTCGCTCGATACCGAATAGTATTTGTTGTCGGAGGAAACCTCGAAATTCAACAAGTCGGTCGATTGGAACACCGCGCCCATTGCCGACAGCACCTGCGTATTCGCGCCGAACCTGACGGTTTTGAGCGCATTGCATTCGAGGAAAACAAAGCTGCCGAGCTTTACGTCCGAATCGGGCAACGTAAACGCGGTGAGCGCGCCGCAATCGTAAAACGCCTGCTCGCTAATCTCCTCGACGCCCTTCATAACGACCTGCGTGAGCTTATCGTTTTGACAAAACGCGCCGTAGCCTATCGTGACGAGGTCGTTTTTGAGCGCTACTCTTTCCAGCGAATCGCACTGCGCGAAGCAAAATTTGGGAATCTCGATGCGCTCGTAAATATCAACGCTTTTCAAGCCCGAACGCACGAACATGCCGTCCGACAGCTTGGTGTTTTCGGTGAGGACTACGCTCGTCATGCCCGTGCAGCCCTTGAAAATTTCCGCGCCCGCATTGCGCAACGACGTGAGGTCCGCCGTCTTAATCGACGTGCACCCGTCGAACGCGTTAGCGCCGATGGCGTACGTGTTTTTTACGTTTATACCCGTAAGCGCTTTGCAGCCTCGGAACGCGTTGCGCCCGATGACGATTACCTTGTCGAGGTTAATCGTTTTCAGTCGATAATCGCCGTCAAACGCGAACTCGCGCACGTACTTGACCGACGACGGCAGTTCCACGCTTTCAAGCCCCGGGCAGTTGTAGAACGCATACTTTTGTATGTCCTCCACGCCTTCAGGCACGACTATCGATTTGATGGACGTGTTGGTGGACGGAATTTTGTTCGCGTCCATATCGTCCTCGGGCACTTCCACAGTGTTGTCCGTGTCGTACAAGCAGAACGCGAACGCGCCGATATACAGTATACCCTCGTCGTCGGGAATTACCACTCTGCCGTTCTCGTCGCCGTATCCCTTGTACGCGACGAGCGTGCGGTTTTCGATTATAAACTCGCTGTTGACGGTGAGCGCGACGCGCGCCATTATGTTGGACACGGGCTGCGGCTGATTGTCGGGGTCGGAGAAATCGGCGTCCTTGTCGTACACGCGCAGCGTAATGGACGCGCTGCCCTTTCTGAGCGCGGTCACCGCGCCCGTTTCGGGATTGACGCTTGCCACCTCGTCGTTGGACGACGCGAAACGCAGCGTGTACTTATCGCGAACGTACCACGGCTGCAAGTCGTAAGACAGCTTGATACGCTCGCCGGGGTACATGCTCACTCGCGCGCCCACGCCCGAAAGCATTACCTTAGAGCCCGTTTTGCCGATGTCGCTGCTCTGCGCCGCGCGCGAATACGCGAACGTGGTGTCGAAATAATCGAAGCGCAATTCCTCGATTGCGACCGAGCTGTCGCTTACGTCGGGAACGTTCTTATCCGCAGCCTTCGGCTTTTTGACCGCCGAGCCGCCGTTTTTGGAATCGGCGGACTTAGCGTCGGGCTGTTCCGCGCTTTCCTTTTTGCGCACGTTGATAAGCAAGGTCGCCTTGCGCAGCTCCATTCTTTCCGTAACGGTTATCGTGGCGCGCCCCGCCGTCAAGCCGAGCACCTGTCCGCGCTCTACCGCCGCGATTTTGGTGTTGGACGAGCTCCAATCGAGGTGCTTCAAATAGTCCTTGTCGGCGTCCACCGTCGGGTCGGACGTGGCGAGATACTTGGTAAGGTCCACGACCTCGCCCTCGTCGATAGTGAGTATTGTAAGCTCGCTGCCGTCGTACTCGCCGCTGCGCGTAAACTTAAAGTCGCCGCGCGTGCCGGGGAGCTGGCACATGTAGATATTGGAATTGAGCGCGTAGTCGTCGATTGAGAACCCGAGCGCGCTCGTAATAAGCGCGTCGTTGTAAATGTCTTTGAGGAAATCGGTAATCTCTATCCGTACTACGTTGTCCTTGCCCTTTTCGCTGTAAATGGGAATAGGATACTCGGTAAGAACGGTATACGAGTTGCTGGACGTAAACAACAACGGCGTAATGGATTGCGCGTAGTGGTTGTCGTAAATGGTCATGTCCAGATAGTATCTGTCCTTTTTGAGCGTCTTGTCGTAAATCTTTTCGTACTTGACTTCCTTTAACACGGGCGCTTCGATATCGTACGTAAAGTCGAAATCGAACGTATTGCGCATATTCGTGCCGACGCCGCCGTCGCCGTAGTCGAGCATCGCCGTCATTTTGAACTCGTACTCGCGATTGTTAACGAGCTGCATCGAGCGCATTTTCCAATTGAGGAACTCGTAGTACGGTATGGGCGTGCCGCCCAGCGAATACGCCTTGTTGGCGTTGTAGTCGATATACTCTTTTACCACCGTGCCCGTGAGCTTGTCGGTAATCGTGTATTTCATCGTCTTTGCATTGCGCAAAAGACCGCCGTACACCGACGATATTCCGTCAATCGTCGCAAGGTCGCTGCCTATCGCGATATGCTCCTCGGTCGCGGGGATGTAATCGTAATCGGGGTCGATATCGTAAATGTACGTGCCGAGAGGAATTATGTAGTTGTAGAAATACGAGCCGTACGGAGTAGTGGCGAAGTAGTCGGCTTTGAGCTTATCCTCGTCGTCGATAGAGCCGTCGTGCGCCTCGGTTTCCACCTCGTAATAGGTCTTGTCGAACATGGGCGCTTGCGTCCAATCGCCGTAGAACGCGAGGAACGGCACGTTGAGGTCGATGCCCTTTTCCTCGGCGGCTACGAGCTTGACAAAGCCTTCCACGAACATGCCGTACGGGAACAGCGAGTCGATATACTTTCTGTCGCCGTCGGTCAGCTTGTACGTTACGTTTATTTTTGCGGTCTTGCCGCCCTCGACGGTGACGACGCCGTTCTTATAGCTGCCGTCGGACACCGTCGCGCTGAACCCGCCGCCGAGCACGTGACCTTTTTCCGCAACGTATTCGGGGTCGGACGTAGACACCGTTTCGGACATGCCGACAAGCGACAGCTTATACGACACGGGCGTATCGGAAATGTTGACCACGTTGAAGCTCATATCGTAAATGCCCGCGCGTTCGGGGTCGTCTTTGAGTTCGAGCTTCGTCCTGTCTATGCCGTCCACCGAGAGGTACGCCTTGGTGTTAACCACGTTGTAAAGGCTGGCAAGCCCCGCGCCCTGCTTGCGCGGCGAGTACGGGTTACCCTCCTCGTTGAGCACGATTGTAGCCGTGGACATGAGCATTTGGTTAGCCAGAACGACTATTTGCTGCTGCGTGTAGTCGGGGAATTTTTCCTTCAAGAACTGACGGATAAGCACTACGATACCGCAAAGATTGGGCGTCGCCATGGACGTGCCGCTCAGCTCGTCGTAGTCGTTGTTGGGCACGGACGATTTGATTTTGCCGCCATGCGCCGTGATTTCCGGCTTTAATTCGAGATTGGGCGAAGGCCCCCAGCTCGAAAAGTCGGACATGAACGGACCCGCTTGATTTTTTCTGCTTACGGTAAGCGTGCCCACGTCGTGCGCGGCGAGCTTGGTGCCGAGCTCCTTGGAAATGGATATCGTGGGAATATGGTCTGTCTTACCCATGGACATGGATATGTCGCCTTCCACGTTGTTGTAGATTATGCACGCGACCGCGCCCGCGTTTTTGGCACGCAGCGCTTTGTCCTCGAACGTGTTTACGCCGCGCTTGACGAGCGCGATTTTGCCCTTGACGTCTATATTCTGATAGTTGGAGCGCTCGCCGTACCCGGGCACGGTAACGTAATCGAACACGCGCGTGCCGCTATCGCCGAGCGTCGTGGCGGGGTTTTTATCCAGCTCGCCCACGAAATCGTTTTCCTTGCCCGATATCGAGCTGGATTCGTGGAAGAACATTACAAGCTCGTCGTTCGCCACGAGGAACTTGCTCTTGACGCCGCTTATGGACGCCACGGACAGCGAGGTGCGGTACGTGGACGGCGAACCGACGGTTGCCGAATCGGGGTTTGTCACCTTGTTGGTGTTGCCCTGCTCGCCGCCGAACGCCGAGCTGTAACTGTTGCTCGCCGCGGTGAGTATGCTCACGCCGCTGTCGTTGATTTTGTCGTAAACCTCGTTGATACGGTTGCCGTCCTCCTCGCGCGTAAAACCGCACGACGAGCCGAGCGACATGTTGATACAATCCACGCCCAAGAGCACTGCGTCCTCCAAGGCGGCGAGTATGTCGTCCGTCTTTGCGCCGTCGTCGAGGTCGGGGAACACCTTCATCAAAACGAGCTGCGTATCGACGGCGACGCCTGTTATGACGGAGTCCTTACCGCCGATAATGCCCGCCACGTGCGTGCCGTGCTCGGAATCGTACGGGAAAACGTCGTTGTCCTTGTCGGCGTAATCGTACGTAAACGGAATTTTGTTGCTGTACCAAACGTCGGTGAGTTTGAGCCCCGCCGTGGTCTTAATCGCGTTGGTGTCCTGCAATTTGGACGCGACGTGGTCGCGCTTCAACCACAAATCGCTTTCTTCGAGCTCGTGCGAATTGAACACGGGATGACTGCAATCGAAGCCCGAGTCCAAAACGGCAACCGCCGTGCCCTTGCCCGTGTAGCTTACGCTGCCCGAGTTGAATATGCCCGTATCGTAAACGTCGACCGAGTTTACTATGCTGCTGGTCGAATCGCTCGCCGCCGCGGGGCGGTTGTACGTGTCCGCAAGTATAACCTCGTCTACGCCCGCAAGCTCTTTGATTGCGTCGACGTTGCCGTACTTGGTGTTAACGGCAATGCCGTTCATAACGGTGACGTAGCGGTTTTCCACGCCCGAAATAAGCTTATTGCGTTTAAGCTCTTTTATGAGCGCGTCCTGGCTCGCCGTGATATCCGCGGCTTGCGCCCTGCCCGTCGCGCTCGCAGCGTAATCGCCCACGGTCTGATTGGTGGACCTGCCGAGATAGTTGTCGATTACGGCGGCTTGCGGCAGCGTAACGATAGCGACTACGTCGTCGTTCTTGTCGTACCCGCCGTTGGTTTTGAGATACTCCGCTTTAATTTGCGACAGCTTTTGCTCCTGCGTGAGTTTAAGGTCGCTCTTTAAGACTTGCAGCGTATTGCCGTCGCCGTTAGACGAGCTGTCGCCGACGGTCGTGTTGTTGCCGCCGCCGACGTTAGGCAAATCGCCGCCATTAACGCCCGAACCACACGCTACGCAGCCGTAAGACGCGATGCCGAACGCCGTCATCAGCGCGATTATCGTAGAAATAAGCTTGTGTTTTTTCCGCATTGTTTTACAATGACCTCCGTGTGTGACCGCGTACTTATCTGAACCACAAATACACGAGTATCGCCGCGACCGAAAAGCTAGCCAAAACCATCAATAATATCGGTCCGTAGTGCAGGAACGCCGCCTTTATCGCCGCGCGCTTTTCCTTGCGCGACAGCTTTTCGCCGTTCTTTTCGGTCTTGCGTCCGTCGAGCCCTTCCATACTGTAAATCGTATGCCCGTCGTCGACGTACCTGACCTTAGTCTTGTTTTTCTTCTTTTTCGTCGGCTTGCTCCGTCGCGGCGTCGGCGTTTCCGTCGGCGTTTGCGGCGCTTGCTCCGTCGCGGCTATCGGCGACGCTTGCGTGGCTTCCGTCGGGCTTGGGCTTTCGGAACAATCCGACGACTTTCTTTTTGAGCTTGTAAAGTTTTCCATTTTCCTTTTTCGCTCGCGCCTCCTCCTGCCGTATTCGCTTTTCCTCCTCCAAGCGCGCGTATTCCTGCGAATACTCGTCGAGCTTGGACATTACTTGCTCGTTGTACAAATGACAGGCTACGAAATGACCGCGTCGCGCCTCCACCGTTTCGGGCGCTTTGAATTTGCAAACGTCCATGCACTTAGAGCAGCGCGTGTGGAACTTGCAACCCTCGGGCGGGTTCGCGGGCGACGGGATATCGCCTGTGAGGATTATTCGCTTCATTTTGACCGTGGGGTCGGGAGCGGGCACTGCCGAGAAAAGCGCTTGCGTGTACGGGTGCAACGGGTTTTCGAAAATCTCGTCGGTGTCGGAAAACTCCATGGAATTGCCGAGGTACATTACGAGAATTTGGTCGGTAATGTACTTGACGACCGACAGGTCGTGCGATATAAACACGTACGTCAGCCCCATACTGCGTTGCAGGTCTTTGAGCAGATTGATTATTTGCGCCTGTATGGACACGTCCAGCGCGGACACGGGCTCGTCGCAAATGACAAGCTTGGGCTTGACCGCGAGCGCGCGCGCTATGCAAATTCGCTGCCGCTGTCCGCCCGAGAACTCGTGCGGGTAGCGGTCGTAATACTGCGGCTGCAAGCCGCATTGCTTCATTACGCCTTGCACGTAATCGTAAAGCTCGGATTTGGGCACTATCTTGTGCACGGCGACGGGCTCGGATATTATCTGACCTATCGTCATGCGCGGCGGCAAGCTCGAATACGGGTCTTGGAAAATGAGCTGCATTTGCGTGCGGTACTTCATCATCTGCTTTTTGGTAAGCCCCGTAATGTCGTTGCCGTCAAAGCTGATTTTGCCGCCGTCCGAGTCGTACAGCTTTAATATAGTGCGACCGAGCGTCGTTTTGCCGCAACCCGATTCGCCTACGACGCCTATCGTTTTGCCTGCCTCGACCGCAAAGCTGACGTCGTCCACCGCCTTTAAATACCGCGTCGGTTTACCGAAAAAATTCGTCTTTATGGGGAAATACTTTTTGAGCCCCTCGACGCGCAGTATCGCGTCGCCGCTCGCAACGGGCGTATTTCCGCTCGTCTCCGCCGCGAACTTGCCGTCCGTAGCGGCAGGAGCTGCGACGGTATCTTCCGTCGCGTTTTGCACGCCGTCGCCCGCTTTCGCAATATCGCGTTCCTCCGCGTCGCGTTTTGCGACGGTCTCGTCCGCAACGCTTACAGTTGCGTCGTCAATCGCAGCCGCGTCCGAATTTTCCGCTTGCGCGACCGCGTCGGTCACGCTCCGCGCCGTTTGAGCGGCGTCGGACTTAACGTCCGCAGTCGCGGTCGTCTCCGCGGCGGCGTTCGCGCGCGCTGCGGGCTTGGCGGCGTTGGACTTTTTCGCGCCCGTCGATTTGGCGGTCGTCGCCGACTTGGCTGCGGCTGACTTAGTACCCGTCGCGCCGGCGGTCTTTGCCGTCGTCGATTTTTGCGCGCCCGCAGCCTTTGCCGCGGCGTTCGACTTGGCTGCGGCGGGTTTTGCCGCGCCCGCTTTACTGCCCGTCGATTTGCCCGCGCTCGATTTTTGCGCGGCGGTAGATTTGCCCGCCGCGGGCTTCGCCGTCGCGGCTTTGCCTGCGGCAGTCGATTTAGACCCCGCGGTCTTGCCGGCGGCAGCTTTCGTTTCGGGCTTGGCGGCGACCGACTTGACCGCGCTATCGCTTTCGGCTATGACCTCCGTCTCGACGACGTCGGTGTTTTGCTGTTGCTTTTTTGCGGGCATATCACTCACTCTTATCGAACAGGCAGCACGCCACGCTGTGCGTATCGCTCACCTGCACTGTTTTGGGGTATCCGCCGTTGCACTTCGCTACGCAATGCGTACAGCGGCTTTTAAAGTAGCATGCGTCGGGCAGATTGATTGGATTGGGAACTTGACCCGGAATGGAATACAGCGGCTTGTTGGAATCGGAGCTCAACAGCGGCTTGCTCTTTTGCAAGCCCACGGTGTACGGGTGCAACGGATTGAGGAATATATCGTCGACCGTTCCGCGCTCGATTACGCGCCCCGCGTACATTACGACCACCTCGTCCGCCATTTCGGCGATTACGCCGAGGTCGTGCGTGATTAGCATTATCGAACAGCCCTGCTGCTTTTGCAGGTCGCGCATAAGCTCCAAAATCTGCGCCTGTATAGTCACGTCGAGCGCGGTAGTCGGCTCGTCTGCGATTATCAGCTTGGGATTGCCCGCGATAGCCATGGCTATCATAACTCGTTGGCGCATGCCGCCCGAAAGCTCGTGCGGGTAGCTCTTATACACATGCTCGGGCATCGATATGCCCACCTTTTTGAGCATTTCTATGCTGTACGCCTTTGCCGCTTCCTTGGTCGTTTCGGGCGAATGCAGGAGCGTAACCTCGTCGAGCTGATTTCCGATAGTGAACACGGGGTTCAGACTGGTCATCGGCTCTTGGAAAATCATGGTTATGTCCTTGCCGCGTATCTTGTACATATCGACGGTGGGCATTTTCGCAATGTCGTAGCACTGTTTTTTACCGTCCGCGTCGTAACCAAGCTCGTCGCAGTTAAAGCGTATCGCGCCGTCGACAATCTGACCCTGCGGCGCTTGCACGAGCTGCATTATGGAAAAGGACGTAACGCTCTTGCCGCAGCCGCTCTCGCCTACCACGCCTACAATCTTGTTTTTGGGAATGTCGAACGACACGCCGTTGACGGACATGACCGTGCCGACGTCTGTGAAAAAGCACGTTTTGAGCCCGTCGATTTCGATAATGTTATTCTCGTCGCGCATGGTCGCAGTGTACTCCGAAACGTCGCGCTTTTTGCGCTTCAACGCCTCGTAGTGCTTCATCTGCTTCATGTTGTACTTGATAATCGCGCGGCTCTCTTTAAGCGATATGTAATTGGTGTTCTTCTGTTTTTTAGCCATACCGCTCACTTCCTCGCCTTGGGGTCCATGGCGTCGCGCAAACCGTCGCCTACGAAGTTAAAGCCCAAGACCGCAATCAAAATCATAACGCCCGCGGGCAGCCACACGTTGGGGTGGTATTCGAGCACGCCCGCATTGTTAACAAGCGATATCATAGAGCCCCACGCCGCTTTGGGGAACTGCACGCCCAAGCCGAGATAGCTCAGCGTGGATTCGTACATTATTACGCTGCCCAAGCCGAGCGTCATCGACACTATAAGCTGCGGCATGACGTTTGGTATCAAATGCTTGAAAATCTTGCGCCAGGTAGGCAAACCCATTACCTCGGTCGCCGTTATGTACTCCTGCTCGCGCAACGACAGTATCTGCCCGCGCACGAGCCGCGCAATGCCGCTCCAACTGAATATCGTGATTATTACCATGAGCACGTATATTCGCTGGTCCGCCTCCAACTGCCACGAATCTATTACCGCTGACGCGATTAGCAGTATCGGCAAGGTCGGAATACAGTTGAATATATCGACTATACGCATTATCACCTGGTCCACCCAGCCGCCGAAATAACCGGCTATTCCGCCGAGGATAATACCGATAAGCGTTTCCAATATGACTACTATAAAGCCGATAAGCAGCGAGATACGCCCGCCGTACATAAGCCGCACGAACACGTCCATGCCCTTGTCGTCCGTGCCGAGAAGATGGTCCTTGCTCGGCGACGCGTACTCGTTGTACGGACTTTCGTGCACGAGCTGCTCGTACACCGTTACGATTTCGCCGTTCTCGTCGCGATAAGTGAAGGTCTGCGTGACCACGGTAAGCGTAGGCGTTTCGTCCACCTCGCCCTCGCCCCATTGCCTGTAAATGACGGGACCGAGGAAGGAGAACACGAACAGGAAAATTATCATGACCAAGCCGATTATTGACAGCTTGGAACGGAAAAACCGCCTGAGCACGAGCCGCAGCGGGCTCATCTCCTTGTACGTTTCCTCTTGCGCCGCGCCCTCGGACGCTACGGCGGCGTCTGCAATCGCCGCGCCGTCCGCACCTACGCCGACAACCGCGTCGGCTTGCGCCTGCGCAGCCGTGTTCGCGACGCTATTCTCTGCGGGAGATTCGGCGTTTGCTTTATCGTTTTTTATTTCGATTTCATCCATACCGACCTCCTTATTTGACTAGCTTCACGCGCGGGTCGACCACCGCGTACATGATATCGGACAACAGCGTTCCGATGACGGTGAGCACCGCGAGGAACATGTTGTATCCCATGACGAACGGAATGTCGCCCTCGACGAGCGCCTTGTACGCCATGCGGCCTATACCGTCAATCGCGAAAACCTCTTCGGTAATCATCATGCCGCCGAACAAGCTCGGGAGAATGCCCGCAAGCATGGTCGCGAGCGGTATGAGCGTGTTGCGGAACGCGTGCTTGTAAATGACGGTCTTTTCGGACAAGCCCTTGGCGCGCGCCGTACGAATGTAATCGGCGTTGAGCACTTCGAGCGTGTTGGTACGCGTGTAACGCATAAGCCCGCCGAGCGACAGTATAACGCTTACCGATATCGGCAGTATCATGTGATACAAGACGTCGCCCAGCTTGGAGAACACGCCGACGAACGAGGCGTCGTAGCTGTTGCCCGTGTCTATAATTCCGCCTACGGGCAGCCAACGCAAATCCACCGCAAACAGCTTGATAACGATTGCCGCGAAAAAGTACGTCGGCAACGACAAGCCTATCATAGTAAACACCGTGACGGTATAGTCGCGCGCCGAGTATTGATGCGTCGCGCTCGATATGCCGAGCGGTATCGCAATCAAGAACTGCAATATCGTCGCCACAAACGCGATTGCAAACGAAATCCACATGTTCTCGGAAATGACCTGCGTTACCGGCTTTTCATACTTGAACGAAATGCCGAAATCGCCCTTAATCATGTTTCCGAGCCACTTGAAATACCCGACGAAGATATTGCCGTCCAAGCCGTACAGCCCGAGAAAGTGCTCGATATCCTCGTCCTTAATCGTACCCTGAGCGATTTGCGACGCATACTTGGTTTCGACGTAGTTCATAGGCATAAGCCGAACAAGCGAATAGACAAGCAACGATACGCCCAGCAGTATGATTACGGATAACAGTATTCGTTTTACGATATACTTAAACATTTGTCCTTCCGAATAGTATTACGACGCCAAAACGAGTGATACGTTGTGAATGTCGCTCGTGAGCCCTTTGAACGACGAACGCAGCTCCGAGGGAGTAAACGTGGTCGTGTCTATCTTCTTCTCGTTGAATGCGAACAAGTCGTCGCGCTGATACGTGGGCAGCTCTACCGCCAGCTTCATTACTTCGGTGAGCGCGGTTTCGTAGAACACCTTGCGCTTGCTCTGGTCCTCTGTCTCACGCCCTTTTTCGATGAGCTCGGACAGCTCGGCGAGTATTTCGTTTTCAGTGCTGTACTTGTTGCCCGCGTTGCGCAGTATCTGCGGATATCCCCAATTCTTGACCGACGACGCGGTAGAATCCTTGTGATAGACCTGATACATATCGGGGTCGATGGTCGAGCCCCACGCCGCCGCCCAAACGGTCAAATCGCCGGTGGACAGCTTTCTGAGCGCGTTGGCATCGGGCGCAACGTTGATGCTGAATCCGTACTTGCCGAGCCGCGTTCCCGCATTGTACAGCGCGAGCCACGCGGGGTGGTCGTTGCTCTCGCCCGCAATGGTAAACGTGTACTTGCACACGTGGCTGTTCTTGGCGTAAACGCCCTGCGCGTTCTCGGTATAGCCCGCGCTTTCGACGAGCGTTCTGATAAAGTTTTCCTGTTCCGCCTCGGTCAAAGTCTCGCCCGCGCGCTTACCGAGCATTTCCACGTACTGCTTATACTGCGGGTCTACTACGGTGAGGTCTTGGGGTATTTTGCCGCCGATGTACGGGTAGTACGCCGTCGCATTTTCGGGATACGCCCAGCTCGACGTGGACATCGAACGGAAAATAGGCGTTGCGGTCGTTTTATAGTAATCGACGCAAAGCTGCGTGTTTATGCAGTACATAATAGCTTGACGCACGGCGAGGTCGGGCACTTTGGCGGCGTTAATGCCGATATATCCGTAACCCGACGTGCGAATGCTCTCTTGACCGACGCCGTCTTTCTTTTTCTTTTCTATCTCTTTGATAGTCTCGGGCTTGGCGTTGGGCGTTGCGAAATCCACCGCGCCCGTGTACAGGTTGTTGAGCATTTGGTTGGAGGAAACCACTCTGTAACGCACGTTCTTAATCTTGACGGGCTCGACGTAGTGGTTGTTGCGCTCGAAATAAATGCTGCCCTTGTCGTAGAACTCGCCCGATTCAGGCAGGTCGGTGTCGCTTTTGAGTCCGGTCGAACGGCTCGCGCGGTACGGACCCGCGCCGACGGGCACGCCTATGCGCGAAGGGTTTTTGATAACCTCGTTCATGAACGTTTGCGAATTGTACTTTACGCCGAAATGCGACTTAAAGTCGAATTTGTCGATTTGCTCCTGATTGGAGTAGTAATACATGGGCGCGACGGCGAACGAGAAGTTCCAAATCGCCTTGGGGTCTACGCCGTTAATCTTAATGGACAGCACCTCGTTGCCCGATTTGATACCCGATTCGACCTTGCCCTCTACGTTGTACGTGGGCGTGCCGTAAGTCTTGCCGTTTACCTGCACGGAGTCCGCGCCCAAGCGGTCCGCGCCGCCGTTGGCAAAGCGAATGCCCTCTACGTTGGGGAATGCGAGCGAATCCGCCGAGCTGAAATGCTCTTCCATTTCCGCATTGACTATGTGCGTATTGAGCTCGTCTGCCGTGCCCCACATAGTGATTATTTCCTCGATTTCCGCAGGCACCTTGCTCACGTACACGTACTCGATTGCCTGCTCCTTGCTCCACGATTTGAGCGAGGAAACGTCGTTGGTTATTCTCGATTCGAGCAAGCCGTCTTTTCTGTTCCAGGTGATATAGCCCTCGTTGTACAGGAACATTTCCACGTCGGTGCTGAACAGGTTTTTATATTCCTTGCCCGCCTTGTCGGTGAGCACAAACTCGGAATACGTATTGAGCGCGTTCGACCAATCGGATTCGAGCTCCTTCGCAAACAGCTCGATAGCCTTGTCGTAGTCGTCGGTAAGGTGCGCGTACGCGTCGCCCTTCTCGCGCTTTTCGAGCTCGGCTCTGAACTGCTCTACCGTAAAGTCGACGTTCTCGTTTTCGTCGATGATGTCGAACGACACCTCGGCTAGCGAATCGATACGCTGCGTCGCCGCGTTCTGGAACTGCACCATGAACTTATCCTGCTCGTTCTCCGTAGCCGCCTGAGTGCGGTACGCTTTAAGCCCGACGATGTCGGTGGAATATATCGTGGTCGAGCCCGTGTACGCCATGTCGAGGTACACGTAAAGATTGAACAACACGTCCTTGATGGTGAGCGGCGAGCCGTCCGAGAACTTTATATCGTTCCTGAGCACGAACTTGTACGTCGTGGTATCGGCTTCGGTCTTTGCCTCGTCCTTCCACTCGGTGGTTATTTCCAAATCCTCGACAACCGTCGTGGGCGCGTCGTCGCCGTAAACGGGCTTGCCCTCGCTGTCGTTGGATATCATGCCGATTTGCGTAAGCCCCACGACCTCGCCGTCGGTCGCCGACGTGGAATAGAACGGGTTGAAAACCCTATCCACCTCCAACGTGGCGAATATCAACGAATCCACCTCGTTGTCGTAGTATTTGGTCTCGCTGTTGCAGCCGACGAGGTTAACCATCATCGTCGCCGCAAGCGCGGACGCAACCGCTTTCTTTGCTATCGAATTTTTATTCATTGTTGTGTCTTTCTCCTTGCCACAAAATGTTTTTAACTTGTTTGCTTCGCGTCGCCGAATTTACGGTTACAGCGCCGTGTAAATCATGCCGCCGAGGTCGATATTCGTAAACGTGGAATTGCGGAAATTCTTATCGCCGTCGATTTTGGGAATGGGCAAAAGCGTATTGCCCGACAAAGCCGCTATGTACGACGATTCCTTGTCGAACCCGTCGAAGAACGTCACCTCTTTTATCTCGCCCGTGATTTTTACGTTTTCTGCCTTGGAATCGCGCGCCTTCAAGCAGAACGGGGAAACGAACACCAGCTTTGTGCCCGCATACGGCGCGGCTACCTCGATTTGCACGTTTTCGAAGGTCACGTTTTTGATATCGGCGCTGCGCAAGCCGCCGAACAGACTTATATGCAACTGATTGTTTTCCGCGTCGAGGTCGTAATCGGTTTTGAGGTCGGTTTTCTGATTGCCGTATTTGAGCTTGAAATTGGAAATCTTATAGCCGTTGCCGTCGAATATGCCCGCGAAATTGGGGAAGCCCGCGAACTCCTCGCCGCCGAGGTCGATATCGGCGCGCAGGTTGATGCCTATGGGGTTAAACGCGTTGTTCCAAGGCGCGCGCTTGCAATAGCTCAAAAGCTCTTCCTTAGTGTACACGAACTCGAAGCTGCCCTTCATATAATGCACGAACACGGGCACTGCGGTGCTCTTTTCGCCGCCGGGGTGCTTGAACTCCTCGTCCCACGGCGTGCCGTCGGCGTTGTAGAACCAGCCGCCGTCCTCGCCCTTGACCGCGGTATAGCCCGCGCGCTTATCTTTATACCCGAGCAAGTCGCCCGCAAAGCCGTCGCCCTCTTTGACGATATACGAGCCCAAAACCAAATAATTGCCATCGGCGTCGGTCACGGGCGCGCCGCTCTCGTCGAGCGCGCAAATATCGTACGTATATTTGATATACGGGTCCCACTTGGCGTAAAGCTCCACGCCCTCGCTCGTAACGGTATCCGTCTCGAAATTCCACTTGCCCTCGTAGGCGACCGCGCCGTCGGTCTCCGTCTTGCTGCGGTACCAGCCCTCCAACACGAAGCCGTCGCGCTTGACGTCCGAGTCCACGAACTTGCCGTCGATAGTGCTTACGTTCTTTTCGGCGGCGGGATTCTTTATGCGCTTGCTCTCGCCCGGCTTAAAGTCGTAGTAATAGTTGACCACACCCTCGCAGTTGCGGTACTCGCCGCCTTCGAGATAGAACGTGACCTTGACCATCCCCGTGAAGTCGTATTCCGTATTCGCACTGCACCCCGTCGCAAACAGCAACGCCGACAGCACGCATAATATTAAGATTATCGACTTTTTGAACTTCATACCGTGTCCTTACGTATTGCGGCAGGTCGCCGCGATTTATTGTGAGTTACGTCGCGCATGCCTGCGCTTATGCGACCGATATCGTCGCAAACAACGCCGTTTTCGGATTAACCAACAAAAAAAGTCGCACGTTAAATAACGCACGACGCCATTGTCGCAATCAAAAAACGCGTATTTTCGGCGAAAAGTATACGCGCACGAACACTCGCCTATGCTCGTACGTCATTATAATATAGCACAAACCCCGCGATATCGCAAGCGGTTTTTCCTTTGATTGCGCTTTTTTTTCGACCTTAACGTAAAAAAATTCTCACCGATTGCGCAAATTCGATACGTTTGTGTTGATTTATCCATAATAATATATGCCGCAATACGGCGTGCGGCATCAGCGCGGCAAAAAACCCGACGCTTTGCGCGTCGGGTTTGTCGTAATTCGTCAGCGTTAATTGAAATCGTCTTTGAGCGTGCGGTCGAACAGCTTTTCCATAATCGCGCGCGGCGGAACTTTATCCAATATCATCGTGTTGACTGCGTTGGTTATCGGCATTTCCACGTCGTACTTATCGGCGATTATGGACAGCGCGCGCGCCGTGTGCACGCCCTCGGCGAGCTTGTCGAACTTTTTGCCGAGCACGTAATTCTCGCCCCAGCGTCGGTTATGGCTGTGCGGCGAAAACAGCGTCGTTTCGTAATCGCCGAGGTGACAAAGCCCGTACGCAGACAGCGGATTGCCGCCGAGCTTGCCGATTATGCGCGCCACCTCGCGGCTGCCGCGCGCCATCAACGCGCCTTTGAGCGTGACGAGGTTCATGCCGTCGAGCACGCCCGCGACAATGCCCATAACGTTCTTTGCCGCCGCGCCTATCTCCGTGCCGATTACGTCCGTGCCGTAATAAAAGCGTATGAGCGGGCTTTTGAAAATATCTATTATGCGCTCGACCGTCGAACGCTCGTACCCGTCGATTAGCATGCAGTTGGGATTGCCTTGGACAAACTCCTGTACGTGTCCCGGTCCCGCCCACACCGCTATTTGCCACTGCTCCAAGCCGAATTCGAGCGCAATCTCGCTGAGTCTTTTGCCCGTGCTAATCTCGATACCCTTCATACAGGTGACGAGATACTTGCCCGTCATATCGGTTTTGGCGCGCAGCTCGCTCATAACGCTGCGGAACGCCTGCGACGGCACGCTGACTACTACTATTTCCGCGCCCTTGACTGCGCGCACGATATCGCTCGTGAGCTCGATTGACGGCGCGAACTTGACGTACTCGTTCTTGCGCGTCATTACGAAATTTTCATACGTAGGGTCGCCCGCAATGCCGTAAACCGTCACGTTATGCCCGAGCTGGTCGGCGTACCACGCCAAAAACGAACCCCACCTGCCGCAGCCGACGACGGTTACCCGCTTTTTCTCGCGTGAAAAATCGATTGGAATCCTGTATTCAATTTTCATGTAACCGACCTCCGAATAAAATTGACAATCGCACATCGCCAAAGGCGTAACAAATGACATTTCGCTGCTCGCGCGGGAGTGTACATAGACGTACATGACCGAGGCGGCAACGCCGTGTTTTGCCCATACCGAGTGATTTGAGCGTGGAGACCCGCGGCAGACAAGGAAAGCGAGGCGCGGGCGACGGGAGTTTACAACCCCGTAAATGACCGAGCACGCGCCGACGCTTGACGCAGTATCCCGCGAGGTATCCGCGTTCAAATTAATTCTTGGGGGAATAGTTGGGCGCTTCCTTGGTAATAGCAATATCATGCGGGTGCGACTCGATAAGCGCCGCCGACGTGATTTTGACAAACTGCGCGTCCTTGCGAAGCTTGGCGATTGTGGGCATGCCCGTATACCCCATGCCCGCGCGCAAGCCGCCGATTAACTGATACACGATATCGGCAAGCGGTCCGCGGTACGGCACGCGTCCCTCGACGCCCTCGGGCACGAACTTTTTGGTGCCGTCCTGAAAATATCTATCCTTGCTGCCGAGCGGCATTGCGCCGAGGCTGCCCATGCCGCGGTAGGTCTTAAAGCTCCTGCCCTGATAGATTTCCAGCTCGCCGGGGCTTTCCGTAGTGCCCGCGAACAACGAGCCTATCATGACGGCGTTTGCGCCCGCGGCAATCGCCTTGGTGATATCGCCGCTGTACTTAATGCCGCCGTCGCCGATAATTGTTTTGCCGTACTTGTCGGCGACCTCGGCGCAGTCCATGATGGCGGTTATCTGCGGCACGCCTATGCCCGCGACTATTCGCGTAGTGCAAATAGAGCCGGGTCCGATACCCACTTTCACGACGTCCGCGCCCGCCTTGAACAAGGCTTCGGCAGCCGCCGACGTCGCGACGTTGCCCGCCACGACGGTTATTTGCGGGAACGCGCTCTTGACGACGCCCACCGCCTTGATTACGTCCACGTTATGCCCGTGCGCGGTGTCCACTACCAAGCAGTCGACGCGCGCGTCGACGAGCGCCTTGGCTCTGTCCATGTACCCCGCGCCGTTGCTGATAGCCGCGCCGACCAAAAGCCTGCCCTTTTTGTCGCGCGCCGAATTGGGGTACTGTATGGCTTTTTCTATATCCTTTATGGTAATAAGCCCTTTTAAGTTCCCGTTTTTATCGACAATCGGCAGCTTTTCGATACGGTGCTTGCCGAGTATTGTCTTTGCCTCGTCGAGCGTCGTGCCGACGGGCGCGGTAACCAAGCCGTCCTTTGTCATGACGTTGGCTATCGGCTGCTCGAAATCGGTTTCGAATTTGAGGTCGCGATTGGTGAGTATGCCGACGAGCTTGCCGTTCTTGCAGATAGGCACGCCCGAAATCTTGTACTTTTGCATGAGTTCGAGCGCGTCTGTAATCTTGCGGTCGGGTTCGAGATAGAACGGGTCGGTGATAACGCCGTGCTCGCTGCGCTTGACCTTGTCCACGTGCTCGGCTTGGTCGTCGACGCTCATGTTTTTATGTATTATGCCGATACCGCCCTCGCGCGCTATCGCGATTGCGAGCTTGGACTCGGTAACGGTATCCATCGCCGCCGCAACGAGCGGAATGTTAAGCGTTATGTCGTCGCTCAGCTTGGTTGTGAGGTCGACGTCGCGCGGCGTCACGTGCGATTCGCCGGGAATCAACAGCACGTCGTCGAATGTAAGTCCGTCTTTTACGATTTTGCTCATTTGCGGTTTCTCCTTATTCTGCTTTTATCATTGAAAGGTATTGCTCGAATTTTTGCGCGTACAGCTCGGCAATCAGCCTGCCGTACGGCTTGCCGTCCGCATCCTCTTGCCACACGAACCGATAGCGCGCGCACGTGCCGTCGCCGTTGCCGTAACGGTTGTACTCGTCTACGATTGAGGTCTTTGCCGCGCCGTACATATCGCGGTTATAGTACAAAAGCATGGACATGTACCACAGCTTGGTGGACGCGCTCGACAGCTCCTGCAACCAATACAACTGCCGCAGCCGCTCGTCGAACGTGGCGACGGGGAACTCGTACGCCGCGCGCGAGTAGTCTCCGAAATTTTTAAGCCGTTCGTAAACCGTGGAAAATCCGTTGCCGCGCGTCACGAACAGCGTGAACTCGTCGCCCGTCATCACGTTTGAAAACAGATTTTGCATATCGCCTTCCGTGTACGAGCCGCTTACGCCGAGCTTGTCGAACTCCACCGACAAGTACGTGCCGAGCTGCGCGATATAATCGGTAAAATCGTCCAAAAGGTCGGCGCGACGCGCCGCGTCCGCCACGTCGAGCGGGTTTTGTCCCGTATACGTGTTTGCCATGCCGTCGAGAGTAGTCACAGTGTCGCCGATAATGCGGCTGTTGTACAAAAGGCTGTCGGTCTCGCCGAGGTACGCGCGCGCGCGGTAGTTCATGACGCGCATATCGTGCGCGTAGCTGTACACGTACGGGCGCATGGCGAGCGTAGGCACGCCCGCAATGCGCAAAGCGTCCTTTTCCGCGGTAAGCCGTCCGAAATCCTTTAAGCACGAATACATGCGCGTGTATCGCTCCAAATACTCGGCGTAATATGCGACGCTCGCGCTATCGCCCTTGTCCGCGTACTTTTCGGCGAGCTTGTACGCAAGCCCTATACCTACGTCCAAAGCCTCGACAAATCCGTCGTCTACCGTCGCTTGTGCGAGCGATTTGTAATTGCCCTTGTCGTCGGTATCCGCGCCGTATCCGTCAAGCTCGCGCGAGATATACCGCGCGCCGAAATCGAACGCGCGTTCGGTCATGCCCAGATTATTAAAAACGCGCATTGCCGAAAGCGGCAACGCGACTGCTAAAATCGAGGTTATTATTATTACCAGCGACAACGCCACGGCGACCGCCTTTACGGAAATCGCAATCGCCTCGCCGTAAACCGCGCCGCGCGCGGCGGCGGAATGCTCGGTCGCTTTTTCCGCGTCGAAATCACGCGCAGCGTCGGACTGCGTGTTGTCGCGTATTTCTTTGTCGTCCGAGTAATTCATTACCGAACATTATAGCACACTTTTTTATGCGACGCAAGCGTTTTTCAACGCCTGCGCGCCTATACGCGTTCGGATTTTGGCACAAAAAAGCCCCGAACGCGTCGAGGCTTTTTACACGCCGTATTCGATATGACAGACCTGCTTCTATCGCCGCGCAATCAAGCGCTTACGCCCACAGCGTCGGCTTGCCGTCCTCGCCGTAATGCCAGAATCCCGCCTGCTCCGTTTCGGAGTAGTAGTATCTGCGTCCGTTCTTGACAGCTTCGTTTTCCTGCGTCTGTATAGTCATCGATTTCCACTGCTCCGCATCGCCGCCGTAGTATACGGTAACCCCCGAACAGCCGCCGAACACGATATGCTCGATGCTTTTGACGCTCGACGGAATTACAATCGTTTTCAGAGCTTTGCAGCCGTCGAACGTCTGATACCTGACTTTTTCCAGTCCGTCGGGCAGTTTCGCGTAAGTCAACGCGGTACAGTTCATAAACGCCGCCGCTTCGACAGTCTCGACGCTGTCGGGGATTTGTATTTCGGCAAGCTTGTCGCAAGAACCGAACGCGCTGCCGCCAATCGACAACAGCCCGTCGGGCAGCGCGATACCGGTGAGGCTTCCGCAATCGTAAAACGCCTGTCGGCAAATGTATTTGAGCCCGTCGGGCAGCTTTACCGACGCAATCCTGCTCGGCACGCCGTACTCGTTCCCGGGCAAGCCGAACGCGCCGCCCGCGATTCCCACCGTACCGTCTGCCACAACCAAATCTATCAAATCCCTGTCGTCGTAGTCGACGCGCACCGCCCATTTATCTACGTATACGATATTGTTTTCGGTGCGCGTTATCCCGTCGCAGCCGTCGAACGCGCCTATGCCTACGGAAACGACGCACGACGGAATTTTGAACTCGCCGTCGAATTGCAGCGAGTTCCCGCTAAACACGTTCGCGCCGATATCGACGACGCTGCCGTCCTCGGGTATGACCGACGCTTTGCAGCCGAGCACGAATTTCTTCTCCTCCGTCTTTATCACGCAGTTGTTCGCCGCCGAATATGCGGCATTGCCGCTCGCCACGGTAAGCGCGGACACGTTGACGCTGCCCGCGAGCACGTTGGATTTGATATTCGTAACGCCCGCAGACAGCTCCACGCTCTTTATATTCGCGTTGAACGAGAGCGCGTAATCGTACAGCTCGTAGCTCGCGCCGTTATAATCGTCGGGCAGCACGACGTTTTGCGCGTCGCCGTCGTAATCTATAAGGAAATATCCCGTCGATACGTTGCTCACTTTCAGCTCGCAAAACGCGAACCCGTCCGCCGTTCTTTTGATAATGCTCGCCTCCGACGCGTCGGTATGCACAACCTTCGCGTCGCGGAACACAACCTCCGTCGAGAGATTATACGCTTCCACCAGCCTATCGCAACCGGAAAACGCAGAGTTGTTTATATACGTGACGCTTGCGGGGATAGTAATATCGAGCAACGACGCGCAGTCTTGGAACGCGCCCTCCAAAACAGTCTTTACGCCGTCGCCAATCGTTACCTCGCGCAAAGCGACGCAGCCGTCGAACGTGTACATATCAATCATTTCCATGCCGCTGCCCAGCTTTACGCTTTTGAGCGCCGTACAGCCTCTAAACGCACTGCTGCTCATCGCGGTCACGCTGTCGGGAATTACCGCCTCGGTAAGCGACACGCAGCCGCTGAATGCGGCGGAGCTTATTCTTTCTATCGACGCGCCGAACGTTACGCTCGCAAGCGCCGAGCAATCGGAGAACGCGCCGCTGCCTATCATTGTTACGTTGTCGCCGATATCGATTGACTTTATCCCGTCGCAGCCCTCGAATGCGGAGCTTCCGATATTTTCACAGCTCTCGGGCAACGCTACGGAAGAGAGCGATTTGCAGTTTTTAAATGCGCCTTGGGGAATATTCGTCAATCCCGACGGGATATCGAATTCGGCGAGCTTCGAGCAATCGGAAAAGCATTCCGCGCCGAGCGCGGTTATTTTTCCGTCGAACACGACGCTTTCGAGCGCGGTACAGCCCGCAAACAGTCCGTCGGACAACTCCGTTACTCCGACAGGCAGCGTTACGGTTTTCAACGCGGCGCAATTCCTAAACGCATATTTTCCGACGCTCGTAACCGTATCCGGCAAGTCTATGCTTTCAAGCGACGTGCAGCCGTAAAACATACTCGAAGGCAAATACGCGAGCCCCGCAGGCAGAGTCACGCTTTTAAGCTTGGCGCAGTCCGAGAATATCCGAAAACCAAGCTCTTTCACGCTGTCCGGTATCACCGCCGACACAAGCTCGCCGCATTCCGCAAACGCGTCGTCGTCGATTTCCGTGACTACTGACGGCAAGCTGAACGAGGTAACGGTTTTATCCTTTACTCCCGTAATAACGACGCCGCCGTCTTTATTTTCCACATACTCGAACGGCGCAAGCGCAGTCTGAATCTCCGCGATAAATCCCCATTTCGCCGTGAGCGTAATGCTGTAATCCACCGTATCGACGGCGAAATCCCATTTTTCATAATTGTAGTACCAGCCGTCGAGCACCCTGTTTTTGTCGGGCGCAACGACCTCGGGTGCGGTCAGCGCCGCGCCGTACCTAACGTTAACCTCATATGTATCGCCGCCGTCGGCAAACGCGCCGCCGTTGGCGTCGAACGTAACCGTGTTCGACCGCGCGTACGTTGCGTACAAAACGATATCGTCCTCCACTACGTCGGCGTCGAAGCGCCACATAACGTCGCTTTCGTTGCCCGTCACGTTCCAGCCGATAAACACAAAGCCGTCCTCGGGCACAGGCTGTGCGTTGGGCTCGGCGACGGTTGCGCCGCGTTCTACGGTCGTCCTGAAAAATCTTTCGCCGAATATCGTGCCGCGTCCCGCGTCGAACGTTACCGCGCACGTGTCCTCGTCCGAGCTGCCGTTGCTCGTAATCCCCACGCACGCCGTCAGCGCGACGGGCGCCGTCAGACACGCGGCAAACGCGACTGCCGCCGCGCACAATTTTCTTTTAGAATAATTCATATTGTTACCTCCCAAATCAAGCGCGTGACGCGCCGAATTTTCAATATATTATACCCCCCCCCGATTTTTGTCAACTGTTTTCACAAATCTATGCCTTTAACACATATTTGCACACACCGCGCCGCCGCGCAATACGACAAAACCGACCCACGAGCGCGTAGGTCGGTTTTAGAATTTACATTCCTTACAAATCAAAGCTAAACGGTCTTTTTGGCTATTATCTTGGCGGTTACGGGGTCGAGCAGCACGCCGCATACCGCGCCGTCCGCCGAATAGTACGACACGTGCCAGCACAATCCGTCGCCGAGCGGGTTTTTGATTACGCGCACGCGTATCTCGTACGGCTCGGGCGGGTCGAGTTCCTTTTTCGCCGCGTCAATCGCCTTATCGTACCCGAACATATCCTCGGTTATCAGCGATTTAAGCACGTACTCCTCGGTTTTACCGCCCGTCGTTATGCTGATTGAAAACTCGCCGTCCGTCGTCTCACTGTCGAACTCGGCGGAAAAGCTCGCCGCGAACGGGTGCGCCACGAGCGTGCCGCCGTAGCTGCCCGCGGACGTGGTCGTCCTGTAAGTGTAAACCGCGTCTGCGTCGAACTTGACGGGCGTAAACGTGATAAGCGTGTACGGCTTTAACGCCGCCGCTGCGCCGTCTATCGTATACGGCGCTTCGCGCACGCCCGACGCCGCCGCTACCGCGCCCCCGACGCCGTCGGCGGAATAATAGCCGCTGCGCCGCTCGCTCACGTTTTCCATACCGTCCGTACCGCACGCGCCGAGCAGCCACAGCGACAGCACCGTCATCACCGCCGCAAAAATAAGCGTCAAACCTTTTATACCGTTTTTCATGGTATAATATATGCGCTCTTGCAATGCGTAATGCGCAATCGCGATTTGAATTTCTCGACTGCGCGGACTACGACCGCCGCACAACGCCAAAGGCGATAAATATACACACGGTTGTTTCTGTACAATAAACTAAGCGACGCGCAAGAGAAGATTTCTCCGCTTCGCGCCTCGTTACTCGGCGCTACGGTCGAAATGACGTAATAAAACCGACCAAGCTTTCTATTATACACAATGTTGCAACCGCCCAAAATACTGCGCGCGCGGAAATGTAGAAACACCTACGCGCCACATTACAGTAAAGCATTTCGGCGCGTAGACCCGCGGCGCGCATCACCAAAGGCGTAATGCTTGCACACTTTTGTACCGAACAATAGACTACGCGCGGACAAGAAAAGCGAGCGCAATCCATGCATGTAGAAAAGCCTTTTCGCGCAACACCAAAGACAATATACATGCACACTTTTGTACCGCACGATATACTACGCGCGGGCGCGGAGACGCGAGCCGCGCAACGCCAAAGATAGTATATATGCACACTGTAATCGCTTTACAATATACTTTGCGCTGCGAACAGCCGGCGCGGAGGCGGTGCGGGAGTGTAGAATCTCATGCGATAATACAATGTCGAAAAGCCTTTTTAGCGCGCAGTCGCGGCGCAGACGGGCATCAGGCGGCAAGCCCCCGACGGGAGTGTAGAACCACCTACATGACCGAGG
>CAJTNI010000007.1 GCA_910577945.1 uncultured Christensenella sp. | reverse complement strand
TCCCGTTTTTTGCTTTGGGACTTTACAATTTCGCACGCTTTTTATACGGCGAAGAAGTCGAAAATATCGCGCTCCCCAATGATGCAGGTGCACTGATAGAACTGCACGAATACCAAAAAGCCAACGGGTACGCAACGGGTAAGGTCCTTGTGGATTTCAAAAATTCGATTCCGCTCCTCGACGCATTGCTCAATATCGAGTTGCCGACCATACATTTGAAATACGATAAAAAAGGGAAAGGTTATATCGATATCGACAGATACAAAAGCGAGATTACCGAAAGAGCGCTTGAAATTTATGCTCGGAAATGAGTTGCATAATCGTCGGCAGTTTTTTCAACTAAACACACAACAAAAGCCGCGCCTTACGGTGTGTTTCATAGTGATTATAGCAGGGACAAAATAACTGCTTTGCTTTTTTATTGCGGTCATGATATAATATAGCTACGTTAAACGGTAATTTAGAGGTTTATATGACTTTTGTTGAATTGAATAAATCGATGCAAAATATTGTCGGTTTGAAATTAAACGCAATTCGATATGCTTGTGAAATGTTGATGTTTAATTTTGAGCGGTATACTATTCATTCTCAATGCCTGACTAGAATTATAAAAGACGATGATATTCTTTTAACGACGCTCGATTATCAATCATGGGATGGCGAGCATGAGGAGAATAACGACGAGTATTACAATCTTGCCAAATACAAATCGGAAATCGAAGGCGGAAAAGTGCTTTTTGTCGAAGTTAACCCGTTATGCGACGTAATTATCGCTTTGGATAATGAAATTACAATTCAAATTTTAATTCAGTGTAGTTACGCGCATTACGTCGAGGAAAACGAACAATACAGATTTTTTAAAGTTTCGGACGATGAAACGGAAAATAAAAAACTGCCGCCACATTATGTTGTTTACAGTAAGCATATAGAAATTCACGGATAGGCAATCGATAAGCTTCACGATGAATGCTTCGTAAATGCGAGCGGTGCATTCCGATTTGTGCGAGCTTGATACGCATTTCGCATGCGCACCGATTTTCGACGCAATCAAAGCTATCGATAAATATTGACTTTCTGTTATTTTCGTTATATTATAAGTGAAATAACTTGCTCGCAATAGCTTGTTTGCGACGCGTTTGCATGCTTCGGTTATTAGCGTTTGGCGAGCAGGAAGGCGATAGCGAAATAAAACAAAGCTTTGTAAGCCGTGTAGCGTTGTGGCGTCGCAAGTCAATATTCGGAGGCGCATATATGGGAAGGTTTTTGGAAACGGTTCGGTTCGAAAAAGAACATATGCCCGCATATCAATTTAAATTTTTATATCGTATGGTGCTGCCGAGCATTATATTTATATTGGGCGGCGCGGTACTGTGCGCCATTTTTACCGTTATAGGCGCTGCGCTCGATTTAATGTTATTGGGCTTAATTCCTGCGTGTATATGGGGCTGTGTGATGGCGGTTTTGATGGTTTTAATTGTCGTGTATTCCCGAAAAACTTCCAAAAGACTTATTAAAGATAGGACCGAGGAATTGCAATCGTACTTCGAGCTAATCGATTACGATAAAGCGAAGGAGACGTTGGCAAGCGATAATATCATAAAAGACGGCTATTTGATAGTCGACGACGAAGCCGACCCGTTCGATACGAAATCAGAAATCAAGCTCGACGACTGCCGAATAGAATTCTTTTGCAAAACACGGTCCGGCGCATATATATACGCTCTGGTGTTTTTTGCGAAAGCCGACAACGTGTTTTTGACGACTGTCGAGCTGGATAAAAACTCGTATACTTTTTTTTCGCGCAATGCTCGGCTTATCGAAAACGGCGATATATTCGAGCTGTTTATGCAAAACAGGAAAGAGTTTATAACGCTTTTGCACAAATACGGCGACACGCGAAAAATGCGGGCGCGCATGAGAAAAAGGACACAGAAGCGCTCGACGCGAATTTATAAATAAAATCCGTTCATGTGCTCATGGGCGGATTTATCGTATATGGCAAAGCTTAGCGGCTTATCGGCGCGGGCGGCTTGCGTATAAACTCGACAAAGCCGCGCGTTGCGCAGGCTTGCGGCGACGAACGGGGCGCGCATTTTTAATCAAATTTTAATGCGGGATACATTGTTTACTAATATTATAAATGATATAATAAAGCATACGATAATTATTCGGCGGAGTATCCGCGCGGGGTTTCGTATAGGCATCGTTAATGGAACAAGTCAGGTGTACAAACTGCGGCAGTACCGCAATCATACCCGAGGAGCACGGCGAATTTTGCAGGTGCGAGGCGTGCGGCAGCACGTTTAACGTGCCGCGTGCGGCGGCGTTTTCCAAGGTGGTTCTCGACCACACGCAGGACGTGCGCGCATGGCGCGAGTATCTTGCCAAGCAGTTAAAGCTGCAACAGGAGAGTTCCAAGGCGCGCGATTACGGCGGCGTCAAGCTTTTCGCGCAAAAGATACTGTCGGTGTTGCCCGACGATTTTTGCGCGCAATATTACGTGGCGCTTGCCGACAGGTTTTCGGACAACGACGTCGCGTTCGTTGATTTCCTCAAAAACGCGGGCTTCGACGGCGTAACGCCCGAGGAGCGCAAGGAGGTCGGCGCGTCGGTTGTCGCGACGGTCGAGCCCAAGTACCTCGACGGCGTTAAGGAGTTTTTGCGCCGCGCGTATCCGCAGACGTTCGCAAGTTTCGACCCGATACTCGACCGCAATATCAAATCGTACATTCAAAAGCTCAGGTACGCAAAGACCGCGGAGCGCGACGTTTTTATTTGTCACCGCACCGCCGAGCCCGACCAAGACGTAGCCGACGCGATTTGCACGCGGCTCGAAGAGCGCGGGCTTAGGTGCTGGATTGCGCCGCGCAATATTCTCGCGGGCTCGCAAAACTACGAGCGCGATATATTGAAGGGCGTGGAAAACTGTCGGTTGTTCCTGCTCGTGTCGAGCTTTAAGTCGATATATTCCGAGGATTGCGAAATGGAGCTTAAAGCCGCCGTCCTCGACAACAAGGCGCTGTACAGCTACCGCATAGACGACACGCCGTACGACGGCGCGTTTGAAAAAGCGCTGTCGAGAGTGCAATGGCTGGACGCGTCGGACGACCCGTACGCGCACCTCGAACAGCTCGTTATAGACGTTATGGGCTTGCTCGCCGAGGACGAGCGCGAAAAAGCGGCGTTGGAGGAAAAACGGCTTGCCGCGCGCGAAAAGGAGCGCATGCTCGCCGAGGAGCGCAGGAGCGAGGAGCAGGCGCGCATCGAGCGTTTGGAGCGCATCGTATCGGGCGGAGTCGCCGCCACCGCCGCGCCGACGTACGCGCCGCGCACGCGGCTCAAACGCGCCGAAACGGAGATACGCGCGGGCAACTACAAAAAGGCACAGGGCATAATCGACGAGGCGCTCGACCTCGACCCCGAAAATCCGCTCGCTTGGTGGCTGCTGTTGCTTTGCGAGTACGGCGCGCCCGACGACAAAAAGCTAATCGAAAAGGGCGCGGATTTCACGTCCAACGGGTATTTCCAAAACGCCGAGCGGTTTGCGAACAACGACCCCGTGTTTGCCGCGCGGTTCGAGAGCATATACAATATTTACCGCAACGGCGCGGTGCGCGAGGTCAACGTGCTGCTCGACGCGGCGGAGATAAGCCTCAAAAACGAGAATTTCGACGAGCTGGACGCCACGCTCAAACATTGCCGCGCGACCTTCGCCGACGAGAACAGCCTTATATTCAGGCGTTTCCCCGACGTGGCAAGCAGATATTATTGGCTGTCGCTGTGGGCTAAGTACGGGCAGAGCAAGCTCGTATGCGTCGAGGACATAACGCGCGAGTTCGAGTACAAAAAGGCGCTCAAATACGCTTCGCCCGCGCAAGCCCGCGAGTACGAGGACGCGCGCGAAACGGTCAGCAAGAACGCGCAGTTGTTTTTGCGCGAGCGCAGCAAGCACCGCGTAAACGACGGCAAGCTCGTCGATTATCTTGTGGACAACAGGAACATTTTGCCGCCCGACGTGTACAGTCACTACTCGTCGCTGCTGTATTTTCGCCAAATGCTCAAATCCCTGAACATGACGGAGGAGCAGCTTTATTCGTCCACCGTCGATATCAGCACCAACGAGTATTTTATGCTCGCGCAGTCCATAGCGACCGACGAGCAAAAGCGCGAGTACGATGCGTTGCTCGAACGCTTGGATAACAACCGCGCGGGCAAGACGGCGCGCGAAAAGGCGGAGCGGGACCGCGAGGCGCAACGCGCCGCACGCGACGCGGCGCGCAAAAAGGTGAGCGCGCGCGTTGCGGCAGTGTTCATTTCGGTTTTTGCGGCGCTCAATTTCATATTCTTTTTTGCGGCGCTGACGGGAATACGGCATATTTCGTCGGACGGCGGAAATATGTTCACGGCGTGCTTGATAGCGTCGGGCGTGTTCCGAATCGTATGCGACGCGTTCGTGCTGAGAAGCAAGAACAAGCACTTGGCTGTTTTGTCGGGATTCAACATAACGCTCAGCGTGGTCTCGGTAATGCTCGCGACGGGCGTCGGGATATTCGGAATGCGCGTAACGGGCGAGGCGGTTTTGGACAACGCGCCGCTGATGGTAATTCTCAGTATAACGGCGGTCATTCTCGAAGGAATAAAACTCAACAGGAAAAGAAATAGAGGAGGCGATAACTAATGGCTGAATTGGTTAAATTTACGGGCGATAACGCGGAGCTGTTTTGCCGCGAGAGCGCGGACGGATTGCACGCGTCCGCGCAGGTGATTGTGCCCGAAACGCATACCGTGCTGTTGATTAAGGACGGCGTGGTATCCGAGGCGCTTTGCCCCGGTCGGCATGATATTTTCGATACGGAGAGTGGGTTTTTCCGCTTGAAGAAGGACAGCGACGTGGCGAGCGTCGATTTTGTGTTTGTGTCGCGCACCGCCAAGCTCCCCATGCTTTGGGGCACGAGCACGCCCATTCGCACGCGCGACCCGTTGACAGACGTGGCGGTTTCAATCGGCATTAACGGCGAGCTCGAATTTCGCGTAAAAACGCCCAAGCAGTTCTATTTGGAGCTGGTGGGCGCGGACACCGAGTACAACGTCGAGCGGCTCAAAAAGCGGCTTTTGTCGCGGCTCATGAGCATAATCGAGCCTATCGTCGCGGGCGTCATGCGCAAGGAGAAAATAAGCTACACCGAATTCACCGAGAACAAAGCCATGATAGCCGAGCGGCTTAAAGCGAGCGTCGGCGAGACGTTCGAGGCGGAATACGGCTTGGAGCTTTGTTCGTTTACGGTCAACGGCGCGATTATTTCCAATGCGGACATAATGGCAATAGAGAAAAAACGCGACGAGCTTGCCGAACACGGCAAGGTTTGTCCGTCGTGCGGCAAGTCGGCTACGGAAACCGCCAAGTTTTGCGCCGAATGCGGTTGCGCGCTGGGCGATATTTTCTGTTCGGAATGCGGCGCGAAAATTGAGGCGACAGATAGATTTTGCGGACAGTGCGGGAAGAAAATAAGATAATACGTCGGAAGGCTTGGCATATGCCGTGTGTTCACTTTGTCGGCGATAGTGCGTTGCGCCCGAACAAAAACGAAAAGCGCCGACTAAACGCTGCCGTTTCGAGCGGAGCGAAGCGCAGTCGAGAAATATTCCCTGCCGCAAAAGCAGATTTATCCACTCCGCGTGCAAGCAAGCTACGGTCGAAATGACGCCGTCGGGCGGCGCACGCGTTGGGGACAGGCGAAACGCCGCAAAGCGGTATATCCAAACCGCTCGCAACAATATTAAAAATAGTATAAGAGGTTATCATGGGATTTTGTTTTTCCAAGCCGGATAAAAAGGAAATACTCGCGGAGAGCCGCGAGCTGGTGGAGGCGAACGCGCGCGTATTGTGCGTGTGCGCAGAGCTTGCCGAGGGCGAGCTCAAAGCCAAGACCGATAAGGTGTACGACGCTGTGCGCTACATGACCCCGACTACGGCGGCGGGCGCGACGCAGGCGGACAAAAAAATAAGCGCGCTTGCAGGCGATTTGAAAATCGCGCTGTCCAAGGGCAAGGACCGCGCGCTGCTGCAAGCCGACGATATTATCAAGGATTTGACGGCGGCGATTGCGGAGCGCAATTCGTACTCGAAGTAACAATCGTAAACCCCCGCGGCGAACCGAAGGCATCGGCGTTACGTTCGCCCGTTCCGCCCGCGCGCTCGGCGCGGACAACCTACGGAGACAGTGAGTGATGTTCGGCAGAAATAAATTCAAAAAGCTAAAACGCGAGGACGTCGTCGACGCGATTATCGAGCTTTCCAAGCAGCAAGAGGATTTGGAAACGGGCGTGCTCGCCAAGTCCGACGAGGTGGAAAAGCTGTTGGAGCGCGGGCGCAAGGAAAAGAACCGCGACATAAAGCTTTTGTGCGCCAAAAAGGTCACGAGCCTGCGCGACGAGATAAAGCGCGACAGCAAGCGCGCGGCGTTTTTGCTGTACAATATAAAAATGCTCGAAAAGCTCAAAGCGGCTATCGACGATAATCAGTTTGTCAATAACACGACCAAGCTGCCGCTCAATCGGTTATTGAGCGACCAAAAGGCGTTGGCGCAGTTTTTGGAAAGCGCGATATCGAGCCGCGCGGATGCGGAGAACACGCTCGTCGAGGCGGACAGAATGTTCGAGTCGTACGAGCAAGCGGCGGCGGATAGCGGCAGTCCCATTTATTCCGCCAACGAGTCGGACGACGAATTGCTCGCCATGTTCGAAATGCAGGAGCAGCTCGATTCGGAGTCGAACGTCGATTCCGATATTGCGAGCGCAGACGCGGGCGCGGCGCGCCGTGCCGATATTTCGGAGTAGCGCGGCATGACCGAAGATGTTTTGATACGAAAATTCGATACGCTGTACGCGTCGGCGCAAAGCAGTCAGAACGCGGGGCAGTATAACAAAGCCAAGCGCGATTATTACGCCGCGGCGCAGGTTATGACCGAGCTTGCCAAGCTCTCGGGCGAAAAGCTCAAAGCCGCGCGCGTCGAGCGTGCCAAGCGCATTGTGGCTATCGCCGACAGCCTGCCCGAATCCGCGCCCAAAAAGGCGGTCGTCAAAAAGCCCGCAGGCGGCACCGGCGAAGGCGCGGATGACGGGCTTGCGGAGTTTAAAGCGGCGGCGATACCCGATACCACGTTCGACGACGTAAAGGGGTTGGACGAGGCGAAAGAGGCGATTCGCATAAAGATGATTTACCCGATGGAGCACGCGGACGTGTATGCCGCGCTGGGTAAAAAGTCGGGCGGCGGCGTGCTGCTGTACGGTCCGCCGGGCACGGGCAAAACCATGCTTGCGCGCGCGGCGGCGCACGAGGCGCGCGCCGTGTTCTACGCGGTCAAGTGCTCGGATATAGTGTCCAAGTGGGTGGGCGAGTCAGAGCGCAATATCGCGGCGCTGTTCGACACCGCGCGAAAGAACGACCGCGCCATAATATTCTTCGACGAGCTGGATTCGCTGTTTTTCAAGCGCGGTCAGGACGTGCATAACGACCGCCGCGTCAACGAGCTGTTGCAGCAGATAGACGGGTTTGCGGGCGGCGGCGCGGGGCTTATGATACTCGGCGCGACCAACAATCCGTGGGCGGTGGACGGCGCGGCGATGCGCCCCGGGCGGTTCAGTCAAAAGATTTACATTCCGCTGCCCGACGACTGCGCGCGGCGCGCCATGATTTCCGCGCGGCTGTCGAAAACGCGCGTGGACGACGCGATAGACGTAGAATACGTAATAGCGAAAACGGACGGGTTTTCGGGCGCGGATATCGCCGAGCTGTTCGACCGCGCCACCGACTACCCGTTGCGCCGTTCGCTGGGCACGGGGCGGCTTAGCGGGCTCACCGAGGCGGATATGGACGCGGCGCTCGACGCCGTCAAGCCGTCGGTGGACGCGAAAACGCTCGACCGTTTTATCGCGTATGCGAACGAATAGTACGAGTGACTAACTCCAAGGATAACACCCGATAACGGGCTGTTTTGAGCAATCTCTGCGTTAAGCTCGCTCATAGTAGCAACCACTACAATTTCGCTCGCTTGCCTTGACATTGTCTCAAAACAGCCGCGTTTCGGGCGCACAGCGTTTTTACGGAGCAAATCGCGAGGATAGACGCGGGAAACGGAGCGCGTCGTACCCGCTACGGTACGGCAAACGACGCTTCGCGCGTATAGACCGCGATTTGCCCGTAAAAATGTATCTGTTGGGGTTAGTCACTCGTAGGAATGGCAATCGGAATGCGGCGGTCTCGCCGCATTTGCCGTATTGGCGGTTGCGTTTTCACGAAATCGGCGCAGCCGTCACACTCGGCTTACTTTTAATCTTCGATTTACACTTGATTTTTGCGCGGCGCGGGTGTATAATGTAGACAGAATAAATATCGTGTTCGGGAGCGTCGCGCTTGCCGAACGACAGGTGACAGGAGGTCACGCGCTTACTTATGGAAATAGCAAAAAGAGCAAAACAGATTTCACCGTCGCTCACGCTGGAAATAACGGCGCGTGCGAAAAAGATGAAGGCGGACGGCATTCATGTGATATCGTTCGCGGCGGGCGAGCCCGATTTCAATACGCCCGAGTACATAATAGAAGCGGGGCGCAAGGCGCTCGATATGGGGCTGACCAAGTACACGCCCGCGTCGGGCACGTTGCAGCTCAAAACGGCTATTTGCGAAAAGCTCAAAAACGACAACGCGCTCGACTACACGCCCGCGAATATCGTCGTGTCCAACGGCGCGAAGCATTCTCTGTTCAACACGTTTATGGCGATACTCAATCCCGGCGACGAGGTTATAATCCCCTCGCCGTATTGGCTCAGCTATCCCGAGCTAGTCAAAATGGCGGGCGGCGTGCCCGTGTTCGTGGAGACGACGGCGGACGAAAAGTTCAAGATTACCGCCGAAAAGCTGGAAAAGGCGGTTACGCCCAAGACCAAGGCGTTTCTTATCAACAACCCCAACAACCCGACGGGCGCGGTGTACACGCACCGCGAGCTTAACGCGCTCGCCGCAGTCGTGGAAAAATACAATATTTACGTCGTGTCCGACGAGATTTACGAAAAGCTCAATTACGAGCATAGGCATCACTCGATAGCGGCGTATTCGGACACGCTCAAAGACCTCACGATTGTTATTAACGGCATGTCCAAGACCTATTCAATGACGGGCTGGCGCGTGGGGTATGCCGCAGCCAACGAGCAAATCGCGTCGGCTATCGGCAGCATGCAAAGCCATTCCACGTCCAACGTGAACTCGATTGCGCAGTATGCGTCATACGTCGCGCTCAGCGACAGGCTGCACGGCGATTCGTTCTTGGAGGACATGCGCGCCACGTTCGACGCGCGCCGCGCGCTCATGATGCTTAGGCTGAGCCGAATAGGCGTGCCGTATATCGAGCCCAAGGGCGCGTTCTACATAATGGTTTCTATAAAGCAGTTCATAGGCAAATATTTCGAGGGTCAGCCCATTCGCTCGGCGTACGACTTTGCCACGGTGCTGTTGGAGCGCGCACAGGTCGCCATAATCCCCTGCGAGGGGTTCGGCGCGCCCGATTACGTGCGGCTGTCCTACGCCGCGTCCGAAAAGGACATAGAGCGCGGGCTGGACGCGTTCGGCGGATTTTTGCAGCAACTGCACGACTGAACAATATCTTCGTCAATAAATAACCTACATAAAGGAGACAAATCATGATTTCTGTTATTCACGGTGCGGAAGGAAGCGGCAAGACCAAGCGCGTTATCGACGCGGCTAACGCGGCATGCGAAAAGGCGACGGGGCTGGTAATCTTTATCGCCGACAACGACCAATCGCTCGGCGTAAGCCCCAACGTGCGCTATATCAATCTGCGCGAGTACGACGTCAAGAGCGAGGACGAGTTTATCGGGTTTTTGAAGGGCATGCTCGCCGCCAATTTCGATATTCAAAAGATTTTCATCGACGGCATCAACAGACTGTTGAAGCTGCCCGCCGACGAGCTCAAACCCATATTCGACACCATGGCGAAGGTTTCGGAGAGCGTGGACTTTATAACCACCGTGTCGGCGGATAAGCTCCCCGCGTACTTGAAGGCGTATTCGGTTAACGCCTGAGCTTTATGAAATACACCTCAACCCGCAATACGGCGGTTTCGGTCGACGCCGCGACCGCCGTTATCGACGGCATATCGGCGGACGGCGGCTTGTTCGTGCCCGAGACGCTGCCCAAGCTCGATTATCACGCGTTGCTCGGGCTCGACTATGCGGCGCGCGCCGACGCGGTGCTGCGCGGTTTTTTCGATTTCGACGTTTCGGGCGTGGCAAAGGCGGCGTACGCGAGCTTCGACGGCGACCCCGCGCCCGTAATCAAGCTGGACGACAGGCTGTATATGCTCGAACTGTGGCACGGCGCGACGTGCGCGTTCAAGGACATGGCGCTTTCCGTACTGCCGCGGCTTTTGCCGCGCGCCAAGGCGGCTAAGGGCAACGCCGACAAAACGCTCGTGCTCGTCGCGACCAGCGGCGATACGGGCAAGGCGGCGCTCGAAGGCTTTAAGGACGTGGACGGCACGAGCGTGTGCGTGTTCTACCCGACGGACGGCGTCAGCCGCGTGCAAAAGCTCGCCATGCAGACGCAGTCGGGCGCAAACGTGCTCGCCGTCGGTATAACGGGCAATTTCGACGACGCACAGACCGCGGTCAAAAGGGCGTTCGCGGACGCGTCGCTCAAAGCGCGGCTCGCCGAAAACGGCGTTGCGCTGTCGTCAGCCAATTCAATCAATATCGGTCGGCTCGTGCCGCAAATCGCGTACTACTTTTCGGCGTACTGCGACCTTGTGAACGCGGGCGAAATCGAAAACGGCGACAAGATAGATTTCGTAGTGCCTACGGGCAATTTCGGAAATATTCTCGCGGGCTGGTACGCGCGGCGCATGGGCTTGCCCGTAAACAAGCTCGTTTGCGCGTCCAACCGCAACAACGTGCTTACCGACTTTATAAGCACGGGCACGTACGACGTCAATCGCGAGTTTTACAAAACGGTCAGCCCGTCGATGGATATACTCGTTTCCGGCAATCTCGAACGGCTGTTGTTCGAGCTGTCGGGTCGGGACGCGGCGTCCGTCAAGTTCCGCATGTCGGAGCTGGCGCGGTGCGGCAGGTATTCGGCGACGGCGGACGAAATGGAAAAGATAACGGAAGCGTTCGCTTGCGGATGCGCCGACGAGGCAGACACGCGCGACGCCGTCGCGTACGTGTTCGACGAGTACGGATACCTAATCGACACGCACACGGCGGTGGCGGCGTCGGTGGCGGAGGCGCGTGAGCTTGCGCGTCCGACCGTGGTGGTATCCACCGCCAATCCGTTCAAGTTCGCGACCGCGGTGCTCGACGCATTGGGCGAGGGCGGCGACGGCGAGGTTACGGAAAAGACGCTCGACAAGCTGGAAGAGCTTGCCGCCATGGACGCGCCCGCGCAGATACGCGACGTATTCGGCGCGGCGGTGCGGTTCGACGAAGTTATATCGCCCGACGGCATAACGGCTTTTATCGCCGAGCGGTTCGGGCAATAATATAGGACGCGGGCGCGTCCCGCGATAGACAATCATGGAACAAACGCAAAACAACAATACGACCGAACGCCGCAAGCGCGTGTTTTCGGCAATCAAGCCCACGGGCAACCCCACGCTCGGCAACTATTTGGGCGCAATGCGGTATTGGGGCGGCATGGCGGACGAGCAAGACTGCTTATACTCCGTCGCCGACCTGCACGCGATTACCGTGGCTATCGAGCCGAAGGAGCTGCGCGAAAACAGCAAGCGCCTGTTCGCGCTGCTCATTGCCGTGGGTATCGACCCGCAAAAGTGCATTGTGTTTATGCAGTCGCACGTGCGCGCGCATGCGGAGCTTGCGTGGCTGCTCAATAACTACACCATGTTCGGCGAAGCGCGGCGCATGACGCAGTTCAAGGATAAAAGCGAGAAAGCGCCCGAAAACGTCAACGTCGGACTGTTCGACTATCCCGTGCTCATGGCTGCCGACATTCTGCTTTATCAGGCGGACGAGGTGCCCGTCGGCGAGGACCAAATCCAGCACGTCGAGCTGTGCCGCACGATTGCGCAGCGGTTTAACAACCGTTACGGTCAGACCTTTACCGTGCCCGAGGGGCGGGTGCCCAAGACGGGCGCGCGCATTTATTCGCTGTCCGACCCTACGTCCAAAATGGGCAAGAGCGACGCGAACGACGCGGGCAGCGTGTTTATCCTCGACACGCCCGAGACGATTATGCGCAAGTTCAAGCGCGCCGTGACCGATTGCGACGCGTGCGTGCGCGCGTGCGCCGACAAGCCGGGCATCACCAATCTTTTGACGATTTACTCCGCGCTCAACGATATTTCGCTCGACGCGGCTGAGCGCGAGTTTGCAAGCGCGGACTACGCCACGTTCAAAACGCGCGTGGGCGAGGCGGCTGTGGAAAAGCTTCGGCCCGTGCGCGAGGCGTACGAGCGACTGCGCAAGAACGACGCCGAGCTCGCGGAGCTTATGCGCGAGGGCGCGCAAAAGGCGGAGCGTATCGCCTGCCGCACGCTCGAAAAGGCGTACAAAAAAATCGGGTTTGTGCGGGTGTAATGTACGGATATATCGTTCCCGAAAAATCCAAGCTGAGAGCGAGCGATTTTGTGCTGTATCGCGCATACTATTGCGGGATATGCTGCGAAACGGGCAGGGCGTACGGGCAGCTGCCGCGGTTTACGACAAACTACGATTTCGCGTTCCTGTCGGCGCTGCTAACCGATTACGCCGCCGCCGACCTCGTCATCGAGGAGCATACGTGCGTGCTCAATCCCGTCAAGAAAAAAGCGGTGGTTCAGCACAGCTCGTTGTTGGCGCGTATCGTCGCGGCTAACATTATGCTCGCGTACCAAAAGGCGGACGACGGCGTTATCGACAAGGACGGGCTAAAATACCGCGCGGTGCGGCGCGCGCTCAAAAAGTCGTTCGACCGCGCGCGCGATAAGTATCCGCAGATTTGGCTGGCGATAAAGCGCGCGTACAAGGCGCAACGCGCCGTCGAGACCGACGCGGTTGCGAGTATCGACCGCGCCGCCGACCCGTTTGCGAATCTCATGCGCGAGCTGCCCGAGCTCATATTGGGCGGCAAAACGGATGACAATCTCAAAAGCCTGTGCTATAATATAGGCAAGTTCGTGTACCTCGCCGACGCGCTCGACGATGTTGCGGACGATTTCAAGCACAAGCGCTACAACCCGTTTTTGGCGCGCTACGGCGATTTCGAAAGCCGCAAGCAGTTTATCGCGGCGCACAAGACCGAGCTGGAATTTTGCTTTGCCGCTTGCCGTAACCGTGCCGCACAGTGCTTTGCCGCGCTCAGGCTCACGCAAAGCCGCAGTCTTTTGCAAAACATAGTTTGCGACGGCATGGCGGCGAAGGCGGAGGAGTTGATGAGGTCGGTCAAAAAGCTCCCCCCTCCCAGAATTTGAGCGCGTATCCGCGTCGCAATACGGACTGCGTGCTCCTCGGCGCTCGGTCATGTAGGTGGTTCTACACTCCCGTCGCGCCTCGTCGCCAGCTGTCCGTCGCGCGCGTAGTAAAATTGTTAGTCAACAACATTGCGCAAGTATTTTGCCTTTGGCGTTGCGCGGCTCGCGTTTACACGCTCAAATCACTCGATGTGGGCAAAGCATCAGCGCCGCCTGTTGCCCGTCGCGCGCGTAGTATATCGGACGGCGATAACAATGTGTGCGTCTGCTGCCTATGGCGACGCGCCGCCGCGCCTATGCCGTCAAAGCTCCGCGCTCAAATCGCTCGATATGGGCAAATTATGGCATTTACGGGCAGATATGCGCTATATTAAAGACGGTGCGGTTTATAACCCGTCACCCCGAGCGCAGTCGAGGGGTCCGGGCGAACCGCCGCATATCGGAAAGCTCATGCCGCTTGTAACGCGCACGACAATAGCCAAGCCTACGGCTTGTAATTCCATTACACTACCATTTCCCTTATAAGGAGAAAACCATGAAAGACCCCTATGCGGTTCTCGGCGTCGACAGGAACGCCGACAAAGACGTTATAAGAGCCAAGTACGACGAGCTGCACGCGCTTTACAGCGAGCAGCGGTTCAAGTCGGGCGAGGAGGGCAACGAGGGCGCGCGCAAGCTGCAAGAGCTGGAAGAAGCATGGGTGCTCGTCAGCGCAAACCTCGAAAGAGCGGACGGCGCAAGCTCGTTCGGCGGCGATTACGGTCAAATCGACAGCCTTATCCGCGACGGCAAGTACAACGAGGCGCAGGATATTCTCGATTCCATTTCCGAGCGTAAGGGCGAATGGCACTATATGCAAGCCATTGTGTTCTACAAGCGCGAATGGCTGACCGAGGCTAAAACCCAGCTCGAAATGGCGTTGCAGGACGACCCGAACAACGCCAAATATCGCTCGTCGCTCGACAAGCTCAAAATGTCCATGGCGGGCGGAGCGCAGCCGCAGCAGCAAGCGCCCGCAATGAATAATCAGGGCAATTACAACGGCAACGCGGGCGGCGACAACGCGCCGCCGCAGGCGGACAACATGGCTAACTGCCTGTCGTCGTGCTGCTGCGCGTACTGTTTGACCGATTGTCTGTGCAGCGCAATGCGTTGCTGCTAGGTTGCGGAGCAATACGAGAAAAATAACGGTAGCGGCGGTTTGTACCGCGCTCGCCGTGATTATGTGCGCGGTCACAGTGTACCTGCCTATGAGCGTAATGCCGTTATATATAGCGGCATTTTGCATATTTTTGGCGTGCCGACGCGGCGGAGTACCGCACGGCATACTTTGCGCGATAGCCACCGTCGGAATAATGTTCGCCATGAGCGGGCTGTCGGTCAAATGGCTTTTTTTGGCGATTATGTTCGCGCCGTACGGCGTTATAACGAGCTTTGCGCACAGGTACGACTATTTCAAGCCCAAGCGCGCCGTGCTGCGCGTGTTGATTTCCGCAGTGTATTTCAACGTTACGCTCGGCGTTATTTACGTAATCGCTACGTACGTGCTTACCGCGGGCATAGACGTCAGCTTCGATAAATGGACGACGGCGGTCGGCGGATATGCCGTGGTTGCGGTGATTGCCACGGCGATATTGCTGCCGCTCGACTTTATTTTTTCCACGCTGTCGATTTTCGTGCTTAAACGCTTGCCCGATTCCGACAAAGAAAAAAAGCCGCCGATTTCGTCCGAGAACGGGAACGCCGATACCGCTGCGACCGCCGTCGATACCGATAAGCCTGCGGCGGACGCGCCCGCGAACGGCGACGACGGCAAAAAGTACGACGTATTCGGATACGAAATCAAGGACGACGACGGTAAGGACAATACGCAATGAACAATAAAAATTAGAGGCGAAGTGGCAGGCTATATGCGCGCATGAGGACGGCGTGCTTGCCGAAATGCGCGAATACGTAAAGCCGTTTAACGACGAGCTAAGCGGCAGCGGCATTAAAGTTGTAGCCAGGTTATTGTGGTATTATCCCGATGACGACGAATTAACGCTTGAACGAAAGCCCATACGTCGCAAAGCGGCGTATATTTGCAGTATAAACGTTGCTATCTGTCCGATTGACGCAGATATAGAGAACGTAGCAAAAGAGGTAGACAACGCTTTTTTCATAAACGATTTAGCATCGTCGTACGGCTTATCTATATGGCGAGGTTGGTGTTTCTCAAAGGGCAACGGAAGCTATATTTACAAAAATTTGAAAAATGTTTGCGACGACGTAAAAAATCACGGGATTGAATATGCCAGGAATAAATATTTAGGCATAGACGATAAATAGTTTTAAGTATAAGTAACGAAATATCGAAATTGCGACGCGGACGGTAGATATCGGCGCTTCGGTCGAGCGCGCTCGTCCTTTTGCGCGCTAAAATATTTCGTCCAAAAATTTTTCCGCAGTATCGAAATATTGACCTATCGCATCGGACGCGTGCGCGTCGGAGGCGAGCACGGGGCGCGTGCCGCCCGCTTTTTTGTATGCGCGCAAAAAGTCTGCGCGGGGCAGACGCATTTCGCCGCCGCCGTTGGTGTTCTCTTCGAGGCGCGCGCCGCGGGCAAGCGTTTTGGCGATTATCTCGTCCAAAATCGGCTTGTACAAATCGTAGCGCATTACGAATTTGTCGCGCGGCGGCGGAGCGTACCGCTCCAAAAACCCTATATGCCCGACGGCGCTGAACGGATACGGCGCGTCGAGCGAGGCGGCTATCGCTTGCAGATATTCGGTATACGCGCCCGCCGCGCCCGACAAAAAGGCGTCGCCCTCGTGCTGCCAATAGTGCACGCTGTTTATCACGTATTCGAGCGGCAAGTCCTTGATAAGCGCGTGCGTTTCCGCCACGTATCGCGCGTCGAACCCCACCTCCAAGCCGATATAAACGGTCAAATCGGGATTGTCGGCGCGCACCTTGTTCCACACGCGGAAGTATTCGTCGAAATTTATTTGCTTGCAGCCCTGCCAATGCCCGACGTCCACATGGTCGGTTATGATAAAGCCGCGCAAGCCGCGCTTGCGCACCGCCGCGACAAGCTGTTCGGGCGTTTGGCTCGAATCGGGCGAGAACATGCTGTGCATGTGGCAATCCATTCCGCGCAAATCCGTATCGTTGGCAATCAGCTTCATAATACGCGTATTATACTACCGCGCGCCGCGTTTGTCAACAGCCGATACGCTTTGGCGGTATTTGCAATCGCGCGCGAATACGCCTCAAAAGTGTTTGCCTTTTCGGCGGTTGTGTGGTATTATATAATCGCAGTCATAGCGGATAATATGCGACGCGCGTCGCTGCTCCGCAATACGCGACTTGCGCGGCGGCGGAATGCTCGATTTCGAAAGCGTGCTCATTAAGCACAAATTCAAATACAAGAAGGCGCTCGGACAGAATTTTATATTCGACGAGGGCTTGCTCGACGAGATAGCCGCGGCGGGCGGCGCGGACGGCGCGTGCGTTGTGGAAATCGGCGCGGGCGCGGGCTCGCTTTCCCGCGCGCTGGCAAAACGCGCCAAGCGCTTGTGTTCGTTCGAGATTGACGAAACGCTTTTTCCCGTGCTCGACGAAACGCTCGCGGAGTTCGACAACGTTCAGCTTTTCAGCAACAACGTCACCGAGCTCGGTATCGAAACCGTCGATATGCTTATCGGCGAGCCGTACATAGTTATAGCCAATCTGCCGTACTATATAACTACGCCGCTTATATTCCTATTCCTGCGGTCGGAGCTGTGCGGCTCTATTACGTGTCTCGTGCAAAAAGAGGTCGCGGAGCGCATTTGCGCGACGGACGGCGGCGATTTCGGCGCGCTTTCCGCGTCCGTGCAAGCCGTCGCCGAGCCGAAAATCGTGCGCAAGGTCAAGGCGTGGGAGTTCTACCCGCAGCCCGAGGTGGACAGCGCGCTCATTCGTATCGACAAAAAATCGGGCGCGGCGCTCTCGGACGAGCTGGACGCGTTCTTTAAAAAATGCTTCGCGGCTAAGCGCAAAACGCTCGTCAACAACCTGACGGCGTCGGGCGTGGACAAAGCGTCGGTGCTTAGCGCGCTGGACGCGGTCGGCGCGGGCGCGTCGGCGCGGGCGGAGGAGCTGGGCGCAGCCAAGCTCGCGGAGCTGTTCGAGGCGTTGCGGCGATAGCGCGAACGCGCACCGCGGTCGATAAATATTCGACGGCAGGCGCGGCACGCGTGCCAGGCAGTACGCTTCGGCAATCAATCAGTTATCAAATCGGGCAAACGCCCAAAGGAGTTTATATGCAAACCTACGGAATCGAAAAGTACGGTATTTTGAACCCCAAAAAGGTTGACCGCAACAGCAGCCCCGCGGTGCTCACCGAGGAGGCGCTTGCGACCGAGCCGTGCAAGCTCATGAACACGGGCGCGTTGCTCGTCGAGACGGGCGCGTACACAGGCCGTTCGCCCAAAGACCGCTTTATTGTGGACGAGAAGGGCGTTTCCGAGCAAATCGGCTGGGGCACGGAGAACAAGAAGTTCCCGCTCGACAAGTTCGAGCTCATATACAAAAAGGTCGGCGAGTACCTTTCGGGAAAGAACGTGTATTTGTTCGACGGGTTCGCGGGCGCGGACCCCAAGTACCGCGTCGCGGTGCGCGTAATCAACGAGTACGCGTCCGAAAACCTGTTCATGAACAACATGCTCATTCGTCCGACGGAAAAGGAGCTTGCGAGCTTTAAAGAGGACTACACGCTTATCGCAGTGCCCGGCTTGAAGCTCGACCCCAAGGAGTGCGGCACGAACAGCGAGGCGGCGATACTGCTTTGCCTCAAACGCAAGCTTATACTCGTCGTCGGCTCTAAGTACGCGGGCGAAATGAAAAAATCGGTGTTCTCGCTCATGAACTATCTGCTCCCGCAAAAGGGCGTGTTGGGCATGCACTGCTCGGCGAATATGGCGCTCGACGGCAGCGGCGACACCGCGCTGTTCTTCGGGCTTTCGGGCACGGGCAAAACGACGCTTTCCGCCGACCCCAAGCGCGGACTCATCGGCGACGACGAGCACGGCTGGTCGGACGACGGCATATTCAATATCGAGGGCGGCTGCTACGCCAAGTGCATCGACCTCAGCAAGGAGCACGAGCCCGAAATCTACGGCGCTATCAAGTTCGGCGCGCTTGTGGAAAACGTGGTTGTTGACGATGCGACGCATTCGCCCGACTATGCCGACCGCAGTCTCACCGAAAACACGCGCGTATCGTACCCCATCGACTTTATTCCCAACAAGGTCGTGCCCTCCGTCGGCAAGCACCCCAAGACGGTCATATTCCTCACGGCGGACGCGTTCGGCGTGCTCCCGCCCGTGGCAAAGCTCACTAAGGAGCAGGCAATGTTCTATTTCGTGTCGGGCTACACCTCCAAGGTGGCGGGCACGGAGCGCGGCATTACCGACCCCGTGAGCACGTTCTCCACTTGCTTCGGCGCGCCGTTCATGCCGTTGCCGTCGGCGGTGTACGCCAAGCTTTTGGGCGAAAAAATCGAAAAACACGGCTCGTCCGTATACCTTATCAATACGGGCTGGACGGGCGGCGCGTACGGCGTCGGCAAGCGCATGAGCCTGCCCGCAACGCGCGCTATCGTGACCGCCGCGCTCGACGGCACGCTCGCGAACGTGGAGTACGAGACCGAACCGTTCTTCGGGCTCGCCATTCCCAAGACCTGCCCGAACGTGGACAGCAATATCCTCAATCCCAAAAACGTGTGGCAGGATAAGGCGGAGTACGACCGCCTTGCCAAAAAGCTCGCGCACGACTTTGCGGAAAATATCAAAAAGTACGACCTCGACGCGGCGGTCGTCGCCGCAGGTCCGAAGGCGTAACGGCTAGGTATAATTTGTAAACTAACCCGAAAGCCCCGCACTTTTTCGGTGCGAGGCTTTACGTTTGCGAAAAATATCTACAATATTCGGCGTTTTAATTGTAATTTCCGCGCATATATGCTATACTTTAAACAATACAAAATACAAGATTGATTTTCGAGGTATTTTATGGAACGTAAATCAGGGGTGCTGATGCACATTTCCTCGCTGCCGAACAATTGCGGCATCGGGTCTATGGGTAAGGAGGCGTACGAGTTCGTCGATTTTTTGGCGGAGTCTAAGCTTGCGCTGTGGCAGGTGTTGCCGCTTTGTCCCACGTCATACGGAGATTCGCCGTATCAATCGCCGTCCGCGCTCGCCGGCAATCCGTATTTTATCGACCTCGACGCGCTTATCGCCGACGGGTACTTAAAGGAAGCGGAAGCGCCCGTTTACGAAATGGGCTACGTCGATTACGAGCGCGTGTACAACGAGCGATACGCCACGCTCAAAAAGGCGTATCGCAGATTTATAAAGACCCCGCCCGCGGACTACGAGGCGTTCAAAGCCGAAAACGCGTTCTGGCTGGACGATTACGCGCTGTTCATGGGCTTGAAGGAGGCGCACGGCATGCAGGCGTGGGAGACGTGGGAGGAGCGTTACAAACAGCGCACCGCGTCCATGACGCGCTTTGAAAAGGCGGGCGAGTTCCACAAGTTTTTGCAGTACATGTTCTTTAAGCAGTGGGCGGCGCTCAAAGCGTACGCCAACGGCAAGGGCATTAAAATCGTAGGCGATATGCCGATTTACGTGGCGTACGACTCCGTCGAGGTCTGGGGCAATCCCAAGCAGTTTTTGCTTAACGACGACCTTTCGCGCAAGGTGGTGGCGGGCGTGCCGCCCGATTATTTCTCGGCGGACGGTCAGCTTTGGGGCAATCCCATTTACGATTGGCGGTACATGCGCGAGACGAATTACGAGTGGTGGGTCACGCGCATGCGCATGGCGTTAAAGCTGTACGACGTGGTGCGTATCGACCATTTCCGCGCGTTCGCCGATTACTACGTAATCCCCGCCGACCGCACCGACGCCAAGGTGGGCGAATGGGTTACGGGTCCGGGCATGGAGTTTTTCGACGTCATCAATCGCGAGCTTAACAGCCCCGCCATTATAGCCGAGGATTTGGGCGAGCTGCACGACTGCGTGCGCGAGCTGGTGCGCACGACGGGATACCCCGGCATGAAGGTTATGCAGTTCTCGTTCGACGGCAATCCGTACAACGATTTCTATTACACAAACTACAAGCCGAATTGCGTGGCGTACACGGGCACGCACGACAACGACACGACGCTCGGCTGGTTCGAGGCGTTCGGCGACAAGGAGCTTGTGCGGCGCACGCTCGGGTATTACGGCGACGACGTGACGGGCGAGATTATCGAACGCTTGTTCTCGTCGGCGGCGGACACCGTGATTATCCCCATGCAGGACTTTTTGCGCTTGCCTACCGAGGCGCGCATGAACATTCCCTCGACGCTCGGCGGGAATTGGGCGTGGCGCAGCGAGGCGGTGTGGAAGGAACGCGCGGGCGAGATACGCGCGCTCGTTGAAAAATACAACCGCGCATAATCGAAAATCGAAAAATTTGTAAATAAGAAAACCGCGCTTTTGCCGTAAGACAGAGCGCGGTTATTTTATGCCGTAACGTATCGGGGCGGGCGGACTAGTCCTCGTCCTCTTCCTCCTCGTCGTCCACGAAATCGTTGGGGTCTACGTCGAAATCGAAATCGTCGGGCTCGTCGGACACGGACTCCACTTCCTCTTCCTCCTCGTCCAAATCGTCCTCGTCGTCCTCGAAAACCTCCTGCATGCCGTCGGGGATTTCCTCTTCCTCCTCGTCGCCGAACGGTTCCCAATCGTTGTTGTTCTCGTCGTCGACGGGCGTTTCGCGGACCTCTTTTTCCTTTTCCTCCATTTCCTTCTTGCACTCGATGCAAACGTCCTCGTCCTCGTCCAAAAGGTTGACGTGGCAAACGGGGCAAATGCGCTCGGTCTGCGCTTCCTCGTCCTCGGGCAAAAGTATGGACGGGTCGCCTATGCCGAGCTCGGCTTTGCACACTGCGCAGTACTTTTCACGTTTATCCATGTAATTGATTTCGCAACGCGGGCAGAGAACGTATACGGGACGCGCGTCCTGAATATTCTTGTCGGGTTTCTTCATGTTTATCTCCCAAATTGAATTTGCCTTGTGCGGTACGGCGGCGAAACGTATGCGCGCCGTTTACCCCTAAATCGCACATATTATATGCGTTTTGGCGTGTTTTGTAAACTGTTTTGACTTGCTTTTGAAAAATTTTCCGAGAAAAATTTTGTTTTTTGTTGATTTGCTTATTTTTTTCGACTGTTTTGGCTATAATCGGGCGCGGAGGCTACTATGAGACAACGCACTTTGGACGTAAACGAGGTAAAACGGCGCATTGCCGCGCTTAAAGGCGAGGACCTGTCGGTGTCCGTCAATAAGGGCAGAAAGAAGGTTTTGAACATGAACGGCGTAATTGTCGACGTGTTCCCGTCGGTGTTCACGTTCCGCGCGGCGGCGGGCGATATCGTGTCGTTTTCGTATTCGGACGTCATTTGCGGCGATATCGTTTTGCGGCGGGCGTAATCGCGCCCGCCGCGGCGGCGCTTGCGGTTTTCGCGCGGTTGGCGTTTCTATATTATATAAGCTTTACGCGTCTGCCGTGATTGCGGCGGCGTGTTTTGCGCGCATAATTTTTTTTAAATTCGGCATATTCCCGCGGGCGTGTGAATATCTTATAGCGATAACATAACGCAAGGAGGCGAATATGCCGGAAAACAACAACATTAAAAGCGACGAGCTTGTCTCGGTAGCGCGCGGTCAAGCCGTGGTCGAGGCACGGCAAATTTTGGAACGTGACTGCCGCGTGCTGTCCGTAACGGCAAACGCGACCGTGGCGGTCAGCGAGGTGTTTACGGGCGAGGCGAGATATACCGGCAAGGTTCGGTTCGATTGCATTACGCTTACCGAAAACGGCGTGGAGTGCGTGGCGGCTGTCGCCGAGTTCTCCGACAAAATCACCTCGACCGATATCGCGGTCGGCACGGACGTCGTGCTCGTGCCCGAAATCATCAACTGCGAGGCGGCGGCGGACGGCGGCGCGTTGAAGCTGGTCGCGGTGGTGGACACCTCGGCGCTCGCGGTGCGCGGCAATTCGTGCGCTTGCGCGGACGTTTCCGCGACCGACGGCATTTACGCCGACTTTAAGCAAATCGAGTATTGCACCGTCGTATGCGAAAAATCGGAGACTGCGTACGTAAACGACAGCCTCGACAACGTAAAGGCGAACGACGTTTTGTGCGCTACGGCGCGCGCGGTCGTGACCAACGTAGACTGCGCCGACGGCGAGGTCAAGGTCGCGGGCACGGTGTACGCGTCGGTGCTTGCGCGCTGCGACGACGGGCTGACCTCGTTCAAGTTGGCGACGCCGTTCGTAAAATCGATTCAGGCGCAGGGCGCGGCGGACGGTTCGGTCGCGCTTGCCAACGTAGCCGTGACGGATGCGGTGGCGTCGCTCGTAGCGGCTGAGAGCAGCCGCATCGAGCTTGCGGTCACTTTGGTCGTAGACACGCGCGTCTTTGCCGTGTGCAAGACCGAAGCGGCGTGCGACGTGTTTTGCGCCGACAACGAAATAGAAGCCAAAACCGCCGAGTTAAAGACGGTTTGTATCGAGCCGCAGCAGACCGTAACCGATATCGTAGACGGGCAGGTAAAGCTCGACCCCGAGAAGCCCGCGGCGGATAACGTGCTTTGCGTCAACGGCGCGAGCGTGACGCTCGGCGGCGTGACGGTGGAAAACGGCCGCGTCAACGTCGAGGGGCTTGTCGGCGGCGACATAGTGTACTACAACGCCGAAAAGAACACGACGGACGCGCTTGCGTTCAAGCTCCCGTTCAGCATGCCGTTGTCGGTGCACACCGACGCGCAAAAGGCGGACGTGTCGGCGGTCGTGACCGACGTCAACGTGCGCGTGCGCCGCGAGTCGGTATTCGACGTAAAGGCGGAAATCGCGTTTACCGTGCGGCTGTCCACCGAAACCACTGTGTGCGTGGTGGAGTCGGTGACGGTGGGCGAGCCTATTCCGCGCCCCGACGCAACGGTTATCGTGCATATCGCGCGCGCGGGCGAAACGCTGTGGCAGGCGGCGAAGGCGCTTTGCTGTTCGCCCGACCGCGTGACCGAGCAAAACGACTGCGCCGCGCCGTTCGTCGGCGGCGAGCGACTGATAAACTTTTGCGAGAAGTAATCGCTCGATTTCGGTCGGAGCATATAAGCCTTAAAAGATTGCGCCGCGCGGCAGTGTTGCCGTGCGGCGTTTGTCTTTGGGTTGACAAGCGCGGACGCGGCGTGATATAATTTTTGCATGGCTAAAAACAGAAAACTGAGGCTGCGGGCTTTTGCGAAAGCCAATCTGTCGCTCAACGTTACGGGGCGGCGCGACGGCTTGCATACGCTCGACAGCGTTATGACGACGCTCGATTGCTTCGACACGGTGACGGTCGCCGAGCGCGACGACGAAGGTATTTTCGTAAGGTTCGTCGGCGCGGAGATAGGCGCGGACAACACCGCGTTCAAGGCGGCGCGGGCGGTGCAGCGCATAATCGGCGGCAACGGCTGGGATATAGAGGTGGAAAAGGGCATACCGATAGGCGGCGGCTTGGGCGGCTCGTCGGCGGACGGCGCGGCGGTTTTGCGCGCGCTCGATTTGCTGTACCGCTTGCCGGAGCGCGGCGTGGACATGCGCGCCGTCGCGCTATCCGTCGGGTCGGACGTGCCGTTCATGCTGACGGGCGGGCTGGCGCGCGTTCGCGGTGTGGGCGAGGATTTGTTCTTTATGGAAAACAAGCTGCGGCTGTTTATCGTCGGGCTGATGAGCGGCAGCGTGTCCACGGCGGCGGCGTACGGCAAGTTCGACGCGCTGTACGGCGACGGCGTTTATTGCCCGACCGATACCGAGGCAATGTGCGAAAAGTTGCTTGCGGGCGACAGCCGCGCGCTCGAATATTGCGGCAACGCGCTGTACGCGCCCGCCGCCGAATTGCAGCCCGATATAGAGCGCAACGCCGCGCTCCTGCGCGACCGCGGCGCGATTGTCAATATGACGGGCTCGGGCGGCACGGTGCTCGGATATTTTACCGATATCGAAAAGTTTTACCGCTGCGCGACCGAGCTGCGCGGCGAGCGCGGGTTCAGAGCGCTTGCCCCCGCCAAAACGGGCGTGCTTCACGAATGGATAGAAAAATGATATGCTGCGCGCCAAGCCTTCGGCTTGATTTCTCGACTGCGGGGCGCGAAAGAACAAAGGCGAGCGAGATGCGCATGCTTGTTGATTTTCTAAAATACAATGCGCGCCCGCTCCGCTCGAAATGACGACGTAAAGCATAGCGAATATGCGGGCGTAACGCACAATTTCCGACAAAGTAAACGCACGGCATACGCCGAGCCTTCGGCTTGTTGCGCGTGCGAAAATCAACATGAAAAAACTCGCGGGCGTTTTGTTGCGCTCGCGAGTTTTGTATTGCGATTTATCAGTCGCGGATTATGATTTCGTTTTCGTCGTCGAGGTCGGCGGTTTTTACGTACGTCGACGGCGCGTCGGTCATGGGGTCGGCGGTCGTTTTTACCGCTTTGCCGTTGAGCGTAATCGCGCGCGCTTTGCCGTCGCCTTTGGCGTACGACAGCCGTATGCGCTTGCCCTTGACCGTTATTTCCGCGCTTGCATCGGCGAACGGCATGTACGCCGCGGGGTTTATGCAAACGCCGTCGAGGTCGGGACGAATGCCGAATACGTACCGCGTCAGTACCTTAATCAACGCGTTGGCGCTGCCCGTGAACCAATCGCTCATGGATTCGCCGTCCAGCCCCAGCTCCTCGTTGTACGAATAGCTGTTGCTCATTACGAACGGCGTGGTGGTAATCAGCGAGTGGGTGAGCGGCAGCACCTTTTTGAGCTGAGTCCACGCGCGCTCGCCTTCGCCCATGCCGAACAGCGACCAAATGCCGAACATGGACGCGTGCACGTACGTTGCGCCGTTTTCCGCCGTGCCCTCGGGCAGGTTGATTATGCGCCCCACGCCCTTTACGCCCTTTTCGAAGTGCGGCGCAAACGTTCTCAGTCCGAACTTGCCGTCGAGGCGGTCGTAGCTCGCGAGTATATCGCGCTTAATGCTCTTGTCCCAAAGATACGCGCCCGATATCACCCAAAACGCGTTGGCGGTCAGTCCGTCGCGGTCGAGCCCGTCCACGTCGCAAAAGCTTCCCACCTTGTACGCGCGCCCGTCGCCCCAGCCGTGCAAAATTTTGCGCGCGCCGTCCTTTTGCTCGACGGCGTACTTTTTGAGCCCGCGCGCCAAGCGCTCTCGCGCCTTTTCGTACGTTTTCTTTTTTCCGAACCTGTCGCCGTACTTGTCGACGATTTGCAGCATTTCTTCGAGATTGCGATAGAGGTGCAGCGTCGCCATGACGGACACGCCCGTGCCGTATTCCTTATCGGGGTCGCGGCTCACGCCCAAGCCGTCGAGCGCGTCGTTCCAATCGCCGTACAGCGCGCGCAGGCACTCGGTGTCGTCGTCGATATTGCTTATCATAAAATCGGCGATGCGCGCGAGGTGCTCGGCGATGCTGTTGCGCTCGTCCGTCGCTTCCACGCAATTTCTGCCCGTGATTTTGTAGTAGCCGCACGCCTCGTCCAAAAGCGAATAGTCGTCGGTGTGGGCGAGGTAGGAATAGACCGCCGAAATTATCCAATTCCCTTGGTCTATGAACATGCGCGTATCCATTTGCGGCAGCGCGCCCTTTGCGGGTATGGAATACTGCCGCGGCGCTCTGCCGCTCGGGTCGATAAAGCCGAACAGCTCGATAAACTTGGCTCGGCAGCCGCGCGCGTTCCACATGAGCGCCGCTTCCATTTGCTGCGCCACGTCGCGCACGCCGAGCAACGACGTGCCGCTGTTTTTGGCGAGCGCGGCAAATTCGACCTGCCGCTGCACGTTGGATACGAACTCGGTCAGCGTTTCGCCGCGCAGCCGCTCGTCGTCGAGCCGTCCGAACCGCATCGTAAGCTTGTCGGGCGCGGCGGCTTTGACGTTATACGCGCTTTCCGCAGCGGCGTGCGTTTTGTCCGCGTCGCCCGCGTTCAGCCCGCCGATTGCGGCGAGCGCGCCGTCGCGATTGAAATGCGCCTCGGCGGCGTAGTCTATTTGCGCGAGCGCGCCGCCGTCGAGCGTGAACGCGTAAAGGTCGCCCGCCGCCGCCGTGTCGCCGAACTTGCACACGCGCGGCTGCTTGCCGAAGTGCCCCGAAAACAGCGGCGCGGCACAGCTCAGGCTGTTGGTTTTGCCGCCTACGTAATCGGCGCGCGAGGTCGTATGCTCGGCGTATTCGCAGTCGAACCCGACCGCGCGGTTGATTACGCCGTAGTTGATAAGGTGAGTGGTGCGGTCGAGGTCCTCGACGCTTTCGAATATAAAACCGTCGTCGGTCGCGTCGCAGCGCTTAAACCATTTGGTTTCCACGCTTTCGCCCGCTTGGTGCATGAGCAGGCAGTTGAAAAACGCGGAGAGATAGGTTTTAATCGGTTTGTTCGTAAGATTGAGCGCGCACAGCGAAAACGTCGCTTTTTTGTCCGCCGACACAAACGCGCGCAACGCGTACGCCGCCTCGGGCGTTTGCGTCACGTAGTAGACCGCCGTCGGCGTGTAGTAGGTAAAGCGCGATACGCCGTCCTCGCGCGCCTGCCGTGCCACGCCCGTCACGGATATAGGCGTAAACGTGCCGTCGCGTTCCGACTTGCCGCCGAAAAACGCCGCGTACGGCTCTTTGCCCTCGTCAGCGGGCAGTATGTAGTAGAACGCGCTTTCGTTGAGCGACATTTCGCCCGACGCGTACGCCCACAGCGTCAGCCCGTCGGCGGAGTACGGATAGCGGCTGTCGCCCGTGCCGCGCGGGTAGCACAGTATTTCCCCGTTGCCCAAAAGATAGCAGTTTTCGGGAATTGCGCATTTTTTCGCAAAGTCTTTATCGCGCCGCAGTTTTTTTTCGGTCGCGATTATTTCCTGTAATTTTTCTTTCAGCATGTGTATTCACCCGACGTCTATATTTGTGCGGCGGCGGTTCAGCCCGTCGTGACGCCCGCGTCGCTCTGCCAATCCTTCCACTGTCCCGCGATAGAGCTTGCGATTGTGGCGAACGCTTTGTCCAGCGTTTGCGGGTTGGCTTGAATGAGCGTGGCGTAAGGACGGAGCGCGCCCGTGCCCCAAATATCCACCGTGTTGGCGAGATACAGCAGTCTGTTATCGGTTATCTTGGCGTTGCCCGCAATTTCGTCCGCGGTGAACGACGGGTAGTTGGTGAACGCCTTTTCGTAGCTGTTTTTGGTAGTGATGAGGTTGTTGAGGAACGCGTCCTCGGTTTCTATGTCCGCCGCCTTGTACGCGAGCACGCCGTGCGCCTGATTGAGGAACACCTCGCAGCCGTAGTCGCTTATCATTAGCTTGATAAAGTCTTTGGCAAGCTCCTTTTTGGTGGACGATTCGGGTATGGCGATATATTGGTCCTCGCCGATGGTGTACGTTATGCTCGTTTCCACCGCGCCGTCGGCGACGGGCGTTTTCATGAGCGCAAACTCGAAATTCTCGTTGTTGATGTCGTATTTGAGTATTTCGTTGTACATCCAATCGCCGCCGAAAATCATAGCCGCGTGCCCGTTGTTGAACGCGGTTTGCGCCTCGTGGTTGGACATGCCGCTGCATCCCGACATTACGTAATCGGAATTGCCGAACAAGCCCTTCCACATATCGGTCGCTTTTTTGAGATTGTCGTACGTTGCGGACTTGGCGCTGTCGTAGTTGTCCGCCGAGCCGTATTGCATAAACTCGCGAATGTTCTCTTCGCCCGAGAGCTGCGCCCACCAGGTGTAAACGGCGTAGTCGAAATAGTCAATGTTTTGCCCCGTGTACACGAACGGCTTGACGCTTTGCGCCTTGTTGCCGCCGCCCTCGACGGGAATATCGTCGTCCACTATTTTATCGCAAAGCTCGACCAGCTCGCCGTAGGTAGTCGGCACTTTCCAGCTGTTTTGCTCGAACATAGCCTTATTATAATAGATGCCGCCTACGCCCGCCGTCCAGGGCAGGCGATATGTGTGCAGCGTGCCGTCGAGGTCGGGGTAGTAGACGGAGTTGGCAAACTCGTCGGCAATCTTATTCTTTACCGTCGTGCCGTCCACCGCTTCGTCGAGAAAATCGTCGAGCTTGGCAAGCTTGCCCGCGGCGGCGTACGTTTTCCAATCGTTACCCACGCATATATAAAGGTCGTCTATATTGTTGCGGCTGTTGATATGCGAATTTATAAGCGACCCCGCCTCGTAGATTGCGTTGTCCAAATTCACGGTGTAGCCCTCGTGCTCCGCCTCGAACTTTTCGGCGAGCGTTTCCAGCCATTGCTTGCCGTAGCCTGCGTTGAGCGCGACTATGTTGAGCACGGTGGGGTCGTTCTTTGCGCCGCCGCAGCCCGTGAGCGCGACGGACGCGGAAAGAGCCGATACGGCGGCAAGCGCGACAGCGATTGTTTTAACAGGTTTTTTCATAATTTCCTCGCGATATTTAATAAAGTTAAAAAACTTATAGAGATATTAGCATATATTTCGGCGTTTGTCAATACGTACGCGCAAATTTTATGCGAAAATTCACACATATTTGCCTTTTGACGCGCTCTTGCTCGAAATATATTATTTAATTTAATTAAAAAATATTGAAAAATTATCGAAAATGTATTGCAATCGGCATTTTTGTATGCTATAATGAACAAAAAATTCCGACGGGAGGACAAATTGATGGCGCAAAAGCGTAATACAAAGATAACTTGCGCGTCTTTGGCTGCTCTCACATTGCTGTGCGCGAGCGCGCTTACGGGCTGCAAGCCCGCCGAGACCGCGCCGCAGGACCTCAAAGCGGGCGACGACCTGCGGTTGCTGCCCGGCATAGAGCTCGATTACGACAATACGTTTTTCGACGATTTCACGGGCGGGGTGTCGTCCGAGAATTGGGACATAGGCAAGCAGGCGTGGGGCGCTAACGGCAACGGCGGCGTAATACCCGAAAACGTAAACTACACCGACGACGGCGTGCTCGTCCTGACGGGTAACGGTGATTATTACACGTCGGGCGCGGTCAAGGGCGTGGGGTCTAGGAGAGACGGCACGCTCGCGGGCGCGGCGCTTATCAGCAAGGGCGTGTTCGGCGCGGGCAGGTACGAGGTAAAGATGAAGGTGCTGCCGCGGCTGGGCGCGTGCAACGCGTTTTGGACTTTTGCGTACGATACCGAGACGGGCGCGAATCACGAGATAGATATCGAGTTTCCCGGCGGCACGCATTCCACGGGTATCATATCGTACGAACGGATTTTGAACACCAACTATCATACCGAAACCGCAAACCAATCGCAGGACGTGGCGCTGTCCGAGGTCACGGGCGGGAGCATAACCAACCTTGCCGACGGCGAGTGGCATACGTTCGGGTTCGATTGGTACACGCTCGAAAGCGACGAGGACGAGGCGACGCAGTTCGGCAGGTACTCGGCGGACGAGATTACCGAGGAAATGGCGGCGCAGGGCGTAAAGGCGGGCGACGTCAAGGACACCACGTGCGGGCGGCTCGTGTATTTCGTGGACGGCAAGGTCACTGCGGTGAGCAACGTTTTCGTGCCGTTCCTGCAAACGCGCATTTGGCTGGGCGTATGGTTTCCCAACAACGCGGGGTTTGTGGGCGAGCCCAATTTCGAATCCGACAACATGTACGTGGACTATGTGCGGCACACGCCGTTCAAGGACCAGCCGATAGAGGAGTTTACGCCCAAGCTTACGGGCGACGTGGCTGCTCCCGACGAGTTCCCCAAAGAGCCGATAACGCTCGCCGAGGTCAACGGCGTCGCCAACGGCGATTTCGAGTACGCGCTCAAAAACGCGACCAACAGCGGTTGGAAATATTACAAGCGCACGATAACCTCCGACGAGCTCAAAGCGTTGCGCAAGCAGATAGAGGACGCAAACCCCGATAAGCTGTACGACGAGATTACCGAGCTGTACAACAAGGCGCGCAAGGAGCTTACGTCAGCGCCCGCCGAAACGTATTGCACGGTTGCGGAGCGTATAGGCGCAAAGGGTTCGTGCGGGCTTAAAGTGGATAGAATAGGACTTGTCGGTCAAACGATAGACAGCATATTCGACGGGTTCAAATTGAAGCTCGCGTTCAACGCGCAGGGCGAGGGCTGCGTCAACGTGCTGTTCATGGGCAACGGCGAGGAGATAATCGAGCAAAAGCGCATAACCGTCGATTCGCAGCAGTGGAGCGAGTTTATGCAGGAGCTCGTTGCGCCCGACGGCACAAAGCGCGTGGAAATCGAGATTACGTCGGCGTTCGACACGCCTATATACGTAGACGATATATCGTTGATAAAGGTGAAGTAAGGTGGCGACCGAGGCGATTGCAAATACGAATACGAATACGAAAAAGCCGAAGGACATGTCCAAGCGCAAGCGGCACAGAGACTATATCTTTGTGGCGGTGCTGCTCGCGTATCCCGTGCTGCAATTCGTAATAACCTGGGTATTCGTCAATATCGGCGCGCTCAGGCTCGCGTTCATACGCGTGGACAGAGCGGGCAACTTTGCCGAATTTATATGGTTCGACAATTTTGCGCGCGTGCTGCGCAACATTTTCACCTCGCCCGAGAACAATACCGGCGTGTCGTGGCTCAACAATAATTTGGTGGTGGTGCTCAATTCGTTCGGGTACGCGTTTATCACCATATTTATCAGCCTGCCGCTGTCCATGCTGTTCTCTTATTTTTTGGACAAAAAGATGCCGCTTGCCAACGTGTTCCGCGTGATATTCTTTTTGCCGAACATAATTCCCGTGGTCGCGCTCACAATGTCGTTCGCGCTGCCGCTCAAAAACGTAATCGGCGCGGACATGTTCAAGAATTGGCCGGGCGGTCAGATGTACGTGTATCTTTATTGTATTTGGGCGGGGCTCGGGTACAACGTGGTGTTGCTGTCGGGCGCAATCGGGCGCATACCCAAGGAGATTTACGAGAGCGCGCAGCTCGACGGCGCGGGGTATTTTACCGAGTTTATCAAGATAACCGTGCCGCTCGTGTGGCCGACCGTAGTCACGCTCGTTATCGTCGGGCTTACGAACGTGCTCACGCTGTACTTGCAACCGTTCCTGTTGACAAACGGCGACGATTCGTGGGTGACGTCCACAATCGCCATGGAGATATTCATAGGCACGTCGCGCGGCAATACCGTGCAGTATCCGCAGTTCGCCGCAAAAGGCTTGCTGTTCTCCGTGATTTGGGCGCCTATCGTCATGCTTGTGCGTAACAGAATGTCCAAAAAATACGACGGTATCGATTTCTGATATGACAGTCGCCGCGACGGCGACATAACGCGAAACTCTGTAAGGAGGCGACAATTCCGAATAATGACAAGCAGAATAAAAAAATCGAGCGCGGGATATAAAGCGATTAAGTGGGTGGTGTTTGCGATTTTCGTAGCGTACTCGCTGTCGCTTTTGATACCGTTCGTATGGATGTTCGTCAGCTCGTTCAAGAGCCGCGGCGAGTACAACCTCGGCAATATTTTCGGGTTTCCCAAAGAGTGGGAGTTCAATAACTTAATCGAGGTATTGAAATTCGAGATAAACGGGCAGGCGGTGTGGAGCATGCTACTCATGAGCATTGTTACGACCGTGCTCGGCACTGCAATCAACGTGGGGCTGTCCGCGATTTCTGCGTACTGCGTTTCCAAGTACAAGTTCCCCGGCAGGAAGCTTATTTACGGCGCGGCGATATTCACCATGATTGTGCCCATCGTCGGCACGCTGCCCGCGCAGGTGAAAATGATGGAAACGTTCGGAATGATGGACTCGCTGATAGGCGTGCTGTTCCTGTATTCGGGGTGCTTCGGGTTCAATTTCATAATGCTGTACGGCGCGTTCGAGACCATATCGTGGAGCTACGCCGAGGCGGCGCAAATGGACGGCGCGAACCGTTTCCAAATACTGTTCCGCATAATGCTGCCCATTGCGCGCGGTCCGATAATAGCGGTATGCATACTTCAAGCCATCGTCTATTGGAACGACTATTCGACCCCGTTCCTGTTCATGAACAGCGTCAAAACGCTCGCCGTCGGCTTGCAAAGCCTGCAAAACGAAATGATAAACCGCGAGCAAGACTACCCCATGGTGTTCTCGGCTGTCATGGTCGCCGTGATACCCGTCGTTATTCTCTTTGCCTGCTTCCAAAAGACCATCATCAAGAATACGGTCGCAGGCGGCTTAAAAGGGTAGCGCGGCGTATGCATCGGCGGATACGGGCTACGTGCGGACGCGCCGCCTCGGTCATGTAGGTGGGTCTACACTCCCGTCGGCGGCTTGCCGCCTGTTGCCCGTCGCGCGCGTAGTATATCGGGCAGCGACAACAATGTGTAAGCATATTGCCTTTGGCGATGCGCGCCGCCGTCGTTTCCTGACTAAACAAAACCGCGCGGCGGGCGAAGCCCTCGCAGTCGAGAAATCTATTTATAATAGGAAAGATTTCTCCGCTCCGCACACTATTGTGTGCTGCGGTCGAAATGACGTCATATAGCAATGTCACTCAATTACGAATTACAGATTGAAGGAGTGCGAAACAATGAAAAAACACAAAAAGCTACTCATATTCGCGTGCTGTGCGGCGGCGACCGCCGCGCTCGCGCTGGGCTGCTCGGGCGGCGCGACTGCGACCGTCGAGTTCGAGCGCGGCGAATACACGGTCGCGAGCGGCGACCGAGTTTGCATTGACAACGCCGACGCGAGCTATACGCTATTGAGCGCGCCCGACGGCGTAACCGTTTCCGCCGACGGCACGATTACAATCGCCGACGGCGTGGAGAACGGCACGCAGGTGGTTTTGGCGGCGGTCGTGGACGGCAAGATTACGTCTACTGCGGTTTTGACTTTAACCGTGCCCGTGTCCGCGCCCGTTGTCGAGTTTGTATCCGCGGCTAAGTACATAGTGGACGGCGACCGCGTATCGGCTACGGCGGGCGGCTACGGCGTTTCGTACTCGCTAAAAACCGCGGTGGACGGCATAAAAGTCGACCCGTCGAGCGGCAGGGTTACGTATACGCAAATCGTGGCGGACGGCACGCCGTTTACCGTCGTCGCCGCCTCGCACGGCGCGAGCGCGGAAAAGGATTTTCTCGCGGCGGTCGGCGACCTCATAGTCACCGAAAACGCCGTCGAGTTCGCAGAGCATGGCGTCGGGCGCGATATCGAGTTCGTAATCGACTACGGCGACATGTCTGGCAGCGGCGCGGTGTTTGCCGAGCAGGGCGTTTTGGGCGTGGAGCTCGGGCGCGCGGCAGTGAGCGCGGACGGATATTCTTACGACAAGGCGACGCGCACTCTTACCGTAAAGCAGGCGGTCGTGGCGGCGCTGCCCGCGGGCGAAAACGAGATACGCATTCTCACAGCCAAGAACGCGGCGGTAGCCGTCGTCAAGGTCGCCGCGTACCTGCGCACCGCCGAGGATTTGGCGGCAATCGGGTCGAGCCGCGAGGCGCTCGCCGGCTATTACGCTATGGTCAACGATATCGACCTTTCCGACTACCTCGCCGATAAAAAGGGCGGGTGGTCGCCCATCGGCACGTATCACGACGTGACGGACGGCTCGGCGACGGCGGACGCGTTCCGCGGCACAATCGATGGGCTCGGGCACAAGATAAGCGGGCTGTGGATGGATTGGGTGCAGGGCAGCGACAAGTCGGAGAGCGACGACCCCGCGCACACACCCGAAATAGATTACGACGTAGCCGCCAAGTATTTCAACGCGGGCTTCGTCGGATACATGACCGCCGACGGCGTGCTCAGGAACATAATTCTCGAAAGCGCCGAGGGCGAGTCGAGCTATACGTGCTCGTACTCGGGCGGGCTTGTCGGGTTCAACCTCGGCACGGTGGAAAACTGCCGCGTGTCGGTCAAGGTGATTTTGGAAAACGCCGAGGGCGGACACCGCGTCGCGGGCGGGCTCGTCGGCAGGAATCAGGGCGATATTCGCAACTGCATCAGTCTCGGCTGGGTGACGGCGAACAACAGCTACGGCGCGCTGTGCGGCATCAACGAGGGCGTAATCGAAAGCTGCTATGCGGTGGACGACCCGTCGCACAACTCCGACCCTGAGCTGGTTAACGGCGACCGACCCGAAACGCTGACGCTTTGCGGCGTGGGCGACGGCGTGAACAGCGCTGTGTACGCGTCGGCGACGGAGCTTATAGAAAAAGCCGATATTTCGGCATGGAGCGGTTGGACGACCGACGCGGACGGCATGCCCGTGCTCACGGTTACGCAAATACGCTAGGGGGGAATAAGGTCATGACGGGGAAGAATCAGAGCTATGCACGGTGCTTAAACAACAGGCTGGTTATGCGCGAGCTGCGCAAGGCGGACAGCTCGGCGACCATGCTGTCGCGTGGGCTGGATTTGAGCAACGCCGCGCTGTCGTCAATCATTTGCGAGCTGGAAAAGGGCGGATACATTCGCAAGGTGACGGACGACGAGGTGGCGGCGACTACTTCGGTCGGGCGCAGACCGGTGTACTATTCGGTCAACGAAAAGTTCGGGTGCGTGGCGGCGGTGGGGCTTGCCAACCACCGCGCGCAGGTGGTTATAAGCGACATGAAAATGCAAATAACCGATTTTACGGAAACGCGCGTGGAGCGATACGACGTGGCGACGGTGTACGAGCTGGTGCTTTCGCTCAAAAACCTTTTGGCAAAGCCCGAGTATCGCGACGTGCCGTTGCTCGGCATCGACGTGTCCGTGCCCGGGCGCGTAAACACCATGACGGGCGAGCTGCAATTATCGCCGCAGTTCGATAAGGATTTGTTCGGCGAAAAGAACTACATAGTCAATTTGTTTTCGCGGCAGTTCGGCGTGACGGTAAAAATGACCAACGATATCGACCTTGCGGGGCATGCGGAAATGCACCGCGGGCTGCTCGCGGGCGTGGAAAACGGCATGCTCGTGCATGTGGACGAGGGCATAGGCGGCGCGCTCGTGCTCGGCGGCAAGCTGTACAGCGGCTCGCAGGGCTTTGCGGGCGAGGTCGGGCGCATGCGCACCGAGTTCGAGGGCAGGCGCGACGCGCTCGACGAATTCGTGTCGTTGCGCGCCGTCAAGGCGAGGCTGGGCGTTAAGCATACCGCCGAGGCGCTGGCGCTGTACGAGTCCGACGCCGCCGCGCGCGAATACGTGCTTGCGACCGCGCGCTGTCTCGGCGGCGTGCTCAAAGACATTGTGGAGCTGCTCGATATTTCGACGGTCGTCGTGTCGGGCAGAGCTACGGGGTTCGGCGACGAATACATGCGCGCCGTCAACGAGCAAATAGCCGAGGCGGTGGGGAGCTGTACCGCAGTTCCGACCACGCTGGGCGGAAACGCGTCGGTAATCGGCGCGGTGGCAAAAGCCGTGGAGAGCATAACCGACGCGGCGTTCGAATGAGCGGCACGACCCTGCGCTCGGCGCGGTACGTCGCTCGAATACCGACTTTCAAGAAAAAAATAATTCCAATAAGGAGTGGAAATCATGAATAAAAAAATCGCAAAAACAATAGCGTGCGCTTCGGCGATGACCGCGGTCGTCGCGGGGTCGTGCTTGCTGTTTGCATGCAACGACAGCACGACGGGCGAACAAAAGCTTGCCGCGCCCGTTATTTCGATTGACGGCAGCGTCGTCAGTTGGAGCGCGGTGGAGCATGCTACGAGCTACGACGTGACCGTCGGCGCGAACACCGTCGATACGACGGACACGAGCTATACCATAAGCGTTTCGGAAACGGGCGAATACAAGGTGAGCGTCGTGGCAAAGACCACCGAATCGGGCTGGCAAAACAGCGACAAGTCGAACGAGCTTGTTTATAAGTACGTCAAGCCGACGGGCGGCGACGAGGACGACAAAACGCTCAACAGCCGCTTGAAGCTGGACGCGCAGCCGACAAAGGCGGTATATTTCCTCGACGAAAAGGCGAGCGCCGTCGATTTGACGGGCATTCGCGTCAAGGCGGTATATAGCGACAAATCGGAAAAAGAGTTGACCGTCGCCGACCTCAAAGTCAAAAACGTCGTCGATTTGACGACCGTCGGGCAAAAGAAGGTCGAGGTCGAGTACGAGGATTCCGTGGGGGGGGGTACTGCGGTATGCGATTTCCGTATACAGGTTAAGCAGCGCACCGTCGCCGACCTCGACGCGGCGGGTACGAAGTACGTCGCGGTGGAAAACGAGTTTTCGGCAACTGCGGAAAAGTACAAGATTTCCGATAAAAAGCTGACTGCCGTCACCGACATGACGGGCGCGTCGCTCGCCGTTACGACGGATGACGACGGCACGTACGTTGCGGCGAGCGCGTTCGCCAAGTCGGGCGCAAAGCTCGTCAACGCCGACGGCGAATTCCTCAACATTATCGTCGCTAGCTACATACGCACCGCCGACGATTTCAAGGCGATAAACGACAATCTCGACGGATATTACATTTTGCAAAACGACTTGTCGCTCGACGGACATTGGGTTAAGAATAACGTTATGTCCGAATGGTGGTCGAAAGGCGTATCGCCTATCGGTCAAGCGCCTATCAAGGGCACGGGCGCGGAAAACGACCCCGTAACGCTTGTTTTCGGTGACGCTACCGAATTGACGCAGGAGGGTAAACCGTTTACGGGCACGTTCGACGGCAGAGGACATATCGTCAACGACTTGCTCATTATGTATCAAGACGCGCCGTGGTCGTACAAAAGCCATTATCTGGGAATGTTTGGATACATCGGCGAGACGGGAACGGTAAAGAACTTCACGCTGCGCGACGCGGACGTCAAGGGCGGGCAAGCGTCGGCGCTTATCGCGGGCGTTAACCTCGGCACGATAGAAAACGTTGTTATCGACGACGGCTGCAAGCTTTTCGTGGAATACGCCGCCGAGCGCGGTTGCGGATACGTTGCCGATTACAACGGCGGTACTGTCAAGAACGTGGCGTGCTATGCGTCGTACTTCAAATACGGCAGTTGGGATAATCAAACCTTTACCGATATAGGCGCGACGCTTATTGCCGCGACCAAGGACGGCAAGGGCACTGCTGTTAACTGCGTAAACGGCGATAAAACCGACCTGACCGATACTTTCGGCGACGGCTGGGTGTACGTCGAGAACAGCGGCACGTATTACGGCTCGGAGACGTTCGGTAAAGTCGTTTCGTACGACAAGAAGATTTACGTCGGGCAGGATATCAATATCAAGGTATTCAGCAATGCGGAAATCGAAACGATTGAGTTCTTGGCGGATTGGACGGCTAACGAAGCGGCGGAGGAGCTCGACGCGCCCGTATTGGAAATCAAAAATAACAGCGGCGGCGATTACGTAATTCGGTTTGCGGATAGCGTGACGAGCGCGCTTTTCGAGAACGTAAAAATGTTCAAAATCGGCGTAAAGGTCAATGGCGTGTACGTAGACAGCGTAGCGGTAACGGTAGGCGACCCGTACGCGCTCGGCATTTCCGCTGTGGAAACCCAAAATATAACCTGCATCGAGGGCGGCGAGCTTGTGTTGAGCAGCATTAAGCTGACCGTAGAAATGACGGACGGCACGACAAAATCGGTTTCGCCCACCGAGGTTCGCGGGCTCGATACGTCAGCCGTCGGCGAGCAGGACGTGGTGTTTGTGTATAACGACGGCGTGAACGAGCGCACGATTAACGGCAAAGTAACCGTTACCGCGTCGCAGGGCGAGCTTACCGCAACGCTCAAAGCGGGCGTGAGCAAGGTGATTGTTCCGTACGCTGCCGACGGCGGTTGGGCGCTCGACAACGTGGATTGGACGCAGTATCTCGACGTGTCTGCGGCAGACTATACGGTAGCGGTAGAGGGCGCGATTTACGGCGAGAGCATTACGCTCACCGTGAGCAGCGGCGACCTCACTCCCGCAACCGTGACCGCCGACGTGTGGCTGGGCATTGCCGATAAGGCGGCGCTCAGAGCTATCGGTAACGACCTTGCAGGCAGATACATTATAACCGAGGATATAGCGTTTGACGAAAGCAAAGACGCGTTTACTCCGATTAGCAACGTTGACAACCCGTTTACAGGCGTGCTTGACGGTAACTACAAAAAGATTACCAATTTGGATTTGTACAGCGAAAGCGGTTGGGGCTTCGGCATGATTGTCAATAACGGCGGTACGATTAGAAACATGGTTATAGCAAGCGGAAAAGCGTACAGCGGCATTAGCGCGTCGGGTATCATCGCAGGCGTCAACAGAGGCGGCACGATTGAAAATTGCTTTGTTAACGTTACGGAGTTGATTAGCGACGGCGCGGGTGCAGGCGGTATTTGCTACGGCAACGACGCGGCTAACTCCGTGGTTAAGGGTTGTGTGTTTATAGGCAAGGTGCAAAAGAGCGGCGGCTGGGCGCAAGGCGGTATAGTAGGTAACAATTCGGGGGGCGGCGTGACGAGCGATTGCTTGTTTGTTACGATTTCCGCCGACGGTGCGACGACCGCAATCGGCGACGGCGCTGGAACTAACGTAAATACCGTCGCGTCCGATAAGCTCGCGTTTAACGCCGACGATACCGCATACTACGACACCGACAACAGCGCGGTGACGTATACCAACGGGTTTACCGCAGAAATAACCGCGTTGGTGAAGGAGTTTCTTCGGGGTTAATCCCGACGATACGAAATTGCAGCCTATCAACGTGGGCGATTGGCTGGCGATGAACCGAGTTTGGGGCATCACCGACACGACGCAAACGCACGGCGGGGTCATTCCCGAAAACGTAATGAAAGCCGCAAACGGCGATATCCTTATCGCCGTTAACGGCGACTACTACTACGGCGACAAGCGCGGCGTTTCGGTCAATGCCGATTTCAGCTCGGGCAAGCGCACGGGCGGAGTGCTTACGTCGCGCGAGGCGTACGGTCCGGGCAGCTTCGAGGTGGAAATGAAAATTCCCTCGGTCAACGGCGTTTGCACGTCCATGTGGCTGTACGAAACGAGCGACGAGGCGCGCTACAACAACGAGATAGATATCGAGATTTACGGCACGGTCGCGGCAAGCAACAGCGAGTACGGCGTCGGCTCGTATACAAAGGCGCTGTTCTCGTCCTATCAAACGCTGACTAATGTCGAGCACGAGTACAAGAAAGTGCCGACGGCACTCAACGACGGCAAGTTCCATAAGTATCGGTTCGATTGGCATACGGGCGACAACGCGCGGGTGGAGTTCTATGTGGACGACGTGCTCGTAACCACGTTGCGCGGGTATGTGCCGACGGGCGAAATGTACCTCAATATCGGGTGCTGGCTGCCCAACGGCTGGTGCGGCGAGCCCGATTTCGAGACCGACAACCTCGTGATACGAGGGTTCAAATACTCGCGGTTCGCGGGCGAGACGGCGACCGAGGTCGCGCGTAAAATGACGGAAAACGAGAGCTATCGCGCCATACCTACGACGGGACACGGGTTCGAGAGCAAGCTTATCGCGAACGGCACGCTTGCCGCCGAACGCGCGGGCGACGAGTTCGTGTGGAACGTTTCCGGCGTGACGAGCGGCGCGGCGACGGGCGGCAGCACGTTTACGGGCGAGATATCGCAGGACGCGTTTATCGACTGCGGCGGGCTCGGCCTTGCGCTCACGCTTATCGGCACGGGCGCGGCGACGGTCACGGTCGAGTACGGCACTATCGTAGACGGCGCGGTAGTTACGGGCAGTGACACGTTCGAGTACGCGGGCGGAACGCGCAGCTTCGAGTTTACGCCGCCTGCGGGCTGCACCAAGCTGACGGTGACGATTGCGTCCGCCGACGGCGTTGCGCTCGACGAAATTTCGCTCGATATCGTTTGACGCGCGGCTCGCCGCGGCTTAATGCGTAAGCATTGTTATTCTGTATTTCGGGGGGTATATTTTCGTACCCTCAGTATTACTACTCCATTTTTATATAGGTTTTGACATCACGGGAGACTTTACGGTATGATTAAATTCGGTACGGGCGGTTTTCGCGGCGTTATCGGCGAGGACTTTACCAAACGCAACGTACAGCTTGTTGTGCAGGCATTGTGCGATATTATCCGCGAGGACGGCAGCGACAAGCCCGTCGCGGTCGGGTACGATTATCGGTTCGGCTCGGGCTATTTTGCCGTGTGGATAGCGGAAACGCTCGCCGCCAACGGCGTTAAGTGCTTGCTGTATACCGAGCCGTTGCCGTCGCCCGCCGTAATGACGGCGGTGCGCGACGAGGCGCTCGACTACGGAATCATGATTACCGCGAGTCACAACCCGTACTACTTCAACGGCGTCAAGGTGTTCGTGCGCGGCGGCATGGACGCCGACGTCGCGTTTACCGACCGTTTGGAACGCGCGACGCGCGCCGTGCGCGCAATCAAGACGCTGCCCGCCGATATCGCGCGCGAAAAGGGCTTGGTCGTCGACTATTCCAACAAGCAAAAGTACCTCGAAAACATAACGGCGTTTCTTTCGCCCGCGGTGCGCGGCAGCAAGGTGAAAATCCTGTACGACAATCTTTGCGGCGTGGGCGCGAGCTGTATCCGTCCGCTGTTCGAGCAGCTGGGCGTAAAGAACGTGACCGTCCTGCACGCCGTTCACGACGCGTTTTTCGGGTTCGTCAATCCCAACCCCACGCGCGAGGCGATGCAGCCGCTCGCGCAGCTCGTGCGCGACGGCGGATACGATTTCGCCATGGCGACCGACAGCGACAGCGACAGGCTGGGCATTATCGACGAGAACGGCAGATACGTAACAAGCAACGAGATTTTGGCGTGCCTGTACTACTATCTGATTAACTACCGCGGCATGAAGGGCGACGCCGTAAAGAACTGCGCCACGTCCGTATTGGTGGACAAGGTGGCGCGGGCGGCGGGGTTCGAGTGTCACGAGGTGGACGTCGGGTTCAAGAATATTTCCGCCGCGATAAAACGCCACGACGCGCTTATCGGCGGCGAGAGCAGCGGCGGGCTTACCGTGCGCGGATACATATTCGGCAAGGACTCGGTGTTCAGCTCCGCGCTGTTCGCGGAAATGGTTACGGTCATGAACATGCCCGTGTCGGCAATCGTGCGCGAGGTATGCGAGTTTGCCAAATACGATTACGCCTGCGTCGAGGACGAAATTCGCTTCGGCGGCGAAACGGATATCCTCGAACGCATCCTCGAAAATCCGCCCGAGTTCGACCGCGCGCCGCGCGCCGTCGAGCGTATCGACAAGAATATCAAGTACCGCTTCGACAACGAGTGCTGGGCGCTTATCAGGCTGTCGGGCACTGAGCCCGTATGCCGCGCCTATGTGGAATGCGAAACCGCCGATGCGGCGCGGCGCAATCTTGCCGCGCTCGACAAAGCCATACGCAACGGTTGACGCAAGCGCGTCGGGCGCGGGCGTGCCCGTTATCCGATTGAAAATGCCCGATTGCGTATTGCGTTCGGCATCGTTATATGGTATATTGTTTCAGGCGATATGCCGACTTCAACGTATAGGCGTGTGCGCGACGGCCGTTCCGTAAAGCTTGTCGCGCCGCGTCGCTTACTACCGCCGATTATCGGCACAGCAACAGTGTTATGGAAATTATTATTGCAAAAGATTACGATTCGGTGTGCGAGCTTGCCGCCGAGATTCTGACGGGCGTCGTCGCCGCCAACCCCGACGCTACGCTCGGGCTTGCCACGGGCAGCACGCCGCTCGGCGTGTACGCGCGGCTTGTGTCGGCGGTCTCCGACGGCGCGCTTTCGCTTGCGGGCTGCAAGTCGTTCAACCTCGACGAATATGTGGGCGCGGGCGTTAACGACGCGCACAGCTACGCGTACTACATGCGCGAAAACCTGTTCGGCAAAACCGATATCGACCCGCGCAACACGCATTTGCCGCTCGGCACTGCGCCCGACCTTGCCGCCGAGTGCGAGCGTTACACCGCTTTGCTCGCGGCGAACAGGCGCGATATTCAGCTTTTGGGCTTGGGCAGCGACGGGCATATCGCGTTTAACGAGCCGAACACTCCGTTCGATTCGCATACGCACGTGGCGGAGCTTGCCGAAAGCACGGTCAAGGATAATTCGCGGCTGTTCGCAAACCCCGACGACGTACCGCGGTACGCGCTCACTATGGGCATTGCCGATATTATGGACGCGCGCAAAATACTCATACTCGCGTGCGGCGCGAACAAGGCGCAAGCCGTGCGCGGCATGGTAAAGGGCGAGGTGGACGAGCGCATGCCCGCGAGCGTATTGCAGCGGCATGCCGACGTTACCGTTATTTTGGACGAGGCGGCGGCGGAGCTGTTATGAGATGCTTTAAAAATGCGCTCGCATACGTAGCGGGCAAGGGAATAGTCCGAACGGATATCGCTTTCGACGCGAAAATCCGTAGCATAGGCAACGCCGACGGCGACGAAATCGAGCTGCCGCGCGGCGTTTTGGTCGCGCCCGCGTTTATAGACGGGCACATACACGGCGCGGGCGGCGCGGACGCAATGGACGGCACGCTCGACGCGCTCGGCGCGATAGCCGATACGCTCGCGCGCGAGGGCACGGCGCGGTTTTGTGCTACCACAATGACGCAAAGCAAGGACAATACGCTCGCCGCGCTCGCCGCGGTCAAGGCGTACCGCGCGCAAAACCGCAGCGACGGCGCGGCGATTATCGGCGTGCATTTGGAAGGTCCGTTCTTGTCCGACAAACGAGCGGGCGCACAGCCGCGCGAGTATATAGTCAAGCCCGATATCGCGCTGTTCGACGAGTATTCGCGCGCGTCGGGCGGGTGCGTCAAGCAAATAACAATCGCGCCCGAAACGGACGGCGCGTTCGAGCTTATACGCCACGCGTCGGCGCGCGGCGTCGTGTGTTCAATCGGGCACTCCGACGCGACGTACGCCGAGGCGAGGCGCGCGGCGGAGTGCGGCGCGCGCTGCGTGACGCACACGTTCAATGCGCAAAGCCCGTTCACTCACCGCGAGGCGGGCGTTGCGGGCGCGGCGTTGCTCACCGACGCGACGTACGCGGAGCTGATTGCCGACGGCATTCACGTGTCCGTGCCCGCAATTAAGCTGCTGCTTAAAAACAAGCCGACCGATAAGCTCGTGCTTATCACCGATTCCATTCGCGCCAAGGGACTGCGCGACGGCGAGAGCGAGCTCGGCGGACAAAAGGTGTTCGTCAAGAACGGCGCGGCGCGGCTGGGCGACGGCACGCTCGCGGGGAGCGTGCTCAAAATGAACGACGCCGTCAAGCTGCTCGTCGACGAATGCGGCGCGGATTTGACGCGCGCTATCGACTGCGCGACCGTCAACCCCGCGAATAATTTGGGAATAGCCGAAAATTACGGCAGTATCGCGACGGGCAAGGCGGCGGATTTCGTCGTGCTCGACGACGGCTTGGACGTGCTCATGACAGTGCGCGACGGCGAAATCATTTACAGCAAGCTGTAATCGACTCTTCGCGCGCCGATACGCGTATTTTGCGGGCGATGCGTATACAGCCGTTTTGTACGGCGCGTTGCGTTAAACAATAAACGCATGCGTGCGCATGCGACTGCGCGCGTATTGCGGAATATAGGCAAAAAAATAAGGCGAGCTTAGGGTGTGTTCCATAGGGAATTTATCAAAAACTAAATTTTAATCAGAATACACCTTATAATTGCGAGTCAAAAGATAACAGGTACTTTAATTTCAAGTACCTGTTATCTTTTATGTAGTAAATATATTATTGGGTTTTGCTTAAAACTTGTTGTAGCTTTTCAGCGATTTCTTCTAATGTATTGTCAGCAGTGTTTATAGCATTGATTGACGCTATGGTAGGACTAAAATTCTGCACTTCGTCTTTTGATACCTTATGCCAAATAGGAAGTATTTTCTTATCATCAAGCATCATAAAAGCATCTTTTTCTCTTTGTGTCCATATCTTCCTAATAAAATTCGGACTAATAACAAGTAAACAAATCTTAGAATGTAAAATTCCTTTATCAATCTTTGTTGGAATTGAGTCACCCCAATCAATCGACTCCTTATCGTAGAAAATACTGATATTATGCTCCACTAAGATTTTAGAAAGTGGCTCAACAAATTCTTCTTTATCTTCGGAAGCGTGAGAAATGAAAACATCAAATTCGTTATCAAGCGAAGCTAAAATTTCCGTTTTCTTCTGAATCGCTTCTAATTTTTCCTGTCGTTCTCTTTCAACTTGCGCAATCAGCTCTTGATTAAGTTGTTTCACAGCAACAACTTCATTACTCAATTCTTGATTGATTTTGAGTTCTTCGTTCCGCAACTTTTTTTCGGTGTCCACTTTTCTCGCAGTAAGTGTAGCTATTTTCTTTTGCAATTCAACTTGTTTCTTTGCTTGTCTTGCAATTTCACGATTATGTGTTTCTATTTGGCGGTTTTTTGATTGCAAAGAAGATAAAGATGTATTTTTTGTAATCGACTTCTTAATTCGTATAATACTTTCATTTTCTCTTGCCGATCGCTTCCCACTTTCTGCCAGATCTTGATTAGCTCTGACTAAATCCTTATTAATTTGTTCTAATTGCAGTCTTAAAGTATTGATTGACATTTTAGACCTCTTAATTAAATCCAGTTAGGCAATTCAGAAAGATGCAAAGCTCTTTTCTTTTGTTCATCATCGTCTTCTCTTAATGAGAATTGAGATAACCTTAAAATGATTTGCTTTAACTTCTCAAAAACTTCTTCCCTATATTTTATTTTACCGTGATATAATTGATTAAAGAGCGCCATTTCTTTCTGCATAAAGATTGATGGGATAATCCAATCGGAAATATCTTCCCATTCGCTAATGACACCAGTTTGACGTTTCGCCGAAGTTAACGCCCTATCACAATGTCCTTTACAACAAGTATAAATGTCAACATACTCATTGGTATCTAAATTTTCCAAAAAAACGACTATCGCTCCACGATCGTGCAAATGTTCTTTTAATAAATCTTTACCGCAGTATTCGCATTGTAAAGGCGCGTATTTACCAAAAAGAATGGATGGTGTATTTTTTTGATTTTTGGTTGATTCTTTTTTATAGCTTACAGGGAAAAATCTCTGAATTATATCGTTCCTTTTGGCTTTAATAAGCTCACTTTCAATCCTTTCGTGATTAAAAATTTCAATTTTATATTCACTTGATCTAAAAGAATCCAGTCTTTCGTTTAGCCCAGTCGAAGGAAGAGTCGAGTAAAATCCAATAAAGCCATTAGCATTGTGTTGTTTTAGTCTGTCGATGATACTTTCCTCATCCGTAGGTTTAACTGAGTGTCCAGAATGGGCTTTGTGCTTACAACTTATTAACCATCTTATATCGGTAGAAGATAAAGAGCCAATTTGATGTTCAACGGCAATTAAATCTTTACCACCGTCAGCACCTCGATTAGGTTCTGACATAATTTCAAAGTGTAATACTTCCGCAAAAAATTCTCTTGCAAACAATTCAAAAGAATCTTGATCACCATTCCCCGTATCAGCAGGAGGGATTTCCATAAAATCTAACATTGCCATAATTCTTACCTCTAACCATTACTTTGCAATAACTTTTTTAGTTTCGTCAATTTTTCTATTGAAATATAACACGACGTCTTTAATTACGAGCTTTTGAATTGCCGATATAAGAGTTGACATAAACGAATAATCAGGTTTGTTTTCCTTAGAAGGAAGTAAGATGTCTAATTCGTCGGCATCTTTTGCATAGAAGTTTCGTGAATAGTCGAACTTCCCCGTATGAGATGATTTGTGAATCGCCGTAGTTACGAAAACAGCCGCGTGCTTTGGCAATTTTTCGGTGTGAACTACGGCAACGTGGTCATCCGCACCATAGCGGAAATTGCGATATTTTGCGGAGCCAAACATATCAATAGTGGTAGTGTTACTTTCAAAAATTTCGACATCGTTTCCTATGTAAGCCGACACGCCTTCGCACGCTTCACCGGCAGTTACGAATGGCAAATCGCCTTGAACTCTATCCGCACTTTTTAGGCGTTTACCGCGTGTAGATTTACTGAACAAATCTTCAAGATTATAGTTCATCCAGTTAAGCGTATTGAAATCTACAAGCGCTTTTTCTTCTTCTTTTGTTAATGTATAGTCTTTTAATCCTGTAACAGTTAAGTATGCTTCCAGCTCGGCTATATGCCGTGCTTCCAGCTCGGCTATATGCCGTGCTTCCAGCTCGGCTATAAAACTCTCTATAAAGTCGATATCAATTTGCCCGTTTTTTGTAGGAAGTTGTATAATGCAATCTTTTGCTACTTTCCAATGCCGTGCATATCCAAGATTAGGAATCAACTTTGCCCAAGCTGAAATAATAAATAGTAATGTTCGTTCGCTATTAATACGCGGGCGTAATACTTTCACATTATCAAGAACAGAAAAACTTTCTTTTGCAATATTAAATACTCTTGTATGATCTCCAAAAATGACATAGAATGGGGTTTGCCCATTGCAAATAAATTCAGGAATATTTGTATAACCTATGACGCCACCATTTTCTGTCTCTGCCGAATAAGCAGAGAATAAAAAATCATCTGATAAATCTTCTTTTGATAATTTGCATTTTATCGTGCACGGTACAAACAGTTCGTCAATCTTATATTCGCCCCACTTAACGCTTTGCAGTTTCTCGTTAAGTGAGGCATCTATTTTCCCAAGCGGTCGTTCTCCTTGTCTTGACGCTTTAATAAACAAGAAACTTCCCACGCAAGATAATCGCTGACAGTTTTCTTAAAATCATCGAGTGTAGGCTTGGTATCTATCGGCGCAGTTTGATTCCAATCGGCACCGCTCTCGGGATTGATAGTACCTTCGTAATATTCATTTTCAGTAAATATATTCAGTTTAGTTTTTCCAAAGCGTACCAAGTCCACAAGCTCTTGATAACGCTCTTTGGCTCTATCAGTATCTTTTAAGTTACAACTTGCTTTTTTGCGGTTAGTACGCGTATAACCGTCATTAGAGAAATCAATAAACTTTACCGCATCGTCTTTTTGGTGAGCTTCGCCTACACGGAACACATATACATTGGTTTGAACGCTCGATTTACCTATAAACAAGTCTATCGGCATTTTTATACTTGCAAGCAGTGTGCTGTGTTTCAATATTCTTTTATTATATTCTACTGCCTTACCCGAACCTGCCGAGTTTTGTATGATAATAGCCGCATAGCCATTGCTCATCATAGAGAGCGCTCGTTCAACGAATATCATACCGTTACCCGCTGCCGAATAGGGCGGATTAAGCACGAATGCCGTTGCGGGGAATTTTTTGTCCGTATTACCGAAGCCGTAATTACCGTCGAAATCTTTTAAGGAGTCTTTATTCAAAATGTTCGAACTACCATCGCCCATAAGAATCATATTGAGTATGGCAAGCATATAAACACTCGGAAGTATCTCCAAACCGAGCAATTGATTGGCTTTGATTGCCGCCGACTTCGTCGCCAATTCTTCCGGCGACTTTATTTTATTTTTTGCGTCGATAAGCATTTCGTTCATTGACGCAACTAAAAGTCCTGCTGAACCCGTAGCAAAGTCCCAAACATAAGAATCTTTGTCCACACGCGCGAGTTTAGCTAAAAGCGTTGCAATGTAGAAGGGCGTTAAAACAACGTCGTTTAGTTTGTCTTGCGAGAACCCAAGCCAATTATACATTTCATTAAATAACTTGCCTGTGAAGTCGGTTGTCAAACCTATTTTGTAGTAAATACCTAAATCGTCTACAATTTTTGTGAACACGCGCTTTAATTGACTTTCGTCGTTTTCAACCTTGTTGATATTATCAGTAGTAAGCGTATTCGCAAGAGTACGAACTATTAAGTCTTTCTTTTCCTGCGGCAACTTTTTCTCATTCAAAAAGGCTTTGATTTTGCGCAAGATTATATCGCCGTCGCGGTTTCCATCTTCCGTTGAAGATTTCAACTCTGACTTTTCAAGAGCAGCGACTTTATTCGGGATACCAAGCGTAGCAATAATGGACGCGGCAACAAGGTAAACGCGGTCGTTTTCGCCAAGCCCTTTTTCATTTTGGTATATGTCGTTATTCAGCTTTACAAGGCTTGCATCAATTTCTCGTTCGCGCTGTTCTTTTAGCTTATCAATTTCTTCTTGCGATAATTGCAAGCGTTTAACTTTTTCGATAAACTCGTCAAAGTTCTCTTTTTTGAGAAAGGACAAGTCGGTATATTCGTCTACCTTTTGTCCGATACCGAAGTTGCTTTTAGAAACGTAATAAACGCCTATGGAATGATGTAGTTCGCCGCGTTCATCTTTATAGCCGGTAACACCTATTGCTATAATGTCGGTGTAACTTGTATAGTGCAATAGCGCATTTGCATAATGCACTGCACCGTTTACGGCATAAGAATTTATGTTCTTGAAATCGGGAATGTTCTTTGCGGTTTTATTAGCAATCTTTCCGTCGCTGTCTAACTTGACTAGCTTATCTTTATATCCCTTGTACTCTATCAAGATAGGATAAGCCACTAAATTTTTATCGCGTAACAACAGCTTGGCATCGGGACGATTGCCGCCAACGCCACCGTTTTTGGAAGCATAATCATTGAGTGCCTGATCTATTTCAGCATTCAGAGATTCCTGTTCTAATTTATAATCTAACCTATAAGATTTGAGCCAGCCATTTGCCAAATCCGCAATATTAGGTTCAACTGATTGTATAGTTGTTTTTGCCATAGTACGCTCTCCTATATCGAAGCATATATCTTTATGGTACATTATATCATAAAATGTTGGAAATCGCAAGGGAAACAATTTTGGCTATCGCTTATTTTTTACAAGCAGGTAAAGAAAATAGCCAAAAACAAGTTTTAGCATATTTTGAACGAATAGCAATCGGGAAACCCGATTCTGTTTTTTATCTTCGTCCAAAAAGGAAAATCGGGTATCCCGATTGTTCCAAAAGTCAGTTTTTCAAAATCTTTAGATTTTGGGAAAACTCTTTACCTGCTTGTAACCTCGGAGTGATTCCCAAAATAATTTTTGCCGTTTTGGTTGTGAAATGCGAAAAAGTGTCCTAGGAGATATGGAGAGATATAAAAAATTTTTGAAGAAATTTGAGTCCGGACCGTCAACTTTTCAAGAAAACTGTCCTTGGTATAGTGAAGGGAAATTTTTTTGAGAAATTTTTACGTTAGACCCCGAACTTTTTAAGAAAAGTGTCCTTGGTTAAGTAGATAGATATTTTAAGGAGGTACAATTATGAACGGATAAACCCTTGACAAACAACTCCGCATAGAGTAAAATATACACAGTCGTATATATACGATTATATATTATTACTCTACGGAGGAAAGAATTATGGCAACAGACAGGTCAATTAAAGACAAGCGTTATGAAGAAAAGCATAAGGAAGAAAGAAAAGCTAAGTATATGATTTGGGGTACGAGTGTGCCTCGAAAGTATGCCGAAGAAATAAACGAGTTTTTGGCGAAGTACGGTTTTACCAAAGTGCAACTCATCGAAGCGGGCTTTAAGGCTTTGATAGACGAAGCGGCAGAAACGGATACTTCTCTTGCCAAGACTATGGACGGCTACGACGATTTCTTTGTATCGGAGGAAAAGTAACTCTTCTTCCTTATGGATGGTAGCGAGGAAAAATAACCGGATAGCTCGACGTCCACAAAGGACTTAAATTATCGAAAAGCAACTTTATACTTATACGGAAACGTATAACGGTACGGAATACGTCGTTGCCGTAAATGACAGCGACAATTCCAAAGACAATGCGTTTGACAAGATCAAACAACTTATAATCAAGGACTCGCTTGAAAGGGTGTATTCCAAAGGAGACAAGGAATGAACACACAACTTTCAATGCAACATAACAACAACTATTACGGAGGTGATAAAATCGACGCCTTATACTGCCGCCTCTCACGGGACGACGAACTTCAAGGCGACAGCAACAGTATCAAGAATCAAAAAGCAATATTAAGCAAGTATGCGCAGGAACACGGCTTTACCAATCCTCACTTCTATGTGGACGACGGATATTCGGGAACGAACTTTAACCGTCCCGATTTCCAAAGACTTATGGACGACGTGAACGACGGCAAGGTCAGAACGATAATCGTAAAAGATATGTCGCGCTTGGGCAGAGATTATCTTAAAGTCGGCTTTTATACGGAGATTACCTTTCCCGAAGCGAACGTAAGATTTATTGCTATCAACGACCAAGTGGACAGTGAAAGCGGTACGGACAACGACTTCACTCCCTTCCGAAATATCATTAACGAGTGGTATGCGAAAGACACAAGCAAGAAGATACGTGCCGTATTCAGGGCAAAAGGAATGTCGGGAAAACATCTTTGCACGATACCGCCATATGGGTACAAGAAAGACGACAAAGACAAACAGCAATGGCTTGTGGACGAAGAGGCGGCAAAAGTCGTCAAAGAAATCTTCTCTCTTTGTATGCAAGGTTACGGTCCGACGCAAATCGCAAGAATACTTACAGAGCGCGGTATAGATACGCCCGTCATACATAACCGAAAATGCGGACTACCTGCTACTACCTATGAATCGGAGTTTCCCAACGTATGGGTACAAACGACGGTTGCGAGCATTCTCGAAAACCCTTCCTATCTCGGACACACGGTAAACTTTCGGACGAAGAAAAAGTCTTACAAGAGCAAAAAGAAAATAGACTTACCGAAAGAAGAATGGGCAATTTTCGAGAATACGCACGAAGCAATCATAGACCAAGACACTTTCGATACCGTTCAACAGATAAGGCAAGCGAAACGCCGTCCTACTTCTATGGGAGAAATGAGTATCTTTTCGGGTTTAGTCTATTGTGCCGACTGTGGGCAAAAGATGTACCTATGCCGTTGCACTACCATGAAGCAAAAAGAATACTTCAACTGTTCGTCGTACCGCAAAAAGAAAAAGGCAACCTGCACTTCGCATCAGATTACAGTAGAAGCCGTAGAGCATTTTGTACTTACTAATCTTCAAAGAGTGCTTGCGTTCGCAAAAGACTATGAGCAAGAATTTTTGGAGATAGTACGGAACGAGAACGAAAAAGAACTGCGGAAGAAACTGCAAAGCCAAACGCGCGAACTCGAAGAAGCCGAAAAGCGCATCCAAGCACTTGACCGCATTATACAAAATCTTTACGAAGATAAAGTATGCGGCAATCTCACGGACGAGCGGTTTGTAAAGATGAGCCAATCCTACGAGCAAGAACAAAGAGAACTTAAAGAGCGTACCTATTTCTTAAGGCAAGAATTATCCAAAGCGAAGGAACAGTCCAACAACTTAACGCGGTTTATGCGCTCGGTTAAGAAGTACACAGAGATAGCCGAACTCTCGCCCGAAGTTGTACGGGAGTTTGTACAAAAGGTTGTCGTGTATCAAGCTGAAAAGATTAACGGACGAAGAACGCAACGGATAGACCTTTACTTCAACGGTGTAGGACAAATACTCTTACCCGTTCAAGACAAAAGAGAAACGGCATAACAATTTTGCTATACCGTCTCTCTTAGGAACTAAATAATCCCTATGACACCGCCACATTTGCGCTCGTCTTATTTTTTGGGCTTGAACATGCCGTCGAATTTTTTGAATTCGTCGCGCGGGATATCGTTGTAGCCCAACAGCTCGTTGGGGTCTTCCTCCAAAAAATAGCAAGCCAAAAGCAAGTCGTCCGGCTCGGGCTCGGTCTACCCGTTTATCCACCTGCTGATTGACTGCTGCGTCGTGCCGAGCTTGTCGGCGAGCTGCTGCTGCGACCAGCCCTTTAACGATAGATAGTAGTTTAATTTTTCGCCAAGCTTGTTCAGCCGTGAATAGTTTTCATGCTAACGCCTCGAAAACGGTATTACACGAAATTCGTGTGTCACTTTATTGTAGCATGTTTTTCGCCGAATTTGTGCGTTTAACGAAAAAAATTTGCTTGCGGCGCTTGTAATTTCGCGCGCGCAAAACTGTAACCGCCGCGGCGCGCCGCTCATACACTGCAAGAGATATGACGGACACCGCGGTTTTTTTAGCGAGCATACTGCTCGGCGTGGGTATCGCCGCCGACGCGTTCCTTGCCGCGCTGTCCAACGGGCTTAAAGCGCTGCGGCTCGTATGGGCGCGCGTTCTGGGCGCGGCGGTAATCTTTGCCGTGTTCCATGCCGCGGCGGCGGGGATAGGCACTGTGTGCGTGCGCGCGGCGACCGCGAGGCTGGACGCGTCGGGCGCGTACCTCGGCGCGGTGGCGGCGGCGGTTTTCGTCGCGCTCGGCATAAAGTCGGTGTACGAGGGCTTGTACGGCGCGCCTGCGGCGGAGACGGGCAGGAGCGGCGCGGGCGCGTTGCTGGCGCAAAGCCTCGCCACGTCGGCGGACGCGTTGACGGCGGGCTTTGTGCTTTCCGAGTGGAGCGTCGGCGCGATTGTCGTCGGGCTGGCGGTCATAGCCGTAATCACGTATGCGGCGTACGTCGGCGGGTATGTAATGGGCAAAAGGTTCGGCGTGAGCGCCGGCGGCGGCGCGGCGGTCGCAGGCGGCGTGATTTTTATTTTTATGGGCATTATGAGAATTGTTTGATTTGCGCAAGCCAAAGGCTTGGCGAACGCCGTGTGCAAACCAAATGTTTGACGAATGCCGTGTGCAAGCCAAAGGCTTGGCGTATGCCGTGTGTTTGCTTTGGTAGTGGTTTTGCCGTACACCCGAATAGATAGTAACATATCGACGTCATTTCGAGCGGAGCGGTTTTTGCCGCGCACCCGAATAGATAATAACATATCGACGTCATTTCGAGCGCAGTCGAGAAATCTTTCTTCCGCTACGCGCCTCGTTGCTCACTCGCGAATGACCGAAGGCAATATTCATATTCGCTGTTGTTGCCGTACATAATACTACGCGCGCAGTCGAAATGACGTCATAAAACCGCACCGCTTCTGTCGAAACAGACCAATGGCTTGGCGTATGCCGTGTGCAAGCCGAAGGCTTGGCGAATGCCGTGTGTTTGCTTTTGACGGTGGTTTTGCCGTACACCCGAATAGATAGTAATATCGACGTCATTTCGAGCGGAGCGGCTTTTGCCGCGCACCCGAATAATTGGTTTAGCCCATATGTTTTCCTACGTAGCAAGCCGCAGGCTTATTTCGAGCGCAAGCCGAAGGCTTGGCGAATGCCGTGTGTTTGCTTTGGTAGTGGTTTTGCCGCGCACCCGAATAGATAATAACATATCGGTGTCATTTCGAGCGCAGTCGAGAAATCTTTTTTTGGGTAAATGGAATATTTCTCCGCTACGCGCCGCGTTCTTACTTCACGCGCCGACGATTACAGCCGTAAGATTGGGCGCGCGCGTTCCATCGTCTTGACAAACCGCACGCGTGTCGGTATAATAAAGCCATGGAACTTAAAGACACGATAAAAGAGCTTTTCGAGCCGACGTTCGAGGCGGTGGGCGACAGCGATTTGAGCTACGAGCAAAAGCGTTCGCTTTTGTTCAATCTGTACTGCTTTGCGTGCGCGGTGTATCCCGAGTACGTGGGCGCGCCGCCGAACACGCTGTTCGAATACGGCTGCTGCTTTCTCATAGAGCCGCAGCGCCACCCCGATTACGCGGTCAATCCGCAGGCGTTCGAGCGCGCGGCGGCGTCGTCGGACGCGCTCGCGGTGGGCGGACGTTGGTTTCGGCGGCGCGGCGAGGATTTTATAAAGTACGATTTCGGCTCGCCGCTGTACGAGCGCATGCTCGCGTCGGGCGTTATTCCGCCGCAGGACCGCGCGCCCATTCCTCAGCTTTCGCTGTACGCCGCAGTATATCTCGTGTGCAATCTTTTTAAGGATTTGCGACCGCTGTGGTATACGTATTATTTCTATTTGGACGCGACCAACGAGCCGCTCGACGAGGAGTTCGACGCGCAGCTTTGCGAGCTGTTGTGCACAAACGACGTGTACGCGGCGGCGGCGCGCGTGCGCGGGTCGCAGCTCATAGGCGACGAAACCGAGCTCGGCGGGTCGGTCAAGCTTTATAATTGGTACAAGCCGTTTATTGATTGGCGGCGCGCGCATATATTCGACGTGTTCGAGGAGCAAATGAAAAAGGGCGACGCCGAGTTTGTCGCCGAATACTCGACGGCTATGCTCTCGTACTACCCCGAAAATACGGGGCTTATGAATTGGAACGCCGCGTCGCGCACCGAATGCGTCGTCAGGAGCAAGGACGCCGCCGCGCTGAATACGCTTGTATCCGACCTGCGCGACTACGCCGCGGCGAGCGGCTCGGCGACGGTCGAAAAGTATTTGAAGCTTGCCGAGCTCATGAAAAAGAATATCGACGGCGGGGCGTGACCAAAGCGGCGCGAGGTAGCGAGTGCGCGCGCGGCGCGCAGAATAAACGCGATTTACGATGATAGCGCGCGCGGTTTTACGAAAATAATCGCCGCCGCAAAGTGTTTGACATGCGCGGTTTCTTGTGTTATAATATAACCACAAGTTTAATTACAGCGCGTAGGGCGACTTCGAGTCATGGGGCGTCTATACTTGCCCGATTTGAATTTGAATCTTTAAAGGAGACAAGGCACTCTATGACAGACAAGGTTTTGACTTGCAGAGACTGCGGCAAGGAATTTACGTTCACCGCAGGCGAGCAGGAGTTTTACGCCGAAAAGGGCTTCGAGCACGAGCCTACGCGTTGCCCCGAATGCAGAAAGGCGCATAAGGCAAAGCGCGCCGCCGCTCGCCCCCAGCGCGGCAACTAGTTAATTCAACCCGTCTTACGGGGTGGCGACCACAGTCGGACACACCCGGTACGGACGGGTTTTTGCTTGCGAAAAATTAGGCGGCATGCCGCAGCAGCCGAACGGGCGCTGCGTTGCGAGTGTGCGTCGGCGCGCCGTGCGTGCGCGGGGATTGACAATTACGCGGCGGTTTGGTATAATTGCGGTATGAGCAAAATCGACGAAAGCGAAAACGCGGGCGAGAGCGGCGCGATAGAGTTTTGCGCACCCGAGCATGCGGAAGCCGCGGCGCCCGCCGCGCCCGAGAAAAAGCGCGTTATAAAGAGCGTCAAGAGCCGCATGGGGCTGAGCTACCTAACGTATGCGGTGGTGCTTTTGACGCTGTTGTGGACTACGTTTTTTATTTTTCTATACAGCATCTACGGACAATTGCAAACGTCCGAGTTCAGAGACGTCGGGCGCGAAGCGTCGGCGATTTTCCCGATTCGCGCGGACGATTTGAGCATGCGCTATTACGTGGAGCGTATCAAGCATTCGGCGCGCGAGGACGGCGTGTCGGCGGCGGTGTTCGAGGTGGACGGCGACGGCGATTTGCGCGTGCTGTTTTCCGTCGACTCCATGGGCAACGTCAAGGACGAAAGCACCGAGGCGTTTGAAATTATTATGTCCGAGCTGCGGCTCGACGACATATTCACGAAGCGCGACGAGCCGAGGATAGCGGACACGTCCATCGGCACGTTCATGCTGTACGGCAGCACGCACGACGTGCTCATCGGGCAGAACGTAAAATCGACGGCGTATCTGCTTATAGTCAAGCCGTACGAAATATTCAACGCGCAAACGATGAAAATAATCTACGTGCTTATTTTCGGCACGCTGGTAGTGCTCGCGCTTGCGGTGGCGTTTTCGGTGTTTGCGTCCAAGTTCCAAACGCGGCGGCTCGTCGATTTTTCGCAAAAGGCGAAAAGGCTGGCGGACGGCGACTTTAACGTAGTGTTCACGGGCGGCGGGTACGAGGAGTACGACAACCTCGCGCACGCGCTCAACTCGGCTAAGGACGAGCTGAAAAAAACCGAAAAAATGCAGCGCGATATCATAGCCAACGTGTCGCACGATATCCGCACGCCGCTGACAATGATTAAGGGCTATGCGGAAATGCTGCGCGACATGCCGCTCGGCGAGAAAAAGCGCATAAGCACCGCCGATGTGATTATTTCGGAGGCGGACAGGCTGACCGCGCTGGTCGGCGACGTTATGAACTATTCCAAGCTGTCGTCGGGCGTGGCGGAGTTCAAGTTCGAAAACACCAACGTGTCGCATATCGCCAAGTCGGTACTCGCGCAGTTCGATATTTTCGTCGAGCGCGACGGCGTCGTTTTCCGAACGGAGATAGAAAAGAACGCGCTGGCGCGCTGCGACAAGGCGCGCATAGAGCAGGTGCTTTACAACCTGCTCGGCAACGCGATAAACTACTGCGGCGACGACAAGACCGTGATTTTGCGCGTGACGAACATAGACGGCGGAGTGCGCGTCGAGGTGAGCGACCACGGCAACGGCATCGCCGCGGACGAGCTGGAAGCGGTGTGGGACAGATACTACCGCGCGGAACGCGCCACGCGCGCCGTTGTCGGCTCGGGCTTGGGGCTGTCCATTTGCAAGAACATTCTCATAGCGCACGGCGCGAGCTACGGCGTACGGTCCGAGCTCGGCGAAGGCACTACTTTTTGGTTCGAGCTGGCGCGCGGTAAATAACGTAATTCGCGGTAAATAATAAGCGGCGTATCGTTCGGCTCGATACGCCGCTTTTGCAGTGCGAAAGGCTTTATTTAAAGTCGAAATCTATATCGCCGTTTGTAAACGCGCAATCGTCGAAAAATTCCGCGGGCGAGATTTCCAGCGTGCGCAGCAGTATAAGCAGCGTGCGCAGGTAAATATCCTTGTTCCTGTTTTTTCTGATGCTCCTGTACGTTTCATACGAAATTGCGGCTTTGTTGCATAGTGTGTAAACGCCCATGCGCTTTTCCTTGCGCAATTTTTCCAGCTTTTCGGCAATGTATTGATTTAAATTCATATGACTAGTTTATCAATTTTCACTACTGCTATATCTGTGTTATAGTAGTGATTTTGTTGACGTGCGCAAATTTTTGTGGTATTTTATTAGCGTATTCAGCTCGGCGCGAGGCTCTGGGCAGACCGCGTTCGCGACTCGGGCTATTATAAATTACAACGTCGGAGGACGAAATGAAGAAAAGAACGTTATGGGTTTTTGCGGCGCTTGTCGCGCTTTGCGGCGCGCTAATCGGCTGCGGCGGGGGCGACGAAGCGTATTCGCTGCGTTATACGTACGGGGAAGAGTATGTTATAGAAGCGCGCATGGGCGAGGAATACGCGATTGCCGAAATTCCGCAAAAGGACGGGTACGTATTCGACGGGCTGTACGATGCGGAGCGCGGCGGCGTAAAATACGTGGGTGCGGACGGCAAGAGCGTGCGCCCGTTTGCCGACGGCAAGGACGTTGCGCTGTACGTGCGTTTCGTGCCGCGCGTGTGCGAATTCGAGTTTGTGTACGACGAGGGCGAGCTTTCAACCGCGGGCGTGCGGAGCGCCGAGTACGGCGGCGAGGTAGGCGATTTGCCGATATTGGAGCTTGACGCGGCGCGGCGGTTCGACGGCTGGTACACTGCCGAGAGCGACGGCGCGATGGTGGCGGACGGCGACGGCAAGGTTGCCGAAGGGTTTAAAACAATGAACGGCGAAAGTTATACGCTCGACGACGGCTACGGCGTCAAGCTGTATGCGGCGGTGTCGAACGCGCCCGTCAAGGTGGAGTTTTACTCGCAGTCGGGCGACGGTAAAACGCTGCTGGACGAGAAAACGGTGGAATACGGCACGCATATAGTAGAAGCGGCGCGCGGCGTCAAGCACAACGGGCTGGACGTCACGGGCTGGTCTACGGCGGACGGCAAGCCGTTTTTGGGCGAGCTGACGGCGAACGTAGAGCTTTTCGTCGGGTGTTTGGGTACGTTTATAGACCTCGACGCGTTCGGGTCGGGCAAAATCAACGTGAGCGACGACCGCGCGGTGCTGTTGTACGGCGACGCGGACAAGCTGTACGAGAGCGTAGATATTGCTGTCGTGGGCGGAGAGTCCGACGCGCTCGTTATTTTGTACAACGCGCATATACAAGGCGATTCGCCCAACGGCACGGTGTGCGCGCCCACGGGCAACGCGCGCAGACTCGTTATTTGCTGTATGGGCGAAAGCAACGGCATATCGACGGCGGTCGACGGCGCGGCGGCAATCGACGCGTACGGCGACGTCACGGTGGTAGGCAATTCTACGTTGACGGTGTGCGGCGGGTCGGGCGCGAACGCCGACGGCGAGGGCAATAGCGGCGGCGACGGCGCGAGCGCGATAGTCGCCAACTCGCTTACGGTGGAAATGGACGAAAAGGGCGGCAAGCTGGTATGCTACGGCGGCGACGGCGGTCACGGTAGCGACGGCGCGGACGCGACGGGCAAATCGGTCGGGCACGAGACCCCGCTGAGGGGCGGCGTCGGCGGGCGTGGCGGCGACGGCGGCAACGGCGTGAGCGTAAAGGAGTTCGTACGGTTAAACGCGGGCGAGGTCGTTTTGCACGGCGGCGCGGGCGGCAACGGCGGCGCGGGCATTTACGCGCAGGCGATTGACGAAAACGCGTACTACTCTGCGCAAGGCGGAACAGGCGGCGCGGGCGGTTCGGGCGGTAGCGGCGGCAACGGGTATCAGGGCGTTGCCTCGGGCGGCGATAACGGTAAGCGCGGCGCGGACGGCGGCTCGACGGCTAAATGACGGTGAATGCGATGGAGAAAAGCAAGAAGATTATTCCGTCCATGCTGGCGGTTTTGTTGTCGGCGGCGCTGATAGGCGGGTCTGTCGTATTTTTCTTGTACTTTAACAGCCATATTTGCGGCACGCATCGCACGGCGCGGTTTTGGATATTCATTGCGGCAATCCTCGTGCTGACGGCGTTGGGTTTTGTCGCGGGGTTTTGGATATTCGAGACGGAAGGCAGCGACAAGTCTCTGCCCGACGTTTTCGCGGTCGGCGCAGTCGTAGGTCCTGCGCTGTGCATTGCGGGCGACGCGTGCGTGTTCTTTGTATCGAAATGGTTTTGGATAATGACGGGTGCGGGGACTGTCGTTTGCGCGACGACGCTGCTGTTCGACAATCACCGCGAGTTCGCCGCGTACGTCAACGCGATAGGGCTGGCGACGGCGTTTTCGCTCGTTTTATTTTGGTTTATTTTCCCCATTTACGACGATTGGCGCGTCGGCGCGTTGGCGCGCGCCGCGCGAATTTACAACCATGTGGACGGCATATATTATTCGGCGATGAAAGATAATCCCGACGAGCTTGCCGTCACGGGATATCACGAGCGCGCGCTGAATACGCTGCGCATTCCGAACGAGGCGGAGGGTAAAGCGGTTGTCGGTATCGTCGCGTGCAGGTTCAGGCGCGAGTGCGGGCTCGAACGCGTGGAAATTCCGTATACCGTTCGCATAATCCAAAGCGACGCCTTTGCGCCGAGCGACCGCTTAGTCGACGCGGCGTATACGGGCAGCGCGACGCAGTGGTGCGCAATAGAGTTCGGAAACGAGTTTGCTAACCCGCTCTATTGCGCGCAGCGATTTTACACCGACGACGGGCTGCTGACGGAGGCGGTTTTGGACGACGGCTTGCAAAGGATTTCCGCGTACGCGTTTTGCGGGTACGGAGGCTTGACGGCGGTATTTATTCCCGACACGGCGACGGAAATCGGCGCGCGCGCGTTCGGCGGCTGCGACGGACTGGCGGAAATCGAGTTCGGCGGCACGCTCGCCGAATGGGCGAACGTGACAAAGGGCGAAAATTGGACGCAGGGCGTGAGCGCGGAAACGGTAAAGTGCTCGGACGGCACGGCGCGTTTGCTTGCGCAATAAATTTCCGAAAGCTATTGAATAAGTCGAGCGTTTGTGATATAATCGTAAAAAAATACGGAGGGGCGGCAATGGTAAAGCTCGGCAGGACTACGGCATGCGTACTAATCGCGATATCTGCGGTCGTCGCGACGCTGTCTGTAATAGGCATTGTTTTCCTGTGCATATTTATGCCGAACGACGGCGCGTGGGAGCCGTTCGGCAGCACAAGCGCGGGGGTGTATAAAACGCAGGACGATTGCGCGGCTGTTTTCGGTGCGAGTATCGTCACGGTCGAAATTTACGAGATAAATATCGAGACGGCGGACGGCGATACCGCGCTCGCGGCTTTATCCGATAAGCTCGCAATTTCGGTAAGCGCGGACGGAGCTAAGACCGATATCCGCGTGCTCGGCGTCAATACCGCCTATAATACAGATTACGCCATGTTTACGTTTGTACTGTATAACGGCGATAGTGCGAAAACGATAAGCTGCGAAACGGTCGCGGACGGCGGGAGCGAAATGGACGCGCTCGCGTTCTTTGCGGGCGAGGTCTCCGCGCCGCACAGCTCGGTAATCTTTAAGCGGGGTGCGCTATGACAAAGACCGAAAAGATAGTCGTCGCTTGCGTGTCGGTCGCGGCGGCGTTGCTCGCGGCGTTTATAGTCGTTATAATCGTTTTTTCCGTAAAGAAAAACGACGACGCGGCGTGGAAAAAAGTCGATTATATCGCCGCGTCCTCCGTCGGCGAGCTTAAAGTCGGCTATTCCGATTTTACCGACGGCAGGACTATTGCGATAGACGGGCGGTCGGTAAAAGTGACGAGAGGCAAGGCGGAGGACGAAAACCGCGGGCATTTTGATTACGACGGCAAAAACTACTACATAATAATTATATTCGACGGCGGCAAGCCGACGGGGTTTTTGTATGCCGACGGCGGCGAAGTCCCGCCCGAGCCTATGCTGCCCGACGGCGACGGCGCAAAGCCCGAGTTTATCGAAAGGCTCGATTTTGTCGTCGCCGAGTGACGAGCCGCGCGGCGGAGCTTGCCCGTAAAGCGCGCGCACGCTCGGCAAAAAAGCGAAACGGTAAAAAGTCTTGACAAGCTCGCATATAAATGTTATACTGTATTCGTCTCAGTGTACGGAGCGATATTTCGATTACGCGAGTTGCGCATTAGCCGCGTAATCGACGGACGCCGTGCTTTGGAACAAATCATATACTTTATATAGGAGTATTTTGCAGTCCTCATGGACCCATATCTGATAGGAATTTTAGTAGCACTGATTATCCTCGTGTTTCTTTCGGCGTTCTTTTCCGCCTCGGAAACCGCGTTTACAAGCGTAAGCCGCGTGCGGCTGCACACCTTGGAGGCAAACGGCGTAAGGTGGGCAAAGCGCGCGGGCAAAATGATAGATAACTACGATAAGCTGATTACGACCGTGCTTATCGGCAACAATATAGTCAATATCGTGCTCACGTCGCTCGCGACGATATTTTTCGTTGCGATAATGACAAAAAACCAATCCGCCGCGGTCACGGTGTCCACCGTCGTCACGACGCTTGCGGTGCTTATCTTCGGCGAGATAACGCCCAAGACGATAGCCAAGGAGCACCCCGAGGGCTTCGTTCGCGCGTTTTGCGGCATAATATGGTTTTTGGAAGTCATATTCTTCCCGCTCACGTGGATTTTTTCGCAGTGGCGCAAGCTCATACTTAAAATATTCAAGTTCAAAAAAGCGCCGGGCATTACCGAGGACGAGCTTTTGACGTACGTGGAAACGGCGCACAGCGAGGGCGGTATCGACGAGCACGAATCCGAGCTTATCCGCTCGGCGATAGAGTTTGAGGATTTGGACGTGGGCGACATTATGGTGCACCGCGTGGGCGTTGCCGCCATACCCGACACCGCGTCGATGGACGAGGTGGCCAAAATGTTCCGCGAAAACGGGTACTCGCGCATGCCCGTGTACAGCGGCACGATAGACACCGTTATCGGCATTATTCACGAAAAAGACTTTTTGATAGCGTCGCTCGACGGCGCGACGAGCTTTAAGCCGTGCATTCAAAACACCGTTTGTCTGTCCGCGAATATGAAGATTTCCGCCGCGCTGCGCATGATGCAAAAGGGCAAAATTCACATGGCTATCGTCGTGGACGAGTACGGCGGCACGAGCGGTATCGTCACGATGGAGGATATACTCGAAGAGCTGGTCGGCGAGATTTACGACGAGCACGACGAGGTCGAGGAGTTTATCAAAAAGACGGGCGACGGCGTTTTCGTCGTGAACGGCAACGCGCCGCTGCTCGATACGTTCGACTACCTCGACGCGGACGTCAAGGAGGAATTCGAGTCGTCGTCGGTCGGCGGCTGGGTGACCGAGCAAATGGAAAAAATTCCCGTCGCGGGCGAGGCGTTCGATTACGGCGCTTTGCATATCACCGTCACGCGCTCCACGCCCAAGCGCGTAGCCGAGGTGCAGATTTCGGTTATCAAGACGGAGGAAAAAGACTGATACGCGACAACAGCGCCTTGCCGAGCATTTCGACGGGGCGCTTTTGGATAAACGGGCATATATGAAAGGCGTAGCCTGCGTCGCTCGCGTGCTTTGCCGCCGAGTTTGCCCGCGCTCTTGACAATATCAGCGGCAAGTGCTAATATATGAATAGCAGCCTATATTATGGGTTAGCGGCAGTACGGAGTTGCGAAAGCTTTATTGCGACACGTGCGAACGGCTTTGACAAAGCAATGCGCCGACTGTAATGCGCCAAAACCGAAGCAAATATCGCTGCGACTGCCTAGGCGCCGCCGCGTACGTGCCTTACGTACATAAATGAATTTAACAATTCGATTTTTCCGAGCTTGCCGCCGATTGAGTCGGCAAAGGAGTTATTATGAAAAAGAAAATCATATCGTTGCTGTTGTGCGGCGCGCTTATAGGCTCGTCGTTGGGGCTTGTCGCGTGCGATAACGACGTTCCCGTCGACCCCGATAAGCCGCCCGTCGTCACGCCCGACGACCCCGACAAGCCCGATAATCCGGATAATCCCGATAAGCCGCCCGTAAATCCCGACGACCCGAATCCGCCCCAACCGGGCGGAGAGCACGCCACCCTGCTCGACAGGGCCAAGACTCTTGCGCAGGGCGTCGAGGATTTGCCCGATATGAGCGGGGTGGAAAATATAGGCGGCTCGACGGCGGCGGCGCGGCGTAACGGCGGCGCGCGTGCGGATGCGGATAGGGAAGTCGTGGACGTGACGACGCCGTCTAGCGACAGCGTGAGCGATTACGACGCGCACTACGGGCAGCAAATTACGTTCGTCGATAACACGATAGCCATGTTTAAGACCACGAAGGACGATGCGCTCGAAGTGTGTCGTCAGCTTGGCGTATGGGTTGCCGCGCCCGAAAATTTTTGCGATTTCAAGGTGACGTACGACAAGGAAAACGACGCGGTCACGATAGAACAGCGCTACGATTCGGGCAACCAAACGGTATATCAGATAATACGGTGCGCATACAATTATTTGGGCAAAATGACCGTCGGCGGCACTTACGCGATTTACAATAACGACAACGGTACGGTTATGTCGTTTTCCGTCGATTACGTCGAGGACGAAAGTTGGACGTGCGCGTACAACGAACCCTACTGCGACATGGGGATAGAGTACAGGTATTTGCTGCAAGCGGATTTGAGCTCCGAGGAGCGCGCCGTTACCAAGCAATATATGCAGGACGGCGACGACGGATTAAAGATGCGCAAGAAAACGATTATAACGGAGTACGAGGGTAAGCCGATTGTAATCGAATACGACTTGGAAGAAGCGAAATTTTCGACCGCGCGCTTCGACGTGTACGACGCGTCGGGCGGCGTGCTTTTGAAAAATATTCAATATAATAACGGCGAACACAGCTTGGAGCTTAATCTTTACGCAATCGACGGTTGGGATAGGGCGTTTTACTATCTCGACGAAAGCTCGGGAGTAAATCACAGGCTGCGCTTGCAAATCGGCGACGACGAATACGACGGCAGTCAAAAACAATATTTCGACGAGACGAATAAAAGCGGTTGGTATTTGCGCGGCAGCACATACACGGCCGGACAGGCGATAAAGCCGCTAATTTGGTGCTCGCTCTACGACGGTCTTGAAATCGACGAATTTCTCGCAAAATGGGGCTTGACCTTAAAGCCCGAGCTTGCCGAAACGGTGGATTATTTGTGCTACGGCGGTTGGGATTTCGACGCGCTTTTGAGCGGGTGGACGGCGTTCGGCGTTCCCGAGTACATGTATCTTTCCGACGACGCCGTCGACGAGCTGTACGACGATATCGCCGCGCGGCTCGGACATTACGACAAGGATAAATGGAACGCCGAGTACGACGGAATTTTCACGCCCGAGGCAATCGCGCAGGACGAACAAACCGAAAACAACGAGATTTACGAAAACATAAATATCAGGGTAAGCGGAACGGTAAACGCGGTCGATATCGATACGCTCGATATTTCGGGCGTGCGTTGCGAAATACCCGCGTCTGTGCTGTTCGAGGAAAACGGCGATTATGCGCTCACCGTCGCGCTGATGAGCGATTCGGAGCTTATCGAGCTGGAAACGCAGACGGTCGAGTACAGCCGCGAGGGCGTGACAATCGACGGGTTCGCCGCCGACGCGGCAGTGCCCGCTTTGGAGCAAAACAAAAAGTACGTGCTTGTCGCGTATCTCGCCAAGCGCGTCGAGGACAAAGAAATTCGCATTTCCGATTATCGCTATTTGGACGGCGGCGCGGCGCGCGAGCTTACCACGGTGGGCACGCGCTACGTATCGCAGGATTTGGGCGAGGAGGTAAAGCTCGCCGAGGTAGTTTCGGGCAGAACTGTGGCTTGCGGCGCCGCGATTACGGTGACGGACGTATATTCGGAAAAAACGCTGCCCGCTATCGCGCCCGAGCAAACGGGCTCGCCCGCATACGATGCCGACGCGCTCACGTTCGACTTTGCGAGCGTGGCGTTCGAGTACGCGCAAACGCCGTTCCTCAACGTCGGCGACGAGTATAAAATAGTGTTGTCGTTAGACGGCGCGGGCGAAATCATCGAGCTGGCGGCGGTTACGGGCAGCGTCGGCGAGACCGCGCTCGAATGCGCGTTCGATAAAATAACGCTCAAAGCCTTGGGCGTAAGCGTCGGCAAGGAATACAAGCTCAGACTGTCGCTGTACAAGGCGAACGGCAACGGATACGACTGTCTGTCGCGGTACGCGGTTGTCGCCGCCGAGAGCGCGGAGCTGAATTTCAGCGGCACGAACAGGTTCGAGGAGGCGGGCGAGCTTTACGACGCGACGTTCGTCGGCGTAGTCAAGTACGGCGCGGACGGCATAACCGTCACGTACGAAACCGCCGACTACGTTAAGGTCGAGGCTGCGGAATAAAAGCCCGCGGGCAATACGCCCGCGATATACTCGCATAATACGAATGTGCTTAAAAACGGGCGAACAAATCGTTCACCCGTTTTTGCTTGCGCGCATATATAAGTACGGTATGGGTGAACTTGAACTTTTGGCAAGGCTAATCAAGTGCGAGGCGGGCGGCGAAGGCGATATCGGCATGCGCGCCGTAGCCACCGTCGTTATGAACAGGGTGCGACAGGGCACGGGCGAGTACGGCAGATACAATTCTGTCAACGACGTGGTCTTTGCGCCGCGGCAGTTCGAATGCGCGACCAACCAGCCGCAAAGCATTTATTACATATCCCCCGACGGCATTCACTACGACATTGCGCGCCGCGCGCTCGCGGGCGAGCAGCTTGCCGAGGTGGGCGACGCGCTGTGGTTTTTCAATCCGTATTCGGACTACTGCCGTCCCAACTTTCCCAACGAAAACGGGTATTTTCTCACGCGCATAGGCAACCACTGCTTTTACGCGCCTACGAGCAGCTACTATTCGACGTGACGCTGCGGGGTCGCCCCCGTACGCGTTGCGCCAACGTATTGCCGCGCGCGCAAGCCCGCGCGATATCGGCACTGTTTTGTCAATATAGGAGGTATATTATATGCAAGACATCAATTTTCCCGAGCCCGCGCCCGATTTAAACTCGCCCGCGAACGTCGGCACGTTTAAACAGCTTTTCGCCGCCAATATGGGCAGGCGGGTAAAAATCGAGATTTCGCTGTTTAACGGCGCGTTGCAGTCTATAACGGGCGACCTGTACATAGTCGGCGAAACGTACGTGGGCGTGACCTGCGCCGATAAGGTGTATCTGTGCGATATCTATTCGATTAAGTTCGTAACGTTTTTTTAACGCGCGCTTGCGCGCCGCCGCACGCAATAAACCGCGCATATTTAGACGCGCTTCGCATATGGAAGAAACGCACCCCCAAAGTCATATACGCTTTGGCGGTGCGTTTCATTTGTCAGAGAGCTTTTGACTGCATGTTATTACAAAGATAAATTAAAATTTATCGTATTATTTAATATTGCGTCCGATATTTATATTCTAAGGTTTTACATCTTTTTTTCATTTCCATATACGGGAGAAAATCATAACCGCTTTTTTTATATAATTTAATTGCGTTGCGATTATATTTTTCGACTTCGAGCCTAAAAATGCGGTTCGGATATTTTTGTTCGATATAGTCTAAAAATCTCGTTCCGATTCCCTTGCCTTGAAACTCCTGTTTGACAAAAATATCTTCAATCCAAATACAAGGCTTGCCGAATTCGGTAGAAAAGCTTTTTGCGACCATAGCATATCCCGCTACCGAATTATTATATGAGAATACATATCCTTCCGGAAAAGGGCAGTCGCCGACGCAATTATTTATATCGTTACACGTTACGGAAAATTTCTTCCGAACCGTTTGTCGCGACCGCCTGCGAAGCATAAAACACCCGCATCATTTTAAGAACGTTTTCCGTATCGTTCGTCGACATCAAACTTATTTTCAGCATATAAGCCTCGTTTAACTTAAAGTAAAGCGTTTTAATTTTTCTATGGGTGCTGCGGTAAATATTTGCGGGGGCATAATGGGAATATTTTTTGCTGCTTTCGATTAAGTGCTTTTTAATACCGCTTGCAGGTTGCCCGAGTCGGACACGTAAAAATCGGTAGCGCCCGTATAGCCGATGAGAGCGCGCAGCGCAATCGCGCCGTACGGAATGGTGTCCGCGCGTCGCGCGCATACGGGGCGGAGCACGGCGAGCTTTGGGCTCAACAATATGGGCATAAAATCGTCCAGCCGCCGCGCCGTAAAATGCGCGCCGTCGATTTCGGTCTTGTCGTACACGGCGAGATTCAAAAGTCCCGCCGCAATCGCGCACGCGCTGCCGCCCGACAGCACGAGCGGGTAGCTTGCGACCTTGCCGTAGCCCTTCAACAGCTCGGGCACGTCGTCGGTCAGTCTGCGATAATCGCCGCCGTACTTGTTCTTTAACACCACCACGCCGAGCGGCAGGCTTTTCGCGTATTCCACGGTCGCGCCGTCCGCCGACGAAATCAGCTCCATGCTGCCGCCGCCGAGGTCGCACACCGTGACCGCGCCGTTCGGCTTGGTCGCGCCGACGAGCGCAAGCCGCGCTTCCTCCTCGGGCGAGATTACCGTTACGTCCAGCCCCGTCGCGGCTTTGACCGTCGCGCAAAATTCCGCGCCGTCCGCGGCGCGCCGCACCGCCTCGGTGGCAAACGCCGTAACGCGCTCGCAGTCGCCGCATTCCTCGGCAAAGCGGGCGAGCGCGGCGACGGTCGCTTTTACTCCGCTTTCGGACAGTCTGCCGCTGCGTTCTATGCCGTCGGCGAGCTTTGTTATAACCGACAGCACGGTGCCGTCGGACAGGGCGAGCCGAACGGAGTTCGAGCCGATATCTATTGCCGCGCGACGCGGCGCGTTTGATTTGTCGTTCATAAACCCATCCTAATCGTCGGCATGCTTTACGAGCGCCGTCATAGCCCAATTATTGAAATTGACCGTTTTTCCGAGCGGCGCGTCGACGGTGTGCGGCGGCAAAATATCCTCGTCGAGCGCGGGAATGTTTTCCGTCTTGTCGCTTGCGTAGTCGTTCAGTATTTGTCGGCAATGCTTTATGCGCATTAAGAGCGCGCCGTACCGCGCGTCGTGATGCTCGAAGCCGTTTAGCTTGCACTCTCTGTCCCATTGCGCTTTAAAAACGTCGTACAAGGCTTCTACGCGCTTATACAGCTCGTCGTATTCGCTTACGATGCGTTTTATCGCTTTTTTGTCTCTCGATTTGTACGCATTGCGCGTACGAACGCCGAGCGCGTACTTTATACTCATTACGTTGCATAACGCGCTTGCGGTTGCGAATATATAGCCGTAATCTTTATTGTCCGCGTATTTGTCTATCTCGGTCTTCGCCTTGTCGAACGTATCGCTTTTGGCTATATCCACCGTGCCGTCGAGCCAGCCCAAAAACAGGTCCGAAAACAGCATGTATTTCGTGGGGTTCGAGTTTGTGTATTCGCCGTCCGTCAAGTCGGGCATATCCAATGCCAAAAAACCGTCGCACGGTATTCCGACGAGCTTTTCGAACTTCGCCTTTATGTCGGTCTCGTCGAAATTGCCTTTGTAATACTCGGCGGCAAAGAACAGCGCGGGCAAAACCGAAAACAGCGAGCTTTCCGCGCCGTCGTCCTTCCATACGGTTATTATTACGTCGTCGACGCCGTTTGCGTTGCAAGCCTTTATAGCCGATTGGGTATTGCGAATGCTGTACTTGTTGTGCGGCGTTATTCCGCTCCAACACCACGCGCCGCCCGCGAATACTATATCGTTGTTAAACTGCTTGTGAGTTTTTATCGTCGCGTCGTAAGCGGCGTAATTGCTCGAATAGTAATCCCAATAAATCAAGTCCAAGTTTTTCGGTACGCGCGCTACGGCGTCCTTGGCAAGCTCGCGGCGCTTGTCCGAGTAATAATCGAGCTTTGCGATGCGGAAAAACATATCCGACCACATCATCGGTTTAAAGCCGTGCTTTTCCGCCAGCCCGCACACTCTTTCGAGGTGATTGAGCATTGCGGTCATTCTGTCCGCGTTTCCGTGAATATCCGCGTATTTCCCGCGCCCGACGAGGTACGCTTCGTCCATGCCGATATTTATGCGCTTCGTAGAATACGCTTTGCGGCACGCCGCAAAAATATTGTCGATTAGCTCATATGTGCGCTCGTCGCCCATGAGCAGGATATTGCCCGTGTCGGTTACGTCGGAATACTCGCGCCAACGCGTAACGCCTTTTAAATGCGCGAGCGTTTGCACGGCGGGGATTAGTTCTATGCCCCGTTCCTTTGCGTACGCGTCGACGCGCCGTATTTCGTCCGTCGAGTACGCGCCGCGGAGATAGCCGAAATACGGCTCGACGCGTAGGGTATCCTCGGTATACAGCTGCAACGAGTTATAGCCCATGCGGCCGAGCGTGTCGACGAATTTTTTAAGCGCCGACTCGGTATATACCGCGCCGCGCGAGCAGTCGAGCATTACGCCTAAGTTTTTCATAAATCCCGCTTAATATTAAGTGCGCGACGCTTGTGCGGCGTCGCGTCGTCAGTCGTTGTTCTATTTAACGCCGATTATTATTTCGCCGCGGTATACCATGTCGAAATACTCGCGCGCGTAGCTCTCGATAAACTCGGGCGAGCCGCAATAGTCTATCAGCTTGCCGTTCTCGTCGATTACCGTGTCGAGATACGCCGCCTGCGCCTCCAACGCCGCTTTGCGGTTTTTCGCCGCGCCCAGCCGCACGAGGTTGATTATCAAGGCGACTATAAGCAGCGTCAAAAATACGGCGCATGCCGCGACGACTATTTTGAACACCGCGCCGTTTGTCTCGCGGCGCGCGGCGCGCGTGGTTTCCAATTTGATTTTTCTGTTTGCCATGTCGATATTTTATCACCGCGTCGGGCGATTGTCAAGCATTGACGGCACGGTGCGCAATCGCGCCCGCGTTATTGCGGGCGAACTCCCGTAAGGCTTGCGACAAGCTCCATTTCGATTTTCGCGCCCTTGGGCAACGCCGCTACCTGCACGCAGCTGCGCGCGGGATACGGCTTTGCGAAAAACTCGGCGTACACGGCGTTGACCGTCGCGAAATCGTCGAGGTCGGTCAAAAATACGGTCGTTTTAACGACGCTCGAAAAATCGAGACCCGCCGCGGCGAGCACCGCCGCCGCGTTTTGCATTACTCGATACGCCTGCGCTTTTATATCGCCGCCAATCGGTTCGCCCGTGGCGGGGTCGATGGGGATTTGCCCCGACGCGTACAGCGTGTTGCCCGCGACCACGGCTTGCGAGTACGGACCTATCGCGCGCGGCGCGTTTTCGGTTGCTATTTCGATTTTTTTCATGCTCCGATTGTTTCCTTTGCGTTGCCCGTTTATTCGCGCGGCGTGTTCGTTTAGCGGTATTTCGCTTGCTCGTGCGTTTAGGCAGACCGAACGGGTGGGGGATTTACAGCGCGGATTTGACCTTTTCGAGCCGCTTCAACGCCTCGGCTTTGCCGAAAAGCTTTACCATTTCCGCGCCGCCGCCGGGGGTTGCCGCCGCGCCCGTTAGCGCGATACGATAAATCCACAGCACTTGACCCTTTTTTAGCCCGCGCGCTTCGGCGAGCGCGTCGAGCGCGGCGTTGAGGTCGGGCGCGTTCGTCGCGGCGATACAGTCGTCGATAAGGCTTTTTGCCATTGCCTCGTCCGTTTTCCATTTTTTATTGACGAACAGCGAGAAATCGAACGGCTTTTGCGCGTCGCCGTCGAACGCCGTCAAAAACGCCGTACGCTCGTTTATATCGGACAAAATTTCCACGCGCGGCTGCAACAGCTCGGAAAGATATTCGTAGTCTATATTCAGCCCGCCGCAGTATTTGTCGTAGAACGGCGCGGCGGCGGCGTGGAACTCGGCTTGCGACAGCTCCTTTATATACAGCGAATTGAGCCAGCGCATTTTGGTTTCGTCGAATATAGACGACGATTTTTGCAAACCCTCTATGGAGAACTTGTCGACGAGCTCTTGCATGGACAGCTTTTCGTTGTTGTCTTTGGGATTCCAGCCGAGCAACGCGATATAGTTGACTATGGCGTGCGGCAAAAAGCCCTTCGCCAAAAAATCCTCGAAACCCGCGTCGCCGTCGCGCTTGCTCAGCTTGTGCGTAGCGTCGCGCATTATCGGCTGCAAGTGAACGTATACGGGTCGCTCCCAGCCGAGCGCGTCGTATAGCAGGTTGTACTTGGGCGTGGACATGAGGTATTCCACGCCGCGAATGCAGTGCGACACGCGCATGAGGTGGTCGTCGATTACGTTGGCGAAGTTGTACGTGGGCATGCCGTCCGACTTTATTAGAATGTTGTCCTCCAAGTCCTTGAACTCCACCGTTATGTCGCCGAACACCTCGTCGTGATAGGTGGACGAACCGCTCTCGGGTATGTTTTGGCGAATGACGTACGGCTCGCCGCGCGCTATGCGCTCGGCGATTTCCGCTTTGGACAGGCGCAGGCAGTGCTTGTCGTACTTGGTCGCGCCGTGCTCGTGCATTTCCGTAAGCCGCTCCTTGGTGCAAAAGCAGTAGTATGCGTCGCCGCTCTCTATCAGCTTTTGCGCGTAGTCGAGGTAAATTTGCTTGCGCTCGGATTGAATGTACGGTCCGTAATCGCCGCCGACGAGCGGACCTTCGTCGTACTTCATGCCCGCCTTGTCGAGCGCGGAAATTATTACGTCCACCGCGCCCGCCACCTCGCGGGTTTGGTCGGTGTCCTCTATGCGCAGTATGAACTTGCCGCCGTGCTTTTTGGCGAAAAGATACGCGTAAAGCGCGGTGCGCAAGCCGCCTATATGAAGATACCCCGTGGGGCTGGGTGCAAATCTGGTGCGAACCATGTTCTCTCCTTGACAACGTTTGTTTTCTTATGATATAATTCTAATGCTTTTTCGAGTAAAAAGCAAGCGATTAAAGCGATTGACGGCGCATTTGCGCGCAAGCGCGTGCGCTTAAAAACAGCAGTGGCTACGCGGGCGTATCCCCGTAAGGAGGTTTTCAACCATGGACGAAAAGCTGTCTACCGATATTTTAAACGACCTCGGCGAGATAATCGCCATTCCCAGCGTGTATTCCGCGCCCGAGGACGGCGCGCCGTACGGCAAGGCTTGCTTGCGCGCGCTGCAATGGTTTGTGGACAAAGCGCGGGCGTACGGGCTGAAAGCCGAGCTCATCGACGGCGCGTGCGCGTATGCCGAAGCGGGCGAGGGCGACGAGTGCATAGGCGTTTTGGGACACCTCGACGTCGTGCCCGCGGGCAACGGCTGGGCGACCGACCCGTTCAAAATGGTCGAGGAAAACGGCAAGGTGTACGGCAGGGGCGTGGGCGACGACAAAGGCTCGGTCGTGGTGTGCTTGCACGCGCTCAAAGCGATTAAGGATAGCGGCGTCAAGCTCAAACGGCGCGTGCGGATAATCGTCGGCGCGGACGAGGAACGCGGCAGCTCGTGCATTCGCACGTATTTGGCGCGCGGCGGCGAAGTGCCCGTCATGTCGTTCGTGCCCGATTCGGAGTTCCCCGTCATCAACAGCGAGAAGGGCATCGCGCATATAATTTTGCATTTTGCGGACAAGGCGCTCGCCGAGAATATTTCGTATATCGACGGCGCGGCGTGCTACAACGCAGTGCCCGACAGGTCGGAAATAAAAATCGTTAAGGGCAGCCGTTTGGAAGCGGCGCTTATAAAGGCGGCGGGCGGCGCGCTTACGAGCGATATTTTCAAGACCGCGCCGCTCGCCGAGCGCATCGTCACCGACGGCAATTCGTTTAACGATTATTCGATAGTCAACGGCGCGCAAACCTCGATAATCGCGGTCGGCACGGCGGAGCACGCGTCCACGCCCGAAAAGGGCGACAGCGCGCTGTGGAAAACGTTCGGCGTTTTGGCGGCGTACAACGACGCAATCGGTTCGCAATATACGGAAAAAATTTACGAGTATTTGTGCACGCCGCTCGCGAGCGGTAAGCTCGGCATATACGTGAACGACCCCAAGAGCGGCGACCTTTCCATGTGTATGTCGCAGGCTTGGATAAAGGACGGCGAGCTGTCGGTCGTAGTCGATTTCCGACTGCCGCTCGGCGTAAAGCCCGAGTGGGTTGCGGACAAGCTCGAATGCGCGCTCGGCTGCAAGGCGGAAATCCACGACTATCACGAGAATTTGTATATCGACGCGGACGCGCCGCTGATTAAGGCGCTGTTAAAGGTTTACAGGCGTATAACGGGCGATATTACCGAGCCGTTGCAAACGGGCGGCGGCACGTATGCGCGCGAGCTGCCCAACGCCGTCGCGTTCGGCTGCACGCCCGTCGATTTGGATATCAATATGCATCGCGCCGACGAGAATTTCCCCGTTGCGCAGCTGTTCAAAAACTACGATATTTATTATGCGGCGATGAAAGAGCTTGCCGATTTGTAATAAGCGCGCGGGCTTTTGTAAAACGTGTTTATATCGTGGCGGCGATTCCGTACGTGAACAAAAGCGTCCCGCCGCCGCCGTCGCGCGTAAAAATCGCGAGCTACGGCATACTAACAACGTATTAAATAAAGAGGTGATTATTATGATTAAACTCAATCCCACGGTAGCGGAATTTAACGAGATTACGGCGACGGGCAAGACCGTCGTGGATTTTTGGGCGAGCTGGTGCGGGCCGTGCCGCGCGCAAGCGCCTATCGTCGAGGAGCTTGCGAACACGACGGACGTTAAGCTAATTAAAATCGACGTGGACGCCGACGACGTACTGCCCGCCGATTTCGGCGTGACGAGCATTCCCACGCTCGTGCTGTTCGAGGACGGCGTGATTGTGGAAAAGTTTATCGGGCTCACGCCCATAACCGAGCTTAAAGCGGCGTTCGGCATTAAATAAAATAAATGTGCGCGACCTTTAACGGCGGGAACGGCGACGTTTTTCCCGGCGACAGCTACGGCGTTACGACTGCGAGCGGCGGCGAAAGCATGCGGTTCGGGTTTGATTTCGGGCGCAATAAGCTGACCGTAAACGCGAGAGCGGAGACCGCGCCCGTCAAGTTCCGTGCGGCGTTCGCTAGCGGGCGGTGCGTGCTCGCCGTAAACGGGTTTTACGAGTGGACGGCGGACAAGCGCAAATATTATTACCGCGCGCAGGGCGGCGGGCTTTTGCTGTGCGGGCTGTGGCGCGCCGAGCGCGACGACGACAGGCGTCGCGCAAGCGTTCAGCTCGATATTTTCGGGCTGTTGGGCGAGGAAAAAACACCGAGCGCGCCGCGCGACTGCTTCGCGATTATTACGACCGCGGCAAACGACAGCGTTTGGGACGCGCACGGCAGAATGCCGCTCATAATCGACGAAAAACGGGCGGACGCGTGGCTGTACGACGAGAGATTTGCGCGCGCGCATTTGTCGGCGGCAATGCCTATGCTCGAACGTGTCGAGGCGGCGGCGCGCTGAACTCGGAGGAGACGGAATGATACCGTTTAAGATATATTTGGACGAGCGCGAGCTGCCCGATAAGTGGCTCAATATCAAGGGCTTTATGAAGGATAAGCCCGCGCCGCTTATTAGACCGACGGACGGCAAGCCGTGCACGCTCGGCGACCTTACGCCCGTGTTTTGCGATGCGCTCGCCGCGCAGGAGCTGGACGGAACGAGCAAGTACATAGAAATTCCCAAGCCGATAAACGATTTTTACAAGCTGTTCAGACCGAGCCCGCTCGTCCGCGCGTACGGCTTGGAGCGCGCGCTCGACACGCCCGCGGAGATATATTATAAGTTCGAGGGCAATAATACGTCGGGCTCGCACAAGCTCAATTCGGCGGCGGCGCAGGCGTATTACGCCAAAGCTCAGGGGCTCGACGCGGTGACGACCGAAACGGGCGCGGGGCAGTGGGGTACGGCGCTCGCCATGGCGGGCGCGTATTTCGGTGTGGGCGTGAACGTGTTTATGGTCAAGGTGTCGTACGAGCAAAAGCCGTTTCGGCGCAACGTGATGGAGGTTTACGGCGCGAGCGTCACGCCGTCGCCGTCGGAAAAGACGGCGGCGGGGCGCAGTATTCTCGCCGCGCATCCAAATACCGACGGCTCGCTCGGCTGCGCCATTTCGGAGGCGGTCGAGGCGGCGACGACGGATAGAAGCGGCAAAACGCGGTACGTGCTGGGCTCGGTGCTCGACCAAGTGGTTTTGCACCAGTCGGTCATCGGTTTGGAGACGAAAACCGCGCTCGATAAGTACGGGATTAAGCCCGACGTGATAATAGGCTGCGCGGGCGGCGGGTCGAACCTCGGCGGCTTGATTGCGCCGTTCGTCGCCGAAAAGCTGGAAGGCAAGTCGGACGTAAGGCTGGTGGCGGTCGAGCCGGCGTCCTGCCCGTCGCTCACGAAGGGCGAGTATAGGTACGACTATTGCGACACGGCAAAGATTACTCCGCTTGCGAAAATGTATACGCTCGGCTGCGACTTTATTCCGAGCGCGAGCCATGCGGGCGGGCTCAGGTATCACGGCATGAGTCCCGTGCTGTCCAAGCTTTATCACGACAAATATATCGAGGCGCGGTCGTATACGCAAACGCAGGTGTTCGCGGCGGCGGTCGAGTTTGCCAAGATAGAGGGCACGCTGCCCGCGCCCGAGTCGGCGCACGCGATTAAAGGCGCGATTGATATTGCGCTCGATTGCAAAAAATCGGGCGAAAAAAAGGTGATTGTGTTCGGGCTTACGGGCACGGGGTATTTCGATATGAAAGCGTACGGCGAGTTCATGAACGGAAGCATGAAGGACTCGGCGTATAGCGCGAACTGACGGGAGAACGGTATGGACGAGCTGAAACGCATCGCGTCGTTCGAGAAAAACCACGACGTATTGGAAAAGGGCTTGTATAAATGCGGCGAGGCGCACGGCGTTACTACGTGGGATTTGCGGTTCAAAAAGCCGAACGGCGGCGACTACGTTTCGCCCAAGGCGGCGCACACCGTGGAACATTTGCTCGCCACGGTGCTGAGGAACTCGGCGCGCAGGGACGATATTATTTATTTCGGGCCTATGGGGTGCAGAACGGGGTTTTACTTGTTGACGTGCGGAATGGAGTTCGAGGAGATAAAGGCGCTTTTGGCGGAAAGCCTGCAAAAGGCGTGCGAGCTCGACAGCGTGCCGGGCAGCAGGCGCGAGGAGTGCGGCAACTACTTGGAGCACGATTTGGCGGACGCCAAGCGCGAGTGCTCGGAATACTTGAAGGTGTTGCGCGGCGAGAAATAGAGCACGCAAAAGATAAAATTTATTCCGCGCAAAAAAATCAATCGCGCGATTTTGCTTGACATACGGGTAATATAATGATAGAATATATCTCGCACCGACAATCGGCAGCGTCCAATCGGTAGCGTCAAGCTATGGGGATATAGCTCAGTTGGTAGAGCGATGCGTTCGCAACGCATAGGTCATGGGTTCGAGTCCCACTATCTCCACCATTACGGGGGTATACGCACACCCCTCTGAATTAGAAACCGAATTGTCGGTTTCTTTTTGTTTTGCGCCGTTTTCGCCCGTGTCGCCGTTGCCGTCGGTCCCGGGGAAAATCAAGTTCAAAAGTAATTCGTTTTGCTGTCCGCTTTTAAGGTGGAACAGCACTTTCATTTTATCGTCGAACAGTAACACCTTGTAAATAAACGTGTCTATTAAGTCCTTGCGGTTTTTCGTCTTGGAATAGTCCAGCGTTCTAAAATGCTGTAACCACTTGCGAATGTCCGCATAGGTGTAATTGATTTGCAACGCCTTTTCGCTCTCTATGGTATCGTTCAGTTCCTTGTTTTCGCTCTCTAACTTTTCGATTTGCGCTAAAATCGTGTCCGCGATTTTGCCGAGCATAAGGGCTTGCATAAGGTTGTTAATCGCCTTTTGGTTGTCTGCGACTAAACTTTCAAGCCGTTTTATTTCGCTGTCGTTGCGCTCCGCTTGTATAAGCATATATGTTTCGGCGGCGATTGTGTCTATAAATTCGTCCGTCAAAACGCCGTGCGGGTTTTGCTCCGTGCCGTTGCCTACAATGGCGGCTATGATTTCGTCCTCAATAAACTGCTTGCGTATAGTCCGCTTGTCGCAAACGCTTTTCGTAACGCCTACGCACTTGTAGTAGTGATGTATCTTTTTGCTTTTGCTCGTGGACGATATGCCCGTCATTTTATTGCCGCACTTGCCGCAAATGAGTTTACTAATATGCGCAAATGGACAATGTAGTTTGTTGGCGTTAGATTTCTTTGCCTAACAGTTTGTAGTAGATGTGGATTTCTCTTGCGCCCGTTTTGTCGTCGGGGCTTGCGCCTATGGTTATATACTCTATAAGTTCAAGGCACAATTCCCGTGTAAGTTCGGGTA
>CAJTNI010000006.1 GCA_910577945.1 uncultured Christensenella sp. | reverse complement strand
CTTTGAGTTTTCCATATATCTCTTTCCGTCGATATTTCGGTGCAAATACTATATGGTACTTGCAATCCCACGTTGTATGTGCTAAACTATATTCGTCCATTTGGATTGTCCTCCTTTGCTTTTAGACTTGGCGTAGGAACCAGCCTTATTATAGCAAAGGAGGACTTTTTTTGTCTATCCTCATAGCTAAAGCTCTATGGTGCCCACTGGCATAGCCAGTGGTTAAATTAATTAACATTAAAAAACCACCGATACGGTGGTTTTTCGTTTGAAGCTGTTACCGGGATTCGAAGCCGAAGCGAGCAAAACAGCCGAAAAACGGCATAAAACATGCCGTAACGCCCGTCAAGACGGAGCGGACGGCAACGAGCTGGAACGACGTGCCGCCGAGCGAAGCGAGCTATGCGGCGCGCCGTGACGGCATACGGGAACGAGAACGGGAGCAAACACCAAAAGCGCGACCCCTCGCCCGACAACCCGCCTACCCTCTTGTCAACTCTCTCACGTAAGCAACAACACGCGACAAAGCTCAAGGGCGAACAGCCCTTGCTCGACAACTCGAAATAACTACACGGAGCAAGCACGAATGCAAGTAGCGTACATAACGCGCAAAGTGTTTGCCGACGGCAGCGACGAAATTCGAATTAAACATAACCCCGAAATAACAATCACAGCAATAGTAAACGCAATAAAAAGCAAGGCAATAAATAAAATCAAACGCGAAGCGCATAGAGAAAACTTAAAGCGCAAATTAACAAAAATATCGTTATTTGACCCGAAATACTTACGCAAACGCCGAATACTCGAACACGAATTACAATTACGCAACGTACAAAATATACTCCGCTCGGCACACCGAAGCCGCAATGCCCTATACGATATATGCCGCTGTAACGATTTTCAATATTTCGTTACATGGACGTTTGACAAAGAGAAAATCGACCGATTAGACGATAACAAGGTCAAGCGCAAGTTCACGCAATTTCAAAACTATTTGCGGAAAAAGTTTCCACAAATGTATTATGTGGCAGTCCCCGAATACCATAAAGACGGCGGACTGCATTTCCATTTACTTATCGGCGGGGTAACAATGGAAGAACTGAAAGCCGTTCCCGCTCGATACGAAAAGCGCAAAGGACGGCACAAGAAGGGCGATTTGATATTCAAGCACGGGCATCAAATATTCAACGTTGAACGGTGGAAGCTCGGTTACAGTACGTTAAGCGTAATAGCGAACGGCGAAGCAAGCAAGCATTATATATGCAAGTATATATCTAAACAGCATTACGACGATAGATTTTTTGGCAAACGCCGCTATTACGTGAGTAATAACATAAAGCGCCCGATAATAGAAAAGCGAGTAACCCCGACGGAAAAATGTCTTGACGACATAGACCTTAACGTTTATTTAGTGTCGTATGCGGACACAAGCAAAAAGTTCGCCGTGCTCACAAGCAACGGCAACGGCATAGTGAATGCGGAGCAAAACAGCGAACAAACGCAAAGGAACGTGCGGCAGCTCGCAGCCCCGACGGCGCGGGCGGGTCAAGCCTGCGCCGCCGCGCCGTCGGGCGCGTGTCCTTACTTGACGTTAAGGACACTTGATAGTACATCAAGTGCAAAGCATATAAAAACAGCGACAGAAGCCCCGCCATTATACGATAATCCTGAAGAATTCTGCCGCGAAATAGGGTTAATTGATTAAAGTTTATTATATTTTGTAATCATTTTCCCTGTTTTTTTGTAACAGTCGTAACAATTCAAAAAGCCAGAGTTAATAGATCTATTTGATAAAGATTTGCCACAATCAATACATAAATGGTCTTGAATGCGATAATAACAAGTATTACAGTATATGTGACTTTCTTCGAATGCGTCAAATTCAATATTACAATGTTTGCATTTTCTAATCATTTTAGTTTTTCCTAACTGTATGTAAAACTGTTTAATCGTCGCGGTTATCGTCATTTTGTTGCGCAATTATATTGTCAAAGCGATTGCCCGTAGCTTCGTATATTTCGTCATATTGGGCAAATTCTTCATGCGCAATATCGTTGAAGCCTAAAAGCTCGTTTGGGTCTTCGCCGAGAAAATAGCAAGTTAAAAGTACATCGTCAAGGCTCGGTTCGGTTTGCCCTTTAATCCATCGGCTAATTGATTGTTGTGTAGTTCCGAGCTTGTCCGCTAACATTTGTTGCGACCAGCCTTTTAGCGACAAATAGTAAGCTATTTTTTCGCCGACCTTGTTCAATTTCCACATAGGTTGCTTCATAATATCACCTCTAAAAATATTTTACACATTTTTTGTGTAAAATGCTTGACGTACACAATATCTGTGTGATAATATATCAATACACAGTATCTGTGTATTGATTGCCCGAACAGTCAAGCAAGATATAGCGAACAAATCGCGGCGCGATAAGCAATGCGTATGTTAGATATAAGGCTGTTTGATATTCGGGTGTCAAGCAGTCTTTTTCTATGGGCGCGCCGTAGGAATAACAAAAAATTCTTAATCAAGGAGATTACCCGAAAATGAACAAAGTGCAAATTAAAAAATCGTTGTCTGTCGAAGTGGCAAGCGCAATGATACGGAGTATCGAACAAAACTGTTTAGACCTTTTCAAAGATAACGAATTTACAAAGCGTTTCACGGCATTACGTGACTATGTTGAAAATATGTATGACGTTATCGACGGTTACGAAATGACCGATTTTTATATGATGCTTGAGTATTCGCCCGAGATGTCGCTAATGCCTATGCCGGTAGACGCGCAAAGCGCGGTGAAAACCGCTACTTGATAACCGAAGCTTAGCTATTAGTTGTGCGGTTATAGGTCTATCCCGACAACAGCTGATTTTGCTAAGTGGTCAAAACCGCTCAAAAAATCGGCAATATTTACAAGAAATTATCTATTTTGGTTGTAGAACAACCCGAAAACGGCAACAAAAAGCCCCCTTGGTGGTCAAGAGGGCATTTGCCTTGGAGCTGTTACCGGGATTCGAACCCGGGACCTCCACCTTACCAAGGTGGTGCTCTACCGACTGAGCCATAACAGCATATTCCGACTTGTGATTTTTTGCTCTTGACGCGAGCGGGTTGTTAGCGTTTGCGACCGCGACAAATCCTATACAGTATACAGTATCGCATGCGCGTTGTCAATTCTTTTTACGATATAGGCGCAAAAATTTCGGCGCGGCGCAGTGTAATTATTTGCGCATAACTTTCTTTTATTTTCAAAAGCTATTGACATTTCGGCTCGAATATTGTATTATATAATGTACCAAAATATTATTCTTGGGTTGCATATGTCAAACAGCAAAGACTACAACGCCGACCTCGGCGACCAAACAATAACCGACACCGAGCCGCCGCTCGTGTTCGAGGCGACTGTCGTTTCCGCCGACGAGCCGATTATCATCGCGCCGCCGACCGATTCCGCCGCCGAAAATCTCGACGCGCAGCTCGATGCGCTGCTTTCGGCAGACGAGCCCATTCCCGTTGCGCCCGTTTCCGACCTCGACGCACAGCTCGACGCGTTACTTAACAACCGAGCCGAGCCTGCGCCCGCCGAGCCCGTTATTCTCACGCCGCCGCCGTCCGATACCTCTACCGAAAGTCTCGACGCGCAGCTCGATTCGCTGCTCTCCGCAGACGAGCCCGCGCCCGTTGCGACCTCGGCGTATCTTGACGAGCAGCTCGACGCAATGCTGAACGGCGACCTTGCAACCCCGACGCCGTCGCAAAACGCTCAATCCGATAACCTCGACGCACAGCTCGACGCGCTACTGAACAACCCTGCCGAGCCTGCGTCCGCCGAGCCTATTATTCTGACGCCGCCGCTCTCCGATACTTCGGTCGAAAATCTCGACGCGCGGCTCGATTCGCTGCTTTCGACAGACGAGCCCGCGCCCGCGACGCCCGCCGCCAAACCCGACGCAACGATAAACGAGCAGCCTGCCGAACCTATTATTCAAGCGCAGCCCGTAGTTGCCGAGCAACAACAAGCGCAGCCCGAGCCTTCTCCCGCACCCGTTCCCGAGCCGACGGCACAACCCCGAGACAGCTCTGCGGAAGCCGAGGCGGCAAAGCTCATGATGGAGCAGGCGCTGATGATGATGAAGCAAGCGCAAGAGGCTCAGGCGCAAGCCGTGGCGCAAACGGTTCAAGCCGCGGCGGTCAAAACTCAGCCGCCCGAGCCGCGCAAAAACGACGCCGACGCCGAGGCGACCAAAGAAATGCTGAGACAGGCGCAAATGATGCTGCAACAGGCGCAGGCAACGCAAATGCAAGCGCAAGCCGCCGCCCAAGCCGCCCAAGCCTCACCCGCAGCGGCTTCGCCCGACGCCTCGTCGAAGGAAGTGGATAGGCTCAAAGCGGAGCTGGACGGCATGCGCGACCTCGTCAACAAGCTGACGATTTCGCTCGCGCAGCACCCGCAACAACAGCAGCAGCAAGCCGCGCCCCAAAGCGTGCAGCCCCCGTACTATTTTGCGGCGGGCATGGCGGGAATGGATAACGACCACTACCGCAAGCTAGAAACCGAGTTGGAGCGCATGCGTCGCGAAATCATCGAAAAGGATTTGCGCGACAAAGAAAAAGAGCTCGAACGCAAGCAGAAAGAAGCGGAAAACACCGTCAAAGACATTCGTCCCGAAATGATACAAATGTCCGATTCGCGCGATATCGCGCCCGCGCCCGCAATGGGCGGCGGCGGAATCGGCGGCGAATACATTCCGCTTGCCAACGGCGTTTATTACTCGACCAAGGACAGGCAAATCTATGTGATGACGCCCGCGTCCAACGCCGCGGCGGCTAAACCCACAATCGAACAGCCCCGCCCCGCGCCCGTAAAGCGCGCAGCGCCGCCGCCCAAGCGCGCAGCGGCAAAACCGTCGGCAAAGCGTCATGCGGCAAGACGCCCGTCGGCACACGGCAGACCGGGCGGCGCGCATCGCAGACCGCTCGGCAGACCGCGTCCCAAACGTTAAGTTAATATTATAGCATTTTAAAAGAAATCGAAATAATCGGTTTCTTTTATTTTACGGCAATTTCCCGTTCCGCCGCCGTGCGCAGTCTATTGCAACCATTATTTATTCAACGGTTTACTCCTACGGCTTCGCAATCATATTCTTTAAACATATATTTCATTCTTATAATCGGCTATAAACACGCCGCGCGAAAACCTATGCTCAACAAAAGCAATGCGATAACGAACGTCCGACGCATGTTTTTCGATTGCGTATACGCGCCCGATTATAAGCCGTCGCCGTCGATATCGTCTCGGACAATGAAATTCCGTATATATTCGGGCTCGCTCCGTAATTCCGCTTTTGCGTGCTTGTAGGTATCGAAAATATGCTTTGCTCCGTCGTTTTCGGGCAGCCAATACCCGAGCTCGCTGTCGTCTGGGAAATAATTCTTCTCGTCCTCGGTGCGCGCGTGTAATCGCTCCGAAATATACGTGTAATACCCCACGTCGGATTTGAGTACCACATAGCGGCGCGATTTGACCGCACTGTAAATAACCTAGACCACCTCGTCCGCGTACGCCAAAGCTTTGCCGTACATGCTTTCCGCCGCTTCGTCCCACGTCGGAACGCGGACTCTTTTCTTTTTGCCGCGACCGCCTAACAGTTTTTGAAAATTTTCATTACTTATAATTTATTGTATGGACTGCTCGCCGCGTATTTGCGCGTTGGGCACGTACCTGCGCGCGATATCGAGGTAGTATTCCATTTCGAACCTGCTCGGCGAGGTGAGCGCCTTGCACGGCACCGTTTCGCGCATTGTGAAATATTGCAAGAAATATTTATTCGCGCCCGCAATCATGCGCGCTGCGCCGTCCATGCTCTCGTCGTCGAACAGCTCCGCGGCTACCGTCGTGCGAAATTCGTAATCCACGCCGCTGCGCATTATGATATCGACGGAGCGCTCGATATTTTCGATATCGAATCTCGCGCCGAACCCGTCGAGCCCGACCGTCTCCGCATAGCGCGCGGGCGAATTTTTTACGTCCATTGCGATATAATCGAGCAAGCCCGCGTCGATAAGCGCGCTCAGCCTGTCGGGCGCGTACCCGTTGGTGTCGAGCTTGATTTTGTATCCGAGCGCTTTTATATCGCCCAAGAACCTGTCGAGGTCGCCGTAAAGCGTCGGCTCGCCGCCCGTGACGCACACGCCCTCCAATACGCCCACGCGCTTTTTTAAAAACGCGAAAATTTCCGCCTCGTCGTAAAACGAGACGTCGCCGCTCAACAGCTCGCTGTTGTGACAGAACGGGCATTTAAAGTTGCAGCCCGCCACGAAAAGCGTGCACGCGGTATGTTCGGGGTAATCCAAAAGCGTCAGCTTTTGCATTCCGCTTATCTTTATGTAACGTTCCATTTTTAACCGTCTTTAAGTCGATTTCCGACAGATATTTACATAAAGTATACTCGAACGCGCGGCGTTTGTCAATAATTTATATCGCGCCGCCCGCGCTAACCCGAATACGACCGCAACAGCCGCGCAAGCCTTTTGCGCGCAAGCGCGGACATATCCGTATCGATAATGCAATACTCGTCGAACGCGCGGCACGCGCTGAATCCCTGCTCGTGCTCAAAATAATGACAAGCCTCGTATTGCGGCAGCGTGTGCACGAGCGGCGGTTTTTTCACGTTGTACCCGGCAGCTTTAAGCTCTGCGGCAAACCTCGCCGCCTTGACCAGCGCGTACGCGGCGGCGTCGCCGTCGGTCGGCGGCGCGATGAAATCGAACTGCTTGCACAGCGCGTCGAGGTTTTTGCGTGCGCGCGCGGCAGCCTTTTCCGCCGCGTCGATTTGCGCGTAGTCTAGCGCGGCAAGCAGATTGTGCATAGCGTAATCGTAGTTTTCGCCCTCCGAATATCTGAGCCGCGCAAACTCCTCCGCCTCGCGCCTGTCGTCGCCGCATACCAACAGCCCGCCGCCGCCGATAATGCGCTTGCCGAACCCGAGCGCGCCGTAATCGCCGTTCGCCCCGCACGGCACGCCGCGATAATTTCCGCCGAGCGCGTCGAACGCAAGCTCGACGAGCGGCACGCCCCACGCCTTACACAGCGGGCACAACACGTCGTAGTCCGCCACCGCGCCGAACGCGTTGTCGGCGACGACCGCCTTGGGCGGCTTGCCCTGCAACTCGGACCATACCAGCGCCGTTTCCAACGCCGACGCGGATATGCAACGCGTGTTCGGGTCGCAATCCAAAAACACGGGCACGCCGCCTACGTGCGCGACCGTCGCTATATACGAATAGAACGTGAACGTCGGCACGAACACGTAATCGCCGTCGGCAACTCCGCAAAGATATAAAGCCGTATGTAGCGCCGCGTCGCCCGAGCACAGCGCGACGGTATTTTTTCCCGTAATCGACGAAAACGATTTTTCCAAACGCGAAACGTAATCGTCGCCCGCGAGCGCGGCGTTAATCGCACCCGCCGCCTCGCCCTGTCTGTCAGTGTATAGCATAGTAAAAGTATGCGCAAAAATAGCGATTTTTAGCGATTTTATACCGTAAATATCAAAAAAACGGCATTTTTTATCGTTTTTGCAATCGTTCGCCCCGCTCAACAGCACCCGCGCCATCGATTTTTTATTAAATAAACATTCTTTTATTATGTGCGATTTTCGATAAATTATTTACTGTATTTATTTAATTTTTATGCGGTTTTATGTTAATCGCAATTTATTGACGCGAGTCGTAAATTGTGCTATAATTTTGATATGATTGCTTTATCAGCGGTATCCATGCCGATTGTCTATCATATTTTCGCGGCGTGCATTTACGGGTGCATACTCGTCATTTGCCTGCTTGCGCTCGTCTACGGCAGACGCGCGCGACGCAACGTGAAAAAGGAAAAGGTAACGCGCATGCCGCAGGGTTTTTCGCCGCTCGACGTAAAGCGCATATTTATAGGAAAGACCTTCCCGCGCCGCATGACGCGCGCGCTGATTGCCTATTGGGCGCAGTGCGGATATATTTCCGTCAAGTACGTATCGAAATTTCGCGTGCAAATAACAAAGCTCAAAAGCATGCCGTCGCACAGCGCGAGAGGCGCGATATTTTTCGACCGCGGTACGTACGTGCGCGAGCGCGATTTGTTTTGGTACATGACCGACAAAGCCAAAAGCGGCAAAACGTTCAATTTGTTGCGCCCCATGTTCACGAAGGACGAGATAAAGCGCATTAACTCCAAGTACGCCGCGCGCGAGGACGAGGGCGTGTACACGGCGCGTCATTACCGATTAAAGCTGATTACGCTTGCGCTGTCGCTCCTGCCGTTCGCTTTGGCGGTAGTGTGGCTTTGCGTTTCCACGGGCAATTTTGTAAGCCTGATATTAGTAGGCACGGCGATAATCGGGCTGTTCGTGTTCATGTTTGTGCGCGACATGCCGATAGTCTTTAAGCTGATATGGTGCGGCATGTGGCTGGGCGTTTCCATCGGCGCGGTGTGCGCGTTTTACGTCGGCGCGGATATTTACAATCCGCTGCACGTACAATACGCCGCCGTCGGAATCTTTTTCCTCGGCTCGCTGTTTCTCATTCGCTTCGTCGATTACCGCGAAAAAAACAATCTTGCCGAATATTCCGACCTTATCAATTATCGCAAATACTTGCTTTTTACGCCCAAGCAGGAGCTGGAAAAAGAAGATTATTACGCCGTTCTGCCGTTTTTGTACGCGTTCGGCATAAAACAGATTGCAAAACGCAAATTCCGAACAGCCTCGCCGCCCGATTGGTATAAGGGCGACCCCGAAGGCAAGGGGGCGTTGCTATGAGCTTTGCGTTGTTTATTACGTGTATAATTCTAATCGCCGCCGTGTTAATTTTCACCGTAGTCACGGTTGTCGTCAGTAAAATTAAGCTGAAACGCGCGCTAAAACCCGTGGAATACTATCCGCCGCGCGGCTACTCGCCCATCGACGTTCAGCTGAAATACTACTCGCGCGCCGCCAACCCGCACGCGCTGTTTAACCCGCTCATGCTGTATTGGGCGGAAAACGGGTTTATCACGATAGAAGAGGATTGCAAACGCGGATTAAAGCTGACTAAGCTTAAAGCAATCGAGCCGAACAAGCACGCCGCAGACGACGTTGCGTGCGGTCGCAATTACCGCGCCGAAAAGACGCTGTTCGACGAAATGTTCAGTCGCGGTCCCGTGTTTTACACGCTCGCCGCCGAAAGCACGTACGAGACGGTGCACGAAAAGTTTATGAAGAGTTGCAAAAGCAACTCGAAAAAAGTAAACAGCCCGCTGTCCAAAAAGCTGACGATAGCTACCGCAATATCGTCGGTCGCGGCGCTGATAATAGTGACGTTGATTTGCGGCTTGACCGTGCGGTCGCCGCTGTTCGTGGCAATGGTTTTCCCCATTGTGGCGGTCGTTGCGTGCAAGTTCATGCCAAACGAGTTATTCCTGAAATATCCGTTTCTTGCGGTTTGGGGCGGCGCGCCGTTCGGCGCGGTCGTAGGCTTCGGTCCGCCCGATTGCGCCGTGCTGCTCGGCTGCGCCGTCGCCGTCGCATTTATAAACGTAAACGTGCTGTCGTATTTTATAGACTTCCGTTCCGACGAGGACGTAGCGGTCTACGGTCGAATTTGCGCGTTTAAAACGTTTTTGCTCGAAGCGGAATCCGACCGTCTCGAAACGCTCGTCGAGGAAAACCCCGCCTATTTTTACGACGTTCTTCCGTACTGCTACATTTTGAAAATCACCGACAAGCTGAAACCCAAATTCGATAAAATCACGCTCGACGGACCGAGCTGGTACTTAGGCGACATGCGCGATACGCTTATGTTCTAGTCGACGCTATCGGTCGGTCGCATGGCTCGGCACAATATATTATTGAAAATTTATATTTAATTGAACATAGCACGATTTTGCAAACAATAAATAATTACGGTTTTGTATCCTTGCTCTTTTATGCTTTTTTCGCACGAGCATACGACAATATAAGCCGAACCGTAAGCTCTATAAAGCCATGCGAACGAAGCGGCATTCGGCAGCATGCCGATATATTCATGCCCGACCGTCGCACGCCGACGGCGGATTTTTTCTGCGCAAAAATTTTTAATCGTTTATAATAACCGCTAATTTTGAATTTGATTTGTGACTATCGTTCAAAACACGCGATAATCATACAAAAGTCACGGCGGCGAAATTTATTATTCGCTGTTATCTTCCCTCCGACGCAGCCGCTCGGTCGCGCCGCTCGACACAGTCTTTGCAATTATGTGCAGACGAATAGTAACCCGCATCGACGTTCAGCAATTCAACTTGCGATAATTTGATTGCGCGAACGTTTTGCATTACGCCTTCTACGCATTTATTCAAAATCATACGGCGAAACGATTTTAGGTTTGTCTATGCCGCAATAGGGATTTCGATAAATCGGGTTTAATTCGCCGAATAAGTGTATCGGCGATTTTTTTATAGCTGTTTGCTGAATTATATCCGCGCCCCCTAATCGAACGCTAAAATACGGCGATTGCCCGATAAAGTCACGGCAAATAAAACATTGAAAATTCGGGTTTACTAAACCGTCGGTTTAGTGACACGGTAGGGTATCGCGAAAAAACTCTTTGCCGAAAATATTTTCAAATAAGCGCGTCGCGTTTTTAGCGCAAAATACAATGAAAAAGCTCCACCTAATCAAACGCCGACGCACGACGCTCCCGCAAGCTATCGAAAAGTACCGCATTCAAAAATTTTGCGTCGAATAGACTTGGCAATATCGCACTCGCACTTTCCGAGCACGCACGTAAACGAGAAACGTCGCCTCGCGCCCGCATAAGTAGTGCGATTAAGCCGCCGCGCATTTATTAAGCATTTTCGCGGCCGCGCTCGTTGAAAATCGGCTTTGAAATTTTTCGGCGAGCAAATTTACCGCGCCAAATAATTTTTACATAATTCGGGTTTACTAAACCGTCGGTTTAGCGACACGGTAGGGTATACAAAGTTTTTCCTTTTCCATGCAAAATTCTGTCTCACAGCGCCGATTTTGCATTAAAAAGCGAGCCGCGTGTGCACGCAGCTCGACCGAACACTTTTTACGAAATAATTTTCACATGCAAAAGGCGCACCCGATTCGATGCGCCCTTGTGCTTTTTATTTGTTATTATGCCTTGAAGTAGCCGATGTTCTTGTCCTTGTTCGGGTCGAACGTGAAGTTGCAAATCGAAGCCACCAAGCCGTAAATGCCGAACGTAATCATCGAAAGGAAAAGGTACGCCAGCGTTCTCGACTTAAAGCCCTCGGGTTTTAACGAGGTGTGATTGATGATAATGCTACCAATCCAACCCAGAAAAAACGTCAGCAAAAAGCGTGCAAGATTGTTGTTTTCCATTTTATTCCTCCATTAGGTTAAATATATGATATTATATGATACAAATATGTATATGTCAAGTGTTTTTATACATATTTGTATATAATTTTGCCATGCAGGTCGATTTCAAAAACAACAAGATAGCCGAATTTCGCGAGTCTCAGCACATGTCTCAGCGCAGATTGGCGAAGGAAATCGGCACAAGTCAAGCGAATTTGTCGCGTTGGGAAAAGGGAATTATTGAGCCGAGCATTATCATGTGCTGGTGTCTCGCCGATTATTTCGACGTAAGCATCGACGTCCTGTGCGGCAGAACCGAATATTAAAGCACGATTAAAGTAATCACGCTTTTACATAATTATATTCGCGCGCACGCCCGTTAAGACGCCGCGCGCTAAATCAAATTAACCACGCAACCGAGCATGCCGTACAGCAGGTACTTAAACGTTTTTCCGCCCGATACCTTGCCCGCAACAACGCCGTTTTCGCTCGGCATATACCCGTTATCGCTGCCGACGCGCAAGCTATTATTTATAAATTCATAATTTATATATTCGTCCACGACGGCGGTGAACGCGGGCGAATCTATTACCAAAACCGCTTCTGTGTCTATATGCGCGCTGCGCTCGTCGAGGTTGAAGGAGCCGATTACGCTGTATCTGCCGTCGAACGTGTATATTTTTGCGTGCAGTTGGTTATCTGCCTGAAATTCCCACAAGGCTATACTGTCGGAAACGAAATCGCGGCGGGAGAAATAGTATTTGGCATACGCTACGTTGCGGGTATTGTACAGCGAATTTGTGACAAGCTCGAACTCGTCGCTCGCTTGTGCGATTTCTCGCAAGCGTTTTATCTTTTTGTCGGTGAGCAGCGCGTAAGGCGTAACCCACTTGGATTTTTTTGAGCCCTCCGCGAGGTTAAACAGCGCCTGCAAGATTATCGGCTCTTTTTTTCCGCCCGTAATCTCGTTTGTCAAAAACGTGCATTTGTCAATCGGAACGCCCGTTTGCGAATAATCCATTTCCGCGGCGGCAAGCTCGCTTTTGCCGTAAAACTCCTCGAACCGCTTCTCGTACTCCGCTTTTGCCGCGCGGTCAAAGCTCTTTGCCGTCGAGCGTTTACAAAATTCGCTGTTTTTCATTCGTTCGAAATATTGCGCGGCTTGACCCGCGCTGCCGCGCTCTCCGCTGTTGCTTATCAGCACCTCCATATCGTAATTGTAAAGATACGCCGACGAGCCCATGTTTACGCCGCCGACGAGCAGCTTTTCGCAATCTATTATCGTCACCTTGTCGTGCATGAGCACCATTAAGCCCGCGGGCTTCCACAGGTTTATGCCGTTAAAGTAATACAGCTCGATATTGTCGTGACTGCTCACGATTTTACCTATCTTCGACAAGTCGCCGCTCAGCCTGCCCATTTTGCCGTCCAAAATAATACGCACCTTAACGCCGCGGTCGGCGGCGCGCGCAAGCGCGGTGTAATAATAAATCGAATACGGCTCCTCGTACGTGTCGTACACCATGTGGTCGATTGACTTTTGCGCGCTCTCTATCAAATTAAGCCGCAGCAAAAACGACCGCTCGCTCGTAGGCAGCAGCGCGGCGCGTTCTTTTTCCGATTCCGACGCCGCTTGCTGCTCCGTCGTGGCGGACAATGCGACGCGCGTAACTCTCGCGGAATTCTCCGCGCTAACCGTCACCGAGTCCATATACGGCGTAATCACGCAAAGCACATACCAAAGCAGCAACGCAACGATATAGCAAACGAGCGTAGTTACCACATACCCGACGCGCAGTCGGGTTTCGTATAAGGCGACAGCCTTGTTCTTGTTAAGCGAATTCATTGCCGATATAATATCACATTCGGCAAAAAATAGTCAACGTTTTCGCATAAATAGTTTAAATACCGCGCACTTAGCCCATAATTGTTGGCATGGAGGTTTTCACATGAATCCATTTAACGAAAAGCCGTGCAAAATCGAAAAGTGCTTTGACGATTGGAAAAAGCTTTATCCCACGGCATACGACAAGCATGCAACCGATGCGTACACTAAGGTGCGCACCATTCTCTTAAACGGTACGGAATTCGAGCAAAATTGGTTTATGCACCAGCTTTGCCGCCATACGACCGACAACAACCTGCGCCGCGACGTCGCGCTCCTGCGCAAGCTCGAACAGCAGCAGCAAAAGCGGCTGTCGTACTTTAAGCCCAAGGACGAAACGATTTTGGAAACGACGATTTCGTACGAGCAGCTCGCCGTTGACCTTACGGCGATTTTAGCGCAAACCGAAAAGAACAAGTACGTAAAAGCCGCCTTGGATTTCGCGCTGTTGGAGGATTTCGACCACCTGTATCGATACAGCGACCTTTTGGAGATGGAACAGGGTATTACGGGCGAAAAGCTCGTCGGCAGCTACACCGAAATTATGCCGGGCAGACCGACTATCGCCGAGCACCGCCACCCGTTTGACGACGTTCGCCGCCCCATAACGCCCGACGCGTCGCTCGCGACCAAGCTGCACACCATGACGATTACCGCCGCCGAACAGCAAACTATGAACTACTATATGAACGTCGGCACTTTCTACGCAGGCTCGGACCTCGGGCGCAAGCTGTTTTTGGAAATCGGCATGGTAGAGGAGCAGCACGTTACGCAATACGAATCGCTTATGGACCCCACGTCTACCTGGCTCGAATGCCTTTTGATGCACGAATATGCCGAATGCTATTTGTACTATTCGGCAATGAGCGAGGAGACCGACGAAATCGCCAAAAAAATTTGGACCATGCACTACGAGCAAGAGCTTGCGCACCTGCATTACGCCGCTTCGCTCCTCAAAAAATACGAAAAGAAAGAATGGGCGCAGATAATTCCCGACGCGGAATTCCCGCAGCTGCTTACGTTTAACGACAATCACGAAAAGAACAAACACTATATTCGCAACATTCTCAAAAACACCGTCGGCAACACCTCCGTATTAGAGGAGTACACCGATTTGAACAACGTGCCCGACGATTATCAATACTTTAAGTACAACTCCGCCATAAACAAAACGCCGTCCGCCGTCGCCAGCCACAAGGTCATCGACAGTTATATAAGCGAATTCGGCGAAGATTACCGCTTTACGGTAGCCGACCACCCCGTAAAGAGCCTGCGCAACCGCAAAGAGGACAATATAGACCTCGGCAGACGAAAGGACGTTTAATACAATTTCGCAAACCCCCTCTTGCAAGCGACAAAAGGGGGTTTTGTTTCACGTGGAACATTATTACCTCGATTTTCTCGTAATGTTTCACGTGGAACATTATTTTCTCGACTTTCCCGTTTGTTCCACGTGAAACAATCGAGCAAACGAAAACGGGCGGCTTTTACCGTCCGTTTTCGTTTGTCAATTATATTCATACTGCCTAACGGTTTGTTCCACGTGGAACGTTTATTCGGAATAGGTTCTCTCCAAGTGAGCGAGCATTTTCTCTATGCGCGACAGGTCGTCCGCGGTGTAGTAGTCAATGAATATGCGCCCTTTATGGTCGTTTCCGAGCAGCGACACCTTTGTGCGCAGCGTGCGCTGCATGCGGTTTATCATGTCTTTTAGCTCCAAGCTCTGCGTCATGGGCTGAACGACCTTTGCGGGCGAAATCGCTTTTTTAACGAACTTTTCAAACTCGCGCACGCTCATTTTGTCGTCGCAGCCTTTTTCCGCCAGCTCCAACTGCTTAACGGGGTCGGTAACTACGACCAAGCAGCGCGCGTGCCCTGCGGACAGTCTGCCGCTCTTTACGAGCGCGCGCACGGGCTCGCTCAAATCTATAAGACGCAGCAGGTTTGCGATAGTGGGGCGCGCCTTGCCCAAGCGCGTCGCCGCTTCCTCTTGCGTATAGCCGTAATTGTCGATTAGGTCCTTTACGGCAAACGCAAATTCCATTGGATTGAGGTCCTCGCGCTGAATGTTTTCTATAATCGAAATTTCGGCTACTTGCTCGTCGGTGTAATCGCGCACGCATGCTGGCACTGTCAACAGCCCCGCAAGCTTTGCCGCGCGATAACGGCGTTCGCCTGCGATAATCATATATTTGCCGTCGTCGGTAGGCGTTACGATTAGCGGCGTAATTACGCCGTGACGCTTAATGCTTTCCGAGAGCTCGGCGAGCGCGCTGTCGTCGAAGCTTTTGCGCGGCTGGTCGATATTGGGTATTATATTTGCGAGCATAATCTCCGACGATTCGCTCGAATTGATAATCGATTCTTCCTCGATGTCGCTGAGCAATGCGCCTAAGCCCCTGCCCAAGCCGCCTTTTCTTACGGGTGACATAATTACCTCCGCGGTTGATTTTGTTTAATTATACACGGCGCATATAATAAAGTCAAGCGAATAGCAAATTATGCCCGCGTCGAACGCTTTGCGCATGAAAATTATAAATTGCGATACGCGTCGATTTTTATCAAGCGCGCGTATTACGACAAAGACGGCTGTTTTACGCGATTAACGCGGTTTTGTCGCGTGTGTTTGGCTGCTTGTATTAAGAATTAACACTTGACAATAACCCGATATTGGTATATAATAAGCGGTAACAAATTCGCTAGGGGTATGCTGCTTGGCTATCACAAGTCCCAACAATTTATGGCGTGATTACGACGTCGGCGCGTTGCCGCTCAACGAGTCCGCGCTTTCCGACAAAACGGAAAACGGTATTCGCGTGCGCGAATTTTATTTCGACGGGTTTGCAACAGTAGACGGTCGAGTTCGCGCGTATATCAAGCTTTACGAGAACGCCGACGCAAGGGGCGCTATTCTGTATTTGGGCGACGGTCAAAACGACGAAAAAGCAATATTCGAGCTGTATGAAAACGGCTACTCGGTTGCCGCGCTCGATTATCTCGGCGAATCGGAAATTTCCCCCAGATTCACGCTATACCCGCAATCGCTCGCCGCATGCAACTGCCGCGGTAAACGCGAATTTTTCGCGCCCGACGACGCGCTAAGCAGCTGCTGGTTTGTTTGGACGTGCATTGCGCGAAAAGCCGTTATATTGCTCAAAAATTATTGCGCGGGGCTGAACATTTTCGCGCTCGGCAAGGGCTTGGGCGGCAGTACGGTTTACAAGCTCGCCGCCGTCGACGACAATATCAAGGCGTGCGCCACCGTACTCAACATTTTACCGAATATCGTAGGCGAGGGTGACAGCATGATTTTGTATCGCGCCGCGCTCGCCGCCGTCGCTTACGCGCCGCTTACCAAACTGCCGTTATTTTTGGCTGTGGCGTCCAACGACGAAAACGGTTCTTTCGACCGCATGAACGAGCTTGCAGGCAGCACCGCGTCGCTTAAACGATACCGTATTATCGAACGCGCGTTCTCGCCGGGAATTACTCCCGCTTATAAAGAGGTACTCGGCTTTTTCGATAGCTGCGCGAAGGAAACGGAAGCTTTGCCGCGCCCGTCGATAAAAGCCGCCAACTCCGATAATCACCTTTACTATAATATCAGTCTTAATACGTCGCCCGACGCGGACGAGCACGCAGACAAAGCGGTCAACGTAGAACTGTTTACTTCGTTCTTTATAGAAAATCCCGCTCACAGAAATTGGACGAAATCGAAGCTCTTGGGCTTGGGCGACGGCGAGTACATGGCGCGCATTGACGTGCTACGCAACGAAAAGCCAGTTTATGCGTTCGTGAACGTAACGTACGAGAGCGGCGCGGTTCAATCCTCGCAGCTTCTGTCGGTAATTCCCAAAATGCTCGGCATTCCGTCGCAGCCAACCGTATGGCAACGGCTCATTTACGACGGCAGTATGGGCAAAGACGTTTGGACGTCCCCCGCCGGCGGAAACGTAATAAAGACGCGCGGACTATTCGATATCGAAGGCATAACCAGCGACTCGAATAGCTTGGCGACTTTCAAAACGGGCGACCCGCTGTACCGCGCCCCAAACGGCACGCTTTTGCAGCTCCTCGTGAGCGGCAAAGCGCATACGATAAATATCACGCTTTTGGACGAGGACGATTACTATACGTGCAAAGCGGAATTGCCGTCGTCCGACGCCTGGCACAAGCTGACGCTTTCCACGCTCGACTTTAAAGGCGCAAGCGGTCCGCTGCCCGATTGGTCGCATATAATCATGATAGAGTTCACCGCAGACGACGAATTTATCATAAGCTCCTTGCTGTGGGTGTAGCGGTATGAACGAAATCAGCGACGGCGCGGTTCTGCTCGACAAAAAACGCAACAATACCGCGCTCATTATCCTATATTTAGTTATATTTTTACAAATATTTATTATTCTGCTTATGTGCTTTTTCTACGTTACCGTCACCGACGGCGAGAGCATGGAAAACACCTTGCAGGACAAACAATTATTTATCGTGCAGCGCTTGGCGTTCGGCTTGGAGCACGGCGACGTCATAACCGTCAACACCGCGGCGGACGGAGAGCCAGAACATATGCTTATTAAGCGCGTAATAGGGCTTGGCGGCGACAAACTGCTTTTTATGCGTTCACAGTCGGGCGGACAAATCGAGCTTTACAGGCGCAATTACGGCGAAAATAAGTATACTTTGCTCGACGAACCGTATATAAAAGCCGCAATGTCCGCAGCTGTCAATTATTACGATACGCCTATTTGCAGTTATATTCCGAATTTGACGGAAATTTCGATTGATTCCGAAAACGCGACTGCCGAACAAAATAAGCTGTTCGACGATATAAACGCCGCGTCGGTGGAGATTGCGCACGGCAGCGTGTATTTTATGGGCGACAACCGCAATAATTCGCTCGATTCCAGATATTACGGCGCGCGGCCGCTCTCAAAGGTGCGAGGCAAGCTGATAAAAAAGCTGAAAATCAACGGCTTCGGCGATAAATTTTTCAGATTTGTATTTTCACTCAACGATTAAGAGGTAAAAATGGAAAAAATAAAGATTACGACCGACAGCGCGTCCGACCTCAACGACCTGTTCAAAACGCGCGATATAGGCGAGTTTCCGCTTTACGTAATGCTCGGAGACAAGCAATATTTGGACGACGTGGATATCGACCCGAAAATGATTTTCGAGTTCTACGACAACACCAAAACTCTGCCGAAAACAGCCGCACGCTCGATTGAGGATTTTTACGACTATTTCAAAGCCTTTACGGACGACGGATATTCGGTAATTCATATAGCCATATCGTCGAACATTTCCTCCACATACGACTATGCGCTCACCGCCGCAAGGCGCTTGGATAACGTTTACGTAATCGACGGCAAGGCGCTATCCTCGGCTACGGGGCTGTTGGCGCTCGCGGCGGCGGACCTGCGCGACGACGGGAAAAGCGCAAAAGAGATTTGCGAAATCATAGAGCGGCGCAAGCAAAAGCTGCAAGCGTCGTTCATGATAAACACGTTGGAATTTTTGTACAAGGGCGGCAGATGCAGCGGTTTGGCGGCGGTTTTCGGAAAAGCGTTTTCCATTCGTCCCGCATTGCAGCTTATTGACGGAAATATCAAGGTTTCGCATAAATTCTTGGGCAGCTTCGAGAAAAATATTCTGAAATACGTCGATTTTACTTTTTCAAGATACGACTGTCCCGACAAAACGCGCATATTCATAACTCACACGTACGCCGATGCCGACGTTGTGGAATCGGTGCGACAAAAGCTTATCGGGTACGGCTTTGCGCCCGAAAACATTATCGAAACTATCGCAGGCTCGACTATTACCAGCCATTGCGGCAAAAGCACGCTCGGCATTCTCTACATAAACGACGGAGAAAAGCTGTGATAAACTCCGAGGAACTCGAAAATTCGCTCGGCAGGCGCATTTTCAACGAATTTTTGTCCGAGCATTTCGCGCATTCCATGCCTACGCTGTCGCAAAAATTCGATAAGCTGACCGAAATGTACTTTAATTTCAATCGCGTCGTAAATATTTCCGCGCTGCGCACGCTCGACGACGTCTATATAAAGCACTATTTGGACAGCGTTTATCCATACAAGCATTTCGACGGCTCTTGCTGCGACGTCGGCTGCGGCGGCGGGTTTCCGTGCATGCCGCTCGCGCTCGTAACGCCGCACGAATTTTTGGGAATCGACGGCGTCGCCAAAAAACTGACTCTCATTATGAACGCGTCGTTCGAGCTGTGTATGAAAAATATTTCGACGCTGCACGTTCGCGCCGAGGAGCTCTCAAAAACGCGCAAGTTCGATACCGTCAGCGCTCGCGCGGTCGCCGATATCGACACCGCGCTGTCATATTGCGCGCCGCTCGCCGACAAAAACGGCAAAATCATTCTTTACCGCACGCAGAACGACGAACGCGCTACGACTAAAACCGAAAACAAATACAAAATCGAGCTTTCCGAAATTATAGATTATACGTTGCCTTCTACCGAAATCAATCGCAGGCTGTTTATATATCGTAAGACGGCATAGTGTGTTGAGTTATATATTATATTTATTTGGTTAAGATTGTATTAAGGACGGTGTAAATGTGCACAAGCGGCGCAAAATTACTACATATAGCGCAATAACGGCGGTCGGTTAACAATCGGTAGCGCGTCGGACAAAAAAAATAACGCACAGAAACGAAAAAACGACGCACAGCAGACGCACATAACAAATGAGTAATGAACAACGGCAACTGAAAAAATAAAAGAAAACAACAAAAACACGCCTTTGGAAAAAGGGTTTTGCACATAAAAAACAGCACTTATGAACACAAACAACAAAAACGATATTATAACCGCGCTCGCGACCCCGTACGGACGGTCGGCGGTCGCAGTGATAAGAGTAAGCGGCGCGGGCTGTATAGAGCTAGTCGGGCGCTTTTTGAAGCGCCCGACCGAGAACGGAAAAATAAGCTATAACACGTTTAAAAACGGCGATTTTGTCGAAAACTTGATGGCGGCGAGCTTCAAAGCGCCCAAAACGTATACGGGCGAGGACACCGTGGAGCTGTACCCGCACGGAAACACGCTGATTTGCGACGCTATTATAAAAGCGCTGACCGACGGCGGCGCGCGGATTGCCGAAAAAGGCGAGTTCACGCGGCGCGCGTTTTTAAACGGTAAGCTCGATTTAATGCAATGCGAGGCGTTGGCGGACGTAATAGACGCGCAAACGGCGGAGGGCTTAAAGTACGGCAATTTGCGGTACGACGGCGGCTTTACGGCGCTGAGCGAGGTGGAAAAGAGGCTGAACAGGGCGCTAAGCTCGATTGAGGCGGTTTTGCATTACAGCGACGAGTTGGAGGAAAACGAAATAGACGACGCTCTGCTCAACGACGTCGAGCAAACGCTCGATTTCGTCGAACAAACGCTGCAAACTGAGCTTGACGGCTTTGCGGGCGGACGAATTGCCAACGACGGCTTCAAGGTTGCGCTAATCGGCGCGCCGAACGTGGGAAAATCGACGCTGTTAAACGCGTTGACGGGGAGCGACAGGGCGATAGTAACGGCGATAGCGGGCACGACGCGCGATATAATCGACGGCGAATATATATATAAAGACAGAAAATTCAAGATTACAGACACCGCCGGGCTAAACGACGGCACGACCGACGAGGTGGAAAAAATAGGTATCGACCGCGCCAAGGCGGCGGCAAAATCCGCAGACGCAGTCGTGCTTGTTACGGACGGCAAAGCGACGGTCGAGTTTGAGTGCGAGTGCCGCGTAATAAAAATAAAGAACAAATGCGACGGCGCGGCGGACGTCGGAACGGAATACAAAAGAGCGGAAAGCGACGGAATTTTACGAATGAGCGCGAAAAACGGCATAAACGTAGTCGCGTTGAAACAGCTTTTATACGAGCTTTGCCCGAAGGATTACGGCGAAATTTGCAATTACAGGCAGTACGCATGCGTTAAAAAGTGCTTGGAGAGCTGCAAAGCGGCAAAAATCGAGCACAAAAAGGAGGGCGGGCTGGAAATAGTCGCGGCGTTGTTGTACGAAGCGTATTCGGCAATCGTCGAATTATACGGCGGGCAAGCCGACGAAAAGGTAATCGGCTCGGTTTTCGAGCGATTTTGCGTAGGTAAATAATGAAAAATAAGACGGAACGTAAAACAAAAAAGGCGTCGGAAAAAAAGAGCGCGCAAAAACAAGCGCCCGTCGCGGTAAATAAAAAGGCGATTTTCGATTATTACTTTGTGGAAACTATCGAGGCGGGTATCGCGCTCGAAGGCTCGGAGGTTAAATCGGTAAAGAACGGCGACGTATCGCTGCGCGACAGCTTTTGTCATATAGAAAACGGCAATTTGGAATTGAAAAATTGCCAAATTACGCAATATAAAAACGTAGGCGCGTTTGCGCCCGACCCCAGACGCTCGCGCCGCTTGCTTTTGCACAAGACGCAGGTGTCGCGATTGGCGGAAAAAGCGCGCGAAAAAGGCTTTACAATCGTGCCCGTCAAAATGTATTTCAAGGGTCGGTTCGTCAAAGTGGAAATCGCGCTCGCCAAAGGCAAAAAGCAGTACGAAAAAAAGAACGTGATTAAGGAGCGCGACATTGCGCGCACAGCCGAGCGCGAAATCTTCGGCAAATAGGAATGTGAAGGCGCGCGACGGCGAAACGCGAGAGAAAACCGACAAAATAAACGTTCGGCTTGACAAAAAGCGGCGAATTTAGTATAATTTTGCCGAGGAGAAAACATGACAAACATTATTTCGGCGGCGTCGGACGCCTTTATAAATCCCGACAGTCCGTGGTACTATATCGTCGGCGTGATATGCTTGGTATTGGTATTCGCCGCGCTTGCGGTATATATAGTAGTATCGGGCAAGCGCAGGAAAGCCAAAGAAAAGCGGGAAGCGGAAGCCAAGGCGGCGACAGAAGTCGAACCGCCCGAGCAAAGCGACGGCAACGACAATACGACAGCGCCCGCGCCGAGCTCGGAGAACGACGAGCCCGCGCCCGAACCGCCCGCAGTCGCAGCCGATACCGAAAGCGTCGATACCGTTCCGACCGAAACGGCGGAGCAAACACCCGACGCAACGGCCGAAACGCCTGTCGAAACGATAAACGAGACCGCAGAGCCCGAGCAAGATAAAGGCGAAACGGCAGAAAAAGCGGAACAAACCGAGGAAATCGCGGCAAAACCCGTCGAAACCGAAAAGGAACAACCGCAAGCGCCCGTCGCAAACGATGTAGTAGCAGAAAAAAAGCCCAAGACCGCGGCGGCAAAGTCCAAAAAAGCGGTCAAGCCGTTTATCGACAGACTTATAGCGGCAAAAAACTTGCACGGCGTATACAACGAGCTTAAAAATACCGTGCTGTCGTACCCGGGCATAAAAGCCAAAATAACCAAAGAGGAAGAAACGTTCCTGTTCGGCACTGAGAAGAAAGCGGCGTTGGCGTTGGGCGAGGACAGCATCGAATTGCGCTTGTATATCGACCCCGCAACCGCGCCCAAGCAGCTCGGTGCGGAAAAAGCGGACGATGCCGAGCTGCCCACGCGATTGACAGTAACGGAAACCAATATCGACGGCGCGCAAAAGCTGATAATCTACGCCATGAACGTCGCCTTGCTTACGCGCAACGACCGTCGCCGCCGCGTCGATTACGTAAAGAACGCGATTGCCGCCAAGGCAAAAGCCAAAAAGAAATAAATTCGTAGCGACAGTCGGTTAGGCAGTAGCGAGCATATTTGCTCCGCCCGAGGGACGGTTATTTCCGTCCGATACGGCGTTAAACTCGCTCGCAGTAGCGCCGATGCTACGACTTCGCTCATTTGCCTTGTCTCGGACGGAAATCCCGTAACAGCAGTTTTGGCGCATTAGAGGCAAGCTGTGCGAGGAAAAGCCGCGAAGCGCGTGCTTGCGGCACGTGCGAACGGCTTTGACAAAGCAATGCGCCGACTGTAATGCACCAAAACCGAAGCAAATATCGCCGCTACTGCCTAAGTAAATATCAAAAATAAAAGCCCCGACGCATATATAATCGCGGCGGGGCTTTTGCGCGCATGGAAAACAGCCTAAATAGGCGCTGTGAGACAAAATTTTACACCGAAAAGAAAAAGCTTCGTATACCCTACCGTGTCGCTAAACCGACGGTTTAGTAAATCCGAATTATCGGGAAATAATTTAACGCGGTAAAATTGCTCGCCGAAAGCATAATAGCACGATTATAAGCGAACGCGCCGCGAAAACACAGAGCGAAAATGCGGCTGAAAAACTTGTGCGCGTACGACGAGGAAAACGCGGAAATTATTTGCGCGTGCAATATGTTGCGAAAATAATCGCGGCGATACGATAGAGAGGCGCGCGGGCGAACAGCTCGGCGGAACGACAGCATGCGGAGCTTATCGCGCGGCGGCGCAAGCCGTCCAAAAACGGCGGGCGCTCGCAAAACTTTTGTTCGCATACGCGTCGCCGATTATTATATCGACGCACGTGTTACTTTTCGGCATAGGGCGTTTGCGATTTCGGCGCACAGTCGCTTGTAATCTTGACACGCTCACGCGATATTTTTTGCGAACAAGAGAATTTTCCAAATACCCTACCGTGTTACTAAACCGACGGTTTAGTAAATCCGAATTTTTGTATTTTTAAACGATGATAAATTTTTGCAAGTCGCGCATAAAATCGCGCGTGAGGAACAAACTAAACTTGCGTAAGAAAATTTAAGGGAGGAAGTGAAAATGGCTAACGAGAAAAAGACTGCCGCCAAAAAGTCTACGACGCGCGCGTGCAGTTCCAAGAAGAGCAACGGCGTTAAGGCTTGCGGCAGCTCGAAAGTTGACTGCAAGAGCCGTACTCAGAGCAAGAAGTCCGACGCTACGAAATAAGCTCGGATAAAAGACTACATCTTTTTACGCACTCCCCGATACTCGACAAACGAGCGTCGGGGATTTTTTATCGAAATTATTTGCGCGAGCTGTCGGCGCGCAGTCGGCAAGGGCAGTGCGCAAATACGCGGCGCGCGTCGGCGCGTGCTCGATTTCTCCGTAGCAGCCGTTTTAAAAATCAGAAATCAGGCACAAAAAAAGGGAGTTGGTTGTCGATAATAAAATTCCCGACCAAACGCCCGTAGCGCAAGCAACTCCATTGCAAATAAATCATATTTCCAAAAAAGCGTCAAGCCGTTAAACGAAAATAGTTGGGACAATGCATCGCAATCACGGTTAACAAACAGTTTTAGGTATAAAAAAAGCCGCATGGACGATGACAATAGTCCCCGTCTCCACGTCCGAATTTAAGAAACAAAAAAGGGAGTTGGCAGCCACTGTTCAAACTGAACCAAGCCCGTACGTCCAAAACGAAGCCAACTCCTCTTCTATAAGTATATTACCGTAAAGTAAAAAAGTCAATAGCAAAATGAAAATTAAAATATTTGGCGCTGTTACCGTTTCATTTGACAAACCCGAAAAATCGGCATAAAAAGGAATCGACGATTGATGGTAATAACCCTCAACCAAACGTCCGAAACGAAATCGACTCCATACGCTTATATTACCACAACCCGAAAAAAGTCAATAGCATAAATTAAAATATTTTGAAACTTGCGCCGCGCTCGCCGCATTTTGCAGAGAAATCCGTGCAAATAAAATATTTCAATATGCCGAAACAATCGCGGGTAGGCGGAAACGGAAATACAAGCTTATAGCGAAAAAACAAGCGACGGCAAAGCTGGTGAAAGCAAAAGCCCGCGGCAGGGGCGCGGCGGGCAATTAAAATTTACGTTTTGAATTTGAATAGCGTTGACTGTCGGCGCAAAAGAAACATAATTGAAAGCTGAAAAACAAGCAACGCAATATAAAGCGCTTTCGGAAAAACGCTTTATATAAAGCTATCGTTAAATACGCACCGAATAGTCGACGCGCCTGTTACATTGCGGGACCCGTTTGCGACGGCGTATAAACGCGCGCGGCGAGCTCTTGATTGAGCGCGTAAAGCCCTTTCGCGTCCGTGCCGAAAACTTCCATTTTTTTGAGAAGGTCCTCGGCGTTCTTTTCCTCTTCGCCCTGTTCTTTGATAAACCAATCGAGGAACTGCATGGTCTTAAAGTCTTTAATCGCGAATGCCTCGGAATATATATTGTTAATCAGCGAGGTGACGTACTGCTCGTGCTCCAAGCCCGCTTTGAGCGGCGCGACGGTATCGGCAAACTTTTTGTCGGGCTTGGCGATTGCGTCGAACGCGACGCGAACACCGTTGTCGATAAGGTAGCGGCGCATCATGAGCGCATGGTCGCATTCCTCGCGCGCTTGAATCTCGTACCAATGCGCAAAGCCGTCAAGCCCCGCGTCGGCGTAGTAGTTGGCGAAATCCAAGTACAAATAAGCCGAATACAGCTCTTTGTTCACTTGCTCGTTAATCAGTTTGGAAATTTTGTCTTTTAACATTACGACCTCCGTGCGAATATTCATTGCCGATATTATAACATTAGACTGCGTCAAAGGCAAGCCTTTGACTTGCGGCATTCGCCGCCCGTGTTTTCTCGCGAAAACATGCAGTCGTGTTGAAATACTGCGCGGATTTGCTATTGCAAGCAAGCAAATCCGCTTGTATTATAAACTCAAATGCGAAAAAAAGCAATGATTTTCGATATCGGAAAACTCGCTCGATTGCAAAAAATATTCCCGGCAATTAAATGCGCGCGGTCAATCACTCAAATATTATTGTAAATTTTCAATAGCTTGACGATTTGCTCCAAGCGCTCCAAAACGGTCTCGTTAAAGTTTATTTCCTATTCCGTATGAACCTTTTCGTGCCAATTCATACAAGGCGTGCCGTTTTTTATATGCTTTCTCGCAAAAACAACGCTCATCGCTCGGTTGGCGCAATGACCCGTCGAAAGCTCGTATAGCTGCCCGTTGTCGTCCCGCGCAAAGTGCGGTTTAAAAAAATCGCAAGAGCTGCAAACATGTGAATCGTCCATTTTAACCTCCGTTCAAGACAAAATTGATATAAATAAGCTATAACAATATTAGCATGAATATTGCTCGAAAAAGCGCTTTATAAGTAACGCTTATAAAATAATTTTATGGTTATTTAAATCAATCGAAATTATAACGTTAAAATTTAACGCGAGCGCGACGCGAGAAAAGGCGAGGCGAAAAAAGCGCGAAAATATGCGAAAATCGCCGTCTAATGCGGCAAAAACGCTAAAAATCGAGCGTTTTTACCGCAAGTTCGAAAACGGGCGACCAAAACCAGCGGTCTTTTGCGAGACAGTTCCACGAGCCGATAACGCGCGTGCCGTCGAGCGAAAAAATAAAAAGCGAGTTGTAAATATGTTGGTCGAGCGCGACGGTTATCATGTCGAAGGAGAACACTTTTTTGCCGTTTGCCTCCGCGCATTTCGCTTCGCCGAATTGCGCTTGCGGGTGCATGCTGCGCATGACCGCGAGCATCTGTCTGCCGAAATCGTATACCGCCCGTTCCTCCAACCGCTCGCCCGGAGTAAAGCACAAATTTACGCTGGAGTCGGGCGTCGTGTATATGTACTTGGGCGCGTTCATGGGGTATTTGAGCCGACGGAGCTGTTCGGACATAACTATAAAGTTGTGCGGCAGCACCGCCGAAATTTTATCGTCCGCTATTTTCGCGCGAACGAATTTTATATCGGGCATTTCCGCATCCTCGGGCATGTCCGCGCGCAGCGACTTGTAATTAAGCCCGACGATACCGTCGGCGAGCGCGTCGCCCTTGACGGCAAAAGTAGTGCCGCACGCCGAGCACAGCGCGGTTTTGCCGCCGCGGTCGAGCGCGACGGGCGCGCCGCACTGCGTACAAAACAACGCTTCCATGCTTTTGCCGCGCCTGACCGTGATATTTTCGGAATCTGTTTTTGCGGGCGTACGTCTGTGCCCGCAAGCACGGCAAACGCCGTCGCTATTCACGATGCCGCCGCACCGCTCGCACTTGTCGCTGCGGTTTTCGAGCAAGCCGTCGTCGGAAACGGTTACGTTCAGCCCGACGCCCGATATTACGTGCACGCCGTCGTTTTCCGTGCCGCCCGCGCCGTTCTCCGTGCCGCCCACAAAATGTCTTACGCGCTTGCCGTCCACGTATATATCGCCCGAAAGCAGGTTGTAACGCCGCGCCGCATCCGCCATAAACGAGTACGTTCGTTCGACGACGCGCTCCGTATCGGCACGCTTGTCGCGCAGGTACGCCAGAAACACCCGTTCCGTCTCGGTCTCTCTGCCGTTTCGCTTGGTCAAGCGAACGTTTACCGCGTATGCGCGCTTATAATCGGGCACGGGCTTTTCGGCGCGGTCGATATCGACGGTGTACGCCGTAAACACGCCTTTCGCCAAAATTTCCGTCGCCCAATACAGCAATCCGCATTCGAGCACGGCGCAATCGGCGGCGTCCGCATGCTCGGAGGCGGCGCGATAAAGCTTGCGCATGCGCTTGTGCGCGTCGGCGTAACCGAACTGTTCGAGCGCGACAAGGCAAAAAATTTCTTTTTCCGCGTTTTTGAACGACCCGTCGCGATAAAGCTTTGCGCCGACGAGCGCGGCGTTTTCGTTGAGCGACCGTATCGCCGTGTCCAAAAGCTTCATATCGTTGGTGGCGAGCGTTTGCTCTTCGAGCCGCCGCAGTATGTAGAACGCCGTCGCGTCGCCGTCGCCGTTCCTCGCGAGCGCGCGCAAAAGCTTGGTATCCGCCGCGCACAAAAACTCCTCGCGCTCGCGCGCGGAGTTTGCAAGGAGCTCGTACTGTTCGAGCTCCGCCGCCAAAGCGCGGTCCTGTTCGATTTCGGTTACGTCGTCGTTAGGTCTTTTCATGCTTGCCGCCGTTTTCGATAGAGTATAGTATCGCCGTGCGCGCGCCGCGCGCCGCCGTCGTTTGAATTGTACCACAGTCGCGCCGACAAGTCAACGGCAAAATTGCGCGTGCGCTTATATTATATATAATAAGGATAGAGAGCGTATACGCGTGCAGTCGGCGGCGGCGGAATAAGCGGCAAAATTTTTCGTAAAACCGCCGAAAAACGTTTGACAAAGCCGATTTGTTCCTTTATAATAATAAAGCACGTTTTTAAGTGTGGTATTTTCGTGAGAAAAATCGGGGCGTCAAAGCCCCCTTAAAAATCGCAAAAAACGGCACGCCCGAGCGCGTGAAAGCAACGCAATATATTGTGGTGCGTATCGCGAGGGTATACAAGGAGAAACATATGTCCAGCCAGAAAATCAGAATTAAGCTCCGCGCTTACGACCACGACCTCGTCGACTCGTCGGCACAGAGAATAGTCGACGCTGCCAAACAGACGGGTTCTAAGGTTTGCGGACCTATTCCTCTGCCTACGCGCAAGGAAGTGGTTACGATTTTGCGTTCCGTGCACAAGCACAAAGACAGCAGGGAGCAATTCGAGCTGCGCACTTATTCGCGTATTATCGACATTTACAGCCCCTCGGGCAAGACGGTCGACTCTCTTATGAGATTGGACCTGCCCGCCGGCGTAGACATCAAGATTAAGCTGTAACGAGGATGGTTACCATGAAGAAAGCAATATTGGGTAAAAAAGTCGGAATGACGCAGGTTTTCGACGAAAACGACGCCGCCGTTCCCGTCACGGTCGTGCTTTGCGGACCTATGACGGTGGTGGACAAGCGCACCGTTGACCGCAACGGTTACAGCGCGGTCGTTTGCGCGTACGACGAGGTTAAGGAAAGCAAGCTCAACAACCCCAAGCTCGGGCTGTTCAAAAAGGCGAGCGCCGCGCCCGCACGCTATCTCCGCGAGTTCCGTTACGAGGACGCGGATAGCTACGAGGTCGGCCGCGTAATCGACTGTTCGATGTTCTCGGACGGGGACATGGTTGACGTCTCCGGCGTGACCAAGGGCAGAGGCTTTACCGGCGTTATCAAGCGTTGGAATCACCACCGCCTGAAAATGACCCACGGCACGGGTCCCGTGCACCGCGAGGTCGGTTCTACGGGCGCGAACTCCAATCCTTCGCGCAGAATAAAGAACCTCAAAATGGCGGGTCAGTACGGACACGAGCGCGTGACCATACAGAACTTGAAGGTCGTCAAGGTGGACAAGGCGCGCGGCGTGCTGCTTATTCGCGGCGCAGTCCCCGGTCCGAAGGGCGGTTTGGTAACCGTACGCGAGACCGTTAAGTAAAGGAGAAAGCAATGCCTACAATCAAGATATTCAAGCAAGACGGCAGCTCCGCGGGCACGATGGAGCTTGACGAAAGCGTATTCGGCGTCGAATACAACGAGGCCGTTATTCACCAAGCGGTGGTGGCGCAAATGGCCAACGCCCGCCAGGGCACCAAGAGCACGCTCACGCGCACCGAGGTACGCGGCGGCGGCAAAAAGCCGTGGAGACAGAAGGGCACGGGTCACGCCCGCCAAGGCTCTATCCGCGCGCCGCAATGGAAGGGCGGCGGAGTGGTTTTCGCGCCGAAGCCCCGTTCGTTCCGCAAAAAGGTAAACAAGCTCGTCCGCATCAACGCGATTACGAGCGCGCTTTCCGCAAAGGTCGCCGACGGCAGCCTTATTATAGTAGATAAACTCGATATCGAGCCCAAAACCAAGAACATGGTCGCGGTGCTCGACGCGCTCAAAATAAACAGCCGCGTGCTGTTGGTGTTGCCCGAGGGCAGCGACAACGCGCTCCGCGCGTCGCGCAACATTCAAAACGTGCGCACGGCGGCTTGCGAGCAGCTCGGCGTTTACGATATCGTCGCCAACACGGTCATGCTCGTGACGGTGGACGCAATCAGGGCGATTGAGCGCAAATACACGGCAAAGGAGGTCGCAGCGCAATAATGACGGCTGAACAGATTATTATACGTCCCGTGCTTACCGAAAAATCCAACGACGGCATAGTCGCCAAGCGTTACGTCTTTATGGTAGACGTACGCGCCGACAAAAAGCAGGTTAAGGCGGCGGTCGAGTCGGTGTTCGGCGTTCAAGTCGAATCGGTGAACGTCGTCAACGTTCGCGGCAAGCTCAAAAGACAGGGTCGTACGCAGGGCTACACCTCCAAGGGAAAGAAAGCGTACGTCAAGCTCACCGACGCGTCGAAGGCGATTCCGTTCTTCGAGACGCTGTCGTAAAGGAGATAACCAATGGCTATTAAGAGATATAAACCCATTACGCCGGGCACGCGGTTTAAAACCACGGTCGCCGCGCCCGAACTCACGGGCGACAAGCCGTACAAGCCGCTTTTGAAGGAGCAAAGCCGTCACGGAGGCCGCAACTTCACCGGCAAAATCACCGTAAGGCATATCGGCGGCGGCAATCGTCAAAAATACCGCATTATCGACTTCAAGCGCGACAAGGACGGCATTCCCGCCAAGGTCGCGACCGTCGAGTACGACCCCAACCGCACGGCGTTCATAGCGCTCCTTAACTATGCGGACGGCGAAAAGCGGTACATTCTCGCGCCGCTCGGGCTGCAAAAGGGCGACACGGTGCTGTCGGGCGAGACGGCGGATATCAAAGCGGGCAACTGCTTGCCGCTTGCCAACATTCCCGTCGGTACGCTTGTGCACAATATCGAAATGCTGCCCGGCAGAGGCGGCCAGCTCGCAAGAACGGCGGGCGCGGCGGCTCAGCTTATGGCGAAAGAGGGCAAGTACGCTACGCTGCGTCTCCCCTCGGGCGAAATGCGCATGGTGCTCCAACGCTGCAAGGCGACGGTGGGTCAGGTCGGAAACCTCGACCACGAGCTTGTGTCCTTGGGCAAGGCGGGCAGAAAACGCCATATGGGCGTCAAGCCGACGGTGCGCGGCGTGGTCATGAACCCTTGCGACCACCCTCACGGAGGCGGCGAAGGAAAGAGCCCGATAGGCAGACCCAGCCCCGTATCGCCTTGGGGCAAGCCGACGCTCGGCAAAAAGACGAGAGCCAAGCACAAGGCATCCGACAAGTTTATTGTCAAGCGCATAAATTAAGGAGCATAGAAAATGTCTAGGTCCACTAAAAAAGGTTACTTTGTAGACGCCAAGCTTATGAAAAAAGCCGAGGCGATGGCGCAGAGCTCGGACAAGCGTCCGATTAAAACTTGGTCGCGCGCCTCGACCATATTCCCCGAGTTTATCGGTTTGACTTTCGCCGTGCACAACGGCAAAAAGTTCGTGCCCGTATACGTGACGACCGACATGGTCGGACATAAGCTGGGCGAGTTTGCCCCCACGCGCACGTTCCTCGGTCATGCCGGCGAAAAGACGACGAAGGGTAAATAAAGGAGAGCGGTATGGCTAAAAGAATGAAAGAAAAAGCGGAAAGAGTGGAAGCGATGCGCGAAAAGCGCCCGCACGCTACCGCAAAATACGTTCGCATCGCGCCCGACAAGGTGCGCGTGGTTCTCGCGCTTATCCGCGGCAGAAGCGTTGCGGAGGCGATGGCGATACTGCAAGCCACGCCCAAGGCGGCGAGCGAAGCGATATTCAAGGTTCTCAACTCCGCCGCGGCTAACGCCGAGCACAATCAGGGCATTTCGGTCGACGACTTGTTCGTTGCCGAGGCGTACGCGGATATCGGACCGACGCTCAAACGCTACCAGCCGGTCAGCAAGGGCAGAGCGCATCACATTTTGAAGCGTTCCAGCCACATCACCGTTATTCTCGACACCAAGGAGGGCAACTAATCATGGGTCAGAAAGTCAATCCCCACGGTTTGCGCGTCGGCGTTATCGAAAAGTGGAATTCGCAATGGTACGCGGGCAAGCAGGAGTTTTCGGCGTTCCTTATCGAGGACCACAAAATCCGTCAGCATATAGAGACGAAATACAAATCCTGCGGCATTTCCAAGGTCGTTATCGAGCGTCCGCAGGGTAAAGTGCAAATATCCATTCACACGCAGTTCCCCGGCAAGATTATCGGGCAAAAGCACGTCGGCGTCGACGAGCTCAAAAAGAATCTCGAAAAGCTTGTAGGCGGCAAAAAAATATACGTCAACATTATCGAGGTTAAGCACCCCGACCTCAACGCGAAATTGCTCGCGGAGAGCATTGCGGCGCAGCTCGAAAAGCGCGCGTTCTTCCGTCGCACCATGAAGCAGGCGATGTCCAAGGCGATGCACGCGGGCGCGAAGGGCGTTAAGGTCATGGTCGGCGGCCGTCTCGACGGCGCGGAAATCGCGCGTGCCGAGCATTATCAGGAAGGGTCTATCCCCCTGCAAACGCTCCGCGCGGATATCGACTACGGGTTCTGCATTGCGCAAACTACGTTCGGCGTTCTCGGCGTAAAGGTGTGGATTTACAAAGGCGACGTTCTCGGCGCAGCGCCCAAGGCAGCGCAGACCGCCGATTTCAAGGAGGGCGAAAATGCTTAGTCCCAATAAAGTCAAACACCGCAGAGTACAGCGCGGCAGAATGAAGGGCAAGGCGACTCGCGGCAATACGATTGCTTACGGCGAGTTCGCGCTTGTCAGCGAAGACCCCGGCAGAATTACTTCCAACCAGATAGAGGCGGCGCGTGTCGCGATGACGCGTTACACCAAGCGCGGCGGTAAGGTTTGGATTTGCATATTCCCGCACAAGCCGTATTCCAAAAAACCCGCGGATACCCGAATGGGTAGCGGTAAGGGCGCGCCCGAATATTGGGCTGCCGTCGTCAAGCCCGGCACGGTCATGTTCGAGATGGCGGGCGTGAACGAGGTTGTCGCGAGAGAGGCGCTCAGGCTTGCGTCGTACAAGCTGCCCGTGCGCTGCAAAATCGCCAAGCGCGAGGAAGTTGCGCCTGCCGCGGCTCAAACCGAGACCGATAACGAGGAGGTCTGATGATGAAAGAGAAGGTTCACGAATTAAGAGACGAGGAATTGCAGCAAAAGCTTGCGGCGCTCACCACCGAGCTTTTCAACCTGCGTTTTTCCCACGCGACGGGTCAGCTCGCAAACCCCATGCAGATTCAGAACGTACGCCGCGACATCGCGCGCGTAAAAACGGTTATAAGAGAGCGCGAACTGCGTTCGGGCAAGGAGGCTAAGTAATGGAAGCTATCGAGCGCAACGACAGAAAAACGCGCGAGGGCGTGGTCGTATCCGATAAAATGAACAAGACCGTGGTCGTCTCGGTTGTGGAAAAGTACAAGCATCCACTTTATAAAAAGACGGTCACGCGCAAAAAGCGCATCAAAGCGCACGACGAGAACAACGAGTGCGGCGTAGGCGACAGAGTGGAGATTATCGAAACCCGTCCGCTGTCCGCAGACAAGTGCTGGCGCGTAAATCGCATCGTCGAAAAAGCAAAATAACGTACGTGCGCGGCTTTCTCCCGCGCGGCAAGGAGTAAATTATGATACAACCTCAATCGTATCTGAAAGTCGCCGACAACACCGGCGCGAAAGAATTAATGTGTATACAGGTTATGGGCGGTTCGCTCCGTAAAAGCGGCAATATCGGCGATATCATTACGGCGTCGGTCAAATCCGCGCAGCCGGGCGGCACTGTCAAGAAAGGCGACGTTGTCAAAGCCGTTATCGTACGCACGCATCAAGGCGTAAACCGTCCCGACGGGTCGCATATCCGTTTCGACGATAACGCCGCAGTAATTATCGACAATCAAAAGCAGCCGCGCGGCACTCGTATCTTCGGACCGATAGCGCGCGAATTGCGCGACCGCGACTTCACAAAGATTATATCTTTGGCTCCCGAAGTTCTTTAATCGGAGGAACGGTAAATGAATCTCAACGTCAGAAAGGGCGATAACGTAAAAGTCTTGACCGGCAAGGACAAGGGCAAGACCGGCAAGGTCTTGGCGACCGACCCCAGAACCTCCAAGGTTTTGGTCGAGGGCGTTAATATCGCTACGCATCATATCAAGCCGCGCTCGGCGACCGAGCAGGGCGGCAAGAAAAAGGTCGAAGCTCCGCTCGACGTCAGCAACGTGCAGATAGTTTGCCCGTCCTGCGGCAAGAGCGTAAGGGTGCGGCATCAGGAAATCGACGGCAAAAACGCCCGAATTTGCGCCAAGTGCGGCGCGAGCCTCGACGCCACGCTCAAAGCCGACAAGAAAAAGAAGTCGGACAAGGCTGACAAGAAGCCCAAGAAAAAGGCGGATAAGCCCGCGGACGAGGCGGTAGAGACTGCCGCGACCGAGACGGCAGACGCGCCTGCGGCGGAAACCGCCGAGCCTGCCAAAAAGCCCGCCGCAAAGAAGCCCGCGGCGAAAACCGCAGCTAAAAAGCCCGCGGCAAAGAAAGAAGTTCCCGTCGCCGAGGATGCGGACGGTAAAACAAGTAAGGAGTAACGGTAATGGCAGATAAAGCGACCAAAACCAAGGACAAGGCAAAAGAAACGGCTACGGGCCGTCCCGAAAAATCGAGTAATCCGGAGCGGTATCGTCTCCGTAAACGCTATAAATCGGAGATTATTCCGCAGCTCATGACCGAGCGCGGATACAAGAACGTAAACCAAGTTCCCAAAATCGTCAAGATAGTGCTCAACATGCGTTTGGGCGATATCAAGGACAATTCCAAGAGCATTCAGCTTGCTCAGGCGGAGTTGGAGGCGATAGCGGGACAGAAGAGCGTGCTTGTCAAAGCCAAAAAGTCGGTAAGTAACTTCAAGCTGCGCGAAGGTCAATCCATCGCGATTAAGGTTACGCTTCGCGGCGAGGCGGCGTACGAGTTTTTGGACAGGCTGGTGTCGATAGCGCTTCCGCGCGTACGCGATTTCCGCGGCATATCGGGCAAGTCGTTCGACGGACGCGGCAACTACGCGCTCGGCATTAAGGACCAGACGATATTCCCCGAAATTTCGTACGAGCTCATCGAGAAAATCCGCGGGTTCGACGTGGACGTGGTAACGACCGCCGAGACCGACGAGGAAGCCAAATTACTGCTGACAAAGCTCGGCATGCCGTTCAAGAATTAAGGAGAGAATTATGGCTAAAAAGGCGATGATAAACAAACAGCAAAGAGTGCCCAAGTACAAGACCCGCGCTTACACGCGTTGCAGTATTTGCGGCCGTCCGCATTCCGTGCTCAGAAAGTACGGCATTTGCAGAATTTGCTTTCGCGAACTTGCGTACAAGGGCGAAATCCCCGGCGTAAAGAAGTCGAGCTGGTAAGGAGGTATCAGAATGGTTACAACAGACCCTATCGCGGATTTGCTCACCAGAATCCGTAATGCTATAACGGCGCGTCACGAAACCGTATCTATACCCGCGTCCAAGATGAAAAAATCTATCGTCGACATTCTCGTGGACGAGGGCTTTGTCTCGTCGTGCGAGGTCGCCGAGGAAGACGGGCACAACAATATCAAGGTTGCGCTCAAATACAACGGCAATAAGAATGCTATCACCAATCTCAAACGCATTTCAAAGCCCGGTCTCCGCGTTTACTGCGGTTGCGAGGACCTGCCCAAGGTGCTCGGCGGGTACGGAATAGCGATTATTTCCACGTCGCGCGGCGTCATGACCGACAAAAAGGCGCGCGAGCTAAAAGTAGGCGGCGAAGTTCTCGCCTACGTGTGGTAGGAGGCGTTATGTCGAGAATAGGCAGAAAACATATAGACGTGCCCGCCGGCGTTACGGTTACGTATGAAAACGGCGTGGTTGTCGTCAAAGGCAAGCTCGGCGAGCTCCGCCAAGAGATTAAATCCGCCGATATCAACGTGGTAATCGGCGCGGGCGTGGTCAACGTAGAGCGCGCCAACGACAAGCCGCAATCCCGTGCGTATCACGGCTTGTACCGTCAGCTTATAGCCAACATGGTCGCGGGCGTGCAAAATCCGTTTACCAAAACGCTTATCGTATCGGGCGTCGGTTACAAGGTAGCGGTCACGGGCAGCAAGCTCGTCATGAATATCGGGTTCAGCAAGCCCGTCGAGTACGCAATCCCCGCGGGGATAACGGTTACTTGCCCCGATGCGCTTACGATTGTAGTCAGCGGTATCGACAAGGAATTCGTCGGCGAGGTCGCGGCGCAAATCAAAGCCAAGCGTCCCGTCGAGCCGTATCACGGCTACGGTCTGCATTACAGCAATGAGGTCGTCCTCCGCAAAGAGGCCAAGACCGCGGGCAAGAAATAGGAGTAAAGCGTCATGATTAAAAAGATTGACAAGAACAAGATAAGAATTAAACGCCATAACCGCCTGCGTCACGACCTTAAAGGCACTGCGGCGCGCCCGCGTCTCGCGGTTTACCGCTCCACCTGCCATATCTATGCGCAAGTGATTGACGACGTCAAGGGCGTTACGCTCGTATCGAGCAGCACCGTTATCAAGGGCGCGGACGTATCGGGCAAAACCAAGTCTCAGCAAGCCGAGTTCGTCGGCAAGGACGTCGCCGAAAAGGCCCAAAAGCAGGGCATTACCGAAGTGGTTTTCGACCGCGGCGGATACCTGTATACGGGCAGAGTAAAGGCTCTCGCAGACGCGGCACGGGCTGCCGGTCTTAAATTCTAAGGGTTTGGGTCGCAATAGGCGTCGGGCATGCGCGCAAGCACTGCGCCGCATGACGCGCGCGTTTCCGTCGGCACGGTCGGCGGTCGCAAGCGCGCGGCGCGCCTGCAACCCCAAAGCAACTAAAAAGGAGTTCGTGTAAATAATATGGCACGCGATGATTTCAGAAAAAAGAGAGATAAGGACGCCGTCGACGACGGTATCAAAACCAAGCTCGTCACGACCCGCCGCGTAAGCAAGGTCGTTAAGGGCGGACGTAACAGCAGCTTTGCCGCGCTCGTGGTTGCGGGCGACGGCAAGGGCAGAGTCGGTATCGGCATGGGCAAAGCGACTGAGGTTCCCGAGGCTATCAAAAAGGCGGAGCAGGCGGCGCGCAGGAGCATGAAAAAGATATCGCTCAACGGCACGTCCATTCCCCACGAGGCGCTCGGTAAGTTCTCTTGCAGCAAGGTTCTTCTTCGCCCCGCGCCCGAAGGCCGAGGCGTTATTGCGGGCGGCAGCGTTCGCGCGGTGTTGGAGCTTTGCGGTATAAACAACATTACCACCAAGTGCTACGGCTCGCGTAACCCGATTAACGTCGTCAAAGCGACCATGAACGCGCTCGAAAGCTTGCGCACTTTGGATGAGGTTGCGGCGGCGAGGGGCAAATCCGTCTCCGAAATCCTTTAATTTTGCGTATCCGCGTCGCTATGCGGCGTCAAGCGTCGGCGCGTGCTCGGTCATTTACGGGGTTGTAAACTCCCGTCGCCCGCGCCTCGCGTTTCCTTGCCTAGCTCGCGTTTACACAAAATTAGCAACTCGGTTGGGCGACTGACGCAAATTAGCTTCACGGTTTGTTATGGTCGCAGTTCCTTGCCTAGCTCGCGTTTACGCAAAATCAGCTAATCGGTTGGGCGGCTGACGCTCGATAGTGCGTCGTGCATTCGGTTAAACGCGGTTGACGCGAAGCGGGCGAGCTGTAAAGCGGCTCGCGGCGGAAATCGCAGTTCGGAACGGAGAATATCGCGCAGCGGCGCGCCGCACGAACGCAACGCGGTCGAGCCGACGCCCTTATATATAAGGATAGCGGCGGGCGCGCGGTCGGAAAATCTACTTAAAAATTACGGAGGTCATTGAAAAATGGCTAAACAAGCGGAAAACAAGAAACTTTGCGTAACGCTCGTGCACAGCACGGCGGGGCGTTTGGTCAAACAGCAGCGCACGGTCGAGGCGTTGGGGCTCAAAAAGCTTCATCAATCGGTTACGGTCGAGGATACGCCCGCAATGCGCGGCATGATAAGAACCGTTAGCCATTTGGTTGACGTCAAAGAGATATAAGCTCGGAGTTCACGGGCGGCGCGGACGAGAGCGGCGATGCCGCGCGGTCGTACCGCGGCGCGGGTTTCGACTTAATTGGAGGATATAATCATGAAAATGCATGCACTTATGCCGGCTGACGGCGCGCGCACCAAAAAGAAAAGGCTGGGCAGAGGTATCGGCTCGGGCTTGGGCAAAACCTCGGGCAAGGGCCACAAGGGGCAATGGGCGAGGAGCGGCGGCGGCGTACGTCCCGGGTTCGAGGGCGGACAGATTACGCTTTCGCGCAGACTCCCCAAGCGCGGGTTTAACAACAAGTTCCAAAAGGAATTTTCCGTCATCAATATCGACAAGCTCAACGTTTTCGACGACGGTACGGTTGTGGACCTCAAACTGTTGGTGGAGACGGGCATTGTCAAAAAGGTTGAGGCGTACGGGCTGAAAATTCTCGGCGACGGCGAAATCACCAAAAAGCTGACCGTTAAAGCGGCAAAGTTTACCGCATCGGCAAAAGAGAAAATAGAAAAAGCCGGCGGCAAAGCAGAGGTCGTATAAATGTTTGAAACGCTAAAAAACGCTTTCAAAAATAAAGAGGTGCGCATCAAGCTGTTAATCACGCTTGCGCTCCTCTTTATATACCGTTTGGGGTGCTGGGTGCCTATACCCGGTATCGACGCGGCGATTTACAAGAGCACAATCCAAAGCGATTCGTTGCTCGGGCTTATGAGCGGTATTACGGGTAGCGCGTTGCAGAACGGCGCGCTGTTCGCTATCGGTATCACGCCGTATATCAACGCGTCCATTATTTTGCAGCTCCTGACGGTTGCGTTGCCGCGCTTGCAGGAGTACCAAAAGCAGGGCGACGAGGGAAAGCGTAAAATCACGCAAATCACGCGGTATATCACGATAGTGCTTGCGCTTGCGCAGTCGATTGGCATTACGGTGTCGTACGCGCGCGCGGGCGCGCTGTCTACCGACGTGTTCGGACCTATGACGCAGGCTTGGGTAATCGGCATATTCGTATGCGTGCTCATGATTACGGGGTCGATGCTCACCATGTGGTTGGGCGAGCGTATCACCGACTACGGCGTGGGCAACGGCATAAGCTTGCTTATCTTTGTAGGTATCGTTTCGTCGGCGGGTATCGCGATTGTCGCCAAATTCCAAGAGGCGTTCGAGGGCTCGAAGGGCAATATGCCTATATGGGAGCTTGTCGGCTTTGCGATAATGGTAATCGCGGTGTTCCTGCTTATCGTTTTCGTCGACCTTGCCGAGCGGCGCGTGCCCGTTCAGTACGCAAAGCAAATCAAGGGCAGGAAGCAGTACGGCGGACAGAGCACTTATATCCCAGTCAAGCTCAATGCGAGCGGCGTGCTGCCCATAATCTTCGCAACCGCGCTGATTACGTTCCCGCAAATGATAGCGCAGCTTTTCGCGCCCAACAGCAGTTTTTACGCTTGGTGGATGAAATGGCTGGGCGCGGGCACGCCTATATACGCAGTGCTCGTGGCGTTGCTCATACTGTTCTTCTCGTATTTCTACGCGCAGATTGAGTTCAACCCCGAGGACATTTCGCGCAATATTCAGCAGTACGGCGGCTTTATCAACGGCATTCGTCCGGGCAAGCCGACCACCGAGTATCTGTCGCGCATAAGCAAGCGGCTCACGCTGTTCGGAGCGGTGTTCCTCGCGTTTATCGCGCTCGTGCCGTCGGTCGTGTTCGCGGCGGTGCTCAAAGATGCGACGCTCGTCAACGCGTTTTCCGCAACGGGTATGCTAATCGTAGTTTCGGTTGCGCTGGAATTCAATAAGCAGTTGCAGAGCTTGCTTATGATGAAGCAGTATAAGGGCTTTTTAAAGTAATTTGAGTGCGTATGCATCGGCGGATACGGGCTACGTGCGGACGCGCCGCCTCGGTCATGTACGGGGTTGTACACTCCCGCGCGAGTAGCGTGCCGAGTGGCGACGACAATGTGCAAGCCTATCGCCTTTGGCGATACGCGCGGCGGCTTGCCGCATGTTGCCAGTCTGCGCCGCGCCTACGCTCAAATACGTCTCTGTTCGGAGTAGAACTTCTAACTATTTATTCTTTCGCGCGTTACGGCGCACAGGAGCTACGGCAATGAAACTTATTATCATGGGCGCGCCCGGGTCGGGCAAAGGCACGCAGGCGACGCTTATATGCAAAAAGCACAAGCTGGCGCACATTTCCACGGGCGATTTGCTGCGCAAGAACATTGCCGACGGCACCGAGCTCGGCAAGCAAGCCAAGGCGTTCATGGACGCGGGCAAGCTTGTTCCCGACGACTTGGTCATCGCGCTGTTAAAGGCGCGCATCGAGCAGCCCGATTGCAAGGACGGATTCCTGCTCGACGGCTTTCCGCGCACCGAGGCTCAGGCCGACGCGCTCGGCAAGATTGTTTCCGTCGACAAGGCGCTCAATCTCGAAACCGACCTCGATAAGCTCGCCGACCGCATGGCAAGCCGCAGAGCGTGTCCCAAGTGCGGGTACACGACCAGCGTGCAAGCCGCGCCCGACGGCAAGTGCAAGGAGTGCGGCGAGACCTTGACTATTCGCGACGACGACAAGCGCGAGGTGGTGGAAAACCGCTTGAAGGTGTACAACGCCAACACCGCGCCGCTCGTCGAGTATTACAAAGCGGCGGGCGTGCTGGTCAGTATCGACGGCATGCAGGCGATAGACGCGGTCAACGCCGATATCGAGGCGGCGCTTAAATGATTTGTAGGTCCGACAAAGAGCGCGAGGGCATGCGCGCGGCGAGCCGCGTTGTCAAGGCGGCGCTCGACGCGGCGGAACGGTTCGTTCGCGCGGGCGTGACCACTCTGGAAATCGACGCGGTCATAGAGGAGACCATTCGCGGCATGGGCGCGATACCCTCGTCCAAGGGGTTTTGCGGATACCCGAACGCCTCGTGCATATCGGTCAACGACGTGGTCGTGCACGGTATTCCGTCGTTACAGGTCGTAAACGACGGCGACGTAGTGTCTGTGGACGTTACCGCACTTTTTAAAGGATACCAAGGCGATGCGGCGCGCACCTTTGCGGTGGGCAACGTGTCGGCGCAAAACCTCGCGCTTATCGACGCGGCGAAAGCGGCGTTCTTCGCGGGGCTGGAATACGCCAAGGCGGGCAACCGCGTGGGCGACGTGTCCGGCGCGATACAGCTTTATACCGAGCTTAAAGGGTACGGGGTTGTGCGCGCGCTTACGGGGCACGGTATCGGGCGGCAAATGCACGAGCCGCCGGAGGTGCCCAATTTCGGCAGGAGCGGCACGGGCGTCACGCTCAAAAACGGCATGTGCTTGGCAATCGAGCCAATGATTACCGCGGGCGATTGGCGGGTCAAGGTCGAGCGCGACAAGTGGACGGTGCGAACGGCGGACGGCAGCAATGCCGCGCATTACGAAAACACCGTTATCGTCACCGACGGCGAGCCGGAAATCCTGACGCTGTAAGGAGCGAGCATGGAAACGGGCGATATCGTTATCAGTCGGGCGGGGCACGACGCGGGCAAGCCGTTCATAGTAGTGGCGGAGGTCGGCGCGGAGTTCGTGCTCATAGCCGACGGCGAGCTCAGGCGGGTGGAAAACCCCAAGCTCAAACGCAAAAGGCATTTACGGGTTGCCGACAAAAGCGGCGTTAAAAGCCCGACAAACGCGGCGCTCAAAAAGCGCATAAAACAATTTATCTCGGAAAGGAGGATTTATGCCGAGGAGTGACAATATCGAAACGGAAGGCATTGTAGAAGAATGTCTGCCGGGCACGAAGTTCAAGGTCAAGCTCGATAACGGCGCAATCGTTATGTGCACGATAGCGGGCAAGATGCGAGTCAACTACATCAAGGTGTTGTTGGGCGACAGAGTCAAAGTAGCGATATCGCCGTACGACATTACCAAAGGCATAATAACATTCCGCAGCAAGAATTGATTTTTGCGCCATTCATCGGCGGATACGGGCTACGTGCGATTCGCCGCCTCGGTCATGTAGGTGGGTCTACACTCCCTTCGGCAGCTCATCGCCTGTTACCCGTCTGCGCCGCGACTGACGCAAAAATTACCGTAGTGTTTCGGCACTCAAAGCAACAATAATCGACAAAACGACAACCGACGAAAAACGGTTAACGAAAAATCGCAAGTACGCGAAAAACAAACGGCAAAAATCCGCTTTATTTAAAGCGAGAACAATATCAACAACCTGTAACAAGGAGTAAATCATGAAAGTAAGGTCTTCGGTCAAGCCCATGTGCGACAAGTGCAAAGTCATTCGCCGTCACGGCAAAGTTATGGTCATTTGCAGCAAGAACCCCAGCCATAAGCAGCGTCAGGGTTAACAGCGCGAAAACAACCGCGTTCGGTTTGCCGTGACATTCCACACGGCGGCGCGAGCGCGTGCAAATATACGACAAAATTTTAAGGAGTCATCAAAGTGGCAAGAATTGCAGGCATAGATTTGCCCAAGGAAAAACGCGTCGAAATCGGTCTCACTTATATTTACGGCATCGGCAGACCGACGGCACTCAAAATCTTGAACGCTACGGGCATCAGCCCCGACGTTCGCGTTAAAGACCTCACCGGCGAACAAGAGAACGCGCTCCGTACTTATATCGACAAAAATATCAAGACGGAAGGCGACCTTCACCGCGAAGTCGAGCTTAATATCAAGCGTCTTAAAGACATAGGCTGCTACCGCGGCGTTCGGCATCGTAAAAACCTGCCCGTGCGCGGTCAGAACACCAAGCAGAACGCGCGCACCCGCAAAGGTCCGAAGCGCACCGTTTCGCGTAGCAAGAAGAAGGAGCGTTAATCATGGCAGTCAAAAAGACAAACGCAAAGAAAAAGATTACCAAGAACATAGACAAGGGCTGTGTTCATATCCATGCGTCGTTCAACAACACCATCGTCACCGTTACGGACGAGCAGGGCAACGCGATAGCGGCTTGCTCGGCGGGCGAGCTCAAATTCCGCGGCTCGCGTAAATCCACGCCGTACGCCGCGCAAATGGCGGCGGAGGAGGCGGCGCGCCGCGCTATGGAGCACGGGCTGCGTTCGGTCAAGGTGTTCGTAAAAGGCCCGGGCTCGGGCAGAGAATCGGCAATCCGCGCGATGGAAGTCGTGGGCTTGCAGGTCACGGAAATCAACGACGTTTCGCCCATACCGCACAACGGTTGCAGACCGCCCAAACGCCGCAGAGTTTAAGGAGATAGCGAATTATGGCAAGAAATATTTGTGCAGATTGCAGACAGTGCCGCAGAGAAGGGCAAAAGCTGTTCCTCAAAGGCGAGCGTTGCGTGTCCAAAAAGTGCGCAATGGAGCGTCGCCCCGTTCCACCCGGCCCGCACGCCAATACTCGTCGCAAAAACAGCGAGTACAACACGCAGCTGCGTGAAAAGCAAAAGGTCAAGCGCGCGTACGGCGTTCTCGAAAAGCAGTTCAGAATGTACTACGAGCGCGCCGAGGCGCAAAAGGGCGTTACCGGCGAGAACATGCTCGCCATGCTCGAAAAGCGTTTGGATAACGTCGTGTACCGCATGGGCATAGGCGCGTCGCGCAAAATGGCGCGTCAGATAGTCAACCACGGGCACATTCTCGTTAACGGCAAGCGCGTCGACATTCCGTCGTACCAGGTCAAGCTCGGCGACGAAATCACGATAAGAGAAACGAGCCGCGACAATGCGTTGTTCAAAGAGCTGCGCGGCGCGAAAATAACGATGCCCAAGTGGGTCACGTTCGACAGCGAAAATTTCGTGGGCAAGATTGTAGACAATCCCAAGCGCGACGACATTGACCTCAGTATCAACGAGCAGCTCATCGTCGAGTTGTATTCCAAATAATAAGGAGACGGCGCACTATGATGGAAATCGAAATGCCGAGAATCACGATGGAGGAAAGCGACAGCTACCGTACGGGCAAGTTTGTCGTCGAGCCGCTCGACCGCGGATACGGTCATACGCTCGGCAATGCGCTTAGACGCGTACTGCTGTCCAATCTTCCTGGCGCAGCGGTTGTCGGTATTATGATTGAGGGTGTGGACCACGAGTTTTCGACGGTCAAGGGCGTTAAAGAGGACGTCACCGAAATAATTCTCAATCTCAAATCGCTCAACCTCAAAGCGAACTATTCCGATAAAGAGCTTGTCAAGGAATTGCACATTCAAAAGAGCACGCCCGGCGCTGTCACGGCGGCGGATATCGACGTAGACCCCGAAATCGACGTGCTCAACCCCGACTTGTATTTGTGCACGCTCGACGAGGGCGCAAAGCTCGATATGACGCTGTACGTGGGCAAGGGCAGGGGCTACGTCGTAGCCGACGAGCTCAAAGACCCGTCCCGTCCGATTGGGTACATTCCCGTCGACGCGATATTCACGCCCGTCAAGTTTGCGTCGTACTCGGTCGAGCCGACGCGCGTCGGTCAGTCTATGGACTACGACAGGCTTACGGTCAACGTCAAGACGGACGGCTCGCTGTCCGCGAAGGACGTGCTGAGCCTTGCCGCAAAGGCGCTCGAAGACCACGTAAAGCTGTTCGTCGCGCTGTCCGATACGATTTCGGGCATGGACATTCTCGTCTCGCGCTCGGAGGACAGACAGCAAAAGGTGCTCGAAATGAATATCGAGGAAATGGACCTGTCCGTTCGCAGCTACAACTGTTTGAAACGCGCCGGCATTCACACCGTCGCAGACCTCACGCGAAAGACCGAGGAAGACATGCTCAAAGTGCGCAACCTCGGCAGAAAATCGCTCGACGAGGTTATCGCCAAACTTCGTTCCTTCGGGCTTGACCTCAAAGCGTCCGAGGATTAAAGGAGAAACACCATGGAACAGAGAAAATTATCGCTCCCCACCGACCAGCGCAAGGCGCTCCTGCGTAACCAGGTGACCGCGCTGCTTATGGAAGGCAGAATTACTACGACGTACGCGCGCGCCAAAGAGGTTTCGCGCATTGCCGACGGGCTCATTCAGCTTGCCGTCGATACCGTACTCGATATCAACAAAGAGACCAAAACGACCGTCGATAAAAAGGGCAAGCAAGTGCCTATCGAGGTCATTACCGACGGCGCTAAGCGGCTTGCCGCACGGCGCAAGATTATGGAGGTCGTTTACGACGCGCCCGAAAAGCGCAAGCCCGACGAGACCGCCGCGGCGTTCCGCGAGCGCGTCAAGGATTTGAAGCACCCCGTAGTCGAAAAGATTTTCAACCAGCACGCTATCAAGTATTTGCAGCGCAATCAGGACCTCGGCACGAGCGGCGGATATACGCGCGTGTTAAAGCTCGGTGCGCGGCGCGGCGACGGCGCGGAAGAGGCGCTCGTCGAGCTGGTGTAATACAAAAGCACAAAACGCTCTTTTGCATGGCTTGCAAAAGAGCGTTTTCGTATGCTTAGGCAGTCTCGTGCATATTTGCTTCGGTTTTGGCGCATTACAGTCGGCGCATTGCTTTGTCAAAGACGTTCGCACGTGCCGCAAGCACGCGCTTCGCGGCTTTTCCTCGCACTGCTTGCCTCTAATGCGCCAAAACTGCTGCGCACCCGAGGACGAGGTCCCGTCCGAGACAAGGCAAACGAGCGAAGTTGTAGTCTCTGCACTACTGCGAGCGAGTTTAACGCAGTATCGGGCGGAAAGACCCGTTCCTCGGGCGGAGCAAATATCGCCGAGACTGCCTAAAAGCATATATTTATTGAATTTGGATACTTATGCACTCGCGACGGGTGCGCCGCAAAAATCAGTCGCGCGGCAATTCCTTCTGCTTCGGCGCGCGAGTGAGCTTTACGAACCGCTCCTCGCAGGCGCCGTATTTTTTGTAATTCTCTCGCGCTTGATTGAGCGAAACGGCGTTTGCAAAGCCCTCTAAATCGGGGTCGTCCGCTTGGAACGGGTCGTCCTCCCAAAAGCAAACGGGGCAAATAAAGCATTCGCCTTTATGCGCGGCGTCGAAGGTCAGACAGCCGCAGCACGGGCATGCGGAGCGCTTGAAAAATATCTTCACAGTAAACTCCCGAGTTTTTATCGAACTACGCTTTAAATACGAAATATCTGAGCAATACGAACAGCACTATCAGCGCGAGAGCGACAGCGCCCGATATGATGACCGCGAGGTTTATCTTGGATTTTTTGCGCTCTCTCTCTTTCTCGGCATGCGTATCCGTATCGCATACGGCGGGGGCGCTGCCGTCGTCGGGTTGGGCGTTTTGCGCTTGCGCATTTTGCGCGGCGACGGGGCTTGCGTTCGCGTTTGCGTCGAGGCGACGGCTTACCGAGTTAATCAAGCGGGAAATGCGCTTATATATGGGCAGAGTTACGAGTATCGCGGCGATACAGCGCAGAAGGTTGAACGGCACTACCGACACCCACAGATAGAAATTATAAAAGTTCTCTTGCGTGCACGACGGGAACAGCGTGCGCATCATGCCGAGCAGCGGCTGCCAGCTCCCGTGGAAAAACACTTGAACGTAGAACGGCACGAGCACCAGCCAATTAAACAGTATCGCCACGGTCACTTCCGCGCCCATGCCCGCCGCCATTGCGACAATCGCGCCCTTAAAGGTGCGGTGCTTTTTGTAGATAACGCCCGCCGTAACGGCGAACACACACGACGTGACCAAGTCGGACAGGTCGCCGACGAACATGGTGGAAGTGCCCTTAAACAGCAGCTTTAAAAGCACGCCGACGGTAGCTATTATCGCGCCCGAGGTCGGACCGAGCGTGAACGCGCCGATTAGCGACGGAATATCGGAAAACTTGAATTCGAGAAAGCTCGGGAATGCTGCGGCGATTGGGAATTTCAACAGGTGCAGTATGCCCGCGAGCGTGGAGAACATAGCGATAAACGCTATGCGCGTGGAGCTGAAAAACTTTTGCCCCGATTTTTGCCGTGCCGTTTGTTCCATGAGAAAACCCTCGAATAATTATTTTTAAAGCCGTTCTCCGCACAAAAAAACGCTCCGAAAATTCTCGGAGCGAAAAACGACAATACGCCGTTCATTCTTTTAACATCCGGACTGTAACCGTAGGCGCGGGAATTTCACCCGCTCGGGGTCTTGCGACCTTCGTAGACTGTAACTACCAGTGGGGAATTTCACCCCGCCCCAAAGAATGACTTTAAATTGTATTTATATTGTATTACACGCATATGCGCTTGTCAAGCGATAACATAAAATTTCCGTATATCGGTTCGTATTATCTTCGCCGCGGACCGTGCCGCCCCGCCGTAATCAATCGTAAATATCGGCGCGCCGCCGCTTCACGCGACGACCGCAGTCCGAATATAAACGGCGATTATCGCAAGCTTAAAATATTCGTTTGTAGTCAGCGGTAAAATCGCGCCGTATTCGGCGTGCGGCTGTTGTTAGCGTGTGGCGAATAATGAGTCGACGGCGACGCTAAAACAAAGCGTTCTTAAATCGCGTAATTATATATACGCGTAATATATATAAAAGAAACGCGGCGACCGTTGGGCGGTTAAATCGCCGTCGAGCGGCGGTCGTTTATGTTTCGGCAGTCGACGGGCGGCAAACCGAGCGCGTCGATTATTCGTGCGAACCGACGAATTTGTTTGCTTGCTCGACAATCAAGTCGGCGCAGCGCTCCGCGCCCTGCGCGCCGTCGATAACGAGGTCGTAATTGCGCGGGTCGCCCCACGCCTTGCCCGACACGCTTTTGTAATAAGCGGCGCGCGCGGCATCGGCGCGCTTGACCTGCTTTTTGGCGTCGTCCAAGCTGTCGCCGTACGTGCTCGCGACGCGCTGCGCCTTGTATTCGCCGTCGGCGCGTACAAACACTCGCAGCACGTTTTGCCGCTCGTGCAGCACGTAGTCGGCGGCGCGCCCCACCAGCACGCACCCGCCGCGGTCGGCAAGGCTTTTAATCGCCTTGTCCTGCGCGGTCACGGCTTGACTGACCGCTTCCGCGCTCATGTACAGCCCGCGCAGCACGGCGGGCGAGTCGGCGTTTACGTCCGAAATAAATTCTTTGTCCAAGCCGCTTTCGTGCGCGGCGACCGCTATCATCTCTTTGTAATAGAAGGGCACGCCCAGGCGTTCGGCGACGATTTGACCTATGCGCTTGCCGCCCGACCCGTGCTCGCGCGATATCGTTATAATCACGCCCGCACCGTCGGCGCGCTCTGCGTCGGTCGACGGCGAAAATTCGAGCGCTTGCGCGAGTGAATCGACGGCGCGTTCGCTCGCTTGTGCGGCGGACTTGCCGCGCGACAGCCTTGCGAAATACGTTATCGTGAACGCGACGGCGACGGCGAACGCCGCCGCGTCCGATATGGGCGCCGCCCACAGTATGCCGTCGATTCCGAGCCGCAGCGGCAGAACGAGCGCGAGCGGCAAAAAGCACAGTATATCGCGTACGCACGACGCGACGGCGGCGCGTACGGGCTTGCCCGCCGCCTGAAAGAAAATGGAGCTCATTTTGACTACGCCGTTAAACACGACGAGCATCAGGAATATGCGGAACAGCTTGACGGCGAACTCGTTGTAGAGCTCGGGGTCGGAGAATTTGGGCGCGCCGAACATGCCAACCACCGCGAGCGGCGCGAGCTCGAAAACGAGCGTGGCGACCGCGCCTATAACGAGCGTGCACAATAGAATATACAGGTACAGCCGCTTGACGCGCGCTCGATTTTTCGCGCCGACGTTGTAGCCGATTATCGGCTGACAGCCGAGCACGATACCGACGATAAGGTTGATTACCACCGTAAACACCTTGCTCTCCACCGCCATAATCGCAATGGGAATATCCTCGCCGTACACGGACGCGCCGCCGTACTTTTTGAGCATGATATTGCCGACGGTCGCGATTATCACGATTGTGAACTGTGTGATGAACGACGATATGCCCAGCCGCGCGGCGTTGCCGAACTCGCGCAGGTCGGGCACAAAGCTTTTGGCGCGCAGCTTGAAGGTTTTTGTCCTGCGCAGCAGATAGTACAGACACACGGCGAACGATACCGCTTGACCTATTCCCGTCGCCCATGCCGCGCCCGCCATGCCCAGCCGCAGCGCGAAAATAAACGTCGCGTCGAGCACAATGTTAACTATCGCGCCCGACAGCATGGACGCCATAGCCCAAGCGGGATTGCCGTCGGCGCGCACAAGGCTGTTAATCATGTTGGACGCCATGAACACGGGGAAGAACCCGAGAATAATATTAAAGTATTCGACGGCATAGCCAATGCTGTTTTCGGACGCGCCGAACAGCAGCAGCGCGGGGCGGCGCAGCGGGTAGAACACGACGAGCAAAAGCGCGCTCGCCGCGACGGTAAGGGTTATGCCCGTGCCCAGCGCGCGGTGCGCGCGGTCGGCGTCGTTCCTGCCTTGACGTATATTGAGGTATGCGGCGCAGCCGTCGCCGAACCACCAGGCGAACGCCTGCGCGATTACGAACACGGGAAATACCGCGCCCGTCGCGGCGTTGCCGAGGTCGCCGAGCTCGCTGTTGCCTATAAATATTTGGTCTACAATGTTGTACAGCGCGGAGACGAGCAGCGACAGCACGCACGGGATAGCGAATTTGAGCATCAGCTTTCCGAGCTTTGCCGTGCCGAGCGCGGCTTCCGATTGTTGCATAATATCATACTCCTTATACGCGGTGGCGACCTTGGAGTCTTGTTTAAAGAAAAAGCTACCTGAAAACGATACTATGATACCAAAATTTCGGGGAAATGTCAAAAGCAAAAGCGCGTGCGGCGATAATTCGTGGTCGTCGGCGCGATTGCGCACGGCGCGCGGCGGCAATCCCGCTCGCGGTTCGACCGATATCGCCGTCCGACAGACGCAATTTGGCGAAAAACCATTGACAGGGCGGCGCGCATATGCTAGAATACAAGCACAGTATTTCAATAATGAGGGAAAAATGAAGAAAAAGGTCAATTATCTATTAACGATTGCCGTGGGGATACTATTGGCTTTTTGCGGCTTGGTCGGCTGCGCCAAAGCCGCGCCCGGCGGAGGAAAGCCCGGCGGCACGCCGGGAGAAACCCCGGGCGGCGAGGACAACGGCAGATACGCGTCCGTCGTTGCGAGCACGATATCCGTGACCGAGACCGACAGCATTTTTATGGTGTCTTGGGGGCGCGTGCCGGATGCGAGTTCGTACACGCTGGTCTGCGGAGAATCGACCGTAACGGTAAACTCCGCCGCCGTCAATCTGCGAAAAGCGGAATACGAGTTCAAATTTCCCGCGAACGGAATTTTGGAAATGACCATTACGGCGAAAGGATATTACAAAGAGGATTCCGAGCCGACAAAGTTTACTTACAAGGTGGAGGGAGTACTGTTGCGCAGTCCCGTTATTACTAAATACGAAAACGGCATACTCGAATGGGCAGCGGACGGTAACGCCGTCGATTACACCGTCAAGGTGGACGGGGCGGCGGTATTCAGAGCGGATTCCAAATCCGTCAAGTACGATACCAAAAACGACGTCGGCACGCATTCGGTGGAGATTGTGGCGAACGGCGACGGCATTTATTTTAAATCCGCGTCTGCGGCCGTCAATATCAACGAAAAACACACGGCGCTGTGCCTCGCGCCCGTGACCGAGTACAAGGTAGAAAACGGCACGCTCAGCTGGTCGCCCGTTGGCGGGGTCGAAAAATACCTGGTCGTGGATTTGGACCGTTCGGCGACGCTCGTTACCGAAACGTCGTACGAAATGGAGGGCGTGCTCGGGTACAAGAACATAGTTTACGGCGTGTATCCCGTTTCCGACAATCCGCTCGTGCGCGACGCGGAAATCACGGCGGTCGATATTCCGTACCTGCGCGGCAAGGGCACGGCAAGCGAGCCGTATCTCATTACGACGCCGTTCGAGCTGCGCGCGGTCGATTATTACGAATCGCTGTACGCCGAGGCGTTGGCGGCGTTCAACGCGGGCAAAATAAAAACCGCGCCCACCAAAAACAACTACCGTATCGAAAAAGACCTCGATTACGCGGCGGTGGCTGCGGGCGACGAGGAGTCCAATATCTTTACGCTCGCGAAGCCGTTTTACGGCACGCTCGACGGCAACGGCAAAACGGTCAAGGGCATGCGCGTGTGCTACGACGGCGGGTATTGGGCGCTGTTCGATTACCTGGTCGCAGGCTCGGTCGTCAAGGATATCACGTTCGACGAGCCGACGATAGACAACGCCGTGCAGGACGAGACGCACCCCATCAACGCGTCCGTTGCGACGGTTGCGTATTATAATTACGGCACGGTGTCGGGCATAACCGTCAAAAACGCGGCGTATACCTCGGCGGGCGGCGAGATAAGCGGCATAGTCTCGCACAACTACGGCGTCATAGAGAAATGCGCGGTGTCGGGAACGTTCAAGCTCAAAGTCACGGGCTTGGATTCGCAGGCGTGCTACGAAACGGCGGGCATAGCGACGGAAAACTGCGGCGGCGGTACGGTAAAAAACAATTCCGTGAAAAACCTGACGATTGACGGCGACTTTGCCCAATCGCCCATTTACAAGCTGGATTCAAACGGCAATGTTGTGTATGTAGACGGCAAGCCCGTAATCGAACGGTATTCGTACTACAACAACGCGCGCACGGTCGCGGGCATAGTGGCGGTCAATCGCAAGGGCGGCACGGTGTCCGACAACGGCGTGAGCGGGCTGAAAATGACGAACATGCTCAACAGCTATTCGGCGGACGGCGGGTTCGAGTTCGGCGGCGTGGTCGCTTACAATGCGGGCGCGGTGGTCAAGGGCACGGCGACGGTGGACAGCTACGTCTGGTCCACGTCCACCAAGGACGGCGTAAAGGTCTCGCCGATAACGGATACGGTAACGCAAGACGTAGGCACGGCGTCCGACCTGCGCGGCAAGTACGTAGGAAAGAACGACGGCACGTTCAACTGAACGACGCATCGAGAATATAGAGGGGAATGATTATGGCAAACGGCGCAAACCGAATTTATTTTAAGAAAGACAGGAACGCAGTCAAAGCGGTAATCGCGACGGCGCTGGCGGCGCTGCTCGCGCTGCTGATAGCGGCGGTGTGCTACCGCTCCGCTCCGACCGTCACGGCGGAAAGCGGTTGCACGGTCACGATTCACGTGTACGACCCCGCGCAGGAGTACGACACGCTCGCGGGCTGGGTGTGGACGGTCGGCGGCACGTCTGCCGAATGGAAAATGAGCGCGACGGCGCGACCCGACGAGCAGTTCAAAAAGGATGGCAACGCCGCGCACACGATAGATATCACGTTCGACACGGCGACTGCCGCCAAGCTCAAAAGCGGCACAAAGTTCGGATTTTTGGTAGTAATCAAAAAGGCGGACAGCGGCGATTGGAACACCAAATACGACAAGGAAAATCTGCCCGATATAATGATGGATTTATCGGCGGCGTTCGACGAAAACAACCATGCGGACGTATATTTCGTGCGCAAGGACACCGAGGCGTATACCGACTTAGAGGAAGCAATAATGGCATTTGAAAAGATTACCAGCGCAAAATTCTCGTCTAAGACACAAATATATTTCGAAGCGTCCAGCAAGCTCGAAAGCGATATGCCCGTTACGCTGTACGACGGCGAAACGAGCGTGGCGACGGGCAAGACTACGGTCGGCACGAATAAGTTCGCGGCAGAGGTAACGCTAAGCAAGTTTGCGTTCGATTTCTCAGCCGACTATATGATGCAGGTCGGCAAGTTCAAGCAAGCTTTCGTGAGCAAATCGGCGCTTATAGACGACCCCGATTTTATCCGCACCTTCGAGTCCGCGGACGCGCAAAATATCGAATACGGCGCGATTGTCGATAAGCAAAAGGGCGAAACCACGTTTAGAGTATGGGCGCCGCTCGCGAGCGCCGTCGCATTGAATCTCTACGACAGCGGTTCGGCGAATGAGCCCACAGGCAAGCTCGACCTTAAAAAACGATTGGTGTCGGGCAAATGGGGCGGCGTGTGGGAGCGCACGTTCCCATACGATTACAGCGGCAGGTATTACACGTATTCGGTGACCAATTCGGGCAACGAGATGGAGACAATCGACCCGTACGCCAAAGCGTGCGGCGCAAACGGCGTGCGCGGCATGGTTATAGACTTCGATAAAGCAAACCCCGACGGCTGGGAAAACGACAAGCATATTTACGACATTGACGCGGTCGCCGCCGACACGCCCATAGTGTGGGAGGTGCACGTCCGCGACTTTTCCATATCGCCCGATTCGGGCATGCTGTACAAGGGCAAGTATTTGGCGTTCACCGAGCAAAACACGACCGTGCCCGGCAAGAGCAATCTCAAAACGGGCATCAATTACTTAAAGGACCTCGGCATTACGTACGTGCACTTAAATCCCGTGTACGATTTTGCCACGATAGACGAAAGCGAGCCGTCGATAGCCGACAACACCAAGGATAATTTCAACTGGGGATACGACCCGCAAAACTACAACATTCCCGAGGGCTCGTACTCGACCGACCCGTCGCGCGGCGAGGTGCGCATAAACGAGTTCAAGCAAATGGTAATGGCGCTGCACGAGGCGGGTATAGGCGTTATCATGGACGTGGTGTACAACCACACGTATCAGACCCAAGGTCAGGCGCTGCACAACACCGTGCCCTATTACTATCACCGTTTGAACGATAGGGGCGGGCTTGCCGACGGCACGGGCTGCGGCAACGAGACGGCGTCCGAGCGGTCTATGTATCGCAAGTACATTGTGGAATCGGTGTTGCATTGGGCAAACGAGTATCATATCGACGGATTCCGCTTCGACCTTATGGGCATTCACGACAAAATAACGCTGGCGGCGGTGCGCGACGCGCTCGACGCGACGGACGGCGGCAAGGGCAAAAGCTTGCTCATGTACGGCGAGCCGTGGGCGGGGTTCGGATATCAAACCCCCGCGTCCTATACGCAGCGCGTGTCGGCAACGCAAACGGAAATAAGCGGCGCAGGCAAGTATTCGTCCAATGCGAACAACAAGCTGATGGCGTATATGTATTACGACGACCAAATTACCGAGCTGCCCGCGCGCGTGGCGATATTCAACGACAGCGGCAGAGACAGCCTGCGCGGCAATCTTTGGGACGGTCAGCCCGGGCAAGGCTGGGTAAACGGCAGCCCCGGTTCGGTCGGCGGCGTTAAAAAGATGATAGAAGGCGGCGCGGGCGGCACGGGCAGCGGCAAGCATATGGGCTTGGGCTCGCGCAACGTGGCATACGCGGCGGCGCACGACAACTACACGCTGTGGGACCAGCTCGTCGGCAAAAAGCACGGCACGGAAACGCCGTTGTTCTACGACGACCCCGTGGCGGATAGAATAAAGCAGTGCAAGCTGGTGTCGGCGGCGTACCTTATGAGCAGCGGTATCCCGTTCATGCTCGCGGGCGACGAAATCGGCAGAACCAAGTACGGCAACGAGAACTCGTACAAATCCCCGCAAAAGCTCAATTATATAAATTGGTCGCGGCAGGAGGCGTTCGCCGAGCTTTACAACCATTTCAAAGCGCTTATCAAGGCGCGCAAGGATAACAGCGCCGAGCTGTTCTCGTACATGCGCGCGTCGGAAACCGCAGGTTTCAGCACGGGCAGCTTCACCGGCTCAAACGACGGTATCGGAAGAATCGTGTTCAACCGCGGCGCGCTGGCGCTCGACCTCAACGCGTCGACGCTGTCGGGCACGGTCAAAATCGGCGGCAAAACGATAACGGCAATATAATCGAAAAGCGGCGCAAGCCGCTTTTTGTATTGCGCGAAAGTCTTGCGTATAGCCGATAAATGCGGCGAGAAAATGGGCGAAAACGTCCGCGTTTCGCCGCGCGCGGCGGTTAAAAACGCATGGATTGGCAAAAGTTTGGCAAAAGTGTTGCCAAAATACGCTCGGTGTGGTAAACTAAACAGAACGTCCGAGTGTGTTTTGCATGCAAAAAAACTATCGGACGACTGTGAGGAGCTATGTCAGCAAAAATCGAAGAACCGACCGTGCTTTTCGGTAAGTCAAAGTGGATATGGGCGGCGGACGCGACCAAGAAAAATTCCAACGTCATTATGCGCCGCACCTTTTCTTTCGGCGCGGAAAAACCGCCCGCGCGCGCGTTTTGCCGCGCGGCGTGCGACACGCATTATTATATGTACGTCAACGGCAACGCCGTAGTGTGGCAGGGCGGGTTCAACCGCAGCGCGCACGGCGCGTATTACGATGAGTTCGATATTGCCAAGTTTCTCGTAAAGGGCGATAACGTAATCGTTATTTACTGTCAGTATTTCGGCGCGGAGGGCGCGGGGCGCGACCTCGTTCCGTCGGCGCGCGCGGGCTTTATATTCGAATGTAACGACCTCAATATTTACAGCGACGAGACCTTCGCCGTGTACGAGAGCGTCGCGTACAAGGCGGCGCGGCGCGGGAATTGCTGCTACGCGGGCTTCGGCATGCAGTACGACGCGTCGCTCGAAGGTCAGATACAAAACGTGCTCGACCCCATGTTTAATTCCTCGCTTTTCGTAAAAGCGACCGAGCATGCGGCGTACCCCGACGAGGTTATGGGCGTGCTCACGCCGCGCCCGCTGCCGCTCGAACGGTTTTCGGCGCAGCCCGTAATCGGCAAGCCCAAAAAGACGACCGACCAATTCGACGGCGACACCTACACCATAACGCTGCCGCGCGAAATGCGCGTAACCCCGTATTTCGAGGTGACGGCGAACGGACAGGAGCGCATTACCGTTAAGACCGACCGCACCGACTGCCAAGGCTGCTTCGGCGACGAGAGCAGCGTGTACTCGGCGCATTCGGTCGAATATATCACAAAGCCCACGGTCAACGTGTTCGAGTGCTTACTGCCCATGACGGGACAATCGCTTATTTTCACCATGCCGCACACCGTCAAGGTGATGAAGCTCGGTTACAGGGAAATCGGCTACGACGCCGCGCCCACGTGCGAGTTCCGTTCGGAGAGCGAGCGGCTCAACACGCTGTTCGACAAGGCGACCGACACGCTGTATTGCAGCATGGGCAGCACGCTCATGGACTCGCCCGAGCGCGAGCGCACCATGTGGCTGGGCGACGCGTCAATAGCGGCGCGCGCGCTGTACCTATCGTACTACGATGCGGCGGCGCTCGTCAAAAAGGTAATCGACGACGTTCTCGCGTACGCCGACGGCGACCTGCTGTATTCGTGCGTGCCCGGCAACGTGCCCGTAGACATTCCGTCGCACGGACTGCTTTGCATGAGCGAGTACGGACTGTTCGCGCAGTACCGCAATTTCGTGGGCGACGCGGCGTTTTTCCGTAACAATTACACGCGGCTTTGCGACTATTTGATGCTGTGGGAAATGACCGAGCACGGCGTTGCGCCGCGCGACGGCAATCGCCGCTGGTTCGACAATCTTTACAATATCGACGAGCTGCTCATAGAAAACGCGCTGTACTATTCGGCGTGCGCGTTCCTCAAAGCGTTGGGCGCGGAGCTGGGCGAGCGCGATTACGACGAGACCTTCGACGACCGCATGACCAACATTGCGGAATTTATAGAGAGCACGTGGGACGGCATAGGATACGCGTCCTCCGCCGACCGCTACGATGACCGCGCAAACGCGCTTATCGCGCTGTGCGGGCTTGTGCCCGACGACCGCAAGGCGGCGGTCGCAAGACTGCTCGCCGCCACGCAAAACGCTTCGCCGTACATGGAGTGGGCGGTTATCGAGGCGCTCGGCAAGCTCGGCAGGCGCGACCTCGCGCTCAGGCGGTTCGAGTCGCGGTACGCGCTCGCGGCGGAAAGCGACGGCAAGGCGCTGGGCGAGGATTTTGCGGGATACGGCACCAAGTGCCAAAGCTATCAGGCGGCGGTCGTGTCCGAGCTCGTTCAGATTTTCGCCGGCATCGAGGTCAAGGACGGCGCGCGGCGCATCAAGATTGCGCCCGACTTTACCGCGCTCAAAGATTTCAGACTGTCGTTAAAGCTGGCGACGGGCGAGCTTGACGTGCGCGCCAAGTTTTCGCCGACGCGAGTCGATATCGTCGTGGATAACCGCACGAGCGGCGCTGTGGAGCTGGACATACTGCCCGAATGCGTCGGGCGCGGCGTGGAGCGACGCACGATTTCGCTCAACAAGGGCAAGAATAAATTTTCCGTTTAGCGGAAAACCTATACGGGCGACGCGATAACCGCGGCGCGCCGTAAAGCCGACGGCGGCGTTGTCGTCGACGGCGGGAGCAAACTTCAAGCAATGAAACAAAAAATTCTCTTTACTTTTATCGAATCGGGCTTCGGGCATATCTCCTCGATGGAGAGTATTTATGCCGCGCTGACCGACAAGTTCGGCGATTCGTACGATATAGAACGATGCAATATCATGACGGACGACGGGCTGCCGCACCTCGTCAAAATGGATAAGTTTATAATCGACCAGGTTAAAAACACCAACAAGATACCGATGTTCGGCAAGTGGGTGTTCCCGTTTATCGGGTTTTTGGGCGGGCACAAGCTGGTGCGCTTTTTCCACAGACAAATGGCGGTCAAGTCGTTCCGAGAGGGCTTGGAGGCGCTGCGCCGCCGCGAGCCGAACGTGATAATCACAAACCACTATTTCACCAACCTGTTGGCGGTGGAGTACAAGCGCAGAATCGACCCCGACGCGGTGGTAATCAACTACAACCCCGATATCACGCTGCACACGTTTTGGGATAAGCGCGACGGAATATTCGTCGTCAACAGCGAAATGGCGTACAAAAAAGCGTTAAAGTACAGGTTCAAGCCCGAGCTTTTGCGGTGCGTCACCCCGTGCGTAAACATGACCGCGGAAAACAACACGCTTACTCGCGCGCAGCTGCGCGACAAGCTGGGCTTGCCGCAGGACAAGTTCACGGTGGTAGTGGCCGACGGCGGATATATGCTCGGGCGCGGACCTAAGCTTGCGCGCGCGCTTATCAAAAGCAAGCTGCCGATAACGCTGTGCATAATTGCGGGCAAAAACGACAAGCGACTCAAAGAGTTTACCGAAATCGCCGAGGGCAAGCGCAGGCTCAAAGTCTCGCCCGAAACGACGGTCAAGGTGTATCCGTTTTTGACGAATGCGTACGAGCTGTACGGCGCGGCGGACGTGTTTTTGACCAAGGGCGGACCGAACGCCGTGCTCGACAGCATTTACATGCGCACGCCCGTCATCATAGACTACTGCCCGCACGTAATAGAGGAGGCGACGGCGAAGCTGTACGTCAAAACGCTGCGCTGCGGCGAAACGGCGTTCACCAAGCGCAAGGCGGTCAAGCGCATAAGGCGCATGATGGAGGACCGTTCCGACCTCGACCGCTACGTCGAGAATATAGAAAAGTTTGTGGCGACGGGTAACGGCGCGGGTAAGGTGGCGGACATAATAGCGACGGAGGCGGACGTTCAGCGCAAGGCGTACGCGGCGCGCGGCGTGGAGTTCGACACGGCGGCGTGCGCGCTGTCGCTGGCGGCGACCGAGTTTGCGCGCAACGCGCCCGAAGCCGCGGACGTGCAAATCACGATAAACGACGAAGCGCCCGCGGATATAACGGTCTCCAAATGAACACCAAGGCGTATGTGCGCATGTTCGGCGAGCTTGCCGACAAAGGCGAGTTGCCGCCCGACCTGTACAAAACGCTGCTCGACGAGATTGCCGCGGACGGCAAAATGACAAAGCGCGTGTACGCGCTTTACATAAACGAGCTGGAACGGCGGCGGCTGTTCGACGTGGACGGAACGCCGTTTAAAACAGAAAAATCCGCCAAGACCGACGGCACTTACAAGTACAAGCACGAGAAAAACCCGTTTTGGCATATAGCTCACGCAATAACGAGCTCGGTGTTCAAGCTTTTGGGGTATATCGGCGGCGGCATAGTTTACGGCGTGTGGCGGGTCAAGGACAGGAAAAAGCTCAAACGCCTCGGCGCGTGCGTTACGGTATCCAATCACGTCGGTTACCTCGACGCGCTGCTTACGCGCCGCGCAACGGGCTGCAAAAAGCTGTACATAGTGGCAGCGCCGCACAATCGCAAACGCACGCTCGGCGGCGCGCTGCTCGCCTCGGCGGTAATAATTCCGTTGCCAATCAGCTTAAAGGGCGCACGCCCGTTTGCGGAAATGCTCGAATACGTAAAGACGCGCGGCGCCGCGATACACTTTTACGCGGAAAAAAGCATGTGGCTGCGGTACGAAAAGCCGCGTCCGTACAAGGAGGGCGCATTCTTTTACGCCGAGCGGCTGGGCGTGCCCGTAGTGCCAATGCTGTACTGCTTCAAAAAGCCGCGGGGCTTGCGCAGGCTGTTGGGCTTGCCCAAAGCGGTCGTGCGGATAGCCGACCCGATATACTCGGACGAAACGCTCCCGCCGCGCGAGCGCAAGACCGATTTGTGTGCGCGGACGCAAGCCGCGGTGCGCGCGCTGTACGAGGACTTTTACGGAATACCGCTCGAATACGTGGGCGGGCAGGACGACGAGTAAAATATTATAAAGGACCAAAGACAATAGAAATGGCAAAAACGGTAGCAATCGCAAACCAAAAAGGCGGAGTGGGCAAGACGACGACGTGCGTCAATCTTGCCGCGTACTTCGCCGCCTTCGGCAAGAAGGTTTTAATCATAGACAACGACCCGCAGGGCAACGCGTCGAGCGGCTTGGGCGTGGAAAAGCACAAGCTCAAACACTCGGTTTACAGTCTGATAATCGGCGACAGCTCGGCGCGCGAGGCGATTATCCCCACGGGCGTGGACGGGCTGGATATAATTCCGTCAAATATAGATTTGGCGGGCGCGGAGGCGGAACTTGTGGACGTGGAAAACCGCGAGCGCTCGCTCAAAACGGCGCTTGCGCCCATAAAGGACGATTACGACTATATATTTATAGATTGCCCGCCGTTTATAGGTCAGCTCACGCTCAACGCGCTCACCGCCGCCGACTCCATACTCATTCCCATGCAGGGCGAGTTTTTCGCGCTCGAAGGTTTGACGCAGCTTATGAACACAATCAAGCTCGCCAAAAAGATACTCAACCCTGCGTTGGAAATCGAGGGCGTCGTGGTAACGATGTTCAACTCGCGCACCAACCTCGTCAACTCGGTCGCGGAGGAGATTACGCATTATTTCGGCAAAAAGGCGTTCGCCACGCGCATTCCGCGCAGCGTGCGGCTCGCCGAAGCGCCGTCGTTCGGCTTGCCCATAAGCCAATTCGACCCGACGTCCACCGGCGGCATAGCCTATAAAAACCTCGCCGAGGAAATGCTCGCGCGCAACCGCGACAGCTATACCCCGATAGAAAACCTCGCCGCGCTCAAAAAACGCGTGTAATTGTAAGTAAAACAAATTTTGCGTAATTTATCAAAGCCCTCGCCGACAGTATCGGCGAGGGCTTTGTGCAAGCCGAAGGCTTGGCGAATGCCGTGTGTTTGCTTTGGCGGTGGTTTTGCCGTTCACCCGAATAGTTAAACCAAAATAACGTCCTACGCAGCAAACCAAATGTTTGGCGAATGCCGTGTGCAAGCCGCAGGCTTGGCGTATGCCGTTTGTTTACTTTGACGGTGATTTTGCCGCGCACCCGAATAGTTAAGTTCATAGCACTGTCCTACGCAGCAAGCCGAAGGCTTGGCGAATGAATTACGGTTATCCTTATTCATACTCACCGTTGTTGCCGAACATAATACTACGCGCCGCGAAAGACCAAAGACAATATTCATACTCACTGTTGTTGCCATACATATACTACGCGCCGCGAAAGACCAAAGACAATATTCATACTCACTGTTGTTGCCATACATAATACTATGCGCCGCGAAAGACCAAAGACAATATTCATACTCACTGTTGTTGCCATACATAATACTATGCGCGCGGTCGGAATGACGGGAAATAAACACAAAAGTCCTAATGACAAGATATAAACACAACAGTACAAGTCCACATTCCTGTCATTTCGAGCCGTTGCGCGGCGAATGTTTTTAGTCAAGTAGTAATATTGTGCAAAATATTGTTTGCGGTCGGTCGCCGCACAACGTGTCGAGAAATCTCGGCGAACCGCCGCACTTTTACGGATAGCAAATTAAAAGCAATGCCGTTTATCAAATATTCGATTTGCTCTGATTCGGGCGCACGGCACACGCGCCGATAACGCCCGTACGCGGCAAAAGTTAAGCGTTCGGTTTGTTTCCGTCGGGCTTATGCGCGCCGTCTGTCTTTTTGCCGCCGAGCGCGCGCACCGTCTCGCGTACCGCCGCGCGCACGTCGGGCGAAAGCTCTTTGAGTTCGGCGAGCAGCGACTCGTCGTCCTGCGACAGCGCGACGGGCGCGGTTTTCGCGGGCGGCTTGACCGTTCGCCCCGACGCGTCGGTAATCTTGACGCTCACGCGCGGCGGCTTGGCGACGGCATAATCGCCGTCCTTGCCTATAAGATAATCCGTCGAGCAGTCGAAAAACTCGGCGAGCCGTATTATATACCCCAGCTTGGGCTCGGCGAGCCCGTTTTCCCATTTGCAAATCGCCGCGTCGCTCACGCCTATCCTGCGCGCAAGCTCCATCATGGACAGCCCCGCCTCCTCGCGCAGGTCTCTCAACCGCGCCGCAAACCCGAAATCGGTTTTTTCCATATCGCTAGTATCCCTCGTCGTGCGTATTTTTACGATAAGTATACTAACAATATTTAGTGTAAGTTCTTGACACTTACGATAATTAGTGATAATATTAGTTAACGCTAACAATAGTTAGTGAATTTCGTTGTGAGGTTTCGGCTTGATGAGAAGGAAAATAATATCGGTTTTGGCGGCGGCTTGCGCGCTTGGCGCGTCGGGCGTTCTCGTCGCATGCGGCGACAAAAATCACGAGCATTCGTTTGCGGCGGAATGGTCGAGCGACAACGACGGGCATTGGCATATATGCACGGTCGGCGGGTGCGGGGAGCGCGGCGATTACGCCGAGCACGATTGGGAGCAAAACGGCAAGTATTACGATTGTACGGTTTGTGACTATCGCGTAGATAAGCTCGATAAGCCCGACGGCCCCGACGACCCGAACAATCCCGATAATCCCGATAATCCCGACGTGCCCGATACGCCCGATACGGGCGACGCGGAGTTTAAGAGCGTTGCGCTTTCCGCGGCGGGAGTATTGAGCTGGAACAAAATCAAGAACGCGAGCAAGTACGTGATTTCGGTCACGTATGCGGGCGAGAGCGCGCCCGTTGCGTACGATATCGACAAGAGCAAGACGACGCAGGATTTGCGCGCTTTGCGCGCCGAGGGGTTTCCCTCGGGCAAGTCGACCGTCGTGCTTACCGCGTACGAGATAGACAGCGTGGAGATAGACGGTGAGACCGTCGAGCAGGAAGTGCCAATGACGGGCGTGAGCGATACGTTCCGCGTGACAAAGCTCAACGACGAGTTCTCGCTCGTGAGGCTTAAATACTCGGACGGCGCAATCACGCTCAACGGGTTTTATTCCGAAAAGGTGACGGCGGGCGACAAGGAGTATTATTTGTACGAGCTGCCGTTGAAGGACAACAAGCCGACGCGGTTCGACGTTTCCAAAAATATCAAGGCGGCGACGGGCGGCGCGTATAAGCTGTACAGAACCGCGGCGGGCAGAGACAACGAGAGCGCCGCCGACGAGCTTAAAAGCATGGATTTGACGTTTTTGTCGTTTGCGCACGGCGAGAACATGCTTTATGCCCGCGCCGTGAACGGCGACGACACGTTCGACTACGACCTTTGTATTTACGGGCTGTACACCGCCGACGTGGAGCGTTACGCGTCTGCGTTTACGGTCGAAAACGGCGTGCGCGAGTATACGCACGAAAAGCTCGGCGATACGCTGGTCGTGACCGAGCGCGACATCATCGCCGAGGGCGCGCTGTACGACGGCGTGGCGGCGGGCAAGCTCGGCAGGACGGCGGACTACAAGGTCGCGGAAAAAGCCGATATCATGCTCGACCTCTCTCGCGCGAGCGCCGACGGCATGGGGCGCGTGACCGTGAAGTATTATTTCTACGACGAGCAAACGGTGCGCGCGGACGTAGCCGAATACGCGACTTATGCGAATGCGTTCGGCATAAGCGAGAGCGATTACGGCATTTCGCTGTCCACAAGCGGCAGTATGGCGGGCGAAGTGGTGACTATCCCGAATATCCTCGTCGGCAAGCGCGTAATCGGCGCGAGCTTTTTCTCGTCGGAGGCGACTACGGTGTCCGTCGCCGAGGGCGCGACGACGCTGGTCGCTACGTTTAGCTACTGCCATAATTTAAAGCATATTTGGCTGCCGTCCACGATTACGACAATGAACGAGTATGCGTTCGGCAACAGCGCGCTCGATACTCTGCCCACGGACTTGACAGTGCATTGCGCGTTCGAGAGGTCGGCGGCGAGCGCGTTCCCGTCAAGCTGGAATTACATAGCGGGCAAGGGCAAGCCGTACAACACCGTTTACGGCGACGCTCCGCCCGTGACGGTGGGCAATATCGAATACAAAATCAAGAACGGCGGCGCGGCGGTATTGCGCGTAATCGACGGGGACGACGTGACAGTTCCCGACACGGTGGCGCTCAACGGACGCACGTACGACGTGACCGAAATAGCGTCGATATCGGCGCGCGGCACGATAAAAATCGGCAAGAACGTGACGGTTATCGCGCCCGACGCGTTCGCGCGGTCGGCGGAGAAAATCGAGCTCGACGGGGCGAATACGGCGTTTGCTAAGGAAAACGGCGTATTGTTCACGGCGGATAAATCGCGCGTAGTCGTTGCGGAGACGGGCGTAAGCTCGCTGTTCTTGGGCGAGAGCGTGCGGGAAATAGACAAAAACGCGTTTACGGCGTGCGTCGGCGCGGTCGTGTACGTAACGCTCGGGGCAAGCGAGGCGCAGTCTTTGTGGGGCGACTGCGATTTCGACGACGTGCGCTTGGTGTACGATATAACCGACGTGACGGAGGCGGACGATTACGCGTATGCGTTCAGGTCGGACGGCACGGCGACGGTGCTGTCGTACAACGGCAACGCCGCGAGTTTGACCGTGCCGAGCGAAGTGCGCGGGCATACCGTCACGGAAATCGCAAGCGGCGCGTTCAAGGACTGCGCCGCGCTGACCGAGATAGTAATTCCCGACAGCGTAACGCGGCTGGGCAACGGGCTGTTCTCGGGCTGCGTCGCGCTTAAAAGCATAACGCTACCCTTCTTGGGCGAGACGGCGAGCGCGTCGAAAACCTTTGCGCAGGTCACGGGCTTGACCGACGCCTGCGCGGTGGAAAGCGTTACGCTTACCGCGGCGACGGAGCTGCATTATTCGGCGTTCGAGGGGTATGCGAAAATAAAGAGCATATCGCTCCCCGACACGCTCGCCTCGGCGAGCGGCAACGCGTTTAACGGCTGCGCCGCGCTCCGATACGCCGAGTACGGCAACGCGCTGTATTTGGGCAACGCGGGCAACGGCTACTTGCTGCTGGTAAGGGCAAAGAGCGCCGATATAACGGCGTGCGATATCAGCGACGGCGCGCGCATAATCGCCGACAACGCGTTTAAGGATTGCGCCGCGCTCGAAAGCCTTGTCGTGCCCAAAACCGTCGTTACAATCAACAGGGGCGCGCTCGGCGGGTGCACGGGGCTTAAAAGCCTGACCGTGCCGTTTGCGGGCACGCGCCGCGCGACGAGCCGCACCGAGGAGGGTTTGAGGCTCGCGCATATATTCGGCGACAGCATTCCGTCGTCGCTCGCGTCGCTGACTATCGACGGCTGCGAGCACGTGAGCAAGTACGCTTTGTCGGACGCGCGGGATTTGACCGAGGTCGTGTTCGGCGACAGCGTGACGGGCGCGGGAGTGGGCGTGCTGTTCGGCTGCGTGAGCGTGAAAAGGGTGAGCCTCGGCGCGAAGTTCGTGTACTTGGACGACTACGACGACGGCAGATGCGCGCTGGACGACTGTCCCGAAATCGCCGATATAGCGATATCGTACTCCAACGGGAAATGGCTGCTGGAAAACGGCGTGCTGTACTATCCGTATACAGTCAAATTCGTACTGCCCTCGGCGAGCGGCGATATAACGCTGCGCGATTACGCAGAGACGATTGGCTTGGCGTTCCGCAACCGCAGCGGCATTACGAGCCTTGTCGTGCCCAACGCAACCGGGGCGATAGCGCGCGGCGCGTTCGAGGGCTGCACGGGCTTGAAAAAGCTTTCCTTGCCGTTTATCGGTATCTCCAAAAACCCGTCGGATTACGCGGACGGCGCGTTCAGCCTGCTGTTCGGCGGCGCGTCCAATATTCCGAGCGGACTGACCGAGGTGGCGATTACGGGCAACGGCGCGATTAAAATGTACGCGTTCAGGAACTGCACCATGCTGCGCAAGGTGACGATAGGCGCGAACGTAAAGAAAATCGAGAGCGGCGCGTTCATCGGCTGCATAAGCAACGGGCAAACGACGCTGCACGAGATAATTTTGGAAAACCGCGAGGGCTGGACGGTCGGCGGCACGTCGTATACCGCGGCGCAGCTCACGCCGTATGCGGTTGCGCAAATGATGGGCGACACGCACTATAACAAAATATGGGAAAGAGCGTAAACTCACGATAAACGCCAAGCCTTAGGATTAAGATTTTTCGACTGCGCGGCAAAAGCCGCTGCGCTCGAAATTACACTTTATATAATACATGACGTTCCTATTCGGGTGTGCGGCAAAACCACCGTCAAAGCAAACGCACGGCACACGCCAAGCCATGGGTCTGATTCGACCAATTCGGAGCGGTTTTTATGCCGTCGTTTCGACCGAAGCGCCGAGGAACGAGGCGCGAAGCGGAGAAATCTTCCTTTTACCGAAAAGGAAGATTTTTCGACTGCGCTCGAAATGACGTCTTTTTATAATATAACGTGCCGTGCCGCGCGTCCTTTGGCGGTTCGGTGCTTGACAATGCGCGAATACTGTCGTATAATGTGTTTGTATTCTTACGGCGTACGCTTTTTTCGCGCGCCCGCACAATAAGGAATTTCGGTTTGGACGTTTTACTGAGTATATTATCTTTGATTTCGGGGCTGGGCGTGCTCATGATTGGCATGAAGATGCTCAGCGAGGGCTTGGAGCGCAGCGCAGGCAAGGGCATGCGCAAGCTGTTCGGCAAAATCAGCAACAACCGTTTTGCCGGCATAGGCGTGGGCGCGGTGGCGACGATACTCGTCAATTCGTCGTCGGCGACGACGGTCATGGTCATCGGGTTTGTCAACGCGGGGCTTATGACGCTGTTTCAAGCCACGTCCATAATTATGGGCGCGAACATAGGCACGACGTTTACGGGCGTCATTATCGCGCTTTCGGGATTCAGCATAAGCTCGTACATGGCGTTGCTCGCGTTTGTCGGCATTATCATGATGATGTTCTTCAAGAACGACACGGTCAAAAAAGTGGGCTCGGCAATCGCGGGCTTGGGTCTTATGTTCGTAGGACTGGCTATGATGGGCGAGGCGTTTTCCAATCCGACAATCGCCTCCGCCATGCAAAACGTATTAAAAACCATCAGTTTCCCGCTGCTGTTCATACTTATAGGTATGGTGTGCACGGCGCTGTTCCAATCGTCTGCGGCAATGACCGCGCTTGTAGTCACCATGGCTGCGCCCGTCGCGGGCGGCGCGCCCATCATTCCCATGGAAAGCGCGCTGTTCGTAATACTCGGCACCAATATCGGCACGTGCGTAACCGCGCTAATCGCGTCGATAGGCGCGAGTACCAACGCCAAGCGCACTGCGGTAATTCACCTATTGTTCAACGCAATCGGCACGATAGTGTTTACTGTGTTTATTTGGATATTCAAGTCGGAGGTGGTGTGGCTGTTCGGCAAAATGTCCAAAAACACGCAAATGCAGGTCGCGCTGTTCCACGTTATTTTCAACGTGCTCACGACGGCGATGCTCGTGCCGTTCATATCGCCGTTGACCAAGTTCGCATCGCTTGTCGTGCGCGACAAGCGCGGCGGCGAGGACGAAGCGCCGCGCATGTATTACATAGACGACAGGTTTTTGCAGACCCCGCCGATAGCCGTGGCGCAGGTCAAGCGCGAGGTCGACCACATGGGCGAAATGGCGAAAAAGAACCTCAAACGCGCCATGACCGCCGTGCTCACGCAAGACCTTTCCGCGCGCGACAAGGTACTGCGCGACGAGCAACGTATCAATTTCGTCAACAAGGGCATGACCAAATACCTAATCAAGCTGTCGTCGCTGTCGCTCACGCGCGCCGACGAAAAGTTTATCGGGTCGCTCCACCACGTAGTAAGCGATATCGAGCGTATCGCCGACCATGCGGAAAACTTTACCGAGACCGCCGCGGCGATGCGCGATAGCGAGTGCGTGTTTTCGCAAATCGCGCTCGACGAGTTGGAGGACATGTACGACAAGGTAATGGCTATGTTCGACGAGGCAATGTTCATATTCGAGAACAACGCCGTCGGCAAGCTCAACGATTTTGCCTCGCGCGAGAACGAGGTGGACATGACGAAGCGCATACTCGGCAACAATCATATTCAGCGGCTCAATGCGGGCGAGTGCACGGTGGAGAGCGGCACGTATTTCTACTCGCTTATAAGCGCGCTCGAACGTATCGCCGACCACTTGACGAATATCGCGTTTTCCATAAAATCGCCGTCGGGCTCGCAGCGCGAGGCGATGGAAAAAATCGCGGAGGAGCAAAAGCGGCGCACGCACGAGCGTAAGCATAGCGGCAAAAGCTTGCAGTCGCAGGCGGCGGACGAGCCGATTATAGAGGATATTCCCGTAGCGAGCGGCGTGTTCGCGGAGAGCGCGGCTGCCGACGACGGCGCGGAAAACGGGGGCGCGGCATGATTTACGTTTTAGGCAGTATCAATTACGATATGTCGTTGGAGCTCGAACGCATTCCCAAAAAGGGCGAAACGCTGAGCGCCGACGGGCTCACGGTGGGGCTGGGCGGCAAGGGCGCAAACCAAGCCGTCGCCATCGCGCGGCTGGGCACTCGCAGCGACAAGGGCGGGTCGCCCGTCAGTCTTATCGGGCACGTGGGCAAGGACTCGATAGGCGCGGAGCTTATAAAGCGGCTTGGCGAGCTAAACGTAAACTCGGAGTTCGTGCGGCAGGTCAACAGACCGACGGGCACGGCGGTCGTCACGGTTACGGGCAAGGATAACCGCATAATGGTGTATGCTGGCGCAAACGCGACGATTAGCAAGACCGACGTGGACGAGGCGTTGGAGCATGCGACGGGCGCGGACACGCTTTTGTGTCAGCTCGAAGTGCCGCTGTACGTAGTGGCGTACGCCATGCGCAAGGCGCGGTCTATCGGCATGACTACGATTTTAAACCCCGCGCCCGCAAAAGAGCTGCCCGACGACCTGTATTACAATTCGGATATAATCATTCCAAACGAGACGGAAGCGCAAATATTGACGGGTATCAATCCCCGCGATTTCGACAGTCAATGCGCGGCGATGGACGCGTTCCACGAGCGCGGCGTGCGGTACGTGGTAATCACGCTCGGCGACAAGGGCGCGGTCGTGTCCGACGGCGGAAAAATGGTCGCGCACATACCGCCGTACAAGGTCAAGGCGGTGGACACGACGGGCGCGGGCGACACGTTCGTGGGCGCGCTTGCGCTTACGTATCCGCATATCGGCATGTACTCGTTCATGGAGGCGTGCGGGTTTGCGACCAGGGCGGCGGCGATAACGGTGTCCAGGCGCGGCGCGGCGGAAAGCATTCCCACCTTCGACGAGGTGTGCGCGTTGTACAGCAACGTAATTAAGAATTAAGAAGCAGTCAAAGTCGGCGCGGAAAGAGGCTTGTATTTACTATGCCGTTTCGCCCGTGTGCGTGATTGTTTATACTACGTCATTTCGACTGCGTGCGTGGGTGTTTATATTCCGTCATTTCGACCGAAGCGCCGAGGTACGAGGCGCGTAGCGGAGAAATCTTTAAGTATGCAGATTTCTCGACTGCGCGACATCGCTCTTGCGAAAAACCTAAGGCGAGCCGTTTACGCATGATTATTGCAACCCGAAATATTACGCGCGTGCTCCGCTCGAAATGACAATACAATCGCATAGCTATTATTCGGGTGTAACGCATAATCTCCGATTATGCAAAAACACGGTGTACAAGCAGTCGGCTTGAATTCTAATGCGATTTTAATTGTAATGAGTTTGCCATTCGGCGGCAAGTATGGTATAATCGTATCAACCGAATATACGATAGATAATATGATGGTCGCAACGGAGCGGCGCGCGGTGTTTTGCGCGCGTTCCGTTTTTCGGTCAACGGCTGCATGAAGGTTAAGGAGGCGGTTATGCAAAAACAAACGGCAAGGGCGGTGCTCGACGCGGCGCTGCGCACGGGCGCGGACTTCGCGGAGCTGTACGTCCAAAGCAAAAAATCGCACGCGATAGAAATCAACTACAAGCGCGTGGATAACGTGAGCACGCGCGTTGTTTACGGCGCGGGGCTCAGGCTCATGCGCGGACTGCGTCAGGTTTACGGATACACCTCCGACCTGTCCGAGCGCGCGCTTACCGCGCTCGCGGACAAGCTGGCGGCGTCGTTCGACGGCGAACGCTCGCTGTCGGCGGGTGAGTTCGCGGAGATAAAAAGCTCGGACGTTCACGCGCCCGCAAAGGAGCACGCGAGCGTTTCCACCGAGCGCAAGATAGAATACTTAAAGCGCGGTGAAAGCGCAATGTACGCGGTGTCGCCGCTCGTGGTAAACGCGCGGTGCGCAATCGGCGAGACCGACGAGACAGTGGAAATTTTCACCGTCAAGGCGGGCGTGTGCCGAGTGGTGCGCGACCGCAGAGTGCATACGCGCGTTATGGCGATTGCCACCGCGGGCAAGGACGGCGCGTTCGAGGTGGGCAGCTTTTCGCCCGGGCTGAGCAAGGGCGCGGAGTTTTACGACGAGACCGATTTCGAGGCGGGCGCGCGCGAGGCGGCGGAGGACGCGGTTGCGCTTTTGGACGCGCCCGAGTGCCCGTCGGGGAACATGCCCGTCATTATCGGCAATAAGTTCGGCGGCGTGCTTTTCCACGAGGCGTGCGGTCACCCGTTGGAGGGCACGGCGATTTCGCACAACACCTCGCCGTTCGCGGGAAAAATCGGGCAAAAGGTGGCGTCCGATATAGTGACGGCTATCGACGACGGCACAATACCGCACGGCTGGGGCAGCGAGTGCTTCGACGACGAGGGCGAGCCGTCCACAAGGAACGTTCTTATCGAAAACGGCGTGCTCAAATCGTACATGACGGACACGTTCGACGGGCGGCGCATGAACGCCGCGCCCACGGGCGCGTGCCGCAGGGAGTCGTACAAGTATCTGCCCACGACGCGCATGACCAACACGTACATAGCGAGCGGCAAAAGCACGCCCGAGGAAATTATCAAAGCGACGAAATACGGGCTGTACTGCGTAGGGTTCAACGGCGGCTCGGTAGACCCGACCACCGATAAATTCAATTTCACGTCATCCAAGACCTATTTGGTAAAGGACGGCAAGCTCGCGGGGCTTGTTAAGGCGGCGAGCCTCGTCGGGTTCGGATACGATATCCTGCCCAAAATCGACATGGTCGGCAACGACGCGGAATGCGCCGCGTGTATGTGCGGCGCGGCGAGCGGTTCGTTGTTTGTGGCGGTCGGTCAGCCGACGCTGAGAGTCGCCGAAATGACGGTCGGCGGCAAAGGAGAAACGGTATGATAGACGTTAAAAAGCTATTTGCCGCCGCAAAGGCGGAGGGCGTCGCGCAGTTCGAGGCGCGCATTACGTCGGGCAGCAAGCTGTCCGTGACGACGTTCAACGACGAGCAGGAGAATTTCACCGTTGCGGACGACGGCGGGATAAAAATACGCGGGCTTGCGGACGGCAAGTGCGGCGTGTTCACGTCCGACCGCGTGGACGACGAAATCATTCCCGAGGCGCTCGCCGCGCTCAAAGAATCGGCTAAGTACGGCAATCCGCTCGACCCCGATTTCTTTATCGACGGCAGCGCGTACAAGTACGAAAAGGTGAACAATTATCATCCCGAGCTAGCGGCTGTGCCCGCGGAGCGGTATATCGCGCTGGCTAAGGAAATCACCGAAAAGGCGCGCAAAAAGGACAAGCGCATGGAGCTTGTAATCGCGCAGGTCGAGTACGAATACGGTGCGGTCGTACACGTCAATAACAACGGCTTGAACGTAAAGCGCGAAATGAACATGTTGACTGTTTTCGCCCAATCCAAGGCGAGCGACGGCGCGGAGGTGCAAAGCGGCATGTGGTACGAGTTCGTGTCCGACCTCGACGCATTCGACGTGGATAAGTTCGTAAGCGCGCTGGTGGAATACACGGTCGGGCAGTTCGGCGGCAGCTCGGTGGACAGCGGCAAGTACAAGGTCGTGTATTCGCCCGACTGCGTCGCCGCGCTCATGACCGCGCTCGGCGACGGGTTTTCGGCGTTTACAGCCGAGCAGCACATGTCGTTGTTGGAGGGCAAAATGGGCGAGCGCGTGTTCTCTCCGCTGTTCACCGTCGAGCAAAAGCCGATAGGCGACGGGCCGCTGTGCGCGCCGTTCGACGACGAGGGCGTGCCGTGCAAAAACAGCGTGCTCATCGACAAGGGCGTGCCCACGGGATACGTTTACGACCTCGACACCGCCAAGCGCGCGGGCGTAAAGTCGACGGGCAACGGCAGATTGCAGGGCGCGAATGTGCGTCCCGCCGTGTCGTGCCTTACCGTAAAGGCGGGCGAGCTGTCGCAAGCCGAGTTGTTTGAAAAGGTGGGCGACGGCATTTACGTAACCGACCTCGGCGGCGTGGGCACGGGGCTTAACGAGCGGTCGGGCGACTACTCGCTGCAAGCCGCGGGGTACGTTATAGAAAACGGCAAGCTCGCAAAGCCCGTGTCGCTAATTACGGTCGCGGGCAATATAATAACCGATTTCGCCGATATCATCGCCGTGGGCAACGACAGCAAGTTCACGTATTACGGCACGACTACGCCGTCGGTCGCTATCGGCAGCCTGTCGGTGTCGGGCGTCAAGCAGTAACGCGTCGCGCGGCGTGAGCGCGAAAACAAATAAACGGAATATAAGCACGGCGCGCGGATTGAGCTCGCCGTGCTTATATAAAAGAGGTGATATATGAAAAAGACTGCGATTGCGGTAATCGCCGACGGCACGGAAGAGGTGGAGTGCCTCGCCGTCGTGGACGTATTGCGGCGCGCGGGGTTCGATACGCCGATTGTGTCGGCGGACGGCGAAACGGTCACGGGCTCGCACGGCATAAAAATAACCGCCGACGCAAGGACGGCGGACGTAAAGACCGCGCCCGATTTGATATTTATCTCGGGCGGCAAGGCGGGCGCGGAGCGGCTGGCGAATTGCGCGCCGTTAATAGATATGATAGCGGCGACCTTGGCGCGCGGCGGACGCGTCGCGGCGATTTGCGCGGCGCCCGCGCTCGTGCTGGGCGCGCACGGATTTTTGAACGGCAAGCGCGCTACGTGCTACCCGGGCTTCGAGCCGTATATGAGCGGCGCGGCGGTATGCGCCGAGCGCGTGGTGACGGACGGGCAAATAACCACGGCTAAGGCAATGGGCTGCTCCGTCGAGCTCGGCATCGAGCTGGTACGCCTGCTCGCGGGCGAGGAGCAAGCCGAAATCGTGCAAAAAAGCATATTTTGCTGATTGCCGATTATGCGAGCCGCTTGGTGCGCAGCTCGTTGGCTAGGTAGGCGATAACGAGCGAGCTGTGGACGTCGTTTTGCGGTATTTTGACGCCGACGATAGCGGAGAGCGCGGAGCGAATATCGAAGGCTTGCGCAATGGCGTAGGAAATTTCGCGCATGACGGTCTTTTGCTTGACGCCGATATCGTCGCCTATGCGTTTGTAGATATTGCAAAAGCCGACGCGCGGGTTGAGCACGGAAAAGACGATAGCGTCAACGAGACAGTCGAAGCCGCGAAGGTCGGCGCGCACGCCGCACTTGACGACGAGGGAAACGGCGTCGCGGCGGAGCGCGACGAGGTCGTGCGAGGGAATGGGATTGGTCATAATCAAAAAACCTCGAAAAGAGAATGAATATAAAAAGTTTAGCCGAAAAAACGACGGCAATCAACAAAAACCGCATACAGCTTTTATCGCAAAAATTATATTTTTGTAGTTAAATGTGGCGAGCCGCGTTTTCGCCGTTTTTTAATATATAAATAGGTAAGGCTCGGCGTTGGCGGCGGTTATGCGGCTCATGGGCGGGCGATAAAAATTAAAATTAAAGAGAAAAATCGCGACTTTTTGATTGACAAACGCAATACGATAGTATATAATACCACACAAGGTTATCGGTGTTAGATAGGACGAGGAAGTCTGTCAACGCCGATTTTTGCATTCTTATATAATCTTTTGCAAAACCTTATTTAAATCGTTATTAACCATTTCGGAGGTGCTTAATGAAGAAAGGACTCAAAAAATTAATCGCGATGGCAAGCGCCGTCATGATGCTCGGCGGGACCGTCGGCGGGCTTGTCGCTTGCGGCGGCGACCCCGTAAACAGTATAGAGCTTACAAGACCGAGCGCGGAGGACGAAAACAAGGTAACGTACAACACGTATACCACCGTTATGCCCTCCAATTGGAACGAGCTCACGTACGAGGACCAAAACGACACGCAAATCATGAATTATCTTGCGAGCCCGTTTATCGAATACGATTACAAATTCGACGAAGCGAAGGGCGGCAAGTTCAAGGACGGCAAGGTCAATTACGACGCGATTGTAGACGACGATTTCGTCGTTAAGTATTCCGCCGTAACCAAAATCGAGGACGTTACCGCAGAGGTAGACGCGAAATGGGGATACGACGCCAAGATGATTGCGGAAGGCGGATATGCCTGGAAGGTGACGCTGCGCGAAGACCTTAAATGGGACGACGGCACGGCAATCGACGCTAGCGATTTCGTGTGGTCCATGAAACAGCAGCTCGACCCCGATTATCAAAACTACCGCGCGTCCAGCTATTACGGTGCGGTAAGTATTTTGGGCGCTAAGAACTACGTATATCAAGGTCGGTCGGGCACGGATGCGACTTATAAGTACGGCAAAGGCAGCTACGAGGCCGACAAAGCTACGATGAAGTTCAAGCTGAGCGTTTTCCAACAGTACTACAAGGAAGCCACAGGAGTCTCGTTGTCCGCGTACGAATGTCTCGGCGATGAAGAAAGCGAATACTTCGATACCGTAGAAAAGGTAGAGGCGTTCGTGAAGGAGTGGGACGGCAAGCCTATCGCCGACTGTCTTGCGGCAGACGGCGCAATGAAGGAAGCGCTCGCCGTGTTGTTCAGCGCGTGGAAATCGGACGTTGTGCCTGCGAACTACGATTATTTGATTTACATGACGACGGTTGATTACGTGTACGACGAAAAAGATTTCGACACCGTCGGATTTTTCCAAAACGGCAAGTACGAGTTTACCGTATGCTACAACGCGTCCAGCGAGTATATAAAGGACGACGGCACGCTGTCCTATCTTGCGGCGTACGAATTGGGCGGCTTCCCGCTTGTGCACAGAGCAAAGTACGAGGCGAGCAGGCAAAAGCCCGCGTCCGAAACCTCGCTTTGGACGTCCAAGTACAATTCGAGCTTGGAAACCACGGCGAGCTGGGGTCCGTACAAGCTCGTTCAGTTCCAATCGGGCAAATCGTACACGCTCGCCAAAAACGAGTATTGGTACGGATACAAGCTTGACGAATACAAAGACCAATACAAGGTAGACAAAATTTACTGCGAAAAGCTCGATTCCACCAGCACTCAGTGGATGGCGTTCCTCGGCGGCTGCGTAGACGATATCGGTATCGACGTCACGCACTCCGACGATTACAGGAATTCCAAGTACGCGTACGTAACGCCGGGCTCGTACACATTCTCGTGGCATCTTTACGGCGGGCTCGACAAGCTCAAACAGAGCGGCAGGAACAACGGCATACTCGCAATACACGACTTCCGCAAAGCGCTGTCGCTCGCTATCGACCGCGAGGATTACGCCGCGAAGCTCACAACCGCATATCAAGCGGGCTACGGTTATCTTAACGAATGCTACTACTACGACGTGGTAAACAACGGCATTTACAGAAAGACCGACCAAGCGAAAAAGGCGCTTTTGAGAGCGTACGGCTATACCGAAAACGCGGACGGAACGTGGTCTGTCGCAGGTAACGCCAATATCCAGAACAAGTCAATCGACGAGGCGATTGCCACGATTAAGGGCTCGAACGTGCCGCTTGCCAAAACGTATATCGAGAAGGCGTACAAGGAGCTCACCGACAACGCCGAAAAGTACGGCTACGACGCGAGCAAGAAGATACAGATTAAGTTTGGCACGGCGGCGGACGACGACAGCAGCAGACGCGAGTTCAACCTCGTTCAAGAGATAATCGACGACGTGACGAGCGGCACTTCGCTCGAAGGCAAGGTCGAGGTCGTATTCGACGCGTCGTTCGGCTCTAAGTGGTCGGATGCGTTCAAGGCAGGCAACTACGAGCTTTGCACGAGCGCTTGGGGTAGCGCGGCGTTCAATCCCGCATATATACTCGGCGCGTATATCGAGCCGGACAGCGCGTATACCGCTAACTATTTCGACGTTTCGACTGAGGTTATCACGTTTACAATGCCCGTAACGGTAGGCGAAGACGTTGAGGGCAGCAAAAAGACGCTTACCGTGTTGGATTTGTATAACTGCCTCAACGGCAACGACGGCGCGACCTATAATTGGGGTTCGGGCAAGCTCGACGAGGAAAAGCGGTTGGAGCTTATCGCGGCGCTCGAAGAGTACATTCTCGGTCAATACTACTCCATACCGACGATTACGCAGTTTTCGGCGACGCTGCTCAGTCCTAAGTTCTCGTACGCGAGCGACAAGTACAACACGTTTATGAGCTACGGCGGCATGCAGTACATTCGTCCCAACTACACCAACCTCGAATGGTACGAGTTTGTCGTCAACCAGAACAACAGAGATTTGTCCGCGGAATACAAAAAGACGCTCGACTGATTGAATTAAGTTAAGCCCGAAAATATCACGCTTAACTATCTAACGGCGGAAGCGGACGGAAAGAATTTTTTCCGTCCGCATTTGCTGTATTTACGGCGGCGTGCGATTGTGCGCAGCGGTTTAGCCGTCTAGCCGTCATTTCGAGCGCGGCGCGTAGAATTATGTACGGCAACAACGGTGAGTATGAATATTGCCTTTGGTGTTGCGCGAGCGAGCGACGCGAGCGCGGCGGAGAAATCTTTTGCAATCGGCTGAATTCGGGTGAAATGCACAACCGCATATAAGGAAAACACGCATACGCCAAGCCTACGGCTTGCGAAGCGGACAAATCCTTTATGTTTATTCGATAAAATCGCGCGCTTGACAGACGCCGCGCGTAAATGTTACAATTATGGAAACGACCGTAGGAGAAAACGCCTATGTACATGTTTAAATACGTATTAAAGCGGTTGGGGCTTATGCTGATGACGTTTTGCATAATAATGCTCATTTGCTTTGTCCTGATTAAGCTTTTGCCTATAACCGTTTCGTACGAGCAGGGTATGGACCCCAATTTGCTGTTTTTCAGGCTCGAAGCGCGCGGGTACATTACCAATTTCGTTTACAACGACAACGGCTTGATAGTCGGCTACGACCGCGTGCCTATTTTGACGCAGCTGTGGCGGTATATCAAGAATATATTTCACGGCGATTTCGGAATGGGCTTTACCATGGCGGAGTACAAAATGCAGCCCGTATGGGACGTGTTTATCGAAAAGCTGCCGCCTACCATTTTGATAAACGTGTATTCGACGCTGATAGGCGTGCCTATCGGCTTGGGCTTGGGAATACTTGCCGCGCTCAAAAAGAACAAGTGGCAAGACCAGATTATAAATATAGTTATAATATTGTTGATTTCGTTGCCGTCCATTGTTTTGGGGCTGGTTATTCAGTACGTATTTTGCTCCAAGCTCGGGTGGTTTCCGCTCACTATGCTGTCGGGCACGAATTACTTCACCTGGGCTATGTTCAGGTCGATGCTGCCCGCGGTGTTCGCGCTGTGCTTGGGGTCGATTGCGGGGTACGCGCGCTACACGCGCGCCGAGCTCGCCGAGGTGCTTACGGGCGACTACATGCTGCTTGCGCGCACAAAGGGGCTTACGCGCGGGCAGGCGACGTTCCGTCACGCGCTGCGCAATTCCATGGTCGTTATTTTCCCGTCCATACTGTCGGAGTTCGTTGCGGTGCTTTCGGGCTCGCTCGTCATAGAGAGCATGTTCTCTATCCCCGGCGTCGGACGGCTGTACCTCGATTCGATTACCTATCTCGACTACGATTTCTTTATGATGCTGTCCGGGTTCTATACTTTGGTCGGGCTGTTGGCGGGAATAATAGTCGATATAAGCTATGGGTTTATTGACCCGAGGATAAGAATGGGCGCAAAATAGCTTTTGAGCGCGTATGCCTCGCGTGATGCGTCGTTAAACGAGTGAGCGCGGCGCGGTCATGTACGTCTGTGTACACTCCCTTGCCGCGCCACTCGTTTGCCTAGCCTGACGCGGGCCTCCGCGCTCAAAACACTCGATATGGGCAAATCAAAGCGTTCGCGCCGCCTGTTGCCCGTCGCGCGCGTAGTTTAATGTAAAGTGACAACAATGTGTAAGTATACCGTCCATGACGCTGCGCGCCGCGTCTACGCACTTATATGACTCTATGGCAAAAAAGCGATATGGTCCTCGTCGCCAGCTGTCCGTCGCGTGCGTAGTAAAATTGTTAGTCAACAACATTATGCAAGCATTTTGCCTTTGGCGTTGCGCGGCGCGGGCCTACGCACTCAAATCACTTGATATGGGCAAATCAAAGCGTCGGCGGCTGCGTGATAAAGCGATTTACAGATATGACCCACGCGCTTTGACGGCGCGAGGAATCCGACAATATTCGATTTTCAACCATTACTAAATATTCGGAGAAAACTATGGCTAAAAGAAGTATTCGTTCCGGAAAAGGTAACGACGACGGCGGAAAGAATTACGTCGACAATACC
>CAJTNI010000005.1:73009-104224 GCA_910577945.1 uncultured Christensenella sp. | reverse complement strand
CATACCGCGAGCGGCGAAATTAAACGTGCATTTACTATCGACTACGAAAGCACCGTACCCGCCGAATATACCAAAGACGGTAAAGCGCATTGCTATTTGTACATAGCAATAAAATAACGATTATAAGATAAATCTCAATTTATCTTTCTAAAAGGTTTGTAGTAAAAAGCTCTCGAACATATCGTTCGAGAGCTTTTGTCTTTGCTTGAAAGTATAACTCTTAATAATTTAGTTTTTTAATTCCCTATGGTAAGTGCGCTTTTCGCGTGCTGCTTGCGTTTTTTATTTGGTCATAGGCTTATGTTTTGCAATATCCACAAAACAACATATTAGCACAATGACAACCGATATTGATGCTACAACAGTAAATGCGAATTGCATGCGCGACCAAACCGTCAAAGTAAAGTGAAGCTCATTCAAAACATATATTCTGTTATACATATATGAAGACACGTTGACTAAATCGGGAAAGTATAGTACGCTAATCATACAACATATCAATACCGATAACGTTACTAACGGCGCAATTACCCACACCTTTTTCTTAAATCTATACGATACAAATAGCAATACAATGCCAACTATAAGACCGATATAAGTCATAAAAATCGGAAATGAAAACTTAATTTCCGGGGCGCTGCCGAAAACAGCCTCAAAGCCGTTATACGTGTAAGAATCGTTATACTTATGATTATGAACCGTAATAATCGGGGCACAAATCATAAACAACGCAAGAAAACAAAAGACCAATGCAAACGTCGTAAAAAACTGTCTATTCGTAAACCTAATTTTCAGTTTTACGTTAATTTCCATAAATTATATACGAAACGTCAACCGAGCAAGTCGTCCAAGCTGCCCGAGTATTCGGGAATAAACACGTCCATAAAATACTTGACCGATTTTTCGGGCGCGTCGGCGAGCTCGTCGGCGGTCGCTTTGTACGCCTTTTCAAACTCGTTGTTGCCGACCGCAATTTCCTCGACGCATTTTATAAGCGCGCTTATCTTATCGGCACGCTTGACGATTGCGCATTCCGCCGCGTTTTTATCGGGCTGCACGAAGGACGAAAACGCGTTTTTCAATTCGTTCGGCAAGGTGTCCAAAAGCTTTTGCTCCGCCCTGCGCTCTATATTCTTGTACGCGCGGTTGATATCCTCGTCGTAATACTTGACAGGCGTAGGCAAATCGCCCGTTACGACCTCCGCCGCCTCGTGATAAAGCGCGTATACCGCCGCTTTTTCCGCGTCGAGCTTGCCGCCATACAGCGTGTTTTCGATTACGCACAGCGCATGCGCTATCATTGCGACCTGCATGGTGTGCTGCGCGACGTCCTCTTTCGTGGTGTTGCGCATGAGCGACCAGCGGTCAATCAGCTTCATGCGGTCGAGAAACGCGAAAAACTTACTCATCGCTTTCTTCGCTTTTTGCCGTAGGAATGAGGTCGGCGACTTTGGCGCACGCTCTGACAGTCTTTTTGGCGAGCTTGATTACGTTATCGGAAGTAAAGCCGCAAATCTCGAACATAATGTTCGCGGGCGCGGACATTCCGAACGAGTCTATGCAGCAGCATTCCCCGTCGAGACCGACGTATTTATACCAATTTGTAGACCGACCCGCCTCGATAGCAACGCGCGCGCGCACACCGGACGGCAATACCGATTCGCGGTACTTAGCCGTTTGAATATCGAACAGCTCCATGCACGGCATGCTCACGACGCGCGCGTCGATACCGTCGTTCATGAGCTTCGCTTTGGCTTCGAGCGCGAGAGCAAGCTCCGAACCGCTTGCTATGAGTATTACGTCGGGCGTTTCCTTGCTGCTGTCCGCCGCGATATACCCGCCGTAAAGCGCGTCCGTGCCTGTGCACTTTTGCTGTTTGAGCGGCTGACGCGACAGCACGATTGCCGTAGGGCTCTTGCCCGTCCACGCCGATTCGTACGCCGCCGCCGTCTCTTTTGCGTCCGCAGGGCGGAACACCTTGATATTGGGAATGGAACGCAGCATCGTAAGCTGCTCGATAGGCTGATGCGTCGGGCCGTCCTCGCCTACGCCGATACTGTCGTGAGAGAGCACGTACACCACGGGAATATTCATGAGCGCGCTCATTCTTATCGCCGCTTTCATATAATCGGAGAATACGCTGAACGTGGCGCAGAACGGCAGCAAACCGCCGTGCAGATACATGCCGTTGCAAATCGCGCCCATAGCATGCTCGCGTATGCCGAAATGAATATTTCGCCCCGCCTCGTCGGCAAACACGTCGCCGCCGTCGGCTATAACCACAAGATTGGACGTCGCCAAATCCGCCGAGCCGCCCACGACGTACGGATTTTGCCGCGCTATGATATTGAGTATGCGCTGCGAGGACGCGCGCGTCGCCTCGTCCTTTGCGGGCTGCTCGTAAATGCTGTCGAGCTCCGCAAAGTCGATTGCGCCCTTGCGCCACTTTTGGAATTCCTCGTATTCCTCGGGATATTTCGATTTATATGACTTGACCGCCTTGTTCCAATCGCTCTCGTTCTTGGCAAACGCGGGCGCGAGCTCCGCCAAAAAGTCGTTTACTTGCGGCGGCACTTCAAACGCGCCGAGCTTATATCCGAGCGCTTTGCGCAGCGCCTTTACGTTTGCCGCGCCGAGCGGCGCGCCGTGGCACTTGCTCGTGCCCGCAAGCGGGCTGCCGTATCCGATAGTGGTATCCACTATTATGAGCGACGGCTTTTCCGTCTCGCCCTTGGCAAGCGTAATCGCCGCGGAAATCTGTCCTATATCCTCGCCGTTCTTTACGCGCAAAACCTGCCAGCCGAGCGCCTCGTGACGCTTGCCCACGTCCTCGGTAAACGCTAGGTCGGTGCTGCCCTCTATCGTAATGCGATTGCTGTCGTAAAGCACAATCAGCTTGCCGAGCTTTTGCGTGCCCGCAAACGACGCCGCCTCGTTCTCTATGCCCTCCATCATGCAGCCGTCGCCGCAAAGCGCGTACGTATAGTGGTTAATCAACGTGCAATCGGGCTTATTGAACCTTTGCGCGAGCATGCGCTCCGCAAGCGCAAAGCCGACGGCGTTAGCCACGCCCTGACCGAGCGGACCTGTGGAAACCTCCACGCCCGCCGTTACGCCGTATTCTGGATGCCCGGGGGTTTTGGACGTATGCTGACGAAAACGCATTAAATCCTCTTTCGTCAAGCCGTAACCGAAAAGGTGCAAAAGCGAGTACAACAGCGCCGAGCCGTGACCCGCCGAGAGAACAAACCTATCTCTGTCGAAGAAATTGGGATTTTTGGGATTGTGCTTCAAATGCTTGGCAAAAAGCGTGTACGCCATAGGCGCTGCGCCCAAGCATATGCCGGGGTGACCGCTGTTCGCCTTTTCGATAGCGTCGGCGCAGAGCACACGTATTGTCGATACGGTAAGTTCCTCGTTTGTCATTGTTATCTCCTTATTGCGGCGTTAACCGCCGATTCAGTTGTTTTCTTCGTTGTTCGGGTAGACCGTCTCGTCGTCGGCGTCCGTCGCGTCCGACAAATCCGTTTCGGGAATATCGTTCGTTTCGTCAGACACGCTCGCGTCCAGCTCGTCCTCGGGCGCGACTTCGTCGTCGCCTATAAACTCGGCGAGCGGCGTGCAGTCTAGCCCCTCGAACCCGTTAAGGAACGAATACAAAAAGCGCGCTATCGATTTTACCCCGCCCGTCTTGTTCGATTCTATGTAGATAGGCAAAACGGGGTCGTGCACGCTTGTGCGAACTATAAAATACCCGTCGGCATGCGACACGTACGCGCGCACGCCCTCGTAATTGTCCGACGAAAGCTTCAACAACCGCTCGGAAAGCCCGTTGAGCCGCGACGTGATTTTATCTGCGAGCTCGCGCCAGCCGTCGGTGACAAAGCTAAGACGAATATCGCCCTCTTCCGCAGGCGATTCCAAGCCCTCGATAAGGTCGGTAAGCTTGCCGCCGCGCTTGCGGAGGTTGGCGAACGCAACCAATATTTTAGCTATGAAATACGCGCCGTCGTCAAGAAAATAATGCTCGGAAAACGCGACGTGCCCGCTGCTCTCTATCGCAAGCGGCGCGTCCACGCCCATAGCGCAAAGCCGTTTCGCCTCGTCGATTACGTTGCGATAACCGCGCTTAAAGCGCTTTTGCACGCCGCCGTGCGCCTCGATAAACTTGCGCAAGCCCTCGGTAGTGACCGAATCGGTGACTACCGTCGCGCCCTCGTGCTCGGGCAATATCATAGCCGACGCAAGCGCAATAAGCGCGCAACGGTTGATTTCCGTTCCGTCGCTCGCCACCACTGCGCAGCGGTCGGCGTCCGCGTCGAAAATTATACCGATATCCGCGCCCGTGTCCAGCACGCGGTTTTTGAGCGATTCCATCGCTTCCTTGTTTTCGGGATTGGGCGGGTGCGCGGGGAACGTGCCGTCGGGCTCTAAAAACTGCGACGGCGAAATATCCGCGCCCAAAGGCTTCAATATGCGCGTTGCGAAAAATCCGCCCGCGCCGTGCCCGGCGTCCACCGCTATCTTCATGCCGCGGAACGGCATAAACAAGCCCGTGCCCTTGCGCATCATATCGGAAATAGCGTCGCAGTACAGCCGCAAAAAGTCACGGCGCACGACTGCCGAGGTCGCCGTAACGGGCAGTTTCTCGCCTTTTTCGGCGAGCGCGATTATCTCGCAAAGCTGCTCGGAGTTAACGCCGCCGTCGGGCGTAAAAAATTTAAGACCGTTTATATCGCTCGGGTGGTGGCTCGCGGTAATCATAATCGAGCCGTCCGCCTTCATGGACGGGAATTGCGTAGTCAAGAACGCGGCGGGAGTGGAGAACATACCGCAATCGTAAATTTCCAAGCCCGCATACCTAAGCGCGTTGATTATGGCGATTTGGAACGCAGCGCCCGTAATGCGGCTATCCCTGCCTATCGCCAGCCTGCACCGCGCGCTGTCGGTGCGGCGGGAAATCCACAGCGCAAACGCGCACGCCAAATCGACCACCGCTTTTTCGGTGAGTATTGCGGGCGCGGTATCCGACGCGATAGCGCGACCGCGTATATCCGTACCGCTTTTCAGTTTGCCGTAGCTTTCCATACAGCCTCCGTTCACCTATATTATATCGCTTTTTATCCGTTTTGACAAATGCTTTTAGAGCATTTTCGGGCAATAACCGACGAATTTACACACAATTTTACGATTTTCGCGTCTAAACGATATCGAGCAGCTCGCACAAGCTCTTTACCGAAAAATCGGCTGCGGTATCCGCGCGCTCGCCGTAAAGGCACGTCCAAAGCCCGCTGTTTCTGCCGCCCGCCACGTCCGACGTTTCACTGTCGCCGAAAACGAGCGTGCGCGATTTGTCGGGCGAACCGACCGATTCGAGCACGCGCTCGAAAAACTCGGCGCGCGGCTTGTCGTACCCGACCTCCTCCGAAATAAACGCACCGTCGGCGTAGTCGGCAATCGCTTTGAGCCGTTCGCTCGCTACGCGCGTAAAGCTGTTCGTAATTATATATACCTTAATCCCGCGCGCGCGCAAGCCGTTCAGCAGCTCGATTGCACCGTCGATTACGAACCGCGTTCCGCGCATGTACTCTATGTATGTGTCGTTCATGCGCTCGTAGTCGAACGCTTCGCCGAGCATTTCGCCGAGCAAGCGGAAACGAATATGATTGAGCTCGGCGCGCGTTATCTCGCCGCGTTCGAGCTTGCTCCAAATAATACGAGTAACCTCCGCGTACCTGCTTACTATCTCGTCGTCCGATTTCGTAATTCCGAGCGCGCGCGCCGCCGCCACAACCGCATAGCGCATCGCGCGCTTAAAATCCAAAAGCGTATCGTCGGCGTCGCACAGCACCGCGTCGAAGCGGTTGCCGCGCGGCTTGGCAAGCTCGCGCTCGAACTCGTCTATCGAGCTGAATTCCGAGCTTACGGTATAGTCCGCGTACGCCTCGTACAGCGCTTTGCGCCGCGACAGTATTTTGTCGAAATCGGCTTTAAGCGGTCTGTCCGAGCGCATGACGCGCGCTTTGAGCGTCGCCGTCGGCGCGGTCAAATACACTACGTCGCGCGTGCGCCGCAACGCGTTCATGCCCTCGCGACTGAGCACCGCGCCGCCGCCCGTCGCCACTACGTCGGCGTCCGAATACGCCGCATCTATGATAATATCACGCTCGCGCTTTCGGAACTCCGCCTCGCCGTGCGCCGCGAAAAACGCGTTTATATCGCCGTAACGCCGCGTAAACTCCGCGTCGGTATCGACGGCGGTTGCGCCGTACTTAGCCGTCAGCCGTCGCGACAACGCGCTTTTGCCGCTGCCCATAGCGCCTATCAACGCTATCTTTCTATGCCCCGTCACTTTTTCCATACGAGGTATTCAACCGCCAAAAAGTATACGTCCGAGCCGAGACCCGTAATGCAGCCGTCGCAGTTTTTGCTGATTACGCTCTTTTGTCTGAACTCCTCGCGCGCCAAAATATTGGACATGTGCACCTCGATTTTTTTGGCGGACACGGAGTACAGCGCGTCGGCAATCGCGTACGAATAATGCGTGTACGCGCCCGCGTTTATCACCAGCCCGTCAAACCCGCCCTGCTGCAAGCGGTCGATGATTGCGCCCTCCGAATTGGATTGAAAAAACTCGATTTGCGCGCCGCGCGCCTCGGCGAATTCCTTCAACCGCGCGTTTATATCGTCGAGCGACTCGCTGCCGTACACCGCCTCGCGCTTGCCCGTCATGTTGATGTTCGCGCCGTTAAGCACCAAAATTTTCATATCACCCTCCGTTACGTTCGAGAATACAATCGACCTTTTCAAAAACGCCGTTTACGTCCGCCTGCCTGTTCAACAGCAGCAAATCGCCCTCTATCGCTTGATACGCCAACATATCGCGCCCGTTCGCTATGCGCGCGCCCGCCGCGGCGCAACGCTTTAAAAACGGCGTTTCGGGCGGCGAATATATCAAGTCGAACGCGTAATCGAACTGCGGCGGCACGCACAAGCCCGTCAGCACGTCCTCGCCGTGCAGTCCGAGACTCGTACAGTTTACTACAAGCTCGGCAGGCTGATTTACGTACAGCTCCGCGCCGAGCACAAGCGTCAGCTTTGCGGCGTTGAGCATAGTGCGGTTGAGCACGTACACGCGCTTGCCCGCCGCAAGCAGCGATTCCGCGACGGAATACGCCGCCCCGCCCGCGCCGAGCACGAGCGCGCCGTTCACGCGGTCGCGCCAATCGTCGAACGCGCGGTCGAGCGCGCGGATAAAGCCGACGCCGTCGGTGTTGTGCCCCGACCTGTCGGCGCACCGAACCAAATTGACGCCGCAGCGAGTATCGACGCTCGACAGGTATTTTTTTACGTCGTTCTTATACGGCTTGGTAACGAAAAACCCGTCGTACTCGTCGAGCAGTCGCCCGACCGCCGCGCCGAGCCCGTCGTTCGCCACGTCTATTACGTCGAAAACTATTTCCTCGCCGAGCGCCGCCGCGATTGCGCGGTGCACCTCGGGCGAACGCGTATAGCCTATATCGCAGCCGATTAAAGCGCACTTAATCAACGCCTATCACCTCGCCGTAAAAATCGGGATAGCTGACCGACGCGCAGTCGGGGCGCAATATGCGCACGCCGTCGCCCGCCGCACCCGCAACGGCGGCGGTCATGGCGATACGGTGGTCGAGCTCGGAATCGACTGTTCCGAATTTAAGCGGCTTGCCGCCGCGTATAATCATGCCGTCGTCGGTCGCCGTTATATCCGCGCCCAGCGCCGAAAGCGCGGCGACGGTGGACGCAATTCGGTCGGTCTCTTTGACGCGCAGCTCGCGCGCGTCCTTAACGACGCTCGTTCCGTCGATAAAGCAAGCAAGCGCGCACAGCACGGGAATTTCATCCACAAGCCGCGGCACAATCGCACCGCTTATTTCGAACGGCGCAAGCGTGCTCGGCTCTACTACGATATCTGCGCACGGCTCTATGCCGTCTCTTACGTTTTCCGTACGTATGCGCGCGCCGCAACCGATTAGCAAATCGAGTATGCCCGTGCGCGTCTTGTTGACTCCCACGTTTTTAACCGTGCAACGCCCGCCCGCGCACAGCGCGAGGCATATGGGAAAAGCCGCTGACGATACGTCGCCGGGCACGATAAAATCGCGCGCGTACAACAGCGACGGCGCGATTTGCGCGACGACGCCGTTTGTCTCCACCTTGGCGTTCATTGCTTTGAGCATGTTTTCGGTATGGTCGCGCGACAGCCACGGCTCGCGCACGGTTACGGGCGCGGCGGCGTTTAGCCCCGCGAGCAGCAACGCGCTTTTCACCTGCGCCGACGCGACGGGACTGTCGTAGTCCAAGCCGCTCAGCGGCGCGCCCACAAGCTTTACGGGCAGTCTGCCGTCGGTATCGTATATCTCCGCGCCCATTTTTTTGAGCGGGTCGGTGACGCGGCGCATAGGTCTGGACCTGAGCGATTCGTCGCCGTCGAGCGTGAACACGCCGTTAAGCCCCGACAAAAGCCCAATCAGCAGCCGCGCCGTCGTGCCCGAATTTCCGCAGTCGAGCGCGCAGCTCCCGAAAGGCGCGCCCGTAATGTGCGCCGTGTTGCCGTCGAGCTCCACGCTCGCGCCCAACCGCCGCGCACATTCAACGGCGGATAAAACGTCGTCGCTGAGCAACAGGTTGCGCACGGTCGCCTTGCCCGTCGCGTACGCGTTAAACAGCACGGCGCGAATGGACATGCTTTTATCGGGCATGCACTCGACGGTCTTGTCGTACCCGTCGAGCTTTTTTATCACAAGCTCGTCCATACCCGCTTCAACTCCTTCAACGCGTCGTCGTAACGCCGCATAAAGTCGGCGCGCTCTATCTTGACGTCCAATATATCGCCCGCCGCGCGCGGCAGCATTATGGTTATCGTATCGCCCGTGTTCTTCTTATCCGACAACGCCTTTTCGCATACAGATTTGCCCGTCGTACGCGGCGGCGCGGTAAACCCTACCAAAAGCCGCGTTATCTCGTCGTAAAACGCTTCGTCCGTCAAATCCCTGCACATAGCGAGCTCGGTGAGCATGCCTTTCAGCACATACTCGCCGTGGCTGAGCTTGTATCTGTCCGCACTCTCCAAGGCATGCCCGACGGTGTGCCCTACGTTGAGTATCTTGCGCAAATTCTTTTCTTCGGGGTCGGATTCCACAACCGCGTTTTTTATTTTGACGCATTCGTCGACGAGCGCGAACACGCTATCGTCGTCGCGCGCGATAAAGCCGTCGAGCTTGTCCGTCAAAAGCGCGTACGCGTCCTTCGAAAGCAAACACGTCTTTATCAGCTCGCCCGTGCCGCACAGCCATTCGCGCTCGGGCAGGGTTTTCAAAAACTCGCAGGATATGACGATATCCCGCGGCATGTGGAACGCGCCGACGAGGTTCTTTATGCCGTTAAAATCGACGGCGGTCTTGCCGCCTATTCCCGAATCGACCATGGCGAGCAGCGACGTCGGAATGCTAGTCCACTCCACGCCGCGCATGTACAGCGCCGCGGCAAGCCCCGTCAGGTCGCCGACTACGCCGCCGCCGACGGCGGCTATTCTGTCGCCGCGTTTAATCCGTCTGTTCGACATTTCCGCGAGCACGGCAAACAAGGTCTCGGGCGTTTTGCTTGCCTCGCCCGCGGGTATCACGTACGCGTTTTTCGTGAGCTCGGGATAAAGCCGCGCTACGTTGTCGTCCGTAACGGTAAACGCGCAAAACCCGAGCGCGTCGATTACGCCCGAGGTCAAATCCTTGCCGCAATGGATATTGCTCATTGCCGCACGCTCCTTTTTGCGGCGTACCGCGCAATCGTCTCGTCCATAGTATCGCCGCCCAGCATATCGGACAGCGCGCGGACGAGCGCGAGCGCGACAGCCGCTTCGCACACTACGCCCGCCGCGGGCACGGCGCACACGTCGCTGCGCTCCGACGCGGCGACGGTCGGCTTGCCCGTTGCTATATCGACGGTGTCGAGCCCGTTTTTAAGCGTGGGAATGGGCTTGAAATACGCGCGCACAACAATCGGCTCGCCGTTGCTCATGCCGCCTTCGATACCGCCCGCGCGGTTTGTTTTGCGCATATATCCGCCGTTTTCGGCGTTGTAAATCGCGTCGTGCACCGCCGAACCGTACAGCGCGGCATTGGCTACGCCGCAACCGATTTCCACCGCCTTGACCGACTGCACCGCGCCCACCTCGCGCATGATTAGTCCGTCGAGCTTGCCGTGCGCGTTCACATAGCTGCCTATGCCAGATTTACAGCCGCACACCACTATTTCGCTCACACCGCCGAGCGTGTCGCCCGAAAGCGCGGCGTAGCGAATTTCGTCAATCATTTTTTTGCTGCTCTCGCCGTCCAAGCAGCGCACGGGGTCTTTGTCGGCGCGCGCGTTGATATCTGCGTAATCGGCGGGCGCAACGGGCGGCGCGACGGCAATGCCTATCGCCGCCGTGTGGCTTTGCACCGTTATTCCGAGCGCCTTTAAATACAGCTTGGCGACCGCGCCGACAGCCACCTTTGCGGCGGTCTCGCGTGCGGACGCGCGCTCCAAAACGTTCCTCGCGTCGTCGAAATCGTATTTGATAACGCCCGACAAATCGGCATGACCGGGACGCACCGCAGTCACACGCCTGTCCTTTTCGGTCGCGTTCGCGCCAATCGTGCGCTCCCAATTCTTGTAATCGCGGTTATACACGAGCGCGGTTATGGGCGAGCCCAAGCTCTTGTGTGCGCGCACGCCCGTTACGAACTCCGCGCTGTCGCTCTCAATCTGCATACGCGCGCCGCGTCCCAAACCGAGCATGCGCCGCGCAAGCTCGCCGTCCACGAAATCGCCGTCTATTTCCAGCCCCGCGGGCACGTTTTCTATAATGCCGACAAGCATTTTGCCGTGCGACTCGCCCGCCGTCGCGTATCGTATTCGCGCCATAATTCCTCCGTCTATTCTTCCTTTAACCCGAGTACGCGCATAGCGCGCAGCTTGTCCGCAACGCTGCCGAACTCCAAGCGCAGCGCGCCGTTCGCGCCCGTCCGCGCGGGCACGAGCGCTATGTTGGTCACGTTTATTCCCGCGTGCGCAAGCGCGCCCGTAACGCGCTCGAACTCGCCTATCCTGTCTACCAAATCGACGTACAGCTCCTCGCCGCCCAAATCCACGCGATTGAGCGCAATACGCTTTTGCCGCGCCGCCGCCAAATATTCGATAAGCGCCGCGTTGTCGCCGCCTTCGAGCATGCCGTCGATTTTGTCAAGCTCCGCCGTAACCGCCTTAATTCCGCGCCGCACGTTATCGCGGTTTAGCTTGAACACCTCCGTCCAAAACCGCTCGTCGCTTTGCGCGATACGCGTCGAATCCATAAAGCCCGAGCCCGCTATCGGCTGCACGCTCTCGCCGAGCGCGGCAGTAACCGACGCGTACGCAACGGCGTGCGGCACGTGCGAAAACGCCGACACTGCGCGGTCGTGCTCGCTTGCCGTCATGAATATGGGTATCGCGCCCGTTTTTTCCACAACGGCGCGCACGATATCCGCGTCCTCGCCGCTGTCGGTAATGCAATAGTATGCGTTCTCGAACAAGTGCGCTTTCGCCTGTTCGATACCGCCGCGTTCACGCCCCGCCATGGGGTGACCGCCGACGTACCGCGTGCAAACGCCGACAAACGGCGTTTTGACCGACGCGACGTCGGTTATTATTACGCCCTCGCCGAGCGCGGCGCGCACCGAAACGAGCGTTTCGCGCATCGCTGCGACAGGCACGCACACAAATACGACAAGGCAGTCGCGCATGTCAGCGACGCTGTCCGCAACGCCGCAAACGTTAGCGCGCGCATACTCGCGCACGCCGTCGTCGATATCGTATCCGACTACGGCGTATCGGTCTTTAAGCGCGAGCGCGAGCGAACCGCCAATCATGCCCAAGCCTATTATGCCTATCGTTTGCTTATGCGCCATATAAATTCCGTAGAGTTGGCAGTCGCGCGTCGAGCGCTACCAGCGTCCGCCGCCGCCACCGCCGAAGCTTCCGCCCGAAAATCCGCCGCCGCTATGACCGCCGCTCGAAAAGCTGCCGCTGTTTGAGCTCGGCACATACGTAAGCGATGTGCCTATCGAACGCGTAAGATTGTGAATTACCATATAATTGAACACCGTCATGCCCGTGCCGCGATAATACGTAGGCGGTTCGAGCGCGAGGTCCTTGAACTTCTCCTCCCAAATATCGGATACGCCCAAAACATTCGCGTACGGCAAAATGTTGTAATAATACTGCGGGTCGTCCGCAAGCAGCAGTTCCAGCCGTTCCTTTTCGGCGTCGCGCAGAAAATTGCGAAAACCGAGTATATTATTGAGCTGTTCGTCGTAAAACTCGGTGCGCACCGTGAGGAACGGCGCGAGCGCCGACGCCGCGCCGAGAGTTAGCGCAAATACCACTCGCTCGAATATCCCCATTACGTCCGCAGGAACGACAAACGATACGCCTACCGCCAACAACACTGCCATTGCAAAATACAGCCCGATAAGCACTCGCCGCTTTTTTTCGTTTAGCTTAAAGTAATATCTGCAAATAATGCTGCCGCAAATCGCCGTTATTCCCACGGGTATAATCACGGCGCCGCCGAATAAATTGAAGAATCCGCTGCCCACCCTGAGCGTTGCAACAACTGCGGTAATTATACCGAACAGCGCGCACACAACGCTTATGCCGACAGCCAGCAGCGTATAACCGCGCTTAAACAGCTTGCCTTTGTACTGTGCGCTTACCGCATTAGCCGTTTCAGTAACGGTTTTTCCGATTTTGCCCGACAGCTTATCAATGGACACTTCGACCTCGCCGTCGGCGTTTTCGCTGCCGTATGAAAAAATCCTATTGAACAGTTTTCTTTCGTACAGCTCTACCTCGCACACATCTTTAAGCTTGCGCAGGTACGCGCCGTCGGCACGCTCGTCGATAGCCAAATATCCCTCGCTCGCCCAATAGAATACGAGCGACGTAACGTCCGACGCCGAGCATGTGCCGTCGATTATTTTGCCCATTTGTACAGGCAGCATGTGCCGCTTGTTTCCGTTCCTGTCGTCCACCCTCGGCGGATAGAAATCCACAATCGGCGTCAGCGGCTTATCCTTGCCCAAAAACACCACAAGCAATACTACCGCGACAAGCAACACCGCACCGACCGCGACGGTTGCTATCGCCTCGGTATCGAACCTGCTTTTAAGCGTGCCGTCGGGCATTTTGTATGCAATCTCTACGCCCGTAAACGGCAGCAACGCATACTCGCCGTGCAATGCGGGCGTTTGCCCCACTTCGATTCTTACTGTTTTTCCGTCGTTGCTCCACGTTATTCTGTCGCCCGAGTCCGCAGCCTCGCCGCCGATATAAATTCCGTAATTCATATCGGCCGCAGCGGTATCGGGTGCGGCGGGAAAAGTTACGGTTACGTCCGCGGATACAACAGGGCTGGTCCAACCCTTGCCTATCGCCATTAGCGCTAGAATATCGTCGCCGCTTTTATGCTTGGGCGTAATATAATCGTAAGTTACGACACACCGCAAAGTATCGCCCTGACTCGCATGCGGGCCGAAATATCTGTCGGGATTGCCCACAATCGCGCGCACAAGCCTGTTACCGCTTTCGTGTTCGAGCGAATACGGCACATACGGCGAAGTTTCGATTTTGAGGTTGCGCACCTTTTCGCCCGAGTTGACGGGAATGTCTATGTATATACCGTGGCTGTTCTCGAAAAACTTGACTTCGAGATTTTGCGTAAGCTTGCACGACCTGTCGTCGTTCCACTCAACGTTTACACTCATTCGGTTAAACTGCATGCCGTAATCGGAAATGCCGTGTCCGTACGTATCGCCGTCGGGAACGAAAAACGTAAATACGGCTATCGCTATAAAAAATATTACCGCCGCAGCAAACAAAACAAAGACTGCGGCGGAATTTTTCTTCTTAGACGCCATAAATATTACAAACGGGTGCGCGGCGCGTCGTCGAAACTGACGCGAGGCGCGTTGCGCTCCGTCGCGTCCTCTATCTCGAAATACGAAACGCGCTCCAAACGCATTTTACGCGCAACCGAGCTCGACGGGAATTTTTCTATTTTGTTATTTAGAATCTTTACCTTGGCATTGTAGTACTTTCGGCTTTGCGCAATCTCGTGTTCGAGCTGTTCGAGCTGCGCCGAAAGATTGTTGAACTGACTGCTCGCTTTGAGGTCGGGGTAACGCTCCTGCACTACGTTGAACAGCATTTTCAACGACGAGTTCAGCTCGCGCTCGGCGGCAGCCTTATCCGCGGAACCCGCGGCTATCGCCACTTTGCGCGCCTCCGTAACGCGCGAGAGCGTGTCCGACTCGAACTTGGCATATCCCTTGCACGTTTCGACGAGGTTGGGTATCAGGTCGTAACGCTTTTTCATATGCACGTCCATTGCCGAATACGATTCTTCCATATCGTTTCTGAGCGATATGAGGCTGTTTTTGGTTGTGATATACCAAATCGCGTATATAAGTATCAGTACGACCACCGCAGGCACTGCTATCGCGACCGCAAGCATGCCGTTCGACATTGAAAGAAATTGCATAATGCTTCCTCCGCTTTTTTACAATTATATCAAAGTCAATGCGGCATTGCAAGCGTTTACGACTTTTTCGGGGTATTTTAATGTATTTTTAATTTGCCCGCCGTCAGCCGTTGCCGTTCGTCTGCGAGTAGAACACCGAGTTAATCGCCGTGTATATGGTGTACGCCACCTTCTCCTGATAGCTCGCCGTTATCAGCAGGTTTTCCTCCGCAGGGCTTGACAAAAACCCGCATTCGCACAATATCGACGGATATTCGGTGCAATTCAGGATATAATAATCGCCCACCGCCGCTTTTCGCGGCTTTTCGTTGAGTACCTCGTTAAAGTAGCTTTGCACCGTTGACGCAAACTTTTCGCCGAGAGCGCTCGTCGCAAAAAACACCTGCGCGCCCTTGACCGACGACACGGGATAAGAATTGCAATGCACGCTGACCACCAAGTCGGGCGCGGCGGCGCGCACGGCGTTCTTTCTTGCCCGCATGTCCTCGCGCTTGCTGTACTTGATACCGCCGTTGACCGCGCCCGCGTCCGAGCGCGTAAGCACCACGTTATATCCGTTCTTTTGCAGGTGTTTCATGAGATACTTGGAAATCGACAAATTGATATCGCTTTCCTTAGTGCCCGTGGAAACGCCCACAACGCCGCCGTCCGCTCCGCCGTGCCCCGCGTCGATTACTATTGTTATGCCGTTGTCGGCACGCGTGGAGGTTATGACGGACGCGGCGGTCGCCGCTACGGCAACAAGCGCGAGCACAATCGCCAGCGCGATGATAACGGTTTTCTTTTTTATAGTGATAAACGCCATAAAGCCACCTTTTTCGACAATTATGCACGCTTAATACACATAGATTTGTGCATAACTTTGTGCATAAGTGCATAACATATCGGTTTTGTGCACAATTTTCGGGTACTAATCGCGTGCAAACGGGCAACGACGGCGGACGGCATCACCCGTCCGTCGCCGCCGTTTGCCGCCGCGCTTCGCTTAATGCGAGGAATAGAGCTTTACGCTACCGTCCAACCACGCGTTAAACAGCGCGTCGAGCTGACGCTTGGACGATTTTTCCATTGCGCCGACGAGGTTTTGCGGCTCGGCTATGCCGAACTTATTTTGCGTATAGTAGTTTTTGAGCCCCGCAAAGAACGCGCCGTCGCCCACCGTGTGGCGAACGTCGTCGAGCATGAGCGCGCCCTTTACGTAAGTCATGTACGAATACTCGGTCTCGTTGGCGTACTCGTTGATAGGTCGCGTCATGGACGTGTCGCCCCTGCCGTTGTTTTTGTAGTTTTCGCAGTACAGCATGTATGCCGCCAACGCGTCGGCGCGCTTGCCGTCGAACGTATACTTGTAGCCCTCGGTGTTGCGCTCGTAGAACAGCATTGTGGAATACTCGGCGAGTCCCTCGTCCAGCCACGCGTGTTTTACCTCGTTGTTGCCGACCGCCGCATACCACCATTGATGCGCGGTTTCGTGTATAATAACGTCGTTGTACGCGTCGCCCGTGTACGTATCGGAAATCATAGAGAGCTGCGGGTATTCCATACCGCCGTGAACGAACCCCGTCTGCACGACCGAATACTCCCTGTACGGGTAGCCGCCGAACAGCTCGCCGAAGGTCTCTATCGCGTCGATAGCGGTGTTGAGCGCGCGCTCGGGCTCGCCGTCCGAATAGTAGTAGTAATTTACGATTACGTCGCCCGCCGCGCCGCTTGCCTTATCGTACTCGCCCAGCACCGCTGCGAAATCGCGCACGGAGCTTGCCTCGAAGTTGTAAACGGCGGTTTTGCTTTCCGCGTTTTCGGTCTTGGATTTAAGCGAGCCCGTGCCCGCCGCCTCGAACTTGTCGGGCACGGTCAGCGTAACGTCATAGTCCGCGATATCGCTGAAAAACGGGTCGCCCGACGAATAGTATGGGTCGCATACGAACGCGCCGTCGCTGTATACGCACGCTATCGGGTAGAAATTGGCGAGATTGACCGATTTGTCGGTATAGCCGAAACGGTGCTTGACCTTGGGCATTTTTACCGAGTAAGATACGGTCACTTGGGAATGCTCGGACGGCTCTAACGTTTTGCCGAGCGCCACCGACAGTATATTCTCGTCCTCGCCCGTGAGCGTAATCGCCGTGTCCGCGCCGTCCACCGTCACCTTGGTTACGTCAAGCTTGGCGTAAGACCGACCCGAAGGGTATGCGTTGGATATGTTCGCGTCGGAAATCGGCGAAAACTTCGCACCCTCGCGGTAGGCGTTGGGATACATGTGAAAACACAGCTCTTTGAGCGGAACGTCGTTGTTGTTCACGTAGTCGCACGTTACCGTCGCGGTAAGCGTGTAATCGTCGGACAATACGGCGTCGATAACGTACTTTGTGCTCTCCTCCGATTCGGACGGCGCACACGCAAAAAGCGAGAACGACATTGCCGCCGCAAGAATTACCGACATAGGTTTTTTTCGCATACTTAGCTCCTTTGACCCTTTTTTGTACTCGATTATTGATATGTCGTAAATTCGCGCAATATGCAAAAAAAGCCCCGTATAATCGGAGCTTTCTAAGTCTGTTAAGATATTTCGCGGGCGCGACGGCGGCATACTCGCTTTATCGAGCTATTTACCTATTATGGGGTCTACGGGCGTGTACAGCCGTTTTAGGCGGTCAAAACGCGCCTGACGGCGTTTGGCGTATTCTATCAGCCTGTCGATAAGCTTTGAAAATTCCATATCGCGGCGGAACAGCGCGTTTGCCAGCGACCCCGGGATAGTGTTAATCTCGTTGACGTATACGTCGTCGCCCTTTACCAAAAAATCAATGCGCGCCACGCCGCTCGCACCCACCGCGTCAAACGCGCGCACGGCAAGCTCGCTCACCCGTCCGTTTATCTCGTCGCCCACCTCGGCGGGAATTTTATGGCGCGTCGTCTTGACGTCGCCCGAATACTTATCGGCAAACGTCAAAAAGCTTTTCCACCCGACGGGCTGCTCGGTATCGGACACGGTAATCTCGCCGCCGTCGCCGAGCACCGCGCAGTTCACCTCGGTAAATTCCTCCAACGCCTTTTCGACAATCACGGTATCGTCCCACTCGAACGCGACGCGCAACGCCGTGAACAGCGAATTGCTATCGGTCGCAATGGAAATGCCAATCGAGCTGCCGAGGTTGCACGGCTTGACTATTACGGGAAAGCCGAGCGTATCGACAAGCTTTTTGAGCGCGGCATGCGTGTCGGTCTCGTATTCGGCGCGCGTGACCGCATTATACGGCAGCACGCTCAATCCCGCCGCCTCGAACGCGCGCTTTGCAAACAGCTTATTCATGCCGAGCGCGGACGCGAGCACGTCGCTGCCCGTGTACGGAATGCCGCACATGGCAAGCAAGCCTTGCAGCGCGCCGTCCTCGCCGAGTATGCCGTGCATGCACAAAAGCGCGGCGTCAAGCTTAAACAGCCGCTTGTTTTTGCAATACAAAAACTGCTCGCTCGGGCGAATATGTACGCTTTTGCCCTTAAACCGCTTATTCTTGACCGCGTTCACGCTGTCAAACTCGCCCGTCCACCACTCGCCGCGCTCGTCGATATACACGCCCGCGCACTTTTGCCTGCATGCCGAAAGCGCTTGCAGACCCGTGATAATGCTAATGTCGTGCTCGCACGACCGTCCGCCGAAAAATACCGCTATCATAATACAGTATTGTATATGACAAAGGCGAACGCAATGTTCGCCCGAATACCGAAATATATTATTATGCCGACGGTTTACCGAATATGTATAAAAATTATCTTACCGACGGCAGAAAATAAAACGCGAACGTCAAAATCGCTATCACGAGCAAGTACAGCGAGAACCATTTGAAATTGGCTTTTGCGATAAGCCCGAGCATGACCCGCACTGCGAAATACCCCGAGGCAAACGCCGCGCCCGCGCCGATAAATATACAAAACCAATCGACGCCGCCCATTGCGCCCGCCCGCGCCACGTCGATGACGCTTAAAAACAGCGAGCCGAGGATAATGGGTATGCTCATCAGGAACGAGAACGTAGCGACGCGCTTGCCGTCCGTGCCCGCCATCGTGCCGCCGAATATAGTCGAGCCCGACCGCGATATGCCGGGGAACACCCCGGCCCCCTGCATAACACCCATGGCGATAGCGCCGCCCCAGCTCAATTCCTTGGGGTTTTTGTTGCGCTTTGCCACTATCTCGCTTACAAGCATTATCACCGCGGTGAACAGGAAGAAAAAGCACAGATATTGCGCCGTGGAAAAATACTCTTCTATATAGTCCTTACACGTAAATCCGACGATTACGGCGGGTATGCTCGCCACAATCAGCATGCCCAGCTTTTTGAACGGTTTTTTGAACAATTCCAAAATGGGCTTGTACAATACAAGCACCACGGCTATCAACGACCCCGCATGCAGCATTACGTCGAACATAAGATTGAACTGCGTCGCCGCGCCCGTGTTCAGCCCCATAAGCTCGCGCACGAGTATGAGGTGTCCGCTCGACGATACGGGTAAAAATTCGGTTAGTCCTTGGACAAGCCCCAAAACGAGAGCCTGCCACCAATACATATTCAATATACGCCTCCCGCGATTTTCGCCGCTCGCATAACATGATTATGCCGCGGGCAGGGGTTTTATGCCACAGCCTTGCCCTTGACCGCAGGCTGCTCGGGCTGTTCTTCCACCATTTTCGCCTCTGCGGCGGCGGCGCGCAGACTGGACGCGCGCTCGGCAATCGCCTCCTCGCGCGCCTCGCTCGGCACGACGTTGAACACCTTTTTCTCCGTGCCGTCCTCGTTCTCAGCCACTGCCAATTTCCACAGCTCCGCGAGGTCGCGGTCGAATTTCTTTCTGTCTATCGTTTCGAGTTTTGTAACGAAAATGCCCTCGTGCAGGGTGTTGTCCACCTGCTCTTTATCGTAACGCAGCTCCTCGAACAGCTTTTCGCCGGGGCGCAAGCCCGAGATAACCACCTTGATATCCTGATTGGGAACGTTGCCGCTCAGTCTTATAAGCGTGCACGCCAAGTCGTAAATGTACACCGGCTCGCCCATGTCCAAAACGAACACCTCGCCGCTCGACGCAAGCGCGCCCGTTTGCAGCACGAGCCTGACCGCCTCGGGAATCGTCATGAAATAACGTTTGATATTTCTGTCCGTTACAGTCACGGGCCCGCCTTCGTTTATTTGGCGCAGGAACGTCGGAATTACCGAGCCCGAAGAACCGAGCACGTTGCCGAACCGCACCGCAGCCATTTGCATATCGCCGTCGGACGCGCGCGTTTGCACAAGCATTTCCGCAAGCCGCTTGGACGCGCCCATTACGTTGGCGGGATTGACCGCCTTGTCGGTGGAAATAAGCACAAACCGCTTTACGCCCGCCTTTTGGCATTGCTCGATTACGTTTTTCGTGCCGAACACGTTGTTTTTTATCGCCTCGGTCGGCGAAATTTCCATCATCGGCACATGCTTGTACGCCGCGGCATGGAACACCGTTTCGGGCTTATACTTTTCAAGCACGGTGGCGAGCTTGTCCGCCTCGCGCACAGTGCCCATTACGAGCGTATACCGCGAGGTGTCGTACTTTTTGTTGAACTCTTGGTCGATGGCGAACATGCCGTTTTCATGCTGGTCGAAAATGACGAGGTGCTTGCACCCGAAATTAAGCGCCTGACGGCACAGCTCCGAGCCGATAGACCCCGCGCCGCCCGTTACCATAACGACCTTGTCCTTGACGGAAACGTCGACCAGCTCTTGGCGCACCTTGAACTCGTCTCTGCCCAAGAGCGATTCTATTTTTATATCGCGCAGCTCCAAGCTTGCGCTGTTTACGCTTTGCGCGTCGCTGATAGGCGGCAAAATCTTAATCGGCTTGTCGAACCGCGAAAGCTGTTCGTATATGGCGCGCAGTCGCTGCTTGGGCAAATCGGTTATGGCGATTACGAAATTATCGGGCTCGTACCGCTCCACAATCTCGTTTATTTTCGCAAGCCCGCCCGCAACGGGCACGCTGCCTATCACGCTGCCGTGCTTTTTATCGTCGTCGTCGATAAACGCGACGGGCAAATATCCCTCGTCGGTATTATTGATAAATCTGTTTACAAGCACCGAGCCGATATTGCCCGCGCCGTATATAATGGTGCGCAGCGACTTTTCGGCTTTTGGCGCGTTGCTCTGCCTGAGGTGCTTGTAGTATCGGAACGGAATATACCTGAACCGCAAAATCGCCGTGGCAAGCAGCAAGTACAACAGGAACAATATAATTTGCGTCGTCCACAAATCGACGTTGAACGCCGCCGCCACAATGGCTTTTACTATCAACAAGAGTATGAACGACACGAAATACGCGCAAATGAATTTCAAAAACTCCACGCGTCCCGCATATTTCCACACCACGTTGTAGCAATCGAACAGCACTAGCATGCTTATAACCACCGTTATCATTACGATAGCGAGCGGCACTTCGAAATTAAGGTAGTTTGTAGGGAAATCCACCTTGTAAAACATGGATACGCGCGCCAAATAGAACGAAAGCACCGCAAAAGCGCAATCGTAAAGGAACGTGAAAATCATGCTGCGGTAGCGAGGCAAAAACAACGCCGTGATATTGTCCTTTACCCTGTGTTTTTTATCGCCGTTCTTTTGCTCGGCGTTCCGTTTTTCCTTCATTATTCCTCTGTACGGGGCATTTATCCCCGATTTAATCTATGTCATGATAACACGCGCAAGCGCGTTTGTCAATACATAATCATTATTTTACGTCGAATTCCGCTATTTTTTGCACGCATTGCCCGAATTTGCAATATTGCGCTATCTTTTTCTCGTGTTTATATACTTTTTGAATACGGCGAGCACCTCGTCTATCTTGCGCGCGTCCTCGCACTCGCACATGACGCGCACCTTGGGCTCCGTGCCCGACATACGCACGATAAGCCTGCCTATCCCCGCAAGCCGCGTCGTATAATCCTCGATTAGCCCTATCATTTCCTTGTCGTACATTATGGATTGGTCGGCATACTCGGCTATCGCCTTTTGCGGGAACAGGTTGAGCTCCATAAACTCGCCGAGCTTGCCGTTCTTGTACAGAGTTTTGGTGAGGAACAAGCTGGACATTATTCCGTCGCCCGTCGTCGCCTGCGGATATACTATATAATGTCCGCTTTGCTCGCCGCCGAGGTTGTACCCCTTTTTGAACATAAGGTCGCAAATGTATTTGTCGCCGACGGGCGTGCGTATCAGCCTACGCCCGTCCTTTTCCAGCCTGCGCTCCAAAGCGGAATTGGTCAAAATCGTGCCGACGACGACGTCGTCCTTCAAGGTCATCTCGCGTCCGATATTGTACAGCACCGAATCGCCGTCCATTATTCTGCCGTCGAACACGAACGAAAGCCTATCGGCGTCGCCGTCGTACGCGAAGCCGAGCTTATATTCCGTGCCGACCATGGAATGCAAAACGTAATCGGGGTGCAGCGCGCCGCAGCCGCAGTTGATTTTTTCGCCGCGCAGCTTGCAGTTTTCTATCTCGACGGTCGCTCCCAATCTTTCGAACGCCTGACGCGCCACGGTGGACGCCGCGCCGTAACCGCAATCCAGCCACACCTTCGCGCCCGTAAGGTCGTAATCCACGGTTTCCACGAGGTAGTCCACGTACTGCTGCTGCGCGCCCTCGATAACGCCCTCGGAGCCGACGGCGCGCGATTCGGACGGGTTGTCGATATAATATTCGAGACTGCCCTCCTGCTCCTCGCTCAGCTTGACGCCGCTGCCGTCGAAAATCTTTATGCCGTTGTACTCGGGCGGATTGTGCGACGCGGAAATTACAATGCCGCAAAGCGCGCCCTGCTTGATTGCCATGCGCGCAATCGCGGGCGTAGGCAAAATTCCCACCTTTAAAACGTCCGCCCCGCCGCGTTTAAGCCCGCCGATAAGCGCCTGCTCTATCTCGGGCCCCGACACGCGAGTGTCGCGCCCCACTACAACAGCGCCCTTACCGAAGTATGCAACTATGGCAAGCCCCACTTTGTACGCAAGGTCGGCGTCGAGATTGTCGCCGTACTTACCCCTTATTCCGTCCGTACCGAAATATTTACCCATGTTATGCCTCCATTGCATATATATATGATGTTACAGGGTATCGACGTTTATAAATCGAACACAAATTATACGAAAATTATAATCAATTACCCCGTAAAAGTCAATAGATTTTCGACCTTTTTCGTAAAGCGGCGAGCGCGCGGGCGGTTTGCGGCAACTATGAAATGCGCGCGCACACACGCGTACGGGCAAATCTGTTGACATAACCGCGCAAAATTGCTTATAATATAAAATATGAGCGAAATTGTGCAATCTATGGCTGACGCCATGAATTCGACGCTTGGCGCGCCGCTTACAGTATTTTTGTTGTCCATGATACCGATAGCCGAGGCACGGTTTGCCATACCGTTCGGCATGAGCATGGGGCTTTCGCCCGCCGCGGCGTTCGGCTGGGCGTTTTTGGGCTCGTCGCTTGTCGCGCCCATACTGCTTTTGGTGTTTATTCCGACGATAAAAGCGTTGTCGCGCACCAAAATATTTTCCAAGCTCGGCAAATTCCTTTACGACAAGTTCGAAAAGAAATCGCGCTCGCTCGAAAGCGGCGACGCGGCGGCTGCCGCCGAAAACGCAAACGGCGCGACCGTAGCGAGCGACGGCAAGCCGCAAAAAAAGCCGCTTCTCACCAAACGCGACCTCAAACGCATGGGCGGCACAGCCCTATTCGTCGCCGTTCCGCTCCCGCTCACGGGCGTATGGACGGGCAGCGCGGTGGCGTCGATTGTCAAAATCGGGTTTGTAAAGGGTCTTATAGGCGTAATCGCGGGCAACGCCGTCGCTTGCGGAATAATCACGCTTATTAGCTTTTTGTTCAAGCCGTACGTCAATTATATCACGCTCGCGTTTTTGGCGATTGCGGTAATCGTCGTTATTGTGCTTATAATCAAGCTCATAATATACAAACCCGATAAAGCCGTCGCACCGTCGGCGGACGACGACAAAAAGGAGGATTGAAATGTGCGGAATAATAGGCTATACGGGCGGCAGACCCGCCGCGACGCTGCTTATCGACGGGCTTAAACGCCTCGAATATCGCGGCTACGATTCGAGCGGCATCGCCGTGCTCGACGGCGAAAAGCTGACCACCGTCAAGACCGTGGGCAAAATCGCCGAACTCGACAAAAAAGCTAACGGCGGCAAAGACGTAATCGGCACGGTCGGCATCGGTCACACGCGCTGGGCGACGCACGGCGTGCCGAGCGATATCAACTCGCACCCGCACGTTTCGGCAAACGGGCGTTTCGCCGTGGTGCACAACGGCATTATAGAAAACTACGCCGAGCTCAAATCCGAGCTCATCGCAAAAGGCATACCCTTTGCAAGCGATACCGACAGCGAGGTCATCGCGCAGCTTGTTCAATACCTTTACGACGGCGATATGCTTACGACGCTGCGCGAGGTGTGCGCGCGGCTTGTCGGCTCGTACGCCGTCGGCTTGATATCGACGGACGATTGCGGCACGCTTTACGCGACGCGCAAGGATAACCCGCTCGTCGTCGGCTTGGGACGCAACGAAAACTTTATCGCGTCCGACTTTGCCGCCGCGCTCGAACACACGCACGATTTCGTGCAGCTCGGCGACGGGGAAATCGCAAGACTTACGCCCTCGTCGGTCACGTTTTACAGCAGCAACGGCGTGCGCATAGAAAAAACGCCGTTCCGCGTCGATTGGGATATTTCCCAAGCGGAAAAAGGCGGCTATCCGCATTTTATGCTCAAAGAAATTTACGAGCAGCCCAAAGCGCTCACCGACACCGTGCGCCCGCGCGTTAAAGGTTCGAGCATAGTTCTCGACAAAATCGCGCTCGACACGCGCAACGCCAACCTCATAGAAAAAATCGATATCATAGGCTGCGGCTCGGCGTACCACGCGGGTATCGTCGGCAAATACTTTATAGAAAAGAACTGCCGCATCCGTGTAAATTGCGAGCTTGCAAGCGAATACATTTACTCAAACCCCATTACCGACAGCCGCACGCTGACTATAATAATCAGTCAGAGCGGCGAAACCGCCGACACCCTCGCCGCCCTGCGACTCGCCAAAAAATTGGGCTCGCACACGATAGCGATAGTCAACGTGGTGGAAAGCGCAATCGCGCGCGAGGCGGACGACGTGCTGTATACGCACGCAGGACCGGAAATAGCGGTCGCCACGACCAAGGGCTACACCACGCAAGTCGCCGCGCTGTACCTCGTAGGGCTTAAAATAGCCAAGCTCAAACACACGCTGTCGGACGCGCGCTATGCGGAGCTGCTCGACGGCATACTCGCCCTGCCGCAACAGGTGCGCGCGCAGCTCGACGACGTGGCGGGAATAAAAAAATACGCCAAACGCTTTGCGCAGCACAAATGCGTATTCTTTATAGGCAGAGGCACGGACTACGCCGCGTCGCTCGAAGGCGCGTTGAAGCTGAAAGAAATATCGTACATTCACGCCGAGGCTTACGCCGCGGGCGAATTGAAGCACGGCACGATATCGCTTATAGAGGAAGGCACGGTAACGCTCGCGCTCGCCACACAGCGCGCGCTGTTCTATAAGATGCTGTCCAATATAAAAGCCGTGCAATCGCGCAAGGGCACTGTGCTCGCAGTGGCGTCCGCCGCCAATTCCGAGGTATCCGAGTTTACCGACGGCATGCTCGTAATCCCCGACTGCGACGACGACCTCTCGCCCGTGCTTTCCGCAGTGGTATTGCAGCTTTTCGCGTACTACGTAGCCGCCGAACGCGGCTGCGATATCGACAAGCCGCGCAATCTCGCCAAATCAGTTACAGTGGAATAACGGTCAAAAGCGCGTCGCCGATTGCTGCGCGCTTTAATATTTATACCGTTTATACGAGGAAACACCCATGAAAAAATTCGTTACAGTGCTGTGCGACGGCATGGCGGACTACCCCGACGCGAACGGGCGCACGCCAATGACCGAGGCGAAAAAGCCGACCATGGACGGGCTTTGCCGTTCGGCAACCGTCGGGCTGGTCCGCACCGTCGAGCAAGGCATGAAGCCCGGCTCGGACGTGTGCAATCTCGCCGCGCTCGGCTACGACCCGCGCGAATGCTACACGGGACGCTCGCCGCTCGAAGCGCTTTCCATGGGGATAGCTATGGGCGCGCACGACGTGTCGTACCGCGTCAATCTCGTCACGCTCGCAAGCGGCGACACTCTCGACGCGCGCGAAATGCTCGACTATTCTGCGGGCGAAATCTCCACGGCGGAGGCTGCCGAAATTATTAAAGCGTTGCAGCCGCTGTTTGCCGAATACGGCATAGAGCTATACGCGGGCGTAAGCTATCGCCATGCCGCGATTATACGCAACGGCGCGGCGGGCAACGTCGAGCTAACGCCGCCGCACGACATTCTCGGCAAACGCATCGGCGAATATCTGCCGCGCGGCAAAGCGAGCGCCGTATTCAACGAGATTATCGCCAAATCTGTCAAAGCGCTCGCCGCCCACCCTATAAACGCAAAACGCAAAGCCGACGGGCGCAATCCCGTAACCGCGGTATGGTTTTGGGGCGAAGGCACAAAGCCGCGGCTCGACGGTTTTTACGAAAAGTACGGCAAGCGCGGCGCTATGATTTCCGCCGTCGATTTATTGAAGGGCATCGGCGTCGCAAGCGGCATGGACGTAATAGATATTCCGACGGCGACGGGCACTGTCGATACCGACTACGAGGCGAAAGCCGCCGCCGCAATCGCCGCGCTCGACACGCACGACTTTGTTTTCGTCCACCTCGAAGGCCCCGACGAATGCGGACACCAAGGCGACCGCGCGGGCAAAATTACCGCTATCGAGCGTATCGACGCGCGCATTTTAAAGCCCGTGCTCGACGCTTTGGAGCGCGGCGGCAAGCCGTTTGCCGTCACCGTCATGCCCGACCACGCCACGCCGCTTGCCGTGCGCACGCACACCGCCGACCCCATACCGTTTTTGATATTCGACAGCGAGCGCAAGCACGACGGCGCGCCGACCTTCGACGAGCATGCGGCAAAATCTACGGGCGTCACGCTCGACCGCGGCGCGGACGTAATCGAAACAATGTTCGGAATCAAAGGCGACAAATAAGCGAATGCTGTCGGAGCATAAATAAAACGCTTATCGACGGGAACGCCGCGCGGCGAAAAGCGCATTGGAAAATTGCTTCGCGCACGGAACTAATCAGTCGAATAAAAAATCCGACCGAGGTCGGATTTTTTATTTACAGATTTATTTACAGATAAGTTACGTCTATTCCCTCGGGAAGGAGCGTAAGTCTCGCCTTTTTTATTTGCGCGCGCTCGTGCGCGGCGATACGCACGGTCGCATAATTGTCAAAGCCCTTTAAACGGCAGTACGCAAGCCTGAACGCGCCGCAATCGTCCTCCGCCATGCACGAGAATTTCAGCCCGTTTTTGACCGTGATTTGCGCGGGCGCGCACCGCTTGACCGTCACGCGCACAGCGCCGTTCTTGCCGTCGTACGGGATAGCGCCACACGGCAAAATAAGCTTGCCGTTATGCACTCGACCCGTGCAGCCGCTTTCGTACACTCGGTAATGCGCAAGCGCGCGCGCTCCGTTTTCCTCGCAATCCGCCTTGCCGAAATCGAAATACAAATTTCCGTCGAACGCCGTCGTATCGCCGAACAGCTCGACCGTCCGTCCGCACACCTCGAAAATACGCTCGCCCGTTCTCTTTGCGGGCAACGCCGCGTAACCGTCGCGCTTTTCCGCAGTAAGCGCGCGCACGGGCACGCAAAGCGTAAATTCGCGCCCGCGTGCGATATACCTGTATGCAAAATCTCCGTCCACGGCTATTGCCGCACCGCAAGCGTCGATTGCTTTTCCGTCGAACCGCGCGGCGATTGTCAAGCGCTCGGGCGTGACGTTCAAGCACCGCCCATCAAAATCGAAAACGTACGTTTTATCGTCAAACGGCACTGTCGCCGTCGTAACCTCGCCGTCGGGCACGCCGTTTACGTTTATCTCGCGTCCGTCGCAAACGACCTTGCCGCCGCTCGCCCGCCCGATTTCGACGTTCGCCTCGTACAGCATTTGCAATGCGTCGAGCGTTTGCGGATTTTTGGAAACAAACTCGGTATCGCCGTACTGCAACGCCCGACCGCCGCGCATAAGCAACAGCTTATTGCCAAGCGTCAACGCCTCGCGCACGTTGTGCGTTACGTATACGAACGCGGTGTGCGGCAAGCGCTCTTTCAGCTCCTTCAAAAGCTTGATATACTCAGCGCGCTGCGCCTCCGCGACGTTGGACATAGGCTCGTCGAACAGCAACAGCTCGGGCTGCGTAACGACGGCTTTGGCGAGCGCGACGCGCTGTTGCTGTCCGCCCGACAAATACCGCGGAAGCTGTCCCGCAACGTCGATAAGGTCGAACGCTTTGAGCGCGCTTTTAATGCGCTTGGTCTCCTCCGCGCCGTCCAGCCCGTAGCGTTCGAGCGCCGTGCGCACGTTCTCCCACACCGTAAACTTTGGATACAGAACGTATTCTTGAAACACGAACGAGGTTTTGCGCTGTTTAAGCGGAATATCGGTCGACAGCACGCCGTCCAAATACAGCTCGCCCGACACGGGCTTTTCCAAGCCCGCGAGCACGCGCAACAGCGTGGTCTTGCCGCACCCCGATTCGCCTAGCACGGTCACGAAATCGCCGCCGTCTATCTCGACCGAAAAATCGTCCAGCCCGTACGTTCCGCCCGAATATACCTGTATCAAATACTTAGCGACGATTTTCATGCGCCGCCGTCCTTTTCCGCACCGTCGGGCAAGCTTTCGCCGTCCGCCGCGGACGACTGTTCCGCGCCATTATCGCCCGCGTTCGCGCCACACGTATTTTCGCTTTCGGTAGCAACGCAATTTTCGTCGTCGCTTTCTCTATTTCCGTTTTCTTCCTCGTCGCTTTCCCCGTCAGAGTCGTCGTCCTCGTCGTCGATACCCATGGCTTTATAATAGCTCATGCCCGTATTAAGCCCGAGATTGACGAAATTCGGGTACGACTTTTCGTTGATAAACGCGTCGAAAACGCCGTGACAAAGCACCGTTTGCATTGTTACGGCAAAGCCGATACTGAAAACCACTATAAGGCAATCGCCTATAATTTGCATAAACGCCCAAGGGAAAAACCGAAACAGCAGCACTGGCAAGAGCGACAGCAGCACGACGCCCACGCTCCTGAACAACCGTTTAAACGTAAGTATGAAGCTGCTTTTTATCAACCCGAAAAACGTCATGCCGTAAAGCGAGCTTTGCGCCATGGCGTACACCAGCGCGGTAAACCCTATAATCGCGGCGAGGATAATGCCGACGATTGCCAAAACGTACGCGAACTCCGTCTTTGCCGACACCGTAAGCAGGCAAAATTCGAGCAAATAGCTAAACGCGAAATTGACTGTGCCCGCGAGCAGTCCCAACAATAAAAATTGCTTATACGCGCCCTTTATACCCTTTTTGTAGTCGCGCAGCAAGCTTACGGGCGCGCCCCAGCACAGTTGACGAATTACGTAAAACGCGCCCGCCAGCCCGACGCACGTCAGCATAATCATGGGTATTTGCGTGCCGTACCGCAACAGCGACAAACGCAGCAAATGCGAAAATTGCGTTTGCGCGTCCATGCCTTTCGTAAAGTCCGCAACGTACGCCGTGGATACGAAATCCCAAGCGATAAGCGGCAGCGCGAACAGCGCCGTCAAAAGATTGACGCGAAAAATCGTGCCGAACCGCCGTTTAAACACGTACAAAAACTGTTTAACCCTGTTCTTGGGCAGGTTCGCCACGGTAAAATCGCCGTTATTGCCTTTGCCGAAAATCAGTCTGTAAATAACGCCCTTTTTCATAAGCTCGCCCCCGCGTCCGCCAGCACGGAAATAACGTCGTACAAGAGAGCCGTATCCTTTTTGCTCGCCGAGTTGACGAAGATATAATAATCGCCGACAAGCTTGACGCCGTACACGGCGTCCGTATCGTCCAACCGCAAAAACTCCGCGCCGTCGCGCTCGTATTCCAACGGCGCGAAAATGCCCGTTTCGAAAAGCGTTTCGGACGTGGCTTTTTCGAGGATATATATATCGACCGAGTTTGCGCGCAAGCCGAACGCCTGCGCGTAATACGTATCGCGCGGGTCGTAGCTGTTAATCGCGCACTCCTTAATGCCGTGCGCGCGCGCCGTCGTTTCCACCTCGGCAATAACCTCGCTCTTTAACGAGAACGACGCACCAAGCCAAATTTCAAGCTTTTCGCCGCGCGTCGGCTGCGCTATCCAATAGAACGCAAGCCCCCACACTCCCACTGCGACGGCTACGAATATCGCCCACAGCTTGGCGCTTTTTAGCTTTTTTCTAACCGCGTCGGTCATCGCTCACCTCGCGGTACGCCGTAATGCTACCGCCCACCGTTTTCAGCTCGTAGCGCGCGCCGACGGTCAAAGTCAATTCGCGCGCGCAAAGCAACGGCGGCATGCCGTCGAACGCGTAGGTTGTTTCGCCGTTCGTTTCCGACACTCCGACGAACTCCGTCGCGACGACCGTAGGCTCGGCGTTTTCCAAGCGCTTTATGACGCCGTAGTCGCGGCGCGCGCGCACCGAAAGCTGCGTAAAAAACAAATACGCATACCACATAAAGCACACGGTAGCGACTATATTGAACGCGCCGCACGCGTACACGTTCAACAGCTCGTACGCCGCGAGCAGACAAAACGCGACGCAAAACGCGACAAAGCCCGTCGCACACGCTGCGAATATCGCAACGGCGGCGCGCAGCCTGCCCGTGATTTTGCTTATCACGTCGGCGGTATAAATTTCGTTAAACGCCGCGCTCAAATCCGCTCCACGCGCAACAGCTTGCCGTCGGCAAATAGCTTGCACGCATGCGCGGTGCGCGGCTCGTCCTCTACGTTGTCCGAGTACGCCCTGCCGTGATAAATCACGTAAAGCTGCCCGTCGCATTCGATAACGGTATTGTGTCCCGTGCTGGTCTCGCTCGCGTTTGCGGCGATAAGCGGCGCGTACGCGCCGTTGTCGGTATGCTTTTCGAATACGAGCTTATCGAGCCTGTCCGACTTACTGTTGCAAACGGCATAACCGATATGATAGGTATCTTTTTTATAGCAGTTGCCGCTATACATGCAATAATGCCAATCGCCTATGCGGAAATAGCACGCGCCCTCTATCGTGTGCCAATGCTCGCCCTTTTTGAACCTGTCGTGCTCGAAAATCTCCTCGTCGAGCGTGGGCACGACAACGGCGGACGGCGCGCCGCACGGCGTGAAAACGTCTATCATCTTATCGCAAACGATATACGTTCCGACGCGCCCGCCCTCGTAGCGGTTTATCGAATAGAACAAATACAAGCCGTCGGCGTTGCGCACGGGGTGCGCGTCAATGGAAAACGGCGGCAGCACGTCCTTTACGAACTCGAATTTTCCCGTCGGGGTTTTGCTCACAGCCACCTTTATTCTTTGCAAATGCACGTCGTACGAATCCTCGGGCATCGAGGAATAATACATATAAAACGCGCCGTCGTGCTCGATTACGGCGGG
>CAJTNI010000005.1:0-72999 GCA_910577945.1 uncultured Christensenella sp. | reverse complement strand
CCAAAACTCCTTTTGCCCCGCTACGGTCAGTACCGCGCCCACGTGCCGCCACTCGCCGAAAAGCGCGTCGCTTTCGTAGCAATGCACGCCGTCTATGCCCGTGCTGTAAATGTAATACTTGCCGCCATGCTCGAAAATGTACGGGTCGGCTTGCGTCAAACCCTTGATGTCTATTAGCTTCATAGCTCCTCCGTACGGCGCTTAGCTTGCCGCGTCGCGCCTCGTATAGCAAATCGATATGCACGAAACGTGTATATCGACCTGCGGTTCCGACAACCGCACGGGCGTATTTTCTATTTGCGCCCGTGCGTTTACTTTAACATATACTTGCTTTTGCCGTCAAGCCGACGCCGCCTGTTCGACTAAAATTTTACGCCCAAATCAGTCAGCTTGCTCTGTACCTCGCTGCGCTCGCCCGTCGCGGAATACTTGGCGAATCGCGCGAACGTGTTGTACGTGAGGAATGCGGGCGAGCATGCCGTGCGCTCGTTGTTCGTAAAGCCCATGAGCGTGCCGTTGGGCAGGTCGAACACGAGCTTGTCGTTGACGAACATCCAGCAGTGATTATCGATACGCGCAAACGCGAGCTTCGTAAAGTCGCTGCCGGTGTACTTGATACCGCCGCTTACCGACTCGCTTTGCTCGCCGTAGTTGGACCACAGATAGTCCGTGCCCGCGGCGTTACTCTCTACCCAACCGACGTTTTGACCGTTAAAGCGCTCCAAGCAGTCGATATTGAAAAACGCGAAGTAGTTGTCTATGCTTTTGAGCACAAGCCCGATTTTGGGGTATCTGTCGCCCATGTAGTTGCGCGTGTGGTCGAGCACCGATACGGACGCCTCGACGTACACGGAATTACTTTCGATATCTTTAAAGAACAGGAGCTGCGAGTTTCCGCACCAAACCTTATCTACGTACGCGTTTTCCGTGCCGTCATCGTGCGACAGGTCGTAGCCGTAAGTGCTCTCGTACTTACCCGCTTTGCCGAACGTGTTACTCTCGTACACGGGCAACGGATTTACGGGCGCGGGATTTGTAAAGGAATACGTGCCGTCGAGAGTGCTTGCCGCGGCGGGGTTTTCCACCTCTTTGCCGAGTACCACTATCTCGTTGATTGCAATTACTTGGTCCTTGCCCGCCTTGATGGTTATTACGATTTCGTTCACGGGCAGCTCGGCGAACTCGACGATACTGCTCGTGCCGGGGTTCATGAACTCGGAGAAGGTATCCGCGCCCCACTCGGTATCGAACGCAACGTTTTTAATATCTACGCTACCCGTCTTGCTGCCGCTCTTTTTGTATTTGAGCTCGACGTTGTCTATGTTCCAAAACGCCTCGTCGTACGACGCGCTGTTGTAAATCATTATCGAGCGCGCGTTGACGAACTTGTCGAACGACAGCGTGATTTTAACGTCGCCGCCCGCCGAACGGAACTCGTTTACCAGCCCGCCCTCGTGTATGGCGACCGTGCCGTCGGTAAGATACGCCGCGTCGCTGTCGTCGTCCACACTGTTGACGGAAACGCTCGCCAGCTTGGCGACGTTCTTGTAGCCCGAAATTTCCTCGGGCAACGGCTGATACGAATACGTAGGACCGTTGCAGTGCATCACCTTTTGACCCTTGGAGTTTTCCACGAACGACACCGAATCGACCGCGAGCGCGCGCCCGTCGCTTACGTCGTTGCGGTTTTTAAAGGTGTGATACGCCATCATAAGCGAATCGCCGCACTTGATAAAACAATGGTGTCCGACGCTGGCGTTGGTCTCCCACGCGGGGTCGGTTATGAGCATGGCGCCGCCGTCGGCGGGCTGTATCTTGGTAAACTTGCCAAGCGGCGACGTGGAAATCGCCTGACGCACGTTGTACTGCGGACGCGTCCAATTATACACGGAGAACGTAAGGTAATACGTGCCGTCCTCGTACCACATGAACGGACCCTCGTTGACGGTGTCCAGCCCCTGTCCCTCGTTTATTTCCTCGTTGCCGTCTACCGTCGTTTTGAACAGGTGCGTAAGCTCGGTAAGCGTCGAATAGTCGGGCGTGAGCCAATCCTTCATTTCCACGCCGAATATGGTTTGGTCGTGGCCGTGGCTGTAACCCGAATAGTACAGATATTTCTTTTTGCTTACGGGGTCTACGAACGGGTGCGCGTCGATTGCCTCGTTGCGCGCAAGCCCCTCCGCCGCCTTTTTCTTCATTTCGGGATTGGGGTTTTTGTCGGTAAAATCGAAAGCGGGCTTGCTCTTAGCCGAGTTAAAGCACACGAACGGACCGTACGGATTTTGCGAATACGCGACCGTTATGTACTTGCGCTCCGAGCCCTTCTCGTTCCAATCGGCGTTGAAGAACATAAGATAAAGCTGCTCGTCCTCGTCGTAAATTACCTCGGGCGCCCAATGGTTGGAATATCCCCAGGTGTTGTCGAAATCGGGCTGATACGCGACGGATTTGTACTCCCAATTAGTCAAATCCTTGCTGCGCCAGCACTGAATGCCGAAGCAGCCTACAAGGTCGCTCGTGCCGTACGCGTAGAAATACCCTTTCTCCTCGCCCGTGCCCACGTATATAACCGACGGGTCGGCAATTTCGAATTTGAGCTCGTTGAGGTAATACAAATTTTTGTTGTAATCCTCCGAGTCGTTTATGGACGAGTACGACTTGTACCATGCCGTCGAACCGCCGCATGCCGCCATCGGCAAGACGGTGACGGCGGTCATCGCCGCAGCGACTATTGCTTTTAAACGTTTTTTCATATTGGAAAAACTCCTTTTCGGGTCGTCAAGCCATAGGCTTGGCGTAAACCAAATGTTTTACGATTGCCGTGTTTTTACTTTGTCGGTTATTATGCCGCACGCCTAGCGACGCGGATACACGCTCACAGCTTCATGCCGCTGGTCGCAATACCCTCGATAAAATACTTTTGCGCCACGATATAGATTACAAGCGCGGGAATGAGCGCGACTATTGCGCCCGCCATAACCGTAGGAATGTTGTACGAATACGTGCCTTTAAACGACGCGAGCGCGAGCTGCAAGGTGTACCAATTAGGCTCGTGCAGGTACAGGTACGGTCCGAAATAGTCGTTATACCCGCCGATAAAGCCGAGTATGCCTTGCGCGAAAAGCGCGGGCACGGACAGCGGGACCATAATTCTCCAAAAGATTTTGAAGTACCCCATGCCGTCCAGCTTGGCGGCCTCCACCAGCTCGGTCGGTATACCCGAATAGAACTGTCGCATAAAGAACACGCACGTCGCCGCGCCGAACATGCCGGGGAGCATGAGCGGAAGCGGCGTGTCCACCCAATTGAGCGTATCGTAAATCAAATACGACGGGGTGAGCATGATTGTGCCGGGAATCATCATAGTCAAGAGCAATAGCGAGAACAAAACGTTCTTGCCCTTGAATCTGAGCTTTGCGAACGCGTACGCGCTCATCGCCGACATAAACAAGCCGATTATGGTGGGCGGCAAAACGATAATAAGCGTGTTCATAAAGCCGCGCAGCATTACGGGGATTTCGCTCTCGCTCACGCCCGAAACGTAAGTGAAAACCTCTTTATACCCCTCGAACGTCCACTTTTCGGGAAAGAAATGGAATTCGGGGTCGCTCGCCTCTTTTCGCGTCTTGAACGACGTGATTATGACCATAGAGAACGGCGCGAGTATCCACAGCGCGAATATGACGAGCGCGGTGTAAATGAGCACCTTGGCGACAATGCGCTTTATCTTTGCAATTTTTACGGACTTCGCCTTGTCCTTTATTTCTACTTCCGTTACGTTCTCAGTCATACTTCACCCACAGCTTGGATATCGCAAAATTGAAAATCGTAAGCACGACGATGATTATCGCCAGCAACCATGCCGTCGCCGACGCGATACCCATTTGATAGTATTGGAAAGCGTTTCGGTACAAATAGAACACTACCGTCACGCCCACGTTATCGGGACCGCCCGACCCGCTTATAATCTGCGGGCGCGCAAACTCCTGCAACGCGCCGATTATGCCCGTTATCAACAGATAGAACGTGGTCGGCGATATCGCGGGAATGGTAACGTGCATAAAGCTTTGCACGGGCGTCGCGCCGTCGATTTTAGCCGCTTCGTACAGCGCGCCGTTCACGTTCGTAAGCGCCGCGCCGTACAAAATTATGCCGTAGCCCGTACCCGACCACACGCCCATGATTATCAAGCACGGTATAAACGTGTCGGCTCTGCCCCACCAATCGATTGGCTCTTTGCCCTCGGGCGTGAACAGACCGTTAATCAAGCCGTAGTTGGTGTTGAATATCCACTGCCACATAACGGTTATCGCAACGACCGAGCACACGTACGGTATAAAGTAAATCGTGCGGAACGCCTTTTTGCCGCGAATTTTTTTGGTTAACAGGAACGCCACGATGAGCGCGAGCGCGATATTGATAAACGTGGAAACGCTCATGTACAGCGTGTTGACAATCGATTTCCAGAACAGCGAATCCTGCAATACCGATTTGTAATTGTTGAGCCCGATAAATTCCGCGCCTTCGAGCGAAAAGCCGTATATGTCCATGAACGACATGAAAATCGCCACGACCATCGGCACAAGCCCGAAAAGCACAAAGCCCAGCACGGGTCCGATTGACAACAGCAATCCGCTCAGCCCTTCCTTGTTTACCTTTCTTTTCTTTTTGTAAACATTATCCAGATACATTTGCAAGCTCCTTTAAAAGTGAAAATGTATTAAGAGTAGCGTTTGTCCTTGCTGTATTCGAGCAGCGTAGAGAACGTGTCCGTGTACTCGCTGCCGTTATAGAATTGCGTCATGGTCAGGTCGCCGTTACGAACCGAGCCGTTGAGCACGTTCGCCCACGTGTCAATCCATTTCTTGTCCTGCAAATACCACCAATCGCCCGCGCGCTCGTACTGCGCCGCCTCGATAAACACCTTGGCGTTTCTCGGGCTTTTGCCGTCGAGGAACACCTCGGAATTTGCAAGGTCCTTTTGCAGCGGTATCGCAAACCCCGCTTCCGCTTGCAAACGCTGACCGTCCGCGCTCGCGCAGTATTCGATGAATTTCCACGCCGCTTCGGCAACCTTGGATTTGCTGCTTATGCAAAGCGAAACCGAGCCGCTGTGCCCCGCCTGCACGCCGTGCACCGAGATATCGCCGTTAGCGTCGTATTCCTTGTACATGGGCAGCGGCGCAACGTCCCAAACGTACTCGCCGTCCATTTCGTTGCGGAACGTGGAGGTAATGTAACGAAGGTCTACGAGCATGGCAAGATGCCCGTTCATGAACGCCGTGGTCTTGCCCGAGTCGCCGCCTATCGCGTTGGGCTTGGGCGTAATGTCGTAGCCTTTAAGCTCCACGCCGTCCACTTTATCCACGACCACGTCGCTCTTTGTGCCGAGCCGCACAAACTCGGTGAACGCCGCGCGCTGGCTGGGTAATCTGTTGAGCTTGCCCTCGTCGGCGAGCTTTTCCACCTCGTCGGTAACTTTGTACGTGTCCTTCTTGGACGCGTTGCCCGTGGGGTCGGACGCATACGCGGACATGTCTATTTTGTCCTTATACTCAATCGTCTGCCCCGCTTTATACTCGACCTCGTTGACCTTTACCGACTCGCAGTCGTCCGCCACTATGTAGTTGGTTGTGTTATCCAAAAGCGTAAAGTCGTAATAATATCCGCGGTAATCGGGGTTGTCGGTGGGTATCTGCTGTATGCAGTCGCCGCCTACCGTCCAGCCGTAATTAAACCACCACTCGGTGAAATATCCGTAACCGTTTTTGTCTCCGAGTGTGTTGCGCATGTAGTTTTGCACGTGCGTCGCACAGGCGTTGGTCTCCTCCCAGCTCATGGGGATTTGATTGTTGAAATACAGCTTACCGCCCACGCTGAAAAAGCCCTGTTGCTTTACGGTGTGATTACCGAGCCCCAAATCGGCTTTCGTGTTGCCGCGGTCGTCCTTTCCGCCGTTGTTAAACGCCTCCAATCCGTCCTTGCCGACGCTTAAAACGGTTATGCCCGAGCCCTCGAAGAACGTTTCGTTGTAGTAGATTACGGTAGGACCGATATCCTTGGGCACGCCGTAATATCTGCCCTCGGGCGTGTTTGTAAGACGCGTGTTTACGTCGTACTTGTAGCGCACTGTAACGTCGTCCCACATTTCCTCGACGTTGTAAACGGTACTGTTGTCGACAAACTCGGTTATATCGTACAACAGCCCCTGCTCGGCGTACGCCTTGTATCCGTTATCGCCTACGTAGAACACGTCGGGTGCTTTCGAGCCTTGCAGCGTGAGACCGAGAGTGTCGCCGTATTGGTCGCCCGGCTTGGATACGAGCTTGACGGTAATCTCGCCCTTGTGCTGCTTGTTAAATTCGCGCGTGATTTCCGCAAAAACGGAAAGCTCTACGTCGTTGCAGTTCGCCCAAAACGTAACCTTGACGCCGCCCGCCGAATCACCGTCGCATGCGGCGAGCGTCGGGCAAAGCATTGTCGCTGCGGACAGCGCCACGCAAATATTTTTAAGCTTCTTATTCATTGTAATCTCCTTTAAGACGTTATTTCGCTTTTACTACAAGACCGTTTGCCGTGACGAACATATCGGTCGTTTTGAAGGTCGCGTTCATTGCGCCGAAATCCGCGTCGTCCATCTTGCCGTTCCACAGATAGAACGGAAGCTCCGCGCTGCTCGCGGCGTCCGCGCCGAAATATTTGTTCGGCACGAAGAACTCGACGACCGTCTTGTATCCGCGCACGCCCTCGGTAAGCTCGACGCTTTCCGTGACGGACGCGGCGTTGAGTATGCTGACCGAGCTGGACACGCCGCCGCCGAAGCCTTGGTAGAACGCGACGAAATGCGCGAGCGCGGCGTTGTTCTTGTTGGATTCGGTCATTTCGGTGAACCTGAACGCAACGTGGTTAATGTTGTTCCAAGGCACGGTAGACGCAAACTCGGTTTGCTCGGTCTTGGTATACAGCGTAAGCGCTACGAACACGCCGTCCGCGCCCCTGACCGCCGCAACGTTAACCTTTGTGCCGTTCTTCTTGCTTTCGGCAAAGGTCTGAGTGTTGTCGAGCACCGCTTTCGTCCACACCGCGTCGTCGAGCACGCCGTCGATTTTAACGCCGTCGGACACCGCCATGCCGAGCTTTTGCTTGATTACGGACTCGTCCGTACTGCCGCTGCCGTCGGTGACGAGCATGTGACGGTTAAAGCCGAGCACGCCCGCGACGAATTTTTCATCTTTGATATCCGCGTTGGCATACGAAGCTACGACCGTTCCGTTCATGAGCAGGTACACGTTTTCGCCGAGCTTGGCGATAGCGAACTCTACCTCTTTATCCTCTATCGTCGTGCCGTAGCTGCTCGATATGCCCGTTTCCCAAATCCATCTGCCCGCGTTGCTGCCCGTTTCGGCGCGCACCGCAAAGTACGTTTTAACGCGCTGTCCCGCGGAAATATTGTCCGCCAAATCGACGTAGCCCATTATCGTGTAGTCGTCGTTTCTGAGCGCCATACCGACCTTCGTCCACTCGTCCGTCGCGTCGGCTACCTTGTCGGGCGTGGTGACGCTCGCCTGTGCGTACAGATTCGCGCTTTCCTCGACGCCCTTTACGTATATGATTTGGTCGCCCGCGCCGTTGTTTTCGGCGAGGTCGCCGATAATCGACCAGCCCTCGGTATAGGCGTATCCCGACGCGTTGTCGCCGACGGTCTTACCGTCCGTGCGGCTGCTGTGCGCCTTGAAGCCCTCGTCGGCGGCGTTGTTGGTCGCAGTGTAATCGGTCACCTTCAAGCCGAGCCCGAAACTCTTAATGCCGATTACCACGTCGCCCGTCGTCTTGTAAACCGTCACGCCGACGAGCTTGTCGCCCTCGGGCGTGCAGTTGTACATATAGATAAAGCCTTTGTTATAGGTAATCGCGAGCGTAACGGTCTTTGCCGTCAAGTCGAACGCGCCGTCCGTGCCCGAAAGCTTAGTCCAACCGCCGCTCCACGCGCCGCGTCTTTGCGAGTTGTATCCGAGCTGAGTGCCGACTATATCGTCGAGCGTAATGCCGCTCGTCTTGCTCGCTTCCGCGTCCACGTAGAAGAACACGCCGCTGTTTTTGACCGCGGTGTCGTAAACCATAAATCCGAACTTGGGAAATTTATCGTTTGCGTTGAAAACCGCGTTAACCTCGAACGTAGCTCTTACGTACGACGTTTTGCCCGCCGAACGCACGAACGCGATATTGTTGTCCGCATTGTCGTGCCCGCCGAGCGTAATTTCGCGCGCGGCGTAATTATCGCTGTCGTACGCGTAATCCTTTTCCGTATTCCACTTATCGCCCTTGCCGACGACGTCCTTGTACGCGCCCACGTTGTTCTTGCCGAACATGTAGTAATTGTCCACAAAGCCGCTGTCGGAAACCGTCGGGTACGTGTCGGGATTGGCGAACGTGTAGTAATCGTCAATCGTCGTTTCCGTCGCGCCGAACGTGAGGCTGTCCATATCGCTGTTTACGAGATAAGGCAAAACAGTGAGCTTTTCGCGCGCGTTTGCCGCCGTAACGCCGAGCGCGGCATAGCTTGCGGAAAGCGTCAGCTTGTACCCTTCGACCTTGCCGCTCTCCACGCTCCACGGCGCGAAATCGACGTCGAAGCCCGCCGCGTCCACCGCCGCGGAATAGCTGCCGCCCTCGCCGCCTAGCACGCTGACCGCGCCGTCCACGAAGGTCTCTACCGCGATATTCGCGGCGCTAATTTTGCCGTCGGCAAAATCGGTTTTACCGAAATAGAACCGCATGCCGTCCTTGGAATCGATTATCTTTGAGTCCTTTACGTACGCGGTAATATCGACGCCGTCCGCGCCGAAATCGACAAACACGTTGGCAGTCGCCGTCTCGCCCGCGGGCGCAGCCGCGTTCAATACGAGCTGGCTGTTTTCGGGCAAGCGCTCGACCGCCGCGTTCGCGGTAAACACGGGCGCGATATCGACCGCCCTGTCGGGCATGGTAAAGGTATATCTGTCCGACGCGACCTCGACCGCGCTGCCGTCCACGGAAAGGCTCGAAAGCGTATAGCCGTAATCGGGCTTAACGACGAGCGTCACCGACGCGCCGCTCTCGTACGCATCGGCAGCGGCAGTGACCGAGCCGCCGACCGCCCGAATATAATTCAAGCCGTACTTTTGCTTTGCGAAAACGACCGAAACCGTAACGTCCGAATCGGGCATCGTAAAGGTAAACGCATTGTCCGCAATCTCCTGCGCCGCGTCGTTTACCGTCGCGCTTTCCGCCACGTACCCGCTGTCGGGCACGAGCTTGACGGAAACGCTGTCGCCGGCGGCGGCGGAGCTCACGCTAAGCTCGACCGAGCCGTTGCCCGAATTATTCACCGTTATCTTGTGCTTGCCGCCGCTGCACGCAAACAGCGCGCCCGCCGTCAAAGCGAGCATTACGGCAACAAACAACGTCAATAATCGTTTTTTCATTATTCCTCCAAGTAATGCGCTTGATTTGTATCTGTCGATATACAGCCGCTCGCATTCCCCCGCAAATTGCGAGGGAATGCGTAGCAAGCGCGTTATTTTAAGTCTTTTCCTTACGGCGCTACGGGTGTCGTGTTGCCGCCGAGAGCAACCGCTGCCACACCTACGTTTCCGTCGTTGTTGGTTCTCACAATGCCGACGGTCAAAATATCCTCAGCCGTTGCCGAAACGTTAACCGTAATCGCGTACGCAACACTATCGTCGCCGCGCCTTTCGCAAATCGCCTGATTCATTATAACGTTACCATTGGAATCGGTTATCATTATCGAATAAGACGCTTTCCAACCCGTCGCATAAACGGTTATCGTTTTAACGTTTTCGTCAACTTTTACAGTGGTGTTAAGGCAATAAATGTTGGCGATAAAGTTATTATGCTTGCCGTCGCTCAAATCGCCGTCCTTGCAATCTCCTGCGTTAACGGAAGAATCGCCGTCGTTCCAAGTCATATTCGCTTTGTAATTCCACTCGTTCCACGTATTGCTCGTTGTCGAAGGCAAGTAATTGGCATTAGATTTTTTAACTACGTTACCGGTAGCCGAGCCGTTAACATTTTCGACATTGAACTTGACCCAATCTATATCGCCGATTTCGGACAAATTAACGTCGTGTCCCGTCATTTCTACGGTTTTTTCTTGGTTGAGGGATACCGTCGTTGTAGCCGCTTCGAAATCGAAATCATTATCAACTATGGCGATTGCCATCAATCGACAATTATCACCTTCTTCGGCGTTGATTTTAAGCGTAAGCGGAACGCTTTGAGCAGTGGTCACGTCAAACGTAACGAGCATAGATACGCCGCCGCCCGTCTTGGGAATGGTACAGGAAGCAATTTCGGTATTTCCGTCCCAAAGCGACGTCTTATTAACGGTATTTTCCCATGCGCCCGTATACACGCGAATTTCGTGGTGTCCTTGCGGCACGTTGACGGTAAATTCATAAGTAGCGCCTTTACTGTATTTTTTATATGCCGCATCGTCGTAAGAATTTTGTTTAGGATTACCGCCGACGAAATTTATAAACGCGCCGTAGCCATTATCTTCGCCCGCATGTCCTGCGATATTACCATCGATTAAATCGGTTTTACCCGTAGGCGAAGTTATTTCATTGTACAAATAATATTCCCAATATACGGTATCAGGCGTAGTCAAATCAATATACTGTCCCTCGAAACGATTGTTGGAAACCGTAACCGCCGCGTTCGCAACTTTAACTGAAATTTCGTAAACCTTGTCGCCAATCGAAACCGTTACTATAGCCGTACCGTTTGCCACGGCGGTAATCAAGCCCGATTCGGAAACCGTTGCAACATTATCGTCGTTGCTGTCGTATATTACGGATTCGGTAGAACCCTCGGGATTGGAGGTAACTACAATTTGGTGCGTTTGACCCGACATCAACGTGATATCCTTACTGTTAAGCGTATAATCGTAACCGACGTTAACGATAAACTCACGAATACGCCCGTCAGCATTAACCGTCACAACAGTGCTACCGTCAGCTATCGCCGTCACAACGCCGTCGCTGTCTACCGTCGCGATTTCGGGATTTTCCGATTCATACTTTACATTGGCGGGAGACCCGTTTTCGCCTTTGACGACTACAATCGCTTCGGTATCACCTACCACAAGACGCGTATCGTATTTTTTGAGGCGATACGTATCGCCGCTGACGCTTGCGCCCGCAAGCGACATTACCGAGTGTCCCGTGTCGCCGTAATCGTCGGCGAATTCCAACACGACGGTAACCGTCGTCGGCTCTTTTACGTCTACCGACAACACGACCGAGTTGGAATTGTGCGCGCCCTTGTTGTCTATCGTCGCCGTGCCGAGCACGTCGTCGCCGATTTTGACGGTGACGTTTTCTTTGAGGTTGTATCCGCCCGTGTAAACCTTAACGGTCGACTGTCCGGGGAACACCTTGACGTCAAGGCTTATCGTGCTGCCGAGAACGTCTGTACAATACGCCTTAGTTCCGTCGGCTGTCCAGCCGCCGTCGCCGCCGTTCTGAGTGTCCTTATTGCATTTGCCGCACGAGCAATTCGAGCCGTTCGCGCCGCCGCTCCATGCGAGCCACGCTTTGTAATCGGGCAAAAATTTGCCGTCGTGAGAGAGCGTACGCTCGATTACGTCCTCGGCGCTCGTGTCGTAGCGCTTGTGGTTAATCTCGTTGGTTGCAATGTACTGCTCCCAATACTCCGCGCCCGCGCCGATATCGATAGGGTTTTCCTTATCCATTTCCAGCAATTCGGTTTTGAACTCGGTTATGTAGAGATTGCTTACGTTGACCGTGCAGGTCATTTCCTTGCCGTCGGCGGTCGCCTTGACGGTGGCAGTGCCGTTTTTGAGCGCGGTAAGAGTTTTGCCGTCCTCGCCCAATTGCACGACGTCCGCGCCGTCCGTTACGGCGAACGTGAGTTTCTCGACGCTGCCCGCGGGCTGCTCCGTAATTGCGAGCTCGTGTACGTCGCCGACGTGCATGTTGAGTTTTTCGTCAAACTCGACCACGGCGTTGACCGTGACGACGCAAGCGCCGACTGCCTTTTCGCCGTCCTTAATCGTGACGGTAGCCGTGCCGACGCTTACGGTCGTAAGCTTGCCGTTGGTATCGACGGTAATCACGCCGTCCTTGTCGAGCTCGTACGTGTAGTTGGTCGTTTTGCTCGGAGTAACGGTAACTTCAATCTCCGCTTCCTCGTCGCCGTAATCGACCGACAAGGTCTCGGGATATTCGTAAACGTACTCGAATACGGTGATTGCGCATTCGCCTACGACCTCGCCGTCCACCTTAGCCTCGACTGTGGTTTTACCCGTTTTGACCGCGGTAACCACGCCGTTTTCGTCCACCGTCGCGATATCGGTATCAGCCGATTCCCACTCGACCTCGAATTCCTCTCTATCCTCGCTGGTGAGCACCAATTCGAGCGTGCTGCCCTTTTCCAGGTTTGCGGAGACGTGATTGAGCGTATAGGTATAGAATACCAATTCCTCTGTGACCGTTATTTTGCAGTCGAGCGTTTTGCCGTCCACCGTCGCCGTGACGGTTGCGTCGCCCTCCGCAACGGCGGAAACAAGCCCGCTTTCCGAAACCGTGACAACGCCCTCGGGCGCGACCGTCCAGGTCGGCGTCACGTTCTTGTTGGGCGTCGTTATCACGTTAAGCTGCAACGTGTCGCCCACGCTCAGCTGCTCGGTCGTCTTATTGAGCGCGTATTTATGCTCGACGGTTACGTTGAGCACAAGCTCGTTACCGTCCACCGTCGCTTTTATTTTTGCCGTACCGGGCTTGACCGCGGTTACAAGTCCGCCGTCGCTAACCGACGCCGCGTCGGGCGTATCCGACTCGTAAGCGACGGTAAATTCCGCGTCCGACGTGGACGAAACTTTGATTTGGTGCGTGTCGCCCACCATAAGCGTCACTTCGGTCGTGTCGAGCGAATACTCGGCGGGCGCGTCGGGTTTTCCGCATGCCGCGAGCGCAAGACAGACCGTAAGTATGCTTATAAGCAGTACGATAAGTGTCCTTGTCTTTTTCATATTCTCCTCCTGATATTTCACGGTATCCCATACCGTCGGTTACGATTATTTTGCCGCCGCCAGCACCTGCATGCCCGCGAGCGAAACGTTGCCGCTGCCGCTTGTGCAAGCTATTCGGACGATTATCGTGGTGTCGATTTCGGTGTTAACGTCGATTTCCGCAAGCCGCGGCGCGGATTGCTCGCCCGCGCTGAACGACTGACCGGACGCTATCAACTGATTTTTGCTGTTGTACACGCGCACCGTGTTGGTCGCGCGCCATGTGCCCGTGTAAAGCAGAATCTTGGACGTGCCCGCAGACACGTTAAGATACAGCGTAATCTCGCCCGACGTGCACGTGCCGTTTATCGAACCTGTTTCGGTTGCGATTTGCTCGCCGTCGTTCCAGCCGATGCTCGTCGCGTAGTCGAAGAAGGGCTGAGGGCTGGAAAACAGCGTTTTGCCGATTACGTCGCCGCCCGTTTTTTCTATGTACATATCGGTGTCGGTCATGCCGAAGTGCCGCCAATCGACCACCGCCATGCCGCTTACGTTCGTTTCCGAAAGATTGGCGGTTGCGGGCGCGTCCTTTAACGCTATCTTAGCCGACACGTTGGTTACGTCCGTCTTGACCGCGTCTTTAAGCTCCGTCGTAACGTATGCCGAGCTTACGAATACGCTGGAATGCGTATCGGTGCCGTTCGGACGGCTGACCACTACCGCGTAAGTGGCGGTAAACTCGGTCTCCGCCGCGCTCTGCGCCTCGATAACCGCGCGGTACGCGAACGAGCCGTACAAATTGCCGAAATTGATTGTTTGCGCTCTGCCCGCCCTGTCGCGCAGCGTGAGCTTGGCTTTGCAGTTTTCGCCGCCGAGGTTGATTACGTAATAGCGCTTGGTATCGTTCACCTTGAACGTGAACGCAAAATCCTTCTTGGACACAAGCCCCGTCGTGACCGCCTTAGCCGCGGGCATATTCGCCGCGCCGTCCGTCCAGGACGCGTACAGCGTCGAGTACGAAAGCAGGCTGCAAGTCGCATAGGTCTCCAAAGCGCCGATATAGCGCTCCGCAGTGTTTTTGCGCGCGGTCACGTCCACGCTGTCTACGCCGAAATACGCCCAATCCACGTCGCCTACGCTCGTAAGATTGATTTCGTCGCCCGCCTCTTGCAGCTCTACCGACAAATCGGATTCGCTGTCGTCGTATTCGGGCTTTTCCGCCTCGGTGATTTCGTTCTTGAACGTGAACACGATTTCGGTGAGCTCGTACACGTCGGCAGTAACATTGAACTGATAGACGTCGCCGTCGAGCGCCGCGCCCGTAAGCGCGAACGGCGTGGAATCGGCGCTCTTTTTGAACGAACGAATGCTGCCGCTGGACAGGCTCTTGCCGTTTACTCTTATGCTCGAAATCGCGCCCCACTCGGGTTTGGCGTGAATGCGCACCGTCCAATTCCGTTCGGTAAACGCGCGGTCGCCCGTGAACTCGCCCTCGGCGGGATTTACCTTGACGGTGAACTTGCCGTCGGCGTACTCGTTGGTGATAAGCGTTTTACGGCACTTGCCGTCCTTGTACGCCTGCGTCTTGACGTCGTCCTCGTACAGCAGCGTGTCCGTAGCCTCCGTGCCCGCGTACACGTCGAGCGTCATGTTGCTCCAATCCTTTTCGGACGTGTTCTTCATGTTTTCCGCGAGCGCGAATACCGAGCCCTCGCGCACGAATATGGGCGAAGTGGTAAGCCCGTGCGATACGGTAATCGTCTGCGGACCGTTATAGCGCGTGCCCGACCAAACGTCCACCCACGTGCCGTCGGGGATAAACACCGTGCGCGTGTTGGGCATCATTGCGCCGTCCTCGCCGCGCTCGCCGTAATACATGTACACGTGCGCGCCGCCGTACTCCTCGTAATAATCTATTTTGATTGTGTGCTCGCTGCCCGCCGCATAGTAATCGGTGTACAGCATTTTGTCGTAAACGCCGTAGCCGTCCGCTACAAGCTTGCCGTCCACCCAGGCTCTTACGCCGTCGTCGGCAAAGAAGCACAGCCGCGAATCTTTTTCGCCTATCTTGACTTTGCCTTCCCAGCGCACCGAGAAATTATCCGAGCCCAAGCCCTGCGGCCCGCCGTTTTCCCAATTGAAATAAACGTTTGCGTCGATTTTGCGGGAGCGCACCGTGCCGAACTTACCCTCGAAATACGTGGCGTCCAAGCCGTTATGATTGCCGTCTACGGTGGTCAGCCATTCCGTGGGAACGGCGTCGAGCTTTTCCGCAGAGTCGAACGGCGCGACCAAAAGGTGCTTGCCGAGCATGTATTGGTCGTTGCGCGACGCCTCGTTGTACTGCGGATATTCGATATCCGTGCGGCGCATGATAGGCAAACCGCTGTCGTAGTTTTCACGGGAAAGCGCGTAGAACAGCGGCAGCAAGCGATAGCGCATGCCGACGTATTCCTTAACGACGTCCTCCGCAGTTTCGCCGAACAGCCACGGCATGCGGCCGTCCTGACCTATTTGCTCCACGTTGGTGCAGTGCACGCGGCAAATCGTGGACAGCGCGCCGTACTGCAACCAGCGAATGTACATATCGTCCGAAACGGACGCGGTGTGTCCGCCGAGGTCGGAGGACATGTACGGAATACCCACCTCCGCGCCGCCGAACACCGACGCGTAAATTTCCTGCGCAAGCGCGGTCGTGTCCGTGTTGATGTCGCCCGTCCACTGAATGGAATACTTATGCGCGGAAATATCGGACGCGTAGTTCCAACGCCCGTGCAAGCATCCGTCCACGTTGCCCATTATGAGCGCGCGGTCGGCGTACTCGCCGAGGTCTGTTATGGACTGCAAATGCTCGTTGGTGACGAATTGGAACGCGTACATGCCCGTCGCGAATACGGAAATATCCTTGTCAATCGGGTTGAGCGAAACCGACCAGTTTCTGTCGTACCACCAATAATCGAGACCGAGCGAAAGTATGGCGGTGAGCTGCTTGTTGCGGTACTCAACCTCCTCGCCGTCGAGCAGGTTGCCCGTGCCCTTGACGGGCTCGGGATGGTCGTTGAACATGATATTTATGCCGAGCTCGTGGCACTCGTCCAAAAACTCCGCCATGTTGGGGAACAGCTCGGTGTTAATCTGATATCCTACGCCGTCGAGCCCGTTATCCGCATGCCAATCCTTGTCCAAGACGAGTATGTCTATGCTGTAACCCCTGTCGGTGTAGTCCTTAATCTGCTGCATCGCCGTCTTTTCGTCGTAAGCGTACCAGCGCGAATCCCAATAACCGAGCATTTGCAGCGATATCATCTCGCTCCTGCCCGTATACGTAACGTAATCGTCGCAAAACTGCTTGTAATCGCCGTTAGGCAAAAACACGTAGCAGTCGGGCGCGTCGTTGCCGAAATCCCAACCGTTGAGCGGGTCGGAGCTCTCGCTTATTCCGTAGCCGTATTCGGACGGAACAATGCGCGGGCTGTCGCTGAAATACCAGCTGTCGAGCGCGTCGGACGGGCTGGGTATGTAAACGTTGGACGTGGTTTCGCCCGCATACCGCCACAGCTCCTCGTCGGCTGCGGACACAATGCGCACGCCGTCGAGGCTCGTCGCGTTTTGCGGAACGTAGACTTTATAGTTGGACGTGGTGATTACGCGGTTGCCGTCCACCGTGGTCTCGGTGAAATCGGGCGCCTCCTTGGCGTCGCGGTTGGACACGTAAAAGGTGTCGCGGTCCTCGAACCCCGACTTGCCCTTGTACTCGACGCGCACCACCGTATCCGACAGCAGCCCGACGCGAATATTGTCAACCGTGATATACCGCTCCTTTTCTTCGGGGTCGGGCTCATCGGGGTCTTTGGGCATATCCTCGCCGCAGTTGTCGCACTTGCCGTTTTTGTCCTCGTCAACGTGCTCGGTGCAATCTGCGGGCGGGTCATCCGAAGGATTGTTCTTGTCGCCGCAAGCGGCAAGAACGGTAGCGCCGAACGGCACAGCCATAACCGACGCCAAAAGCAATGACAAAATCTTTTTGAATTTTTTGCTCTTAAATGCCGACATCCTTTTTCTCCTATATTGAATTGGTTATTTTGCTTGACAATAAACTACAATACAATTATAATTGTTTTAAGTTCCCAAACGGAATGAGGATAATTAAAGCAAATGTAAGCAAAATTAAAGTCGATTTCTTAATTTTACGTATCCGAAAAAGTGAGAAAATGAAAAACAATTCCCGCAAACAACTGATTGACCCGTTCCATAATATAAGCTACGGCGACGTGTCAAACGAGGAATTGACCCATTTCGTGGGCGACATGAGCATGCCGATTTTCGTCGAGTGCATCGGCATTTCCCACCCCAACCCCGACTACTTTATAGAGCGCAAGCACAGCGATTATTTTATATTCGAGTACGTGCTTAGCGGCGTAGGCTATATCGTTTGCGACAACCGCACCTTTACCGTCAAGCAGGACGATTTGTATATCCTATCCGAGGGCACGCGGCATAAGTATTGGTCGGACAAGACCGACCCGTACGAAAAGATATGGATTAACATACACAGCAGCATAATAAGCGAAATACTGCGCGCGTACGGGCTGTCGGACAGAATAGTTTTTAAAAACTCCAACTGCAAAGCGCTGTTCTTCGAGCTGTTCCAGCTCGCCAAGACCACCACGTTCAACGAGGAGGTGTGCTACGTGGCGGCGGAGATTATATTCAAGATAATCAACCGCTTGGCGCAAAACGAGCACAAGGTCATACATGCGTCCAACATTGCCAAAGCGACGAAAGCGCTTTTGGACGACAATATCTACGGCAATATCACCGTGGAGGCGATTGCGGAGCAGCTCCTCGTTTCCAAGGCGCAGGTTATAAACGAGTTCAAAAAATACTATCGCACCACGCCGTACGCCTATTATATCGACAGCAAAATGGACATAGCGAAAAACATTCTCGTCACGTCGTCGCTGCGCATAGGCGAAATCGCCGAGCTTTTGGGGTTTTGCGAGCAAAATTACTTTTCCTATCTGTTCAAGAAAAAATCGGGCGAATCGCCCGAATTATATAGAAAAAGGGTGCATTCTACCCCCCCCCCGTGACGCTTGACGCATTTCCCGCAACGCAAAACGCTCCGTACGGAGCGTTTTTTTGTCTTTTATCTGCGTTATTTTTCCGCGAGCTCGATTACCGTTTCGCCGTTTACGTCGTGCTCGAAACCGACGATTATCACGTCCGCGTCGCGCGCGCCGCCGCCCGTCGAAAACGGATACGCGCCGATATCGCGCTTAATCGCTTGCAGCATGACGGGCGCGCCGTTTACGGTGACGCGCGCTATCTCGCCCACGCCGTCCAGCAAATGGAACTTGACCGCGCCGCGCCGCTTTTGCACGCCCGCGTACCCGCCCGTGCTGCGCGACAGCGTCAGTCGGTACGTTCTGCGCGCCGCGTCGTACTCTGCGGTAAACGGGCTTATCCTGTACGCGCCCGATTTGTACGCGACGGTTTCGCCGTCGTCCTCGTAAATGTAGTCGGAATACTTTTCGGTTTTGGACGGGTAGTAATCGAGCGTCACGTTGCCCCAATCTATAAGCTTTGTATTTTGCTTGCAATCGACGAGCGGTATTACGCTGCCGCGCTTTACGAACAGCGGCAGCGCGCCGAGCGGGTACGACGCGAAATGCGCCCTGCGCCCGTCGTACATCTCACCGCCGAACGGGTCCAGCCACTCGCCCTGCGGCAGGTATATGCTGCGCGCGTCAAGGCTGCGCTTTGCGTCCGCCACGTTGCAATACAATGCAATCGACGCCTCGCCCTCGCCCTGAAAATAATTTATTTTGATTTTGTGCGGCACGCCGCCTTTAAGCATGCCCGCGCTCATCTTTGCCGCGCCGTGGAAATTCTTATCCTCCAAGGTCATTTCGCCGTCGACGTACACCGTTACGCCGTCGTCCGACTCTACGATAAGCTCGACGTCCTTGTCGAATATCAGCTCCGTTTGGAAAACCGCCGAAAAATAATAGGGCGGCACGGTCTCGTGCGGCGAATCGCCGTGCCAATACAAATCGAGCGTTCCGTACTCGGTGCGCCACAGCGGCGCGCCCGCGCATTCGATGCCGCCGTAATACACGGCGGAAACGGGCGCGGCATAGTTAGCCGCCGTCAGCTTTTTGGGCTCTACGCCGCACAACGGCGCGACAAGCACGGCGTTACCTAGCATGTACTCGTCGAAAACGTTTTTGGCGCGCTTGTCGTCCGCATACGCGTAATTGAGCGGCGCGAAAAGCGGCGCGCCGCAAGCGTAGCTCTCGTACGCGCTCTTATACAGCAACGGCAACAGCCTGTACCGCATTTTTACGTACTCGCGCGTTATATCGAGCGTTTCGTCGTCGTACGCCCACGGCTCGCGGAAGCGCTCCACGCAGTTTGAGCAGTGCGGTCTGAATATCGGCGAGAACGCGCCGAACTGCATCCACCGCACGTATTCGCGCTTTGTCGGATTGCCCGTATGTCCGCCGCAGTCGGAATTGATATACGTAATACAGCTGTTTTGCCCGAGCGCCAGATTTTTTATCTCGGAGGCAAGCGTCGCGCCGTCCGAACCGACGTCGCCCGTCCACTGCACCGAATATCTATGCGTGGCGGTGTCGTTTACGCCCATGTAGTTGCCGTTGGCTACGTTATCGACGTTAGCCATGATAACGGGTCGGCGCGGCGGTTTGCCGTCCGCAAGAGCCTCGAACGCCTGCTTCGTGACGTCGTGAAAAATATACATGCCTATGCTTTCGGGATTGACCGCGGGCGACGGGCTGATTAGCTTGGTATGCCAATTCCTGTCGTACCACCAATAGTCCAGCCCGTTTTTCAAATGCGCAATCAGATTATCGGCGCGGTACTCTATCTCCCGCCCATCCAGCGCCGAACGCGCGCCGTCCACAGGCTCGGGGTGGTCGTTGAACATAATCTCCACGCCGTGCGCGTGCGCGTAGTCGAAAAACGCGCGCATATCGGGAAACAGCGCGTCGTCTACCTCGTAGCCTATGCCGCGGTCGGACGCCTTGCGCCAATCGGTGTCGAGCACCATGTTGTCGAGCGGCACGTCGCGCCGCGCGTACTCGTCTATCATTTCGCGCGCCGACGCGTCGCTGTGCGCGAAATATCTAGAATTCCACAGCCCGAGCGTGGCGAGCCGCACAAGCTCGGGTCTGCCCGTAAGCTCCACGTATAAGCGGCGCAACTTTTTGCAGTCTCTGTCGCAAACGAGCAAATACACGTCGTTCGCGCGCTCGTCGATTTTGTATTCCGCGCCGCGTCGATATCCGCCGTCGGGCAGCGTTATTCGCGGGCAGTCCGTCACCTCGAACACGAACGGCGTTTTCGACGGCAGCGGCAGCTCGCCGACGTTGCGCTTGCGCCTGTACGACCAAGCGTCGTCGCCGCGGGTAAGCCGCGCGCCTTTGAGCGATTGCGCGTTTTCGGGCACGGCGATACTAAGCTCGCCCACGGCGACAACGAGCATGCCGTCCGCGACGCGCGCGTCGCCGTCGCACCCCGCAAAATCGCGGTGCGGCACGAAATATGTGTCGTCGTCGCAAAATCCGTCCTTACCGCGCAATTCGAGGCGAATTATATCGCGGCTCAAAAGCTGTATCCGAATCTTGCCCGTTATAAATTCTTTCATAAGCGGTATTCCCGTAGAGTTATTTTTTGCACGCCTCGGTCATGGCGTTTATCATGCGTACGGTAAAAAGGTTTGCGTACTGCGCGCCGTTGGGGTGAATGTCGTCGCTCATCCACGCCGTGGTATTCACCGTTTGAGCGTTGAACAAATCGACTACCGTCACGCCCCACTTTTCGCGCAGCATGCGCAGATTGGTGTTTATAAATCCCGCGTACTGCTGTCTCGCGCCCCAACCCGATTTGACCGCGCAGGTGTAAATTACCACTTGCGTGTCGGGCGATTTCTTTTTGGTCTCGGCGATAATGTGCTCAATCGCGCCCGTTGCGGTTTTGGTGTCGAACCCCGACTGCGCCGTCGTGACCGAGCCCAAGTCGATGCCGCCGCGCGTAAAGTCGTTTGTGCTTAACTGCAAAACCAAAAACTCGGGCGCGTCGTCGAACGTAAAGTTTGCCCAGCGCTCGACGTACGAATCGGCATAAACGGTGGAAAGCGTCGTGCCGCTCACCGTCTGCTTGACGTATTTGCTGCCCGTAAGCGACGCGATTTGCTCGGCAAACGATACGCCGTTGTTAGAATAACCGTACGATATGGACGAACCCAAATGGTAAACGGTCTTGCCGTAGAGCGGGTGCTTGGACGCGTTCTCGTACGTGTAAATCGACGAGGTTTTCGCGTCTATGTAATTCAGCTTGCACGAGCACTTGTGCGTGTCCGCGCCGATACTCGTAAACTCGAAATAATCCTGCCCCGTTATCGCGCGTACCTTGTCGTTAAAGTCTCGGCTCGCGACGACCGCGTCGGAGATATTTACGCTGTTCGACTGATTGTTGTTGAGCGTGGAAAACCTGTCGAACTTGCCGCCGTCCACCGACAGCCCGTACACGCCGTCCTTATACCGCAACGTGTATTCGTGCGCCGATTTGATTTTGTCGCCGCTCACGTTCCAGCAATAATTAAAGTAAATTCCGCCTATATTCGCGCCGAGGTAAGCGAGGTTTTTGTCCGCGTACACGCCGAAATAAATTCTCCCGACGGTGGATTTATCGAGGCTCGCCAAAAGCTCCGCGCTGCCCCCGCCGTTGGCGAGCACGCCGCCGATGCTTATCTCCCACTCCGCATTCTCCGCAGTGGGCAGCACGACCGCCTCGTTAAGCTTGATTACGCAGCTGTCGAGCGACAGCGTCGACCCGTCCGAGGTCGCCGTGCCCGCCGTAACCGTGCCGTTGAAATCTCTGCCGAACGACACGATACCGTAATACTTGGAATCGGCGAGCTTGCCGCTCGCATAATCTTTGAGCCATTGCGCCTCGTCGCCCGTATAATCGGGGTGCGCCTCGCAAAACAGCTCGTATGCCGACTTGCCGTCGACCCCGTCTATTCCGTCCGCTCCGTCCTTGCCGTCCGTACCGTTCATTCCGTCCGCTCCGTTAACTCCGTTAGTGCCGTTTATTCCGTCCTTACCGTCCTTACCGCTCGTACCCGCGCACGCGCCGAGCGCAGCCGCCGTCGACAGCGCCATTACCGCCGACAACAACACAGCAATCGCCTTTTTCATAATTCTCTCCGTTTTCCCGATAAGATTTACGCGCGCACCCCTCGGTCGCCGTATTCGTACTTAATTTTATCATAGACGCAAATTCAACTTAATTAGTAAGAGTAAACTATTTATAAGCTTTATTACATTACAAAGGGCTTGTCCGCTAAGAATAATCGCAATTCGCGCATGCCGAAGCACTCGCGAATTGCGCGCGGTCAGCCCGCGCGGTCACGCCCGAGCGGTGCTCAAAAACCGCATCGACCCCGTCTCGCACTGCGGCGCGAGCAAGCCCGCGAGCGCGAGGCAGTACGACAGCCGCGCCGCCGCGCCGTCCGCGCCGTCGTATATTTTTATGTTCCCGCCGTAAAACCGCTTGACCGCGTTCGCAATGCACGAGTAATGCGAACACCCGAGTATCACCGATTCGGCTGTTTCGTACGGGCTTAATATTTCCTTCACGTACGGCTCGACGGCGGACAAATCGCAAACGTTTTCCTCTATCATGCGCGCCAAATGCGGCTGCGGCGCGCTCACGAGACGGTCGCCCGCCGCCGCGGCGAGCCTCTTGAACTTTCGCGATTCCGCCGTTGCGGGCGTAACGAGCGCGACGGCATACCCGTTTTTTCCGAGCTCGTTGCAGCACGGCTTGACAGCGGGCTCCAATCCGATTACTATCCTATTCGGATACAACCGTCTTATATCGTCCACGGCGACCGCCGTCGCGGTATTGCAAGCCACGACCAACGCTTTGCAGTTCATGGAAAACAGCGTGCTCGCGCACGCGCACGCCGCACGCTTGATTTCGCCGTCGTCTTTTACGCCGTACGGCATATTCGCCTCGTCGGCAAGATAGATAAACCGTTCGCTCGGCAGCGCGGCAGCAAGGCGGTTGAGCACAAACAGCCCGCCCACGCCGCTGTCGAATACGCCGATAGGATTTTCGCGCATACGTTTTATATATGCGCTCCAAGTCAAAGCGGTGCGCGCGTTCGCACGCAAAGCCCGAGCTATGTGCGCGTCAAACGCCCGTCAGCCCGTTGATTGCGCCCGCTATTATCTTGGCGCAATCCTCGACGAGTATATCCACGTCCTTTGGCGTTACTATCATGTCCCGCCCCGTTTCCTCCGCGCCGTCGCAATACTCCTTGGCGATTGTGGACGAATACACGACGAGCGGCACGCCCACCGACACCACGTTTACGCCGAGCGACGCGCGGTCGAGCCTGCGTCGGTGGTTTTCCACGCCGCTCCCCGGGGTTATGCCGCTGTCCGTCACCTGAAACGCCGACGCTATGCGGTTCGGCGCGGCGGCCGTCAGGGCGTCCACCACGACGAGCGCGTCGGGCTTGACCCTTGCCGATACGGCGGATATTATATCGTAGCTCTCTATGCCCGTCATGCCGAGCACGTTGGGCGTGAGCGCGCACACGTATTTGTCGGGATTGAGGTGGCGCGTTATTATAAGCCGTTTGAAAACGCGGTCGCCGAGCGCGTCGGCGGTCAGGTCGGGATTGCCGAGCCCCACGACCATGATTTTATCCGCGCCCTTGCAGTATTCGCGTATGCACGCGCCCAAAGCCTCGGTAACGCGTCCGTAATCGTCCGTCCTGCCCGTAACGACGGCGCGCGTTTCCAGCGTCGTATACCTGCCCTGAGGCCGCGCGAGCTTTTTGGCAAGCGCGCCGTCCACCTCAACCTCGTAATAACTGATTACTCCGTCGTCGCGATTTTTCGCGCTTTTGCAAAACTCGACTGCCATGTCGGTTAAAATTCCGCGATTTTCCATAAATTTATTGTTTGTAAAAGAAAATTTTTTAAACGTAATGCCGTTTAACAGTTGCAAAAGGCCGTACGATATGCTATAATCATTATTGATAAAAACGAGAGAAAGGAGTTCATACCGTGCCCAACATCAAATCCGCAAAAAAGCGCGTGCTGATTACAAAAAAGAAAAACGCTCGCAACAGAGCGGACCGTTCCAAAATGAACAACGCCATCAAGGCGTTTAATAAAGCAATCGATTCCGCCAATATCGAGGAGGCAGAGCGCCTTCTCCCCCTCACTATGTCCATTATCGACAAGAGCGTTACGGCGGGCATCATTCACAAAAACGCAGCCGCCAACAAGAAGTCGGCTATCTCCAAGCGGCTCAGCGATATTAAGAGCGGCAAGGTAACTGTCGTCGTCAAAAAGGACAACAAGACCATCGCCGCCGAAAAGGCGCGCGCCGCCAAGGAAGCGCGCGAGGCAGCCCGCGCCGAGTTCCGCGCCAAGCAGCTCGAAAAAGAAGCGGAAAAAGCCGAGCAGAAAAAGCAAAAGGCTACCAAGGAAAAAGCCGAGGAAAAGCCCGCCAAGGAAAAGAAGGAAAAAGCGGTAAAGGAAAAGGCGGAGAAAGCGCCCAAAAAGACCGCCGCCAAAAAGGCAGCAAAAGCCGAGGACGCCGCGGCAGCGACGACCGAGGAAAAGCCCGAAGCGGACAAAGCCGAATAATAATCGAACAAGCAATCCCGTACGCAACGCCGTACGGGATTTTTTTCTGCGAAAATCTTTTGCTCTACCCCGCCGACAACGCGACCGCCATGTAATAATAATTTCCGTTTCGCACGCGTCGCTTACGGGACAAATCTTGCGCTGCGGTGTTGTATATAGCGTAGTAGCAATAATCGAAGCGACACACGCTTTGCCTCGTCGAGGTACGCGAAAATGCAAAAACGCAAGCTTTACGCAATATCGGCAGCGGCGATACTGTCAATCGCGGGCGCATCGGTCGCAATGCCGACGCCCGCCTATCGGGCGCGCGCAAACTCCGCGCCATACTCGTGGCGCGGCGCGGCAGGCCCTGCCGTAATCACCGTCGGAGAATGCCCGCTCACAGTCGTCGGCGAACGTCTCGCCTTCGATATCGCCGACACGCCCAAAGCAGTATACGAAAGCGCTCGCAAAGCCGTGCGACGCGTTGGCTTCGCTCGAAAGCAAAACAATGTTGTGGTACGAATATTCGTTGCACGTTCCCGCAAAAGCGTCCGTCGTAAATTCCACCGCACCCGTGTATCCGTTAATCACGCGAAAACACGACGCCGAAATGCACACGTACACGTATCTGCTGTCGCCCGCCTCATGCTGGGCGCAATTCGGCACGCTCGATATAGAAATCGCGTCGCCGCTGCAAATAAAAAATTCGTCCGTCGCGCTCGCTTGCGAAAACGGCGTTTGCACCGCCCGCCTCGACGGCTTACCGCAAACCGAATTGACCTTTACGACCGTTGCGTCCGAGGAATATGCTCCGCTGCCGAAAGAACCGCGCGACCACACGCTTTTAATCGTATTCGGAATATGGGCGGGGATTGCCGCGACGTTCGCCGTCGCCGTCATTGTTCTGCGCGTAAAAAACGTTATATGATATTTTTAAAACGCAAAACGCGCCCATCACGTTCGGGCGCGCTTTGCGTTTTAAGCCAAATCTTATTCGTCGTCCATTATTACGCCCAGCTCGCGCATAATGTCCATTAAGTCGTCCTTGGGGTGCAACGCCTCCGCTATGGAAAATCCCGACGGCGAACGGTCCTTATACTCGTCGTCCGTCGCGCTTTGGGCAAACTGTGCGGCAGACTCCGCTGCCGCCGCGCTCGCCTCCGACACGTCGAAGCTGTCGTCGTCCGCGACCGATTGCATAAGCCGCTCGCGCTCGGCGCGGTATTGCTCGTCGAGGTCGCCCGTTTTGCCGAGCACCTCGGCGATTCTGCCGTTGACCTTGCTTGCCGCGGCAAGCTCGTCGTCGAGCGGGTATTGCGCCATTATGCGGTTAAAGTATCCCACCCATCTATTGTGAAAGCTCTTTAATTGCGCTATTTCCTGATTGTACTTGATGAGCGTGACGCGCTCGATATCGTCCGCCTTTTTGAGCGCGGCGGTTATCGCCTTGTACACAAGCTCTTTCTTGCTCTCGTTGTCCGCGACCTTTTTTTCGGCGGCGTCCAACTGCGTGCGCAGCTCGTCGATACGCTCGCGCTGACGCAACAACACCTGCTCCAACTCGTGCTTGACCGCCTCGGCGTACGCGTCGAAATCGGCTTTTGTGTATACCTTCTTTTTACCGTCCATTATTCCCTACAAGCAATCTTTGTCGGCTTTCGTACGTTATTTCTTGTGTCTGTGCTGTTTGAGTATGGTGTGCTTCAAGCTGTACAGCTCGTCGGAAACGTTCACCTTGTAAATCTGCGGATTGTCTATGCGCTTGTACTCGTCCCAAAACCTCGCCTTTTCGGCGTTGGCAAACTCGACTATCTTGTCTAGCGCGGGGCTTTCGTATACATTCTTGCCGTTATCGAATATTTTATGCAGCATGCACCGCGCGTCGTAGTCGTCGAGCGTCGTCGTTTTCCAGCGCTCGGTCTCGTGCGTCAGCGTAAGCGGCTTGGTGAGCTTTTCGCCGTCCAGCGCAATCAAATCGGCAACCGCCATGCCGCTCTTTTTGTCGTACAACCGATACAGCGTTTTAAGCCCGGGGTTCGTGACCTTGACTATCGAATCGGATATCTTCATGCGCGGCTCGGTCTTGCCGTCGAGCGTGATTTGCGACAGCTTGTACACGCCGCCGAGCGACGGCATATCCTCGCTCGTAATCAGCTTTGTGCCTACGCCGTACACGTCGATTTTCGCGCCCTGCGAAAACAGCGATTCCAACAAATACTCGTCTATATCGCCCGACGCGAAGATGATAGCGTCGTTAAAGCCCGCATCGTCGAGCATTTTTCGCGCAAGCTTACTCAGGTACGCCAAATCGCCGCTATCCAAGCGAATGCCTACGGGCTTGTGCCCCGCCGCTTTGAGCTCGTCGAAAACGGTTATCGCGTTCTTTATGCCCTGCACCGAATCGTATGTATCCACGAGCAGCAAGCAGGCGTCGGGATACGTTTTGGCAAACGCGCGGAACGCGTCGAGCTCGCTCGGGAAGCTCATTACCCAGCTATGCGAATGCGTGCCCTTTACGGGAATGTTGAACATTTGTCCCGTGAGCACGTTGCTAGTGCCGTTGCAGCCGCCTATAATCGACGCGCGCGCGCCGTAAATGCCCGCGTCCGGGCCTTGCGCGCGCCTGAGCCCGAACTCCACCACGCTCTTGCCACGCGCCGCCGACACTATTCGCGCCGACTTGGTGGCGATGAGCGTTTGATGACTGACGATATTCAATAACGCCGTTTCTATGAGCTGCGCCTCGATTAACGGCGCTTTTACTATTATTATAGGCTCTTGCGGATAGACGATATCGCCCTCGCGCACCGAGTACAAATCGCCCGTGAACTTAAAGCCCGACAGATAATCCAAGAACCCTGCGTCGAACGTGCCCAGCGAGCGCAGATACTCGATATCCTCCGCGCTGAAATGCAGCTCCTTGATATAGTCGATTGCCTGGTCGAGCCCCGCGAAAACGGCGTAATTCATGGTGCTTTTCTGACGGAAAAACACGTCGAAAACCGCAGTCTCCCGAGCCTTCCCCTCCAAGAAATATCCGTTCATCATTGTGAGCTGATAGAAATCGGTCATCATTGTGAGATTACGCATTATCTTGGTCCTTTTTCAAAAAAATACCGACGGCGTACGCGATTACGCACACTCCGCCGAAAGCCGCAATCAGTCCGCCCGTAAGCCCCCAGCCGCACAGCCCCGAGGACGCAAGCGCGAACAATCCCGCGAGCACAGAGAAAAACACGCCGCACTTGACGCAAGCGAGCTTGGCGTCCGCGAATATCACGGACAGCGCGCAGCCGACCGCGGGCGCGGCGATATATATCGGGAAAAGATTGTAATACGACGCGGGCGTGACCGCGACCAAAAGCGAAGTAAGCGCGCACGACAGTATGACGCCCGCAATCCACATGGATATGGAATTTTTTGCTATGAGCGCGCCGATAAGCACTCCCGTACCGAATGCAAGCAATATCGTCGCCGCTGCGATTTTGCGCACGGAAACGTTTATCACGCCCGCGCCCGCCAACGCGAGAATTACGCCCGCCGCCACGAGCAGCACTCCCATCGACACGTTGCCCGCGATTTTTTGCTTTTTAGTGAGAGGGAGCACCCCGTCTACGCCGTCAGTCGTCCCACTTGTCTTCATACTCTTCCTCCGACTCCGCTTGCGCCGTTGCGCGTATCTTTTCGTCGGGTGTTTCGCGCGGCGTTTCGATGCCGCCGTCGTTATCGGGCGTATCGTCGAGCCGAATGGCGACGCCGTTCTCGTCAACAATCACGTTATCCTTCTTTTGCTTGTTTCTGTCCTTAAAGAACGTTATGTCGGGCATAGGGTGCGCGAGCTTGGTCTTTTCGTATCCGTAATACTCGTCGCAGAGCTTGGCGCGGTTTACGAAGATAAACGTCTTTTTGCCCGCCTTTTTGGCGCGCACGATATGGAAAATTATCGCGCCTATGCCGAACAGTATCAGCAGTATGCTCAACAACTGACTCACGCGTATTCCCGCGAACCCGCCCGACGGCGGCACCAGCCACAGGCTGTCGGTACGCAAGCCCTCTATCCACGCTCTGCCTATACCGTAATATATGCAGTATGCGAAGAGGTTGAATCCGTCGAAGCTCTTGTACTTGCCCAAATACAAGTACAGCAGTATGGCAAAGCCTATCGTGTTCCACAGCGACTCGTAAAAGAATGTCGCGTAATGCCACGCGCTTTCCTTTTCTATAAACACGCCTATCGGGAAAAACTGCAACGCGGGATTGGTTATCTCGCCGCCGTACGCCTCTTGGTTGGCAAAGTTGCCCCACCGCCCTACGGCTTGACCGAGTATGATAAATGTAAATCCCAAGTCGAGTATTTGCAAAAACGTTATGCGCTTGTTCTCGGGGTTCTTCTTGCGGTTTTTCCACAGCCACAGTATAACCGCTCCGATAACCGCGCCGATTAGTCCGCCGTAAATCGCCAAGCCCTCCAAGCCGACGAAATGCCCGTCCTCGCCGCTGAAACCGAAAAACTTGGAAAACGTCCAATGGTTGCCCGCAATCGCGTCGAAAATAACGTAATATATGCGCGCGCCCAATATAGCGAGCGGCAAGCATATGACGATTATATCGATTACGATATCGCCTTCTATGCCGCGGTGCTTGGCCGCAAAGTACGCGCCCACCACGCAAATCACTATTCCGCACGCTATTATCAAACCGTAATAGTTAACGGCGCTCAACAAGCTTATATTCATAGCTTGATTATATTCCTTATATCGCCTTTTGTCAAGCGATTGACCGCGCCGTGCAGGCATTACGCCGCGCCGCGATTTATATGCAATGCAAAAGCCGCAGACTGTCGGTCGCGGCTTTTGCGGTAACGATTGACTACGGTCAACCGTTAATAAGCTTGTCGTTGTATATATAGCAGGCGTTAATCGTGTGCTTGCCTTTGAGCAGCGGTCTGCCCGCATGCGTGCGGTTTTCTATGGGCAGGTTTTCCGTCGAGTACGCGGTCAGATATTCGTCGTCCACGTTGAGCACTATTTTGTACGGCACGGTCACGCACGACGCGAACGTTACCTCTTTGCCGTTGTCCGCCTTGCCCTTTCCGAAATCCATGATTTTCACGCCCTTGCGGTAGCGCGTCATTACGTCTATTTGCGAAACGAGCACGCGCTTGGCAAAGCCGCGGTCGGTTACAATCGCAATCTCGCCGTCGCCGTTGACTTGGCGAATGAGCACGCAGTCGTCGCCGTCGGCGAGCGCAATGCCCTTAACGCCAGTGGCGATACGGTTTTGCGCGGGTACGTCCGACATGTCGGCGTTAAGGCACATGCCTTGCTTGGTTATAATCATAAGCGACGAGCCTTCGACCTCGTCCTCGATAGCGATTACGCTGTCGCCGTCGCGCAGCTTGGTCGCGGCAAACGCCGACTTGACCACGCCGTACTCGCTCCACGGCGATTTTTTGACAAGACCGTTCTTGGTGTAGAACAACAGACTGCCCTTGGGCAGTTTTTCCTCGACCAAACGCACATACAGCGGGAACTCGTTTTCCGTCGCGTCGGCGACAATCGCTTTGAGCGACGCGCCCTTCTCCCGCCACTTGCCGTCGGGAATACTCTCCACGTCCACCTTGTAGCAGTTGCCGAGGTTGGTGAACACAAACACTCTGTCCGTCGACTTGGCTTTGACAATGCTCGAACATATCTCGTTGAGCGTGGACGTATCGGTAAAGTCCTTGGTCGCCATCGTAAAGTTTTTGACGAGCATCTTTTTGAGCTGACGGTATCCGTTGACGGCGACCACGTACTCGAACGTCGGTTTTTCGTCGTCGCTCGGCACGACGTACTGCTCCACGCCCTTGACGACCGCGCTCTTGCGGTTTTCCTTATACTGCTTGCGAATGCCCAAAAGCTCGGTCTTTACAAGCTCCATTTGCAGCTTTTTGGACGCGACAATCGCCTCCAAGCGCGCTATCTCGCTGCGTATGTCGGCAAGCTCTTTTTCCAGCTTGAATATTTCGAGGTGCGTGAGCCGCGCCAAACGAATGTCGAGCACCGCCTGCGCCTGAATCTCCGACAGCTCGAAACGCTTTCTGAGCGCCTCTTTCGCGGCGGTCGTGTTCGCGCTCGCCTTGATAATCTTGATTACCTCGTCGATATTGCGTACGGCGATAACCAAGCCCTCCAAAATATGCTCGCGCTTTCTCGCCGCGTCCAGCTCGTACTTGGTGCGGCGCAGCACGACCTCGCGCTGATAGTTTACGTAGTACGCGATAATGTCCAGCAAGCCCATGAGCTGAGGCTTGCCGTCGGCAATCGCGACCATATTGAACGAGAAATTTATCGACAAATTGGTGTACTTGAACAGCGCGTTGATAATCTCTTTGGGGTTGAAATCGCGCTTGACCTTTATTACGGCGCGCATGCCCACGCGGTCGGACTCGTCCACAACGTCGGTTATGCCGGAGAGCACGCCCTTTTTGTCCTCGCGCACTTTGATTATGCTTTCCAAAAGCTGCGCCTTGTTCACGCCGTACGGCACTTCGTCGATAACGATAAGCTTTTTGTCGTTGTCGCCGTTTTCTATATGCAGCTTGGCGCGAATGGCTATTTTACCCTTGCCCGTTTCGTACGCCGTTTCGAGGTCGTTGGGGATAATCACGCCGCCCGTCGGGAAATCCGGACCTTTGATTATCTTCATCATATCTTTAAGCGATATGCGCGGATTGTCGATATACGCGATAACGCCGTCGATTGTCTCCATGAGGTTGTGCGGCGGAATGTTGGTCGCAAGACCTACCGCTATGCCCGTCGCGCCGTTTACCAAAAGATTGGGGAAGCGCCCCGGCAAAATGTCGGGTTCGAGCAACGTATCGTCGAAGTTCCACGACCATTTGACCGTGTTTTTGTCTATATCGCGCAGTAGCTCCAAAGCCAACGGCGTCAGCCTTGCCTCGGTATAACGCATAGCCGCCGCGCCGTCGCCGTCCACAGACCCGAAGTTTCCGTGCCCGTCTACGAGCGGCGCGCCCATATTAAACGGTTGCGCCATGCGCACCATCGCTTGATATATGGACGAATCGCCGTGCGGGTGCAGCTTACCCAAGCAGTCGCCGACGATACGCGCGCTCTTGCGGTAAGGCTTGTCGGGCGTAATGCCGAGCTGCTGCATGGTGTAAAGTATGCGACGCTGAACGGGTTTGAGTCCGTCCTCCACGCGCGGCAACGCGCGGTCGAGAATGACCGATTCCGAGTACGGAATCATGGAGTCGCGCATTACGTCCTCCATGGTCTGAACAATTAGCGATTTGCTTACGTTTTTGCTGTTATCGTCTTGTGCCATATTATATCACCGATTATAAATGTCGAAGAATGATTGCGATTATATCCTACGTATTTGCGCGCCGAACGCCGCAACGCTCGCGGCGAAATTGCGCCCGCAATACGCGAAGCCTCGGCATAGCCGAAGCCTTGCGCAAGTAGCGCATGCGCGGTTAACGCGTTACGCGGGCTTGAACCCGTCCACCTTGTTAAAGTCGGCGTGCTCGATAATATACTCGCGGCGTAGCTCTACGGCGTCGCCCATAAGTACGGACACCAGCTTTTCCGCCTCCGCCGCGTCCTCTATCGTAACCTGCATAAGCGCGCGCTGTTCGGGATTCATCGTCGTTTCCCAGAGCTGGTCGGCGTTCATTTCGCCCAAGCCCTTATAGCGCTGTACGGACGCGCCCTTGCCCATTCTCGCCTTTGCGTCGGCGAGCGCCGCGTCGTCGTACGCGTACTCCACATTGTTGCCCTTTTCGATTTTGTACAGCGGCGGCAGCCCGATATACACGTGCCCCTCGTTAATCAAATCCTTCATGTAGCGGAAGAAGAAGGTCAGCAGTATGGCGCGGATATGATATCCGTCGACGTCCGCGTCGGACAGTATAATCACCTTGTGATAGTTGAGGTTGTCCACGTTGAAATCCTCGCCTATCCCCGAGCCGAGCGCCGATATGAGCGTGCGTATTTCCTCGTTGGCGAGCACCTGGTCTATACGCTTTTTCTCGGCGTTGAGCGGCTTGCCCCTGAGCGGCAAAATCGCCTGATACGACCGCGCGCGCGCCTGCTTGCACGTGCCGCCCGCGCTGTCGCCCTCGACGATGAACAACTCGTTGTTCTCGGGCTTTTTGCCCGTGCACGGCGTGAGCTTGCCGACTAGATTGAAGTTGTCTATCGCGTTCTTGGCGCGCGTGATTTCCTTTTCCTTGCGCGCCGCCTCGCGCACCTTTGCCGCGAGCATGCCCTTTTTGAGTATCGCCTCGCCGACGTCCTCGTTTTTGGCGTCTTGGAAATACTCGCTCAAAAGCTGCGATACGAGCGCTTCGATTGCTATGCGCGCCGCGGGATTGCCGAGCTTGGTTTTGGTTTGACCCTCGAACTGCACGTTGGTCATCTGTATGGACAAAACGGCGGTAAGCCCCTCGCGGTAATCGTCGCCCAACAGGTTTGCGTCCTTGTCTTTGAGCATGCCCACGCGCCGCGCAAAGTCGTTCATGACCTTGGTATACGCCGCCTTAAAGCCCGTTTCGTGCGTGCCGCCTTCCGTGGTGGGAATGTTGTTTACGTACGAAAACAAATTCTCGGTGTACGCATCGGTGTGCTGGAACGCCAATTCCATGGAAATGCCGTCGCGCTCGCCTTTGAGCATGATAGGCTCGTCGTACAGCGTGTTGCGAGCCTCGTTGATATACTTTACGAAATCGATAATGCCGCCGTCGTATTTGTATTCCAACGCGCGATAGCCGTCGCCGACGCGCACGCGCTCGTCCACGAGCTTTATGCCGACGCCCTTATTGAGGAACGCAAGTTCCTTCAACCGCCGCGCTATCGTCTCGAACTGAAACACCACAGTTTCGAATATGCGCGCGTCGGGCTTGAACCGCACCTTCGTGCCGTGCTTGTCCGTCTTTTCGCCCGTGTCGATGAGCGAATACTTGGGTATGCCGCCCTTGACCTCGCCGTCGCCGTTGACGTCCTTGGACTCGAACTCCATGCGATACGTAGTGCCGTTGCGGAAAACCTCGACGGTCAGCCATTCGGATAGCGCGTTAGTGACAGACGCGCCCACGCCGTGCAAGCCGCCCGAGTGCGCGTAGTTGCTGCTGTCGAACTTGCCGCCCGCGTGCAGCTGCGTAAATATGACCTCTACGCCCGACACGCCGAGCTGCGGGTGGATATCGACGGGCATACCTCTGCCGTCGTCCTCCACAGACGCGCTGCCGTCGGCGTAAACGGTCACCGTAAGCCCCGTGCCGTAGCCGTTGGACACCTCGTCTATCGAGTTGTCCACTATCTCCCACAATATATGATGCAAGCCCTTGACGCCCGTCGTACCGATATACATACCGGGACGCAGTCGTACGGCGTCGAGCCCCTCCAAAACCTTTATATTACCCGCATTATAATCAGACATAAAAGCTCCTCCGTTGCGTGTTGCATTTCATTGTAGCACAAATAAAAATTTTTCTCAACTGAATTTAAACAATTAGTAACGCGCAATGCAAAGCGCGTAAACAGACTTCCGTCAAGCGCGCGTCTCATCGTCAGCCCTAACCGACAATGCGCATCCTTGATTGAATAAAATCGAAACAAGCGCAGACAAGTCGCGCGCAGCGTCGCGATTGCATATTCCGAATTACTCGTTACGCGCTAAGACAACCCCGCGAACCCCGTTTGCCGCAACGCCTCGTACAGCACCAAAGCCACGGTGTTCGATAGGTTGAGCGAGCGCAAGCCCGCCGCCATGGGTATGCGCAGCGCGGTGTCGGGGTTGTCGAAAACGACGTACTCGGGCAAGCCCTTGGTCTCCTTGCCGAACACGAGAAAATCGCCGTCGCGGTACTCCGCGTCCGTGTAGCGCTTGCTCGCCTTTTTCGACAGGTAAAAGAACCGCCCGCCCGCGTTGCGTTCGAAGAATTCGTTTAGATTTTCGTAATACGTCAAATTCAGCTTGTCCCAATAATCGAGCCCCGCGCGTTTGAGCTTGGCGTCGGTTATCTCGAACCCCATGGGCTTGACTATGTGCAACGCCGCGCCCGTGCACGCGCAGGTGCGCGATATATTGCCCGTATTTTGGGGAATTTCGGGCTCGACCAATACAATATTGAACATTGTTTATCCTCTAATTCGCGTTAAACTCAAACGTAAGCAATACGGGATTGTGGTCGGAAAACGCGAAATCGTTGTCTATTATTTCGGCTTTTTTAACGGCGATATTATCGGAAACGATAAAGCCGTCTATCACGCAGGTGTACGTCCAATCGCGCTTCCACACCACGTCCGCGCCGCGGCACGAGCCCACCGTCGAATGGAAATCGGTCGCTATGGAAAAGCCCTGCGGCAGGTCGTTTTCGTCGTAAGTCGCGACCCACTCGGGGATTTGCTGTTCGCTCGCGAACTTTTCGAGATTGCCGATTAAATCCTGATTGAAATCGCCGCCCGCGATAACGTAATATCCCTTGTCGTATTCCTCTTGCAAAACGCCTTTGAGCATTTCCGCCTGCTTTTTGCGAATTACTCCGCCCTTGTCGTACGCCGACATATGCAGCGATATAAGCGACAGCGTTTTGTCGCCGACGGGGACGTGCGTGACCGAAAAGCATCTATCCAAATCGGTGAACTTTGAAAACCCGCCCGATATCGGAAAGCTGCGCCGCACGCTGTCCGCGACCTTGTACTTGCTCAACGTGACTATGCCCGCGTTGTTCTTGCCGTGCGGGTCGCCGAACGGATACGCCAAATAGCTGCTGTGGTAGTTTTCGGCAAATACCGACCCGTACCCGTCTATACCCGTAAACGCCGCGCGCTGGTCCACCTTGTAGCTGCGCGACGAATCGTAATCGACCTCTTGAATTATGGCGAAGTCGGGGCTGTATTTTTGTATCACGCCCACCGACCCGTCGGTGTTTTTGCGCACGTCGTCGGCGGAAATCGCCTTGCCGTACTTGCCCGTCGTCTTTGTGCCGTCGCGCATTACGCCCGTATCCATGAAAAACGTGTAATCGGGGCTGTACGCGCCGAACCCTACGTTATAAGTCATAACCGTGTACTCGCCCGCGCCGTCGGCGACCGTTTCGTGGTTGTTCGCCACGCTCAGCGCGAGGTTGTCCGCTATGCGCGAATACGTGCACACCACGTACAGCAGATAGGACACGACAATCAGTATAAACGCGAGCACGGGAATGCCGACGCTCAGCAAAGTTATCTTGACGCACTTTTTCATATTATTTCGCGCAATCGTCCAAGAACTCGACAAAATCCTCGTACACGACGCCCTTGTTTATTTCGTTGAGAATTTCGTGCCTGCCGCCCTCGTACATTTTCACGCGCGGGACAATGCCGCACTCCTTGCGATACGCCTTAACAAGCTTTTTAATCAGCTTGCCGTAGCCGCCCACGCCGTCGTCCGTGCCCGACGCTATCATGAGCTTAAAGTCGCTCGGTACGCGTCCGCGCTCGCGGTTGATACGCGTAAGCCCCTCGAACATTTCTTTGTAGAACATGACAGAGCATATGCCGACGCCCGCGCAGCGCTCGTCGGCGTTGTACCGCGCAACCGCCTCCTTGTCGCGGTTAATCCAGCCGTTTACGCCGTCCTTTAATTTTTTGTCGTAGCTCTCGAAAGTCAGCTTGGCAAACAGCTTGCCGGGCGCGTCGGGGTTCTTTTTCGCCTTGCCGCGCGCGAGCCTGCGCCCGAGCGCCAACATAGCGCCGCTCTGCATAGTGGTTCCGCAAAGTATCGCGCCCGCCACGTCGGCGTGGTACTTTTCTATAAACCGCTGCGTAAGTATACTGCCGTAGCTGTGCCCGATTACGAAAACCGTTTCCGTATTCCAACGCGCTTTGGCTATTTCCACCTCGCGCTTTATATCGTCCACGGTGTCCTCGAACATGTCCTTGTAGCCCTTGCCGCGCGCGTCGGGGTCGGTATCGCCGAACCCGCGGTTATCCATGCCGATTACGTAATAGCCGTTGCGGTTGAGAAACCTGCAAAAATCGTCGTATCGCGCGACGTATTCGCACATTCCGTGCACCATGACGACCGCGCCGCGCGGCGCGCTTACGTCCTCCCAAATCATGACCGCCACGCGCTTTCCGCCCGTAAGCTCCATATATTCGTACATAATCCCTCCGTTCATAAAACACGCTGTTTATGAGTATATTATCAAGGTAATCAGACAAGCGAGCGCTGTGCCTTTTACGTATTCTATCACAAGGCGACGGCGTTTGTCAACAGCGTTTTATCGGACAAAAAGGAGAAAATGCCTATGTACACAATAGCGTTTGCAGGCGGCGGCACGGCGGGACACGTCATGCCCAATCTCGCGATTATTTCCGCGCTGGGCGGCGACTGCCGTTGCGTATATATCGGCTGCGACGGCATGGAAAAATCGCTGTGCGAGGCGCGCGGCATACCGTTTTACACGATTTCAGCCGTAAAGCTGCGCCGCGACAAATTCTTTAAAAACCTCGCCGTTCCGTTCAAGCTTCACGCCTGCGTAAAGTCGGCGAAAAAGGTTTTGAACGAAATCAAGCCCGACCTTATTTTCAGCAAGGGCGGGTACGCCGCGCTGCCCGTCGTGCTCGGCGCGGGGCGCATACCCGTCGTCAGTCACGAAAGCGATTTTTCGCCCGGGCTGTGCACCAAGCTCGCAAAGCGCAAGTCGCAGCGCATATTGTGCGCGTTCGAGCCGTGCGCAGCGCGCATCAAGCGCGCCGAACACGTAGGCGCGCCGCTCAACCCCGCGCTGTACCGCGGCAAGAGCAAAAGAGCGGCGTTCGGGTTCGACGGCTCGAAGCCCGTAATCGCCGTAGTCGGCGGGTCGAGCGGCGCGGCGGCAATCAACGACTGCGTAAAATCGGCGCTGCCCAAGCTCACCGCCTGCTTCGACGTTATACACGTAACGGGCAAAGGCAAAGCCGTTTGCGAAAAACAGCGCGGCTACCGCCCTATCGAGTTTGAAAACGACATGCCCGGCCTTTACGCAAGCGTCGATATGATAGTTACGCGCGGCGGCGCAAACGCGCTCGCGGAGGCAATCGCGCTCAAAATTCCCGCGCTGTGCATACCGCTCGAAAAAGCGTCGCGCGGCGACCAGCTGCAAAACGCGCGCTATTACGAGGAGCGCGGCGCAATAAAAGTGCTGCGCGAATCGGACATGACGCCTACTACTCTCGCCGCCGCCGTCGCCGAGCTGTTCAACGCAAAAGACAGATACGCGCGCGCCATGTCCGAGCTAAGCGTGGACGGCACAAAACAAATTTGCGATATAATAAAAGAAACGCTTAATAAAAACTAAGCACAATAAGCGGTATAGCGGCGAATAATATCGCTTTACGATAACAATTTATCGACGGCTTTTCTGATATCGTCGGACGCAGAGTCGTATTTGGAAATAAGCCATGCACGTTTGCCCGCGCCGACGCCCGACGTTTTTCTTGCGTTAACGCAATACGACGCGCGCAATATCGGCTCGCGCTGATAGTCGCGTCCCAATATTATATCCGTGGAAACGTTAAACGTATCGGCGGCTTTCACTATTACCGACTCGGTGGGCTCACACTCGCCTTTTTCCCACCGAGCAATCATCGATTGACTGCACCCTAGTATACTCGCAAGCTTTGCTTGCGTAATACCCATTTCCGCTCTCAATTCTTTTATAACGCTGCCAAACATAAAAAAATTATACACTGAAATGCAAAAACTCATTGACATTATGAGTAAATACATATATAATATTTGTAGTATGAGTATTCTCATACACAAAATTCTTATTCGCATAAATATGCGAAAGAATTAAGCTTGCCGAAAAAATCTTTATAGGAGAAAAACATGGAATGTGAACGACACCCCGACCGCGGCGCGGTTGCGCAATGCAACGTTTGCGGTGCGGGGATATGCAAAGAGTGCGCGGATAAGACCGCGTTTATCAAAGAGCAGTACGGCACGTTGTGCGTCGATTGCCTTTGCGACAAGACTAATAAAGCGATTGGGATTTACCGAAAAGACAATAAGAGCCGACTTATCCGCATAATTGTGAGCTGCATATTATACGCGATAGGATTATTCCTTATTATCGCCGCTTTTGTCGGCGAAAACGGAATAGATTTGGTGGCGCTTATTTGCGGAATCGCTTTGTGCGGAATCTATACGGGCATAACTTGGCACAAAGCAGCTAAGCAAATGCACAGACAAAAGGAAATGGAACAAGGCGTAGAATACGTTATCGACGAAAACGGAAATATCGAGCGCAAAGACGGATTTTGGATGAAGATAATAATGTGCATCGTAGGTACGGTCATAGGCGTTGTCTACACACCGATACGAGTGATAATCGACAGCGTTCAAATAAAACGAGGCAAAAAATCAATCGCGGAACTGACGAAAATTCTTGCCGACGTTCAAGCTATATAATCGCTGCAAAACCGAAACATACGGCAAGCTGTCCACGGTTGTAGCGCAACGCAAGCTCGCCCGCTCGCTCGGGCGAGCTTGCGTTTTTAATATTATCACAGCTTGACCGTAACGATATAAACGTCGCTGCCGCCGCTGGGCGATGACAACGCTTCGCCGCCGCGAGCCGTTATAACGAGAGTTATGCCGTCGGCGGATTTATTCGCGCCGTACGCCTCGCCGTCCGTCACGTCGAGCGACAGCGATTTGCCCGACGCGGGCAAGTGCAGCTCCAACGCCTTATTGTCGCGCTTGCCGTCCTTATACTCGCCCTTTACGCCTACAAGCGCAGTTTCGCCCACGCTCGCCGCGCACCGCACGGACGCCCCGCCCAAGCCGTCGAGCCTGCGCCTGCCCAGATTTTCGTCGAGCTCGTACGTTATCGCGCCGTCGGCGCGGTCGAAGCACGCGTAATACTTGCCGCCCGTAAAGAACAGCCGCGCGTCCTCGAACGTGAAATCGAGCGACGACGAGTGATAGCTCTTGAACGCGTAATCTACGCTTATAAGCGTTGCAAGCCCGCCCTTGTCGGCGAGCGCGAAGTATCCGCCGCCGAACGGCATGACAGCGTACGGTCTCGTCTTTGCGTCGTTGCTGCCGCCGTAGTAGTGCGCCGTTTCGCTCCCGCCGGGCACAAAAGTAAAGAATACGACGGCGTCGTACAGCGGCAGACTGTGTGCGCGCGCGGAAATAACGTACGTGCCGCCGAGGTCGTAGCAATCGAAATAAGTCAGATTATACCAGCATTCTATGCGCGTACTCCTGCCGAGCGCAAACTCGCCCTCGCCCGTTGCGTACTCGCTGAATTTGAGCGACGAGCTAGTAGGCTGCGTGACCACCGCCAGCTTGTTGTTGTCTAACGCGAACACGTCGCGCGCCGCGCCGTCCAGCGTGGCGGTCTCGCGCGCGTCGCCCGTATAATCTACAAAATACAGCTTTGCCGTCGCGTCACCCGTGCCTGCGCCGCTCTCGGTCGCCACCGCATACCCGCCGCCCACGGCGGACGCCGCCGTTATCGCGCCCGCAAAGTACGTAAAGCCGAGAATAGTCCCCGCGCCGTTTACCGTACATAAAAACCCGCCGTAGCTGTCGAAATCGAGGTCGCCGACGCCCGCATTGCCGAACACGTAAGTCACGCCGTCCTTGAAAAATACCGACACAACGTGCTCGTCGCCCGTACCCATAAGCCGCGTTTCGCGTAAAATTTCGGGCGTTTTGCCCGCGATTGCGTCGCGCAGCTTATTGTGCGGCGGTACGGGGTCGGTATTAGCGCCCTGATTGGGCGGGTCGCCGTCGGGCGGCGTGCCGCCTTGTCCGCCGCCCGCTTTGACAAAGTACGGCGATAAAAATATGTACGCCACCAGCGCGGCAATCAGCAAATTCAACAGCACGATTACAGTCGTTTGCGCCTTGTTCAATCGCATGGCATTCTCCCGCACGCGATACGTAGGTTATTCGGCTGTATGCGCCGCGACTATCGCGTGTAGTATATGATAGCACTTGCATGCGGCACTAATCGAGCGCGCGCAAAAACAGACAATAATGTTTACGTTTCGGCACGCACGAGATTTGGCGCAAACCGAGAAAAGCGGAGAATTCTCTCCTATATAAATAGATTTCTCGACGCGTTGCTTCGCAACGGCTCGAAACGACAATATATTTACAGTTATTTTTCGGCGAAACGTACATACGCCAAGCTCGCTTCTCTACGCTCTGAGCGACAAGCCGACTTCGCTATTCATTCTTAATTTAAATGCTTTACGGCGCGACGGCTACGATTTGCGGCGACGATTTGTATTCGTTGCCGCGTATCTTTACGCGCTTAACGAATTTGCCGTCCTTGTAATATTTAAGATACGTTTCGCTGATTATGCCGTCCTTGCCGAGCGACACAAGCAGTCTGTCGCCCGACACTGCGTCCGCGCCGAAAAACTTACGTTCCCTGTCTACGATTTCCACGTCGGCGAACGGAAACGTATTGACGGTTACGCTTTCGGGCACGATTTCGTACTCGTTGCGCTCGCCTATCATTTTGACGGTGGCTTTGCCGCCCGAGCATTTAACCGAAACGAACACGTCGTGCGCGGTCGTATTTGTTATAGTGAGGTCGCTCGCCGTGCTTATCATGGCGTCGAGCCCTGCGGGGCAGTACGACGGGCAAATGGAATGCGCGTTGGCGCTGCATTTGAGCCCCGCCAAAAGCGCCGCGTTATAAACCGCAGTCGACGCTTGACACACGCCGCCGCCTACGCCGTCGGTATATTTGCCGTCCACTATGATTTTGGCTTTTTTAAAGCCGTTCTCCTCGGTGCGCGCGCCCACTACTCGATTGAACGACACGGTTTCGCCCGCGCGTATTCTAAACCCGTCGAACTTGCGCAGCGCGAGCGTAACGTTGTGCGCCCTATCCGCCGTGGACGTGTGAAAATCGGTCGTATACGCAGAACGCAGCACGAGATTGCTTTTGAGCGCCGCGCTCGTGATTTCGGGGTTGACGCGCACCGCCGTCGCGCTTATGTTTTCGCCGCCGAACTTGAAGCAATAGTATATGCCCGCGTACAGCTTATTCTCGTCGAGCGTCGCCCCCGCGCGGTCGTCGGTTACCGAATATATGCCGTTTTTATAAACGACCTCGGCGTTCACGGCGGGCACGTACAACTGCGCCGCCACCTTGTCCACGGTCGCCGACAGTCGAGGAAAGCACACGCCGAGCGCGGTTTTGTAGCTTGCGCCCTTTTTGAGAAGGCTATCCGCAAATTCCAGCTTTTCGGAAAGCGGCGCGTTTATTTTATGCGTTTCGATATATTCGGCTACGGTAAAATCGGACGGAATTATCCTGTCGTCTGTATAAGTAAACCGCTTACCCTTTGCGTCGACGGTTATTCGAGCGACGCGCTCGGGCTCGCCGCCGTCCGCCTCGGGCTGCGCCGCAACCGCCGCGCAGGGCGCGCACTGCGACGCGACATGTGTTTCCGCCTTATGTATGCCGCACGGAAACGCGCATACTGCCGCCGCGCACAGTATTATACTCCACATACTCGCATTCATTCCGTATTGTAGTATGTCGAATAACCGCGAAACTATTCGACCCAAACGCCATAAAACACATACGATTTGCGGATATACCGCATTAGCCGAGCGCATACGCGGATTAGCACCGCGCTTACGCCTGTACCCGTAATCCACACGATTCATAATAACGATATTCGAATATTTAATCGGCTATCCATTTGCATTGTCGCGGCGCTTTTCGATATCCGTCCGCCCACTGCGCAAAAAACGCTCCGCATCCGCGACAGTCTTTTTTATCACCGCAAGCCGTTAAAAACAGCGCGCACAATACTGTTATAGCTATTATTATATTCCGAATTTTTCTAATCGCATTTCTCTCGCCCATATCGCAGCACCTCCGTTATCATTGTATCACAAATATAATATCATGTCAATACTCAATCGAAATAAGCCCGTTTGACTTGTGCCGAACGAGCTTATTGCAATATATATTTATGATTTTTGCGCCTTATCGCTTAGGCAGCTTTTCCGCCATTTTGAAAAGATGCTCGGGCGTATTGTTTTTGGGGTTTATTACGCAGTCGCGCCAGAGCTCTTCCAGCGCGGCGGAAATCGCCTCGCCCTCGAACCCCATATCTATCAAGTCCTTGCCCGAAATTTTGAGCGATTTTTTGAGTATGGGCGCGCCGTCGGACAGCATTTGCGCGCGTATCGTCTCGAACCTGTGCGGCTTGTCCGTTTCCTCTTTGGTCATAACGCCCGTCGCCAATCTGTCCGCGCGAATGAGCGCGACGAGCTTGTCGATAATATCGTAATTCTTAGCCACGAACACGCGCGCCTTTGCCTCGCGCGTTTCGCCGCGCATATCGTACATATGCAACGAGCACAGCCGCACGACCTGATTGATTACGTCGTTCGGGTAACGCAATCTGTTGAGAATAATGCGCGCCGCTACGCCCGAGCACTTTTCGTGCCCGTGGAAATTTCCGAAATTTTTGAGACAGTACGCTTTGCCAACGTCGTGCAGCAGCGCGGCAAGCCGCACGTTGTGCACGGGCGGCGCGTACCGCACGCATTGGAACGAATGCTCCATTACGTCGTACTTGTGATACTGTTCGGGCTGCGCGATACCGTCGCAATCGGCAAGCTCGGGAATCAAATATTTCCACAAATCGAGCTGCTTTAAAAGCCGCAAGCCCCTGTACTGCGCGTTGGCTATGCCGTTCACCGTGTCCGCGTGCAAAATCTTATCTAGCTCGGTGCGCTTGCGCTCCGACGTGATATCCGCGAGCTTGGCGGAATTGGCTTTTGCCGACGCGCCCGTTTCGCCGTTTATTTTAAACCCGAGCTCGGCGGCGAGCCGCGCGAGCCGCAGCAGCCTCAGCCCGTCCGACTCGAAAACGCGCTTGTTGCAGCCGCGCAAAATCTTTTGTTCTATATCGCGCAAGCCGTTGAGCGGGTCGACCAGCTCGTCCTTTCGCACGTCGTAATACACCGCGTTGCAACAAAAATCGCGGCGCATTGCGTCGGCGTTCAAATCGGTAGTAAAATACACCTGCGACGGCGTGTGCGCGCCGCCCTCGTTGTAAACCTCCACTCTGAACGGCGTATATTCGTACTTTACGCCGTCGTTTATAAGCTGCGCCGTGCCCATGCGGTGGTTGACCATTGTCATGGACGTGTGCGGCGGCAGGTTGAGCGCAAGCGCGGGCACGGGCCCCGCGATATCTATATCGGTGGTCTTATATCCGCATAGGCTATTGCGCACGTAGCCGCCGACTACGTACACATTTTCACCAAGCCCGCAAATAAACTCGGCGGACTTTTTATCCAATTCGATTTTCATACCGCAATTATAGCACACGGTATTATCAAAATCAATACTTTGTCGCATAAATTTTCGCATAAATATTGACTTTTTGCGCGCGACGCGATAAACTTATCGTAAGCTGAAAATCACGCGCGCGACGTACTCGTCGCGGCGAAAAAGAGGTTTTATATGAAACGCAAATACGAAATAGCCGTAATTTCCAAAAACGGTTACGCGCGCACGGTGCGCATTTACGCGCCCAAAAGCGCCGACCGCGCTATTATCATGCACGACGGTCAAAACGTGTTTTACGACGAGGACGCCGCCTACAAAAAGAGCTGGCGCGCGCTCGACGCGCTCAAAAGCGCGGGCGTAAAAAACACGGCGATTATCGGCGTTGATTGCACTCCGACGCGAATGGACGACTACCTGCCCTTTCCCATAGAGCTCGACGAGTACAAGCCGTCCTGCGGAGGTACGGGCGGAAAAGCCGCCGAATATTTCGACTATTTGGAAGAAATGCTGCTGCCGTATCTCGATAAACGGTTCGGGTTTAAAAAGTACGCGATGCTGGGCTCGTCGGCGGGCGCGCTCGCCACGCTCGGTTTTGCCGCGCGCAAGCCCGACAAGTTTATCGCGTACGGATTGTTTTCCGCCCCGCTGTTTATTTGCCACGCCGCGTACGAAAAGTTTTTCGACGCGCTCAGCCTCGACGACGACGCGTACTATCAAGCGTACTGCGGCGGCAGCGAGCTATCGGGCGAGCTCGACGACCCCGAGCTTATAAAAGCCGTGCCGCAGCTCTACGTGCAATCGGCGTTCATGCTTACGGACGCGTTGCGCCGCGGCGGCGCGAAAAACCTGACGCTGACCGTAAACAACGAGGGCGTTCACGACGAAACGTGCTGGCGCGCGCCCGAGAAAGAATTTTTCGCGGCGTTCTCCGCGCTTTAAATCCGCCAATCGAAAACCCCCGAACGTCGCGCCGCGGCACTTGGGGGTTTTGTTTTGGATATTTTAGATTAAACGCGCATCAGCACGAGCAGCGTTCCGTCGAAAGAGAACACCCGCACGTCGGCGTTGCGATGCACTGCGCGTATGGAATCGACGAGCGCGGACCGCGCGCTCTGCTCGGATAACACAACTCCGTCGCCGACGCATATTTCCAAGCCCTCGTAATCGAGCTCGTACACGCCTCCGTTCTCTCCGCCCGGCACGGTTATCGAATCGCGCTTGACGTACGCGCGCGCAAACGCTTCGCCTATCTCGGCAAGCCTTGCCGTTGCGTTCTCGCCGCACGTAATGCGGCAGTTTATTTTGACGCCGTTGTAGGTCATATCGCGATAAACGTCCAGCGGGCGCGCGGGCGTTTCGGGCGCGTAGATTACGGAGCTGTCGCCCGATTCGTACGGCTCGAAATGCGTCAAGTCGGCTTGCGCGTCGGTCAGGAACAGGTGGTCGTGCAATCCGAGCTCGTACTCCGCGTCGCGCCCGCCCAAATTAAGCTGTCCGATAGAATCGCCCCAAGTGCAATCGACTACGTACCAACCGCCTTCCACGAAAACCTTGTTCCAAGCGTGCCCGCCCGCGCTGTCGAGCGACGTGCCCGCAACGCCGCCCACGCGCTTACATGGTATGCCCTCGATATTGCACATAAGCGAATACGCCTTGCTCATGCCGTCGCAAACGGCGTACGGATTGTACACCTTGCCGCCGATTGCGGTTTTGCCGTCGCCGAACACGCCCTCCATGTAGTACGCCGAATAGTCCTCGCCGCCTTTGTCCGCGGCGGGCGTGTCGTACGTGACCTGCCACATAACCCAATCGTAAATCGCGTGCGCCTTTTGCTTATCGGTCATATCGTCAGTGCAAATCTTGCGCAAAATATCGCGCGCCGCTTGATAAACCGCGTCCGCCGCCGAACCGCGCACGGGCACTGGACGCGCGTTGTTTTCCGCCGTCATGTACAGCTCGTCTGTATACTCGACGGATTGAGTATTCGTCAGCCCGTCGATGGGGAACTTACAGTTCGCCGCTCTGTACTTGTTCTCGTCGTAATTGATATGCGGAACGACCGCGTGCAGCGGCGTGGCGTAATCGCTTTCTCCGTGCGCGTCGCGCGACTGCGTAGACGGCGAATTGACCGTATCGACCGTGCACGACACCGAAAACACGCTGTTTTTGAGCGTCGTTTTGATATTGTTGTAATACCCGCTCGTCGCGGCAAGCTCGAACGCGTCGTACCACAGCTGCTCCGCCGTAAGCTCCGTTTCGAACGCGATATAGCAATCGTACGATATACGCGGGTTAGCCGTCGTTTTGCTGCGGAACAGCACGTTATATTCCAATACGTTTACAAACTCGTATGCGGACGTTATATAATAGTCCTTATCCATATACCGCTGCTGCAAATACGGCTTAACATCGGCGGGCAGCTGCGTAAACGTGTAGTACTGCGAGTATTCGCTCTCCGTCAACGCGTCGCCGTCGCCCAGCGATTTTACCCTGAACCGATACGCGCGCCGCGACGTGCCGTCGGCGCACAGCGATATCAAACCGCCGACGTCGAAGCCCTCGTCGCCGAACAGCGCGGAATACTCCGAATCGGTCTGCGCATATTCGGCAACGCTGCCCGTAGGCGAAGTGATTTCCACCGCGACGCGCCCCTTTGCGTCATGCTTTAAATACGCATGCGGGAAAAGATTATCGTATTCGAGCGACGGCACGGCGGGCGTAATACTGCCCACGCAACGCACAGTCCGCTTATAAATCCTACCGCCGTTTACCCGTACAGAAACGGTATGCTCGCCCGCAACGGGGTTATAAACGAACCGCGCGTCCGTGCCCGCCTTTACCGCTTCGCCGTCCACAAACCACTCCGCATAACCGTCGGGATTGCGCGCGTCGCGCTCGATATCGGCAATAAACGTAACGCTCGCAAACGGCTCGGAGGGTTGATTCAGCGCGCCTTCGACTTTGAGCTCCGCGTCCGTCGCATAGTATGCGCGCACCGTGTGTTCGACGGCATGCGCGCCGCTCTCCGCGCGCACCTTAAACTCGCCCGCCGCCGTCGGCTCGAAAGCGAACGCGTCGCTTGCCGCAAGCGTCGTGCGCTTTTCGCCGTTTATATACCAATCCACAGTGCCGTTACTTACCGAACCGCTAGCGACGGGCGTAAACAACACCTCGGCGGTTTGCCCCAAGGTTTGCGTCAAAGCCCCGTCGTAAACAACGTCGAGCCCGTCGCTCTCAGCCTCCTTCACGCGCACCCGCACGGTGTCCGAGTACATAAACGTTTCCGCCTTAATGACGGCAGTGCCCGCCGCAACGCCCCGAACGCGCGTGCCGGACAGCGACACGTACGCGTCGCCCGACGTTACGGAAAGATTATACGAGCGCGTTTCGCTGTAAATTATATCGGCGAGGTCGTACGTTTCGCCCACTCCGATTGTGACCGCCGAGCGCGTAAACTCCACGCCGTCCGATACGCCCAACGAAAAGAACGAACAGCCGCACAGCAGCAGCGCGGGAAACGCGCACACAGCCAGCGCCGTTACTACGCTTATCAGCCTGATAAATCTTTTTCTCATACGCCCTCGATTTTTCCCGAGCCTGCGGGAACAGTTACGGTTATATGCATAACGTTCCCTTCGCGGTACACGCGTATACCGTCGACTACCGCGTCGGGCACGTTTTTGTTAATAAATACCTCGTAATATTCGACCGCCGCGCGCCGCAGCATAGCGGAAACGCCGCTTACCGTCGCGTCGGTGACGACGCCGCCGAGCATAAACTCCGCGCCGAGCGTGCCGTGCTCGAACGTGGTGATGCCGTCTACGCTCGGCACGGTCACGCCCCCGCGCGCCCGCTCCGAAAACGCGGCAAACACCGCCGCCCTGCACGTCTCGTAATCGTCGCGCTCCGCGGCGTCGATATAGTAATCGTAATACTCGCCGTCGTAAAAGCCCTTTTGCAAATAATACAGCTCGCCGTCGTCGAAAATCGCGCCGTCGTAGGGCAGCATAATCCCCGCGTGCGAGGTCAGCTCGACGCGCCGCGTCGATACGACGCCCGAGCTTTCGCCGCCGTAGACGTTCGCTATATACGTTATTCCGTCAAGCGCGACGGTATTGTAATACCCGTCGGCGTCGCGTTCGATATCGCATTCTATGCCTTCCATGCGACACAAAAGCGCAAACGCCTTGCTCATGCCGAGCGAATCGAGCGCGCCCGTCGGCGCAATGCCGTCGCCGTCCTCGGGCTTGCCGTCGCCGAACAACCCCTCCAAATACCTCGCGCTGCCGTCCGCCGCCGCTGCGTTCGCCTTTTTCGTACTCCATTGCAGCCAATCGTAAATCGCATGCGCCTTTTGCGACGGCGCGTAGTCCGCGCCGATAATGCTCAGCAGCACGCGCCGCGCGACGCCGTATATCCGACCTGCGGCGCTGCCGCTCTCGGGCGCGGGACGACGACCGCCGAGCGCGACGCACAACAGCTGCTCGGAATTATCCACACGCACCGATTTTTTTATTCTGTCAATCGGCAAAACGTACGCCGCGTTGCGTCTTTGCGCCGTGTCGTATTCTATGTGCGGCAGCACCGAATATATTTGAGTTATCGCAGGCGCGGGCGTAGCGACCGCGGGCGCGTTTGCATAATCGCCGAACGCTACCGATACGACCGCCCCGTTCGCCTGCGTCTCCGCCGTCAATCCCAGCGCTTGCGCCGCCGCGATAATCGCCGACTCGATATTTTCGACGCCGCGCGCGACGTAGCACTCCGCGCGCGTTATGCCGCAAGCGTACAGCTCGCGCACCCATTCATCGGCTTGTGCAGCGTCGGATATAAAGGAATTTCGGCACAATACGTTTTCGGTCAAATACGGCTCTGCGGTTCTGTCGTACTGCATAAATTCGCATTCGTCGCCGCGCCCGTCCGCCGTTATGCGAAGCTTGTATACGCCCGCATTGTCCGCACAAACCTCGATAAGCCCCGTCGCGTCGAACTCGCCGCCCGCAAACCGCTCTGCATAGCGCGCGTCAGTCAGCTCATACACGCGCCTAACGCCGCTCGGGTCGGTTACGGAAACGCCGCGCGCCGTCATGCCGTCGCGCCAGCGCACAAACACGCCGTCGCAGTCGTCGAACGCCACCTCGAACACGTCGGGCGCGCGCACTCCCGTAGCTGTTACAAGCACGCTGTCGCCGCCCTCGAACCGCCGCGCCGCACCGTTGACCGCAACCGCGATTTCGTATTCGCCCGCCGCCGTCGGCGTAAAGTCGAATATCTGCGAACGGCTCGCGACTTCGCCGTTTACCGTCCATTCGAACACCGAACGCGGATTGCGCGAGTCCGCGCTCTCGACCGCGAAAAACCGCACCGCGGAATAATCGCCGTCCTGATTGAGCGCGCCGTCGTAATACGCGCGTGCGTCCGTCTCTCTGTAAATTCGCACTGTCTCCGTCCGCGCAACGCCGTTGCAGCTTACCGTAACGGCGTACTCGCCGTACGCTTCGGGCGCAAGCTCGAAGCCGCGCCCCTCGCCGACCTTACTGCCGTTGACCGTCCAAACGTATTGCGCGTCGGGGTCGGCGTAGTCGTCCGTAGCGGCGGAAAACGCCACGGGCTCTGGCGTGTCGCCCGCCTTTACGTTTTGCACAGTTTTTCCGTCCGTTGTTAAATATACGCCGTTGGCGGCGCGGTATTCCGCTTTGATTTTGATTGTAGCGCTGTCGGTAGCGGTGCGCGCAGTAACGACAGCCTCGCCCGCGGCGACGGCGGTCACGCGCGTTCCGTCCGCCTCGACGCACTCGCCGTCTACTTCCAATTCGACGACTGCGCCGTACGACGGCGTGAGCTGCGCGTAGTACGCTATATCGCGCGTTTCGCCCACGTACATGACGAGCTCGCTCGCGTAGAACGAAATACTTATCGGCGCGGCGCACGCAAAAAGCGTCGCGGCGAGCGCTGCCGCGATGATTGCAGCGCATATGCGCTTGCAAGCGGAATATATCGAATTTTTGCGCAATATCTCCACGTATATATTTTATCACCGTTTATGCGGAATAGCAAGAATTGCGGCGTATTTTAGCTTATTTATAATCAAATTGTAATGTTACGCACACATTGTGCGACGGCACGTACGCACGGCTATCATTTTATGACCGCTTTCGACATAATATAGTGCCATGAAATCAATGGCGCGTGCCGTAATAACGCTCACCGCGTTTACGGTCGCCGAGCGAGTGCTCGGCTTTTTGTTCAAGATATATCTGTCGCGCGAGATAGGCGCGGTCGGCATGGGCGTGTACTCCGTCGCGCTGTCGTTCTTTTTCGTGCTGCTCACGCTCCTCACCTCGGGCGTGCCGCTCGTCGTGTCCAAGCTGACGGCAAAGACAAGCCGCACCGACAGCGCGAGGCTGTGCTCCGCCGCGCTCATTTTCGAAACGATAGTCGCGATTGTCGTTTGCGCGGTCGTGCTGCTGTTCAACAAGCCTATCGGCGCGCTGTTTGCCGACGGGTTTTCCATGACGCTGGTATTGCTCATGCTGCCCGCGCTGCTGTTCTCGGGCGTGTACTCGGCGTTCCGCGGCGTGCTGTGGGGCGAAAAGAAATTCGCGACCGTGAGCGTGGTCGAGCTAATCGAGCAAGTCGCGCGCATTGCGGTATGCGTCGTGCTGTTTTCGCTGTTCACCGACAAGACCAAAGCGGTCGCCACGTCCATGACGGGCGCGTGCCTGATTTCCGCAATCGCGTGCGCGATTTTCTACTTCGCGGGCGGGCGCAAGCTCAAAAGCCCCAAAACGCAATTCAAGCCGCTCATATCCTCGTCCGTGCCCATTACGCTGTCGCGCACCACGTCGAGCGTAAACAACTACGTAATCGCAATCGCAGTACCGTTTTTGCTTATGTCGAGCGGGCTAAACACCGACCAATCCATGTACATATACGGCTCGTGCGTCGGAATGTCGCTGCCGCTTTTGTACCTGCCTATAACCGTCGTCGGCTCGCTCGCGTTCGTCATGATACCGACGCTGTCGCAGGCGTACGCCGAAAACGACAAAGCGAGCATGCAGAAGCAGATAGAAAACGCGCTCACGTTCTCGCTCGTAATTGCGGCTATCGTACTGCCCGTGTACGCCTCGCTCGGCGACGACCTAGGCACGTTTATATACAACAACACAGACGCGGGCATATTCCTCAAAAAATCGGCGTGGCTGTTGATACCGCTGTCGTTCGAAAACATTGCGTCGTCCATGCTCAACTCGCTCGACCTCGAAAAGAAATCGCTTATAAACTATCTAATCGGCGCGGGCGTAATGTACGTGATTTCGTTTGCGTTTTATTCGCGCTTTACGATAGACGTTTTTATGATTGCGTTCGGCATCAGCCTGATTGTGTCGTCCGTGCTCGACGTAATAGATATCAAGCGCCGCACGGGCTTCAAGCTGACCTTCGTCAAGCCCGCCGTAATCTGCCTTTCCGGCTTTTTCCCCGCATACATGCTGTGCGAATATTTGTCCTCGCTCATTCCGTACGCGCTGCTGTCCATGTTCGTGTCCGCGGCGGGCGGCTGCGCGTTCATGACGCTCAACGCCGTAATCTTCGGCGCTATTAAAATCGGCAATACCGAAGCCGCCGCGTCCGAAAAGAAATCTGCGAAAAGGTTCGCGTTCCTTTCGCGAAAACGCGCGAGAACAGACAAAAACGTAAAAATAAACCGCGCGTCGTAGCGTGCGCTAAATTTCACCGTCACTCCCCTTTCATTCGCTTTACTTTGCGCCGCCGCGTGTGATATACTTGGCTTACAACAAAATACACGCGGCCTTCGGGTCGCAAAGGAGAAGCCCGACATTGAGTAAAAACGCTCAACAGGAAATTGCGACTCCGGACAAGCTGAATACTTCATCGCGTAAAGTCCGCTCGCAACAGCTCACCTTCGGCACTACAAAGTGGCTCGCATACACCGCCTTGTTTGCCGCACTATCAATCGTGATGAAGTTAATCGGACAGTGTCTTACCTTGACCGACTCGTTTAAAATCACGTTGATTTACGTGATATGGCTGATTGCCGCCGCAGTCGTCGGTCCTATCGGGGGCGGCACGGTATGCTTTGTATCGGACGTACTCGGCGCGGTGATAATTCCACGTGGACCAATAAACCCGCTGCTTACCCTCGGTTGCGTGCTCTTCGGCGTGACGGCGGCGTTTTGCTTTAAGCTACCAGTCAAAAGCTACATCGTAAAATTCGTGTTTGCGGGCGTGGTATGCTCTGTGCTGTATACGCTACTGTTCGACTCGTTTGCAATATGGGTATGGTGCAGATACTACCTCAAACTAAAATCGTACATCAACAAATCGTTTTGGGTATACCTCGGACCGTCGCGCGCAATGCAGCTAGGCGTAGCCGCAATCAATATAGCCGTTACCGTGGCAATGATTCCGCTGCTGTTGCGTTTAAAGCTGCTTCCTCCGCTTAAAAAAGCGTCGGACGCCCGTGCGCAACGGGAAACGAAACAAGAAATTAAAAATCAAGAGGAAACCGAAAATGCCCAATATCTCGATTAAAATGCTGGAAGGCAGAACGCAAGCGCAAAAGGAAAAACTCGCGCGCGACCTTGTGGAAGTGCTGTCCCGAGACCTCGGCGCGGACGAGCATTGGATTACGTGCACCATCGAGGACTACACCGCCGAGGAATGGCAGGACGTATTCCGAAAGGAAATCGCCGACAAGCCCGACTCCGTCGTATTCAAAAAACCCGAGTACGACCCCAAAATTTTGCTGTGATGCGCAACGCTCACGCACCCCTGAAAATCGGCGAAAATGCCGATTTTTTTATTACGTTAAATAACGACGGAATCATGTATTTATCGTATTTAAGCAATTCATTAAACTGCTTGCTATTTTGAGTCTAAACCGATACAACGCGGCGTCGCTCAACCCCACATGCGCGCGGCGTTCGCCTATCGTCAAACCGTTGCGTATATCGTAATAATGCTCCACGACAAATGCGGTTTGCGAATTATCCAGCATATCCTTAGCCCGACACATATCCATAAACTTATCAATGCCGGCAACCGTTTCGGCGCTTAAATATTTATCCCTGAATTTAGAATGATACAATATCAACACAAGCTCGTGTACGAATGCGTTTTGCTTTTGTCCCGTCATTTCCCCCTCCGTATACACAAAAGAAATATTTAATTATGTGTGCGATTATCTATTTATCGGCATGACGCCCCACCAAATAATCGAGAGTGACGTCCAAATACTCCGCCACTGTTTCGAGCGTAGTCAGCATCGGCATTCCGCCGTGTAACCAGCTGTTGTACTGCGACGAAGAAATCTTGGTGTCGTTTATCAGCTTGTAAGACGATTTATTGCAATTATGTAAAACCGTTTTCAGCCAATCGCGAAAAGGCGGCAACGGCTGCGGCTTGTACGTAATAATTTCATCCGTCTTACCGCATAAATATTCCAACGAGCAACCGAAATAATTTACTATTTTTATAAGCGATTTCAGTTTGACGTCTTTTGCACGCATCAACCATTTGCGCACGACAAACATATTCACGTCGATAGCGCGCCCCAAGCTGGTCGCGCTATGACCGTTTTCCGACATCAACTCAGCGAGCGTTGTTTTAAATCCATTAACTACGTCATTTTCCATATGCCTACGGTAAGTATATAGAACTATCGGTCGCTTTTGTTGGATATTGACTTACAATGAGTATATATTTTTAGAAATTTTTTATATAAGCGCTTAGAACGACTTTTTTCGCACGAAAAAGCCCGAATCGTTATTGATACGGGCTATCTCGGTTAAGTGCCGATTAACAACTTTTGGTAATTATTATTTCACTGTCGTTTGATTTTTCATTTATTTTACTTTTCGCGCTCCAAACGTTCTTTGACTTTTTCGGGCATGCCCACTATCGGCTGCTGTAAATATTGCTTAATTACTCTGTATCTACGCCTGCTTATCGTCATCTCAATAGCATCTTTCTCCATTCTCATTTTATTATACGTCATTGTTGACACTTTTTTATTTTTCGAAAATACCAAAAATTCAGCTAGCGCTGTAAAGTAACAAATCTCCGCTATATTGTCCCATGACATGTGCAGCTTGCAAAACACACCTAAAAACGACCGAGATATTCCCGTCTCATCTATCGTTATTATGCAAAATACCTTTCGCGCTCCCGTTACGACACCGGCTATACTTAATCCTACGCAACATAATGTCCAAATAATAAATATAACAATATGTTCTTTAAATCCTATTCGACATGGTTCATATACGACTGTAAATAAATGCCGACTAACGAAAACAAACCAATTAACGAACCAATAACCAGTGTCGGTGAAAAAAGAATGCGCATTTTACGTTTTACCGTGAACAACCCCCATTTTGTGATATAAATTCTTTTGCGTTAAAATCCATATTAAATTTATTTTAATCCCCAAATATCTATTAAATTAACGTTAGAACTGTTAGGCGCGATAGATTGCTCTAAACAATCAATTTTTGCTAATAATGGGAAATTAGCCGCAATGCCTGAAAATAAACAACCACCAGCTGGTAAAATTGGAATCATATTATTAGAAACAGAATCAGAAAATGCAACAGACTTATAAATCCGCTTTAAATCTTCAGCATTCACTAAACGATGAACGAAAAAGTTATGTAACTGTGAGATAATTGTTTCCGAAATATCCGCCGGCCTTTGGCTGGCAATAGTCAAAAAAACTCCGAATTTTCTTCCTTCTTTAATAATTTCTTCAAATGTTTCTAATCGAGTATTCTTCCACTCCTCACTCTCGCGCGCGGATTCATACGATAAGATATTATGTGCTTCTTCAATAATTAGATGAAGGGATGACTGCAATCGCTCATTTCCACGATGTCTTTTATGACTCTCATATTTATCTCTACATATTATATAAGTCACTAACTTTTTCAATTCTGCATTTAAATTAAATAATGATATAATAACAACATGCTCATTTGGACAATCACCCTTGAATTCGAATATATTTCCCAATTCCGATAATATTTTATCCATCCTATTAAATAATTGAATAATATTTTGAGTCGAAATCTTTCCTTTATTTAATTCTTTACAATAAGTGTAATAAACAATTAAAGAAAAAATTTGGATATCATCTAGATGACTTACAGAAATAACTTTGTCATCCATGTCACCAAACAATTCATTATAGGTCGCCAAATAATCTAATTGTCCACGCGTATTGCTTATAAGTTTTTTATACTCAATGCTTACATTGTCATCAAATGATATGATCTCATCTTCAAGTTCTAAGCATGTAAATATGTGAATTATAAATGCCCTAATATCCCCATAGTTCTTTTGACTATAAAAAACAAGTTCGCTTAATTTTTGAGTCGTGAAATAATTTGATGATTGCTTACATTTTTTATAATTTTTTATACATTCATTTATGAACGGTTTTTGTGTTTTTTCCGAAGCCTGTAAAACAACCGACCAAAATTCAATATCTGTTAAATACCGCTCATTTAATGGATATTTTTCATTTTCAATTGAATTCAATTCATAATAATGACCATTAGGAAACGAATTTCTATATTCCCCATTTAAGTCAAAAAAAACAAAGGCTGAATTCTTTTTAAACTGTTGATTGCTAGAATAATTTTCAAATAGTTCAGTATATATCTTTGCTAGAGTATTTGATTTTCCACTACCGGTATTACCAAATATTCCGATATGACTGCATATCAATTCTTGCAAATCTAATTTAAATGGATAATTATCATACTCTATCAAAGTACCTAAATTTAATGCAAACTGCGAATGATGGTCTAAAATATTCTTTTGTAGGCTCTCATCTATAATGTATACAAAGTTACCTATTAATGGAAGCTCAATAACACCAAATACAAATTGATCGTTTTCTAAATGTCCTAAAACAGACACATCTAATGTTCTTGCTATACCACGCCCTTTTTCCGCATAGCCACTTTCTAAAGATGTAGCAGTTATAAACTCTCCATCTACCTTCCCTATTATATTTAAAAATCCTTTTCTGATAATGATAAAACTACCTATTCCAACATTTTTAATAGGTATTCCGTCATAATTTAAGTATTCGACATTTTTTTCGCTATAAATTCCAACTTTGATTTTATGTCCATATACTTCTCTTACTTCACCTATTTTCAAAACTTCACTCAATATCATTATCAATCTCCTTAAAAAACCGCGATACGCTTTCAATATTGAATTCGCCGCTATTACGTAATACAACAACATTGTGATATTTGTCAAATTTTTCTTTATATGCGTCTTCATCCCATTTTCTAAATGCAAATATAACTACTGTTAATGTTGGATTAATTAAAGCTCTTTCTACTATTGTTCGTATGTGCTCATCATTAAACGAAAATCCATAAACTAACAAAAGAGCATTCCTTTGTTCGAGCTCATTTCCAAAAATTCTTAATTGATCATAATAATTCGCATTTAAAACAGTTGTGTTAAATTTTTCCTTATTAGGGTTGATAATTAAGAACTCTTTTTCATAAGTGCACATAAATTCATCGTCATTTTGTAAGCACTTTTTTACACGTTGAATCTTTTGGTTACAATTCTCAAAAGCAATGCCAGCATCTGTTTGTGTCCAATTCAATGAGCCATGTAGTTTTAGCAAATTTGCAGTTACTATTTCTGTTGATTTGTGAGCTATTGCACTTGTCTTTTTTATAACTCTTCCAAAATTCGTTGTTGAATACAATGGATTAAGTCGCCCAGAAAATCCATCAGAATATTCAATTGCATTACGTTCCAAAGATTGTTCTATAAGCACATCATAATTCGTGGTAAAAATATTAAACATTTTATGCAAAACCGAACTATGACGTTTTTCTAAAATGTTCTTTATAGAATTTAAAAAACTATCACGATATTTCATATTAGTGTCTAATTTTTTTTGATTAAGAATCGGTAAAATACTATTATTAAAAAACTCCTTTTCCAATAACACTATTTGTTTTACATCTCCTAATTCAATTGCAACCGTTAATCGTTCTTCAAAGCCTCCTAGAACCCTTAAAAATGGCGTACTAAATCCGGCCCCTAGCAAAAAACTTATATTGTTAGACGATAAACATTTAATCAAATACGATTTCACATCTTGCCTTTGTTCATCTATGTTATAAATTCTCATCAGAATCTCCTTTGTAATTGAAATGACTATCCAATTAAAAAATTATTTGCGACATTAATATTTTAGCATAATTTAAATAAAATGTCAATAAATGCAATATTGCATAATAAAGTATTCAAAAAGTGTCGACTGTTTTTAGTTGTAGCAAATAGTCACAACGCCTATCAACAAAACACTAATTATAAATTTTCCGCAGAAAATATAATCGTAGATAACAGACTTTTTAGAATACCAACACACTTTTCCTATTAATTTAGCGGTTAAAAACTACATTTTCCAATTTCAGTACTTTGAGACCTGTGATTTAACCATTTGTATAATATCAGCTTTGACATACGCAAAGAGCCCGACGCATTACTGTGCAGAGCTCTTTGTGTCTTTTATTGCTCGTTATAGCTTTCGGGCAGGTTTATTATTTCCTTTTTGGTATTCTGCCGTATCGCTTGCAATACTTTCTTTGACAGCGTTACCTGTATAACGTCCCGCCTTTTTATTATTTTGTCGTAATACATACCGTCCAATGTGCAGGTTTTGGAAAAGAATACAAACGGCAGCAGCCGAGGATAATACCGCATCTCTGCCATTTCCTCCCAACTCATTTCAAGCTTGAATCGTCCCATAAACAGCGTACGCCTTACCCCGCGCTCGCTTATCGTAACTACCGAAAATATACCACGCGGTATTGCCGTAACAAATATCACTGTCGGTAATACGCCCGTACAAAATATCAATAATATATGGTCAAAGATTTCATCGGGACGGGCAGGCGGATATGTATACGAAAATATAAAGATTGAATACAAACTTATAATTAGAACAATTGAGCCGATTAACCAAAACATAGACGGCACAACTTTTAATTCTTTTTTCAAATAATCCCCCCTACCAATGAAGATTTACTTTTATCGGATTTTCCGCACCCGATTACGCTTTCTATTATCGTTTGCGCAACTGTAACAGGCAAATTAAATATCAGCGTACTTACCAAAGACGGAACAGAATAAGACATAAATTCAGCGTATCTTCTCGCAAAGCCGATAGACTTATCGAATATATTATCAAACACCCCCACTGCCTCACGCATAAAACCGTTTGTCAGTCCATATGTAACTGCTCCCATAGTCATGCCTATGTATCCTGAAATTCGAGCCGACTTTAAATCAAAACTCGTCCAATTACTCGCAAATCCCTGTTGCACTATACTACCTGTGAACGATGCTCCAAAACCAAAAAATGCAGATAAAGCAACTCCCCCCAATCCGCCCATTGTAACAGCTAAACCCAAGCCGGCAGTGGAAATTAAGCCCGAAACCAAGCCTCCACTAAAACCCGACCAAAAATCTCCGTCGGAAACAAGCGAAGTTATTCCGCCGCTCAATCCGCCCAATAACGCCCCTATCGCCAGCGTCAAAAATATCGCCAGCACCGAATGTCCGCTAGGGTCTACGTTCATTACGGGGTTATCGGCACAGTATGCGTACAGATTAAGCCCGTTTACGGCATCGGGGGTTACGTAGCGAGTGTTATCTGCGGATATAAACCTCCCCGTTTCCGGGTCATAGTAGCGTGCGTGCAGGTAATACAGCCTGCTTTCCGTATCGAAATAATACCCTCTGTATCGTATCGGGTTTATGTTGCCTATCGACAGAACGTCGGCATCCTCCACGCCGTTTGCGTTAAGCACTTTACACTTTCCCCAAACGTCATACGCGTACCGTGCCGCGAGCTTGCCCGCTTTGTCGTATATATGCGTTACGTCGCCAAACACGTTTTTGCGGACTATGTAATCCAAGCCGTCATGCCGTATGCACGCAAGTCCGCCCGCATCGTAAAAGAAATCGGTCACAACGCCGTTTGTTATACTGCGAATTACTTTACCCGACGCCGTTATAAACCGCGTTTCCACGCCGTTTACCGTTTTTCCGATTCGGTCGCCGTTTGCGTCGTATGCGTACGTATTGCCGCCGTACGCGGTCATTTTGCCGCAGTATTTAAACTGCGTTATTACGCCTCTGTACTTGGTAGGATTGCCTATCGCGTCGTACTCGCATTTTTCGCCGTTGTACTCCGCCATGCGGTCGCGCCATCCGTCCGCCTTATACGCATAAGGGATTTGCGCTATCGGAGCTCTATCGACTATTTCGCCCAATGCAAACGCATACACTGTTTTTGTCAGTATATTCCCGTTTGTATCGTACTCGTATACAGTCGTTTCCCCTCGCGATTTATTATCTTCCCTTATCATACGATTGAGTTTATCATAACCGTAGCGTTTTGTCAACACTCCTTGATTATTCCAAACCGTGCGGTTTTTTGTTCGTACAGATAAAAGAATACTTTTTGCAGCGTCGAGTACACGGGGATATACACGGGCTTGCCCGTGTCGGGGTCTGTCATCGGCTCGCCCGTGCTCGGGTCGGTCGGGCGTATTGCGTCCGTGTGGTTGCCGTCGCCGTAGCTGCCCGTGCCGTTGCTCGCGCCGTTGAACTTTAAATACAAGTCGTTAAAGAACTCGCCGAGCTTTCCGATAATATCGGGCTGCGAGCTCCAATACTTATTGGCGTACAATTTTTCGACTGAAATCAGCGGGGTCATTTCGCCGACCAGCCTGTTGTATTCGGTTGCGTATTGCAGCTCGTCGCCCATTGCCAAAACGATTGCCGACATCACCGCGCCGAACGCGTTGTAATAACCGCAGTACCGCAGGTATTCGTCCTCGGACGAAAGCATTACGTACTGCGCGATGAGGTTTGCGTCGCCCTCGCGCTGTACGCCCTTCGTGTGCGCCAGCTCGTGCGCCGTTGTGAAAGTAACTACCGACGGCGGCGCGCCGACGTTCAAGCTCGCCTCGCCCGTCGGCAAAAACGTGACGCCCGTAATCAGCATGTCCGACATAAGCCAGCTGTTGACCACCTGCTTCGCGTTCGGCGTATACGGCGAGAAATACCCGTCGTCCAGCTTGGCGTACTCGGCGGCGATGCGCCGCGCCGTGCCGTCGAACCCGTACGGATTTATCACGCACCCGTTTTCGTCGCGCGGCAGCTTTTGCGCAAGCGCGTTGTAATCGTTCAAAAAATACTCGGCAACCTCTATCACCTTTTCCACGCGATAATCCGCGCCCGCTTGCGGCAACGGCATTTTGCGGCGATAATATCCGAACCCCATGGACAGCATGTACGCGTTGCCGACGTACGCCGCGCCCACTGCGACGGCGAGCACGCCCGTCACTATTCTCATAAACGCGCCGCGACACAGATTGATTACGAGCCGCCCGAAAAGAAACAGCCCCGCGGCGATTAAAATCACTACGAACAGCTCGTACACCGATATCGGCAGCCACGACGTAAGCGCGCCCACCGCTCGCTCGTACGCGCGCGCGACGGTGCGCGACCACCATTCCGCGCGCCCCGCGTCTATGCGCAGCGCGTTCATTATCACCAACGGAACGAGCAAGCCCGCCGCTACCGCCGCAAGCACGGCGGGCGCAAGCGAAACCCTGCGTTTTACGCGCGCCGCATAACGCAAGCCGAAAAACCGCGTCGTAAGCCGCGCGCGCCGTGCGTTTAAGAGCGTTCCCGCCGTTATACGATTTTTACGCATGCGTAAATTATAGCGCACGCGCCGCGATTTGTCAACGCCCTGCGCTCCGACGCCACGTCGCGATTTAATCTAAATTTAATCTTTTTGTAATAATCCCGTTATGTTTGTTATATATAATGTAACTGTAAAATTAGTACCCGACTATTGACAAAAAGCGCTGAGTTTGGTACAATACGACGTAGGAGGCAAAAGCGCAATGTGGTGGAATAGTATGACGGTTTTTCAGCAAGCGACGTTTATTATCGCATGCGCCGCGAGCTTATTTCTCATAATACAAATAATACTCATGCTTGCGAGCGGCGCGTCCGATTCGGATATTTCGGGCGGCGGCGTGACCGATGCGGACGCGTCCGATATCGGCGGCGGCGGAATTACCGATTATGACGGCGGTATGGACGGCGCGTTCGACGGCGATTCCGATATAAGCGGCGGACTATCTTCGGCGCTCGACGGCGGAATTTCCGACTATCAAGTGGGCGGAGCGTCGGATGCGGAGCTTTCGCACGGCGGCGCGACCGAGCACGGCGCGACAATGCCGTTCGGGCTAAGGCTGTTGAGCTTGCGCTCGATAATCGCGTTTATCACAATCGGCAGCTGGATGTGCTACACGCTTTGCTACACCGCCCTGCCGCTGTGGGGCGCAATCTTAATCTCGGTCGCAAGCGGGTTTGCCGCGGCGTGCGCTATGGCTGGCGCGTTAATCGGCATGGAAAAGCTGCAAGGCAACGGCAATCTCAACCCCAACAACGCGGTCGGCAAAGTGGGCACGGTGTATCTCACAATTCCCCCCAACAGAACGGGCTTCGGAAAAATAAACGTGCTCATTCAAGAACGCTACGCCGAATACGACGCAGTTACCGATAGCAGCGAGCCGATACCCACGACCGCGGAAATCAAAGTCATAGGTCACACGGGCGCGAACGTGCTGCTTGTGCAAAGGTACAAAAAGCCGTCCATCGTTATCGAAGATATAAAGTAACCGTACGGATAACTAAACAAAGTCAAAAATTTTTTAAAGGAGAAATATATGAACCTCTTATCCCTTTCAAGCGGAATGATTGGCGGTATCATAGCGATAGTTGTCGCGGCGATATTGCTGTTCATTCTCATCATCGCCATGCTTGCGACGCGCTACAAAAAGTGCCCGTCCGACAAGGTCATGGTTATCTACGGTAAGGTCGGCAAGGCTGCCGACGGCACGGCACGCTCGGCGCGGTGTATTCACGGCGGCGCGGCGTTCATAGTCCCGTTCATTCAGTCTTACAGCTTTTTGGACTTGACCCCCATATCAATCCAAATCGACCTCAAAAACGCGCTTTCGCGCCAGAACATTCGTATCGACGTGCCCTCGCGCTTTACCGTCGGTATCTCCACCGAACCGGGCGTCATGCAGAACGCGGCGGAACGCCTGCGCTCTCTCCCGCTCAACGAGATACAGCGGCTCGCCGAGGATATCATTCTCGGTCAGCTCAGACTCATTATCGCCACGATGGACATCGAGGAAATCAACACCGACCGCGACAAGTTCTTGGAAGCCGTTTCCATAAACGTCGAGGGCGAGCTCAAAAAGATAGGCTTGCGGCTTATCAACGTTAACGTAACGGATATCAGCGACGAATCGGGCTATATCGAGGCGCTCGGTAAAGAGGCTGCGGCAAAGGTCATAAACGACGCCAAAAAGTCGGTCGCGGAAAAAGACCGCGACGGCGCTATCGGTCAAGCCAACGCGCAAAAGGAACAGCGCATTCAGGTTGCCGCGGCAAACTCGCAGGCAATCGAGGGCGAAAACAAATCCAAAGTGCTCATAAGCCAATCCAACGCAAGGCTGCGCGAGGCGGAGGCGGAAGCTAACCGCACGGCGCAAAGCGCGGAGTTTATCGCGCAAGCCAAAGCCAACGAGGACGCGTACAAAGCCGAGCAGCTCGCGGAAACCGAGCGTGCCAAGCGCGAACGCGCCACGCTCGAAGCGGACGTTCTCGTCAACGCCGAAATTCAAAAACAAAAGGCGGAAATCGAGGCGGAGGCGGAAGCCGAGCGTATCAGACGCCGCGCGCAGGGCGAAGCGGATGCGGAATACGCAAAGCGCGTCGCGGAAGCTAAGGGTCAGCTCGAAATACTCAGCAAGCAAGCCGAAGGCTTCGGCAAGATTATATCCGCGACGGGCGGCACGAGCGACGACGCAGTTAAAATGCTCATCGCCGACAAAATCGAGGACCTCGTCTCAATGCAGGTCAACGCAATCAAGAACCTGCAAATCGACAAGATTACGGTATGGGACAGCATGCAAAACGGCAAGTCCACCACGGCGGGCTTCCTCTCGGGCATGCTAGGCGCAGTACCCCCGCTCAACGAGCTGTTCAAGATGAACGGCATGGAGCTGCCCGACTACCTCGGCAAGGTCAACGACAAAACGGCGCTCCCCGCCCCCGCGGCGACGACTGCGAACGACAAGGTCAAGACCGACAAAAAGCCGCGCGCGCCCAAAGCGTAAACCACTCTCTTAATACAAAGCGACAAAGCAGGCCGCTCACGCAGCCTGCTTTTGTGTTGCCGCAAAGCGTTGATTAAAGTCGGGCATTGTGCTAAAATTTACGTATGCTTAAAGTGTTTTGGGACAAAGACAATATCGCGTTTATAAGCGACCGCATAAACGCCGCGCCGCACTCGCACTGCGTGATACAAGCCTTTATCGGGCTGACCTCGCAGCTGTGCGTAACCGTCGGCAACGAGCGCGTCGTAGGCAAATGTATAGTCGTAAACAAAAACGCGCCGCATGAATTTTCGTGCGACGGCGCGCTTTGCCTCTCCGTTTTGATTCAACCGAGCTCGCAATTCGCAAAGGAGCTGTCGGCGAAAATCGGCGGCGACTACGCCGTGTTCGACGACGAAATCGAGCCGCTACGGCGCGCTGCCGCCGCGCTGACCGAAACCGTCGACAAATTCCGCTACCTGTCGTTTATAGCCGAATTTGCCGCATTTTTGGGCGTCAGGCGCAGCGTATCGGAAACGGACGCGCGTATCGCCGAGCTTTTGACAATTTTGCGGCACTGCGATTGCTACGACCACACGATAAAAAGCTTTGCGAAAAAGCTGTCGCTCTCGCCCGACCGTCTGTCGCATTTATTCCGCGAGCAAGCGGGCGTGCCGCTCAAAAGCTATATCCTCTACCACATGCTCGAAAAAGCGTTTTACGCATTGCTCGACGGCAAGAGCGTCACGGACGCGGCAATGTCCGCGGGGTTCGACAGCCCTTCGCACTTTGCCGCAACGGTAAAAAAACAAATGGGTATGACCGCGACCGCGCTCATAAAAGACAGCGAATTTTTGAAAGTTTTTTCGTAATACACGGCGTATAATCGAAGTAATCTCAAACGAGGAATTTCGATTATGAACGATTATTTGAAAAGTACGAAAATGCTAAACTACGACGCGCGCGAAATCGTCGAGCTGATTGCGGCGCAAAAATGGGCAAGCCTGAACGATACGTACGACAAAATCGGCGCGATTTACGACTATGTGCAAAACGCCGTTCCGTTGGGCTACAACAAGTACGACAGCCTGACTGCCTCGCAGGTTTTGGCGGACGGGTTCGGACAGTGCAATACCAAGGCTACGCTTATTACTTCGCTGCTGCGCGCCGTCGACGTGCCGTGCAGGCTGCACGGGTCTAAGGTGACCAAGGAATTTCAACGCGGGCTGATGCCCAAGCTCATGGCGAAGCTCGCCCCGCCGCTGATTTTGCATACCTGGGCGGAGGTATTGTACGACGACGAATGGCTGAGCTTGGAGGGCGTCATCACCGACAAAATCTACCTATCGGGCTTGCGCGCGCTGTTCCCCGAGCAGCGCGGGCGTTTTTTCGATTACGCGGTTGCGGTCGATGATTTTTCAGAGCTTAAAGTTGATTGGCGCGGCAAAGCCACCGCGATACAGCAAGCCGCCGTCGTGGAGGATTTGGGCGTATTCGACTCGCCCGACGCGCTGTACGCGCGATATTCGCAGAAATACCGCGGCGTCAAAAAATTCATGTACGAAAATATCGGCAGAAGAATAATGAACAAACGAGTATCGGACGTACGCAAACGCGCGACGGAACGCTGCGGCAATTAGTTTTCGAGCATTATCGCTTTTATCGATATTCTTTTCAGCCTGACGGCATATACGCCCATAACTGCGGCGTACGCCGCCGCAAACACGGCAAACACGATAAAAGTCAGCGCGACGTCATAAGAATACGCCGGCATTTCCGCAACGTCTGCAAACAACAGGTCTACCATTATCCGCAGCAATCCGTACTGATACGCCGTGCCGACGATAAACCCGATTAAAGCGAACGGCGTATACCCGCCGAGCACGGACAGCGCGCACTGTCCGTCCGAATACCCGAACGCGCGCATTAGCGCTATGCTTGCGGCGTTGCCGTTCACTACCGTTGTAACTGCCATTATCATGGACACGGCGGCGAGCGTCACGCCTATAAGCAAAATCATCAATCCCATAGTTCCCGAATCCATGTCGTACATGGACGCGCCCATTTGCACCATAGCGGAAAAACAAAAGCTCGAGAACGCCACGAAAAATACCGACGCTTTTTTGGAACGCAGCACGGCAAAGCACATTTGCAGCAAAAAACGCCCATCCTTGCTTATCGTCCTGCTCGACTTTTTATGCTTGTCCGACTTTTTCGTAATATCCGTCCTGCCGCGCAAAAGCCGCATTACGGGCTTGCGCACGTAAAAATACGCGTAAAGGCACGCGGAAGCCGTCAGCAACGCCGTCGGCGCGATAACCAAAGCAATCGGCAGCCAAGCGTTAAATCGCACAGGCACGTTCGGCAAGCCGTCTATCGTCAGTTGCTTGTAAATCGCGGGCATCGACGCATACCCCACGCACAAGCCCGCCGTCGCGCCTATAAGCACGCTAAGCCCGAACACCCAAAACCCGAGCGCGAGCCGCCCGTCCGAGTACCCGAGCGCCTTCAAAATACCTATGCGCTCGCCGTTCCCGTCCACGTACAGCTTGATATAAAACGCGAGCATAACGGCGGTGACAACCGCCAAAAACCCGCCCGTAATCGCGCAGGTAAATCGCGCCGTGGCGAGCTGCGCGTCGTACAGCGGGCGCATTTGCTCGGTAACGGCATTCTCAACGGTTTGCACGTCCACGTAAAAATTCAAAAAGAACGCGCACACGAACACCGCGCAAAACGCAACTATGGATATTCCGACGAGTTTTATTCCGTCGCGTATGCCTACGAGCATTTTACCACCCTATATCGTATGCGGATTTGGGCGCGGGATTGCTCGCGACGCCCACTATCCTGCCGCTGTTCATGCTTACCACCTTGTCCGCCATATCCGCGATATTCGCGTTATGCGTGACCATAATCACGGTGAAGCCGCGCTCACGCTTGACGCGCGAAACGTAATCGAGAATCGCCCTGCCCGTGCTCTCGTCGAGCGCGCCCGTCGGCTCGTCGGCAAACAGCACGCGCGGGTTTTTGGCGAGCGCACGGGCAATGCACACGCGCTGCTGCTCGCCGCCCGACAGCTCGCTCGGCATGCTCTTGATTTTTTCGACTAGCCCCACGTCGGCTATAATCTCGCGATAGTTCTTGTTGCCCACAAGGCTTGCGCCGAGCTTGACGTTGTTTTCAACGTCGAGGTTGGACAGCAGATAATATTGCTGAAACACAAACCCCACCGTATCGCGCCGAAACGCCGTAAGCTGCTTGTCGTTAAGCGCGGTAATATCGCGCTCGTCGTACCATACCCGACCTTTATCGGCGCGCTCCAAGCCCGACAACACGCTCAAAAGCGTGGACTTGCCCGAGCCCGACGCGCCCAAAATAACGACAAACTCGCCGTCCTCTACTTCGAGCGCAACGTCCTTCAAAACGTCCTCGCCGTTATACGCCTTATATATTCCCTCGGCTTTAAGCATACCCAAATCGCCTCTATAAATTTTTCTCTCGCTCACGTGCGAGCATGCCGACGAAAACGCTTGTAAGCATATCGGAAATATCGCCCGCCGTAAACTCGCAAACGCCCGTAGCAATCAATGCGGCTATCCCGTGAGCATACAGCCACAAATGCAAATACAACCGCTCGGCTGCATCACGGTCCAGCGAATATCCGTCTATAACCGACTGCAAAATCGCAGGCGCGCTGTCGTCTATCGCGCCGAGCACCGTATTTACGTCGGTCGCGCCGTCGCGCTCGCTCATAAACAGCAATCGGAACAGCTTAGGCTTTTCGGCGGCAAAGCGAATATATTCGGTACCGACGCCCTTGAATGCGGGCGTCTCGGCAAGTCCTCGCGCAACATACTCGGCATATACGGATTTAGCGGCGGCGACAGCGGCGGCACGCACTTCGTCCATGCTGTCAAAAACGGTAAAAATCGGACGTGCCGAGCTTTTCAGCTCTTGCCCCAATGCGCGTGCGGTAAGCGCATCCGAACCGTCGCGCTCGACTATATCCAGCGCGGCTTTTACGATTTGCTCTCTTGTAAACTTGGCTTTCGGCGGCATATTCCCTCCCCGCACCGTACCGCATTTTTGCGGCTTAATCGTTTGCTTTGCTGCCAACGGCGCTTATCGGTGCGCACAATTTAAAACACATGTTTTAAATCATATGTTTTATTATACGCCGACGTATTCGATAAGTCAAGCATAAAAACGCAAAATAATTTTCGTTTGTCATGAATAACGAAGCGAAAACAGCGCAAGCTATAAGAGTAAAGCAAACATAATCGACACATCAAATACACGATACCTCGTCGAACGCTTTACAAACAGACGATTCGCCAAACGGCGAAAAGAAAAAATCCCAAGATAGCACGCTATTTCGGGAATTTTTCTTTTGCGAAATTATTTATCATGACGCGATTAAGCCGTAAAGCGCAGCGACACGTCGTTGTTAACGCCCGTAAGCGTTATGCGCTTATCGGTAGCGCCGGGGCGGCTCGGCGGCAAATCCTTTCCGTCGCCGTATATGCCGTAGTCGGCGGCACGACCGTTAACGACGATTTCCGCAGTTAGGTTGACGCTTTTCAGCTCGATTATATCCGCCGATATGCTTTGCAATTCCAAGTCGGAATTAGTGCCGTCGGCTTTTATACTGCGCGCGATTACGTCGTTTGCCGAAATATCAACGTTAATGCCGTCAAAATTCATCGAGTCGTAATTTATATTTGCGAGCGCCGCGTCGAGATTGGTGGCTTCAACTGCAAGCGCGCGTCCGCTTCCGCCGCTCATTGCCAAATCGACGTTCAAGCAGTCGTATATTTTTACGTCGGCGATTTCGCTGTTAAAAATGCTTGCGTCCAAATTGCTCGACTTAACGCGCAGCGAATCGAATTTACACGCATTGATTTCCACGTCCGCGTTCGGCGCGTCGATGCTCAGCGAGGACGCTTGCAGCCCGTCTAAGGTCACGCTTATCGTCCCGCCCGATATGCTCACGTCGCCGCCGTCCACGACGGTCAGCACGTACTTATGCTTGAACCTGCCGATATTGAACATGTTTACGAAAGGATTGCGGCTTTGACGCTCGCGCACCTTTAAAACGCCGTTCACCGTTTCCACCGAAACTACGGAATCGCTCGCCTCGTAGTAGTCGAGCGACACGGCGTCGCCGCGCTTTACTATGACGGGAAAAGATTCGACGTCCAGCTCGAACGACGAAACGACAGCCTCGGGCGTATAGCTTTTAGCCGTGTATTCGGCTGTATCGAGCTTGTAAAAGTCCCAACCGATTACAGACATGCCGATTACAAAAATCAATACGCCTGCCGCACAAAACGATATTGCGGTTATCAATAATTTCTTAAAAGCCTTACGCATTTTCGGTCTCCTTGGGAGCATTGGACATAAGCCAATTTTTAATCGAAACGAACGTTCGTTTTGTTATTCTTCCGAATAGGATTATACTCTTAATCAAAACTATCGTCATAAGTATGCCTATGCCGATAAGCGCGACGCTCATTCCGAGCTGCGCCAGCCCTGCGCCTATATGCCCGCAAAACAGCGCGCCGCACGATACGACCGTCGCCGCCACGCCGCCCAGACTCATTGCACCGCCCGCAACGGTCAACGAGCCCAAAACAATCCATATCGCCGCAAAGCAAATGAAAAACGCAAAGCACGTAAGCACGTTTATCAATACGAACAACAGCACCCGCATGCCGCGCGACATTCCCGACGAGCTTTTGCGCGCACCCGCGCCGTCGCTCCGCGCCGAGGTGTTTTCCACCGTAATGCTGCGACGCTTGGGCGCGACCGTCTCGCGCGGCGCGTCCGCATTCGACGGCGCAACGCCCTCGCCCTTCGAAATCGGCGGCACGGGAACGCCGCGTTCAATTTCGTTTTTCAATTCGCCGTCGTACTCGGACAATATCTTATCCGCCACGTCGACGGGATTGCCGAACTCGAAAATTATCTCGCGCTCGCTTTCGCCGCGCTCGGCTTTATCGTCGAACAGCTCGCCGTAATATTCCATTACGCGCTTTATTTCGTCGTCGGGCAAACGGTGAATGTTGCGTTTTAGCTCCGTTTCCCATTCATACTTAGTCATATATCGAATTAACCTCCATGTTGCAATTCAGCCGCGTCAGCGCCCTTCGCGGTACACAAATTCGTACACGCGCCGCAGCTCCTCCAAATCGTCGAGCGAATCCCTGATTTTGCGCTTACCCGCCTCGGTAATCATGTAATACTTGCGCAGCCGTCCGTTGTACTCCTTGCTTCGCGTAGTAAGACATCCCGTCGCCTCCAACCGTTTGAGTATCGGATACAAGGTGCTTTCGCTGATTTCGATGTACGGCGAAATGTCGCTTATTATCTTGTACCCGTAGCTCTCTTCTTTTTTGAGCGACACAAGCACGCACACCTCCAACAACCCCTTTTTCAACTGCGCGTCCATAACCGCCCTCCGCTATCGTATATTATAAGCATTAGCCCTCCGTGCCGTGTGGTTTATACTATTGAATACATAATACCATGCAATACATAGTATGTCAACACATATTCGGCGAAAAGCCGAAATTCTAATAAATTTTTAATATTGCGCATAATTCGTCAAAATTCGCGCAATATAAAAGTACAAGGCAATCAGTTTCCAAATTCACCCATCGGGAAGCAAGACGTCTTGATAATCGCAATATGCGACAGAGAAAACTTCCGCGGCTACGTCCGCGGATTTTTTCATGCGAAAAATAATTTTCGTTTTTTTTGAATTACCGCGCATAACGTTAAAATTATTGCGCAATATAATAGTGTAAAGCAAAGCTTTTGTTACGCCGAAAGCAATTACTTTACAAGCATTCGCCCGACCTAAGGCGAAATAAGAAAACTTCCTCGCCTCTTCTACGTGTCGGGGATTTTTTCTATTGAATTTTATTTCGCGCCGTGCTATAATGCAAATGCGTTAACGTGCGCGCAATCACGTGAAAAAAACTAATTACTTTTAAGCGTTTATGATATAACGCGTACGGCGGGGAGACGGAAATGAAAATCTTGATTACGGGCGGAACGGTGTTTGTGAGTAGGTTCGCGGCGGAATACTTTGTCGCACGCGGTCACGACGTATACGTGCTAAACCGCAATACCAAACCGCAGCCAAACGGCGTAAAACTCGTAAGCGCTGATAGGAACGCGCTCGGCGACACGCTGAAATATTTGTTTTTCGATGCGGTTTTGGACGCAACTGCATACAACGCCGAGCACGTGAAAAAGCTTTTGGGCGCAATCGGCGGCTGCGGCGACTACATATTGATAAGTTCGAGCGCGGTCTATCCCGAACATGCGGCTATGCCGTTTACCGAAAATACGGAGCGCGGCGCAAACAAGCATTGGGGCGATTACGGTATGGGCAAAATCGCCGCCGAGGACGCGGCGCTGTCTCTCTTTCCGCGCGCATACGTAATTCGCCCGCCGTATATTTACGGCGAATACAATAACGTATATCGCGAAGCGTTCGTATTCGACTGCGCCGAAACGGGCTTGCCGTTTTGCGTTCCCGCCGACGACGTGAAATTACAATTCGTGCACGTCGAGGACGTTTGCCGTTTTGCGGAAATACTGCTGCTTGAAAAGCCCGCCGAAAATATATTCAATATCGGAAACGTTCCCGTCACTGCAAGCGAATGGGCGCGCGTCTGCTACGCCGCTGCGGGCAAAGCTCCGACGCTGCGACGCTGCCGCAAAGCAATCGAACAACGCCTGTATTTCCCGTTTTTTGCGTATTCCTACGAGCTTGACGACGCACGCGCAAAAATACTCATGCCCGAGCGTATAGGGCTGCAAGACGGCATTAAACGCGCCTACGCGCATTACTCGCACGATAAATCATGCGTCAAACGCAAGGACTACATTAAATTCATTTCCGAGAACCCAGACTGCTTCGAATAGCGCGGCAAAAATTCTCGATAAATTTTCAAATTCGCGCATAGCTCGCGCAAAACTGCACAATATATAATTGTAAGGCAACCGAGCGCGAATAAATCAAACACGATTTCGCAATCAACAGTCCTTGCAAATATATCTCGTCTATACGACGAACAGAAAATTTCCCCGACTATTAGTCGAGGATTTTTTCGTTGCGGAAACGGGTTTGCGACAAACCGTATTACATCCCCGAGCCGACGCCGTCTGCAACGCGCACATTATAGCAGCGACGACGCAAAGCACGCGAGCTATCGTCAGTCGCACGTTGCGCATAAATATATGCAAATTATCTTGACGACAAATGCTCAAAGTATTTCCACCGAATATATTTGTTCTTATCGAAATTACGCACGGCGTAACGCTGCGCATATCGCCTAACATGCGTATACAAAACCATTACTAAACATAGCCCACGCGGCGTAGCAAATACAAGCTTACGGTAGCTTGTGAATGCGCAATGCGAATTATATAGCCGATACGATAAACCGTGTCGGAAATGCGTCCGTCGCTACCCTGCCGCAGTGCGCCGCGCTCGCGGTCGTTCATAACGTTTAACTTATCTCGCACCTGCGACGCGGCGAGTATAAGCTGTCGGCAGCGACAAATCTACGCTTGCTATAAACGCGCAATCGCGCTTTAACAAATTTTACAAAACAAAAAACCCCGTTTCAAAAACGAGGTTCTTACATTCAACACTTGCAGTGAAAAGATTCAGTGAATTAATCGATTGAGAACTAATTTGCCTACTCTAATTGTAGGACCTTAAAGGAGGTGATCCAGCCCCACGTTCTCGTAGGGCTACCTTGTTACGACTTAACCCCAGTCATTGGTTTTACCTTAGGCGGACGCTTCCCTTGCGGGTTGGCGTGACCGACTTCGAGTACCCCCAACTCCCATGGCTTGACGGGCGGTGTGTACAATCCCCGGGAACGCATTCACCCCGGCGTGCTGATCCGGGATTACTAGCAACTCCAACTTCATGTGGGCGGGTTTCAGCCCACAATCCGAACTGAGAGCGCTTTTTTGAGATTGGCTCGGCCTTACGGCTTTGCAGCTCTTTGTAGCGCCCATTGTAGCACGTGTGTAGCCCAAGACGTAAGAGGCATGATGATCTGACATCATCCCCACCTTCCTCCGCGTTATCCGCGGCAGTCTTTCCAGAGTCCCTAACTTAATATTGGTAACTGGAAATAAGGGTTGCGCTCGTTGACGGACTTAACCGAACACCTCACGGCACGAGCTGACGACGACCATGCACCATCTGTTTTTGTGCCCCGAAGGGAGACCTGCTTTCACAGGCTGTCACGCAATGTCAAGTCTTGGTAAGGTTCTTCGCGTTGCCTCGAATTAAACCACATGCTCCGCTGCTTGTGCGGGGACCCGTCAATTTCTTTATGTTTTAACCTTGCGGCCGTACTCCACAGGCGGGATACTTAATGCGTTAGCTACGACACGGACAGGCAAGCTGCCCTCGTCTAGTATCCATCGTTTAGGGCGTGGACTACCAGGATATCTAATCCTGTTTGCTACCCACGCTTTCGAGCCTCAACGTCAGTTATAGTCCAGTAAGCCGCCTTCGCCTCGGGTGTTCCTCCTAATATCTACGCATTCCACCGCTCCACTAGGAATTCCGCTTACCTCTCCTACACTCTAGCGAGTCAGTTTTATATGCAATTCTACGGTTAAGCCGCAGGCTTTCACATATAACTTGACAAGCCGTCT